>NZ_JAQGLA010000008.1 GCF_027853915.1 Saccharopolyspora oryzae
CCCCCCCCCCAGCCCCCACAATCCACGAAATCACGGGGATGACCCCACCAACAACGGAACCTCCACAAAGCCCCGAGCACCTTGAAAACTCAAGAGTGGAAAACGAAAAGCCGCCTCGAAGGAAACGGAGCGACATCCGCAAGGACAAGCTCCGAAGCCCGGCCGACAAAGGCAGTGCCCGCCCGGACCAAACCCCGGGCGGGCACTGCAACGGCACTCAACGAGCAAAGCCCCAAACGGGCTACTTGACCGCCCCCATGGACAGACCACGAACCAAGTGGTTCTGAGCGGCCCAACCAATGATCATCACAGGCAGAGAAGCCAAGAAGGCCGCAGCGCTGAGCTGCGCCCAGTAGAGGCCCTCGCTGGTGATGAACCCGACTAGGAAGACCGGAACGGTCCCGGCCTGAGCAGCAGTCAGGTTGACCGCGTAGAAGAACTCGGTCCAGGAGAAGATCACGCAGATCAGCGCGGTAGCAGCGATGCCGGGCGCCACCACCGGAAGCACCACCCGGAACAGCAGCGTCGGCAGCTTGGCCCCGTCGATCCGCCCCGCCTCCACCATCTCCTTGGGCACTTCCAGGAAGAACGAGCGCATCATCCAGATCGCCAGCGGAAGGTTCATCGCCGTGTACAGGACCACCAGAGCCCAGACGTTGTCCAGCATCTTGAGGTTCTGGGAGATCACGTACAACGGGATGATCGCCGCGACGATCGGCAGCATCTTCGTGGACAGGAAGAACCCCAGCGCGTCCCGGGTCCCCGGCACGGCGGAGATGGACAGCACGTACGCCGCCGGCACCGCCAGCAGCAGCACGAGCAGCGTGGACACCACCGTCACGAACGCCGAGTTCGCCAAGTACGGCAGGAATCCGCGCTCCAGTACACCGGCGAACTGCTCCAGCGTCGGGGTGAACACCACCTTCGGCGGGTTGGTGTAGGCGTCGTTCTCCTGCTTGAACGAGGTCAGCACCATCCACAGCACGGGGAACACGAACAGGATCGCGATCAGCCAGGTCAGCGCGGTCAACGCCCAGCGGCCGAGTGGGTTGCCAGTCCGCATCATCGCACCTCGCTCACGCCGAAGGTCCGGAACATCAGGCGCAGCGCGAAGGTCGCCACGATCAAGGTCAGCACGACCACGATCACGCCCATCGCCGAGGACTGGCCGATGTCGAAACCCTCGAAGGCCCGCTGGTAGATGTAGAACGGCAGGTTGGTGCTCGCGGTACCGGGACCGCCCTGCGTCATCAGGTAGATCGCGTCGAAGCTGTTCACGATGTAGATCGCCCCGAGAAGCGCGGCGAGCTGCAGGTATCGGCCCAACTGCGGCAGCGTGATCGAGGCGAAGGTCCGCCACCGGCCCGCCCCGTCGACCGCCGCGGCCTCCAGCACCTCCTTGGACTGGCCCTGCAAGCCGGCCAGGATCAGCAGCATCATGAACGGCGTCCACTGCCAGATGATCTGCGCCATCACCGATGCCAGCGGGAACTCCGACAACCAGTCGACCTCGGTGCCGAACACGAAGTTCAGCAACCCGTAGGTGGGGTCGAACATCGTCGTCTTCCACAGCAGAGCGCCGGCCGCGGGCAGGATGAGGAACGGCGTGATCAGCAGCGTCCGCACCACGCTGCGTCCCAGGAACTGCCGGTCCAGCAGCAGCGCCAAGCCGAGGCCCAGCAACATCGCCACCAGCACGCACACCACCGTCAGCAGCACGGTGTTGAACATCGCTCCGCGGAACTGGCTGTCGGCGAACACGTCGATGTAGTTGCGCAGACCGACGAAGTGGCGAGAGCCCGGGCGCACCAGGTTCCAGGACTGGAACGAGTAGAACACCGTGAGCAGGAACGGGATCTGGGTGACCAGGACGGTGAACAGCAGCGCGGGCATCAGCGGCGCGCGGCGCAGCCAGGCCTCGCGCGACCACTTCCCGGGACGTCTGCGAGTCGTCGAACGGTCGACTGCGGTTGTCGTGGTGGCCGTCTGCGTCATCTGGTCTCCCGGTATGCCGCACCGACGGATTCGGCGTATTCCTGGGACTGCTGCAGTGCTTCGTCCACCGAGATCTGCCCGGCGATGGCCGCCGAGAGCTGCTGGCTGACCCGGGTCCCGAGGTCCTGGAACTCCGGGATCCCGACGAACTGGATGCCCGGGTAGGGCACCGGGTTCAGCATGGTGTTCCGCTGGTTCGCGCTGTCGATCCCGGCCAGCGTGGGTGCGGCGTAGGCGTGCGCGGCCTCCTGGTACTCCGGGATCTCGTAGGTCGACCGGCGGCAGCCCGGTGGCACCCGGTTCCAACCGAACTCGGTGCCCACGGTGCGCACGAAGTCCTTGTCGGTCATCCAGCGCATGAACCGCCAAGCGGCGTCCTTGTCCTGGGCGACCTTCGGCATGGCCAGCGACCAGGTGTAGAGCCAGCCGCTGGTCTCGGTGCGCGACACCGGAGCGGGCACGTAACCGGACTTGCCGACGACCTCACTGCTGTCCGGATCCTCGTTGGTACCGGCCATGACCGTCGCGTCGTACCACATCGCCGCTTCGCCCTGGCCGTATCGAGTGCCGCACTCGGTGAACCCGGCGCTGGACGCACCGACCTCGCCGTGCTGGCGCACCAGGTCGACGTAGAACTGGGCGGCGGCCCGGAACTCTGGCGAGGTCAGCTGCGCGTTCCAGTTCTCGTCGAACCAGCGGGCGCCGAAGGTGTTCGCCACGGTGCTGAACGGGGCCAGGCTCTCGCCCCAGCCCGGCTTGCCGCGCAGGCAGATCCCGGCCACGCCTGCTTGCTTGTCGTCCAGGCGAGCGGCGAAGTCGGCGATCTGCTCCCAGGTGGGCCGTTCCGGCATGGTCAGCCCGGCCTTGGCGAACAGGTCCTTGCGGTAGGCCAGGAACGACGACTCGCCGTAGAAGGGCACCGCGTACATCGATCCGTCGTGGGAGAGCGAATCGCGGATGCTGGGGATGAAGTCGTCCGCGTCGTAGCCCGGGCTGGCGTCGATGTAGGGCTGCAGGTTCTCCAGCCAGCCGTTCGCCGCCCACTGCGGGGTCTCGTAGTTGCTGATCATCACCACGTCGAACTCGCCGCCCTCGGTGGCCGTCGAGGCGGTGATCTTCGCTCGCGCCTGGTTCTCCGGCAGCTGCACGAACTTCAGCTTGATGCCCGGGTTGTCGCGTTCGAACTGGTCGGAGAGCGCGATGGCGTCCTCCATCTGCGGGTTGGACACGATCGCCACGACCAGCGTTCGCCCACCCGCACCGAGCGCCCCGGCTCCCGCGCATCCGCTGAGCAGCAGGGCGACGACCGCGAGCACGGCCAGCTTGGCTCTACTTCTCATCAACGCCTCCCGGCAGGACCTGCACCTTCAGCCCGGCGCCGCTGCGCATCAGGTCCAGCGCGGCGGGGAACTCCTCCAGCGGCAACGTGTCGGTGAGCAGCTCGTCGGTGTCGATGGCACCGGACGCGACCAGGTCCAGCGCGGCGCCGTAGCTGTGCAGCACCGCCATCGAGCCGACGATCTTGATCTCGTCGTTGTAGATGCGGAACGGCGACAGGGAGATCCGCGCCTCGGCCGGGGCGACGCCGAACACCAGCAGCCGGCCACCGCGGCGCAACGAGTCGAAAGCGGCCTCGATCGCGGGCGCGGCGCCGGTGCAGTCCACGGCGGCGTCGAAGCGCTGGTCGAGTTCGGCGACGTCGGTGCTCACCGAGACCGCGCCGAGCTTCGTGGCGCGCTCCAGACGTGCCGCATTGCGATCGACCACCGACACCTGGGCACCACCGCGCTGTAGCAGCTGCTGCATCAGCAGCCCCATCGTGCCCGCACCGACCACGAGGAACCGCTCCCCCGCTTCAACACCGATCTGGCGCACACCGTGCACCGCGCAGGACACCGGCTCGACCAGCGCGCCCTGCTGCCAGGTCATGGAGTCGGGCATCCGGTAGGCAGTGCTGGCGGGGATGGCCACGTACTCGGCGAAGGCGCCGTCGACGGTGTCGCCGGTGGCGTTCCAGTTCGCGCAGAGATTGCCGTGGCCCGAGCGGCACGGCGTGCAGTAGCCGCAGAACAGCGATGGGTCGACGGCCACCCGGTCACCGATCTTCCACCCGCCCGGCACGTCCGCGCCGAGCTCGACGACTTCACCGGCGAACTCGTGCCCGGGCACGATCGGGTAGGGCGTGGGCGGGAAGTGCCCGTCGGCGATGTGCAGGTCGGTGCCGCAGATGCCGCACGCGCCGACCTTGATCACGAGTTGTCCGTCGCCGGGTTTCGGGTCCGGCACCTCACCCACCCTGATCGAACCGGGCTGGTCGATGATCGCGGCGCGCATGACACCCCTTCCGCTGACCCGCTCATATGAGCACTGCGGGCCGTTCGTTCCGGCAACTCGCCGAGAATTGAAGGGTGATTCCGCACATCCCGTCAACATTTTCTCCTTAGAATGCTCATATGAGCATCAGCAAGATCCGTGCGAGGCTGACCGACACGGTCACGGCGGCGTCCATCGCGCACCGGTTCTTCGTCCAGGGCCGATCCAAGCTGGAGATCGCCCAGGAATTCGGGATCAGCCGGTTCAAGGTGGCCCGGATCCTCACCGCAGCACGGGAAACCGGCCTGGTCCGGGTCGAGTTCGACCTGCCGGTGCCGATCGACCTCGAGCTGTCGGAGGCGGTGCGGACCAGCTACCGGCTGCGCCGCGTCCTGGTGCTCAATCGAGCGCAATCCAAGGCCGAACGCCCCGAGCTGCGCCGGAGGATCGGTGCGCTGGCAGCGGATCTGCTCGCCGAGACCGCCACCATCGAAGACGTGATCGGCCTGTCCTGGGCCCGGTCGGTCAACGCCATGGCGGATGCCGTCCGCACGCTGCCGAAGTGCCCGATCGTGCAGTTGTGCGGCGTGCAGGCGGGCATGGACATGCGGGACCGGTCGGTGGAGACGGTCGGCAGGCTGGCCGACATCTCCGGCGGGTCCGCGTACCCGATCTACGGTCCGCTGGTGCTCCCGGACCGCCGCACCACGGAGATACTCCGCAACCAGCCGGGCATCGCCGAGACCTTCGACCAGTTCCGCCACCTGACCAAGGCCGTGGTCAGCATCGGAGCGTGGCGCCCCGACGAATCCACCGTCTACGACGCCCTGAGCCAACCGGAACGGGACGCGATCGAGGAGCGCGGTGCGATGGCGGAGATCGCCGCCCGCCTCTTCGACGCGGACGGCAACGCGATGTCAACGGGCCTGGCCCACCACGTGCTCGCGATCCCGCACGAACAGCTCGCCCAGATCCCAGAAGTCATCGCCCTGGGCTACACGGAACCGAAAGCCCGAGCGATCGACGCGGTCCTGCGCTCCGGAGTGGTCACCACCCTGATCACCGACGCCCAAGTAGCCGAGATCCTTCTGGAGCTGGTCGCCGAACGCCCGCTCGCATAGCGGCTCAAGCCTCCGCAGCGACGTTGGCGCGCAGCTGGGCGAGAGTCCGTTCGAAAGCAGCCAAATCCCCTTCGGGGATGCCGGCGCGGAGTCGTTCGTCGAAGGACATCGCCACCTTCCGGAGGCGGTGGAACGCCGCTTCTCCCCCTTCGGTCAGCTCGACCTGGTGAACTCGTCGGTTCGCCGGGTCTCGCTGCCTGGTGAGCAGCCCCTCGGACTCCATCGCGTTGAGGTGGTGGGTCAGGGTCGCGCCCTGGATCCCCACCGCAGCGGCCAGTTCTCGCTGGTTGCTCACCTTTCGGGTCTTGAGCGACAGCAGAACCAGCCACACCGGGACCGAGCCGCCCGCTTCCGCGAGGGCGTCGTCGAAGGCTCGACCGACCGCCTTCGAGGTCTGCGCGAGGTTCAGCCCCAGCGGCTGATGTGCGGGTCCAGGCATGCCGCCAAGCTAGCACAGACCAATCGAAGACTAATCGTTTGACATCTAATCATTCGAGACCTACCGTTGGCTGCACTCGCCGCTGAGGAACTGGGGATTCCCATGACCAACGGAAGAGCAACTCCAAGCACCCCCGCAGAGCTGCCGGGGTCGGATCGCCGCCGGTGGACCGCACTGGCATTCATCTCGGTCGCGCAGCTGATGCTCGCGCTCGACGCCACCGTCACGAACATCGCGCTGCCGTCCGCGCAGACCGACCTCGGCTTCTCCGACGCGCAGCGGCAGTGGGTGGTCACCGCGTACACGCTGGCCTTCGGCAGCTTACTCCTGCTCGGTGGCCGCCTCTCCGACCAGCTCGGTCGCGCTCGCGCCTTCCGCACGGGGCTGGTCGGGTTCACCGCGGCATCCGCGCTCGGCGGTTCCGCGACGAACTTCGGCACGCTGGTGGCGGCGCGCGGCCTGCAAGGTGCGTTCGCCGCCCTGCTCGCACCCACCGCGCTGGCACTGCTCGCCACGACCTTCTCGGAACCACGCGAACGCGCCAGGGCTTTCGCGATCTTCGGAGCCATCGCGGGCAGCGGCGGAGTGCTCGGCCTGGTGCTCGGTGGAGTGCTGACCGAAGCCCTCACCTGGCGGGCATGCCTGTACGTCAACGTCCCCGTCGCCGTGCTCGCAGCGTTCGGGACCCGGTACGCCGCCAGCCGGCCGGGCGCTGTTCGGCGGTCCCGACTGGACCTCATCGGCGCGTTGCTGTCGGCCGGCGGCTTGTCCGCGATCGTCTACGGGGCAGCGCAGAACTCATCGCGGATCGTGCCCATCAGCACCGGGATCGCGCTCCTCGCGGCATTCGCCGTGCGGGAGTCCCGGACTCCTGAACCGCTGCTCCCGCCCCGGATCCTCCGCGATCGCAACAGGATCGGCGCGTGCCTCGCAGTCGCGTGCGGTGTCGCCGGGATGCTGGCCACCTTCCTGTTCCTGACCTACTACCTCCAGGAAGTGCTCGGCTGCACCCCGGTGCAGGCTGGGCTCGCGTTCCTACCGCTGTCGGCTGCGGTGTTCGCCAGCTCGCAACTGCTCGCCGCGCGGTTGCAAGCCCGCGTAGCTCCCCGCGCGTTGATCGCCTCAGGTCTGCTGGTCGCCGCTGCGGGGCTGGGCCTGCTGACCGGGTTGGCCCCGGGCGGCTCCTACGCCACCGACGTGCTGCCAGCGGAAATCCTGCTCGGCATCGGCATGGGCTGCGTTTTCCCGACTGCGATCAGCTCGGCCACCAGCCGGGTCGATCCCCGCGAGGCCGGGGTCACCGCAGCCGTAGTCAACGCCGCGCAGCAGATCGGCGGATCGATCGGCGTGGCAGTGCTCAACACCGTCGCCGTCGCCGCAGCAGGGCCCTCCGGCGGTTACGCCCCAGCAGCGTTCTGGGCTGCGTCGACCCTCGTCGTCGGCGCACTGGTCAGCGCTGTGCTCATCAATGCCCGCGCACCACATCGAGGAGGAGAACGATGATCTTGGTGACCGGCGCGACCGGGAACGTCGGCTCGGAGGTGGCCAGCGCGCTGGCAGCTGCCGGGCACCCGGTGCGCGCGATGACGCGACGGCCGCACGAGGCCCGCACACCAGACGGTGTCGAGGTGGTCTACGGGGACGCAGAGGATCCCGCCAGCCTCGACGAAGCGTTCCGCGGCGTCGACCGCGCGTTCCTCATGACCTCGCAGCAGGTCGGCACCGCACCGCGCCCGACGCACGACATCAGCCTCGCCGCAGCCGCGCAGCGCGCCGGGGTCGCGCACCTCGTGAAGCTGTCGGTCTACGGCGCGGGCCGGGGCGACGACGTCATCGACCGGTGGCACGCGGAGGCGGAGGCGGCCGTGGTCTCGACCGGGATCGACCACACGATCCTGCGGCCGGGCCGGTTCATGTCCAACGCCTTGCACTGGGCGCCGATGATCCGGCGCGGCGACCAAGTGCGCATCCCGTTCGCGCACCGGCCGACGGCTGCGATCGCCCCCGCCGACATCGCCACCATCGCCGTGTCCGCGCTGACCACCGACGAGCACCGCAACGCCGTTCACCAGCTCTCGGGGCCGCAAGTGCTGACGCCCGCCCAGGAACTCTCCATCATCGGCGAGGAACTCGGCCGGCACCTCCAACTGGCCGAACCGTCCCTCGGGGAAACGCGGGCCGGCCTGCGCCGCTCCGGGATGTCGCCGGAAGTCGTCGACGCGGTCCTCAACCGCGCGGTCGGAAGCGACGACGGCGCACAGGTGCTGCCTGCGATGCCCGGTCTGCTCGGGCGGCAGCCGACCACCTTCGCCGACTGGGTTCGCACGCACATCGACTCATTCGCCCACCAGGAGAACGACGACCGGCAGGAGCGAGAAGATGTCCACTGAGGAAGGCGTCCGCCAGCTCGAACAGCAGTGGGCCTCGGCTGAGGCACGCGGTGACGTCGAGGCGCTCGCCGCGCTGACCACCGAAGACTTCGTTCTGGTCGGGCCGCTGGGATTCGTGCTGGACCGCGAGCAGTGGCTGGCGCGCTACCGCACCGGGGACCTGGTCACCGAGTCGCTCGACTGGCACGACGCCGAGGTGCGCGATCACGGTGACTGCGCGATTTCCGTCGGCGTGCACACCCAACGCGGGGCGTACCGCGGGAATACGGTCGACGGCGAATTCCGTTCCACCCACATCGCGGTTCGCCGCGGCGACCGGTGGCTGCTGGCCGGCATCCAGTTGAGCCCGATCGGTGCGCCACCGGCTTTCGCGCAGAACACCTCGCAACCGGCCGGGGAGTGATCATGGGTATCGAACTGAACCACACCATCGTCGGGGCTCGGGACAAGCACGAATCCGCACGGTTCCTGGCCGACATCCTCGGCGTCGAGGTCGGTGCCGAGTTCGGGCCGTTCGTGCCGGTCGAGCTCGACAACTCGATCACGCTGGACTACATGACCCAGTCGGACGTGCAGCCGCAGCACTACGCGTTCCTGGTCGACGAAGCCGAGTTCGACGAAGCGTTCGGCCGGATCCGCGACGCGGGGATCGCCTACTGGGCCGACCCGGCACACCAGAAGCCCGGCGAGATCAACCACCGCTGGGGCGGCCGGGGCGTCTACTTCGACGACCCCGACGGGCACAACATGGAGCTCCTCACCAAGACCCCGTGACCCGATCCAGCCCCCCTCACCGGACGGCGGTCACCGCCTCCGGTGGGATCGGCCGGTCCTGCTTGAGCGCCGCGAACAGCGCCTCCGACCTCCCCTTGTCCCAGAAGAGGACCTCCCCGAGCCCCGGCATGTCCATCCCGCCGCCGGTCGGCACCGTCACCGTGACCAGCTCTCCGCCCGCACCGCTCACCCGATGCCCGAGCCGTGCGAGGTCGTCGAGCCGGTCGTAGTCGGAGACGCTGACGCTGGAGGCCAGCCCCCAGATCATGGGCACCGAACTCACCGGGTTCAGCAGGACCTCGCGGCTGGTCGCCTTGTTCACCAAGGCCGACAGGAAGGCCCGCTGGTGCTCCGCGCGCTCCAGATCGCCGCGCGCGAACGCCCGGGTGCGCACGAAACCGAGCGCTTGCGCCCCGGTCAGCTGTTGGCAACCGCTCGCCAGCTCCAGGTCGATCTTCGGGTCGTTGATCGGTTGCGGCAGGCACATCCGCACGCCGCCGACCGCGTCCACCACTCCGGCGAAACCGCCCAGCCCGATCTCCAGGTAGTGGTCGATGCGCAGCCCGGTCACCTCTTCCACGGTGCGGGACAACAACGTCGGGCCACCGTAGGAATACGCCGCGTTGAGCTTGTCCGGACCATGGCCCTTGATCGGCACCAGCGAGTCGCGCGGGAAGCTGACCAGCGTCGGCGCGCCCGAACCGGCTGGGATGTGCAGCAGCATCACCGTGTCGGTGCGAGATCCGGCAGCGTCCTCAGCGCCTCCGGTGACCAACTCGCGCTGCTGCTCGGCGGAAAGACCGGACCGGCTGTCCGAACCGACCAGCAGCCAGTTCGTCCCGTTCGCCCGGGACGGGGCGGGGCGTCCAATGTAGTCGGTGAACGCGGGCACGCGCTGCAGGGAAAGTTCCAGCTGCACCACCGCCGCGGCGATGAGCAGCACCACCACGGCGAGCAGCAACGACAGGAGTCGGGTGGCGCGTCGCAAGAAAGTTCTCACTGCGTGTGTTCGCTCCATGCGTTCGGGCGACGCGCACACGCCCCGACAACCGCGCGCCTCGGTTCGAAGTAACCGTAACGTTATCGTACGGCGTCCCGACTTATCCATTCAGGTGATCAAGACATCCGACCGACCGGAGCAATGATGTCCTACCGAGGCCACCCGCGAACCCGCGGCGGCTCGACCGAAGTCCGCGCCAGGCACCGCCGCAACTCCCCGGACTCGATCGTCGTCCACACCGGACGAGCACGGCGAAGCGGACGTCCCGGGCAGACCACGCTCGACATCTCGCCGGACCGCGAGGTCCGCCGGATCCGCCACGTCGCGGACCCCGTCTTCGTCGACCGCAGCGGCCGCCGACGCCGGGTGTTCCGGCGGTTCTTCCTGGCAGCCAGCCTGGTCCTGGTCTGCCTCGGCCTCTTCCTCGCCTCGGCGATGCTCAACTCCAGAACCCCCGCGCCGCCACTTCCGACCACCGCCCAGACGAACTCCTGAGACAGGAAGCGCTTTTGCCGCGTCGCTCCCCCACTCCCCGAACCCCTCGCGCGCACTGGCTGCTGCTCGGCCTGGTCCTGCTCGTGCTATGCGGCCTGCTCGGCTTGGACGTCCTGCTCAACAGAGCCGGGGTGGCAAGCACGCCGAGCGGGACCAGGCAGTTCGTGCCCGAATCCGCGTTCGCCGGTGGCTCCGTCATCGACCCGCGCGAACCGGTCGTGCAACACCCGCCCGCCCGGCACTTGGCGCTGACCTTCGTGGACGGACCAGATCCACAATGGACACCGGAGGTGCTGGCCGTGCTGGCCGAGCACCGGGTGCACGCCACGTTCTTCCTCACCGGTGCGCAGGCCGCCGAGAACTCCGCGCTGGTCCAGCGGATCCTCGCCGAAGGGCATGAGATCGGCAACCGAACCCTCACCCGCACCGACCTCCGGCAGGCCGGCGACCTGCGAATCCAGCTCGAACTGCAGGCCACCGACCTGGTGCTGGCGGGCACTGCCGGGATCACCTCGAACCTGGTCCAACCGCCGTACACGACGACCGGGTCGCTGGACTACGAAGCGTGGAAGTCGTTCCTGCGGATCGGCAACCACGGACGCCAGGTCGTGGTCGCCGACCTGGATTCGCAGGACTGGAGGCAACCGGACCCGGCGGCGGTGCTGGCGAACTCGACACCTCGCGACGACCGCGGTGCGGTGCTGATGATGCGCGACACCGCAGGTCCGGGCACCGTGCAGGCTTTGGACCACCTGCTGGACGGGCTGCAGCGGACCGGTTGGCGAGTCGACTCCGTCGGCGGGACCTTCCAACTGCCCACCACGATGAACGAAGCCCAGATCGTGGAACGGATCGCGGGCACGATGTTGGTCGCCATCATCAAGCTGTCCAGCTGGTTGGCCGACACGCTGCGCGTGCTGCTCTGGCTGGCGACCGCGTTGGCCGCGCTGCGCGCGGTCTTCGTACTGGTCATCGTGCCGATCCACCTGCGCCGTTCCCGCCGCTGGGAACCACCGTGGCCGATCAGCCAACGCGTCGGCGTCATCGTGCCGGCCTACAACGAGGAAGCCGGTATCTCCAGCACCGTGCGCTCGATCCTCGCCTCCGAGCACCCGGTGGAGGTGATCGTCGTCGATGACGGCTCGACGGACCGGACCGCCGAAGTGGTCGAGCGGTTGCAACGGCGGTTCCCGCGCATCCGGCTGATCCGGCAGGAGAACGCGGGCAAGGCCGCCGCGGTCAACACCGGGCTGGCGGCGGCGAACTCCGAACTGGTGGTCATGGTGGACGGCGACACCGTGCTCGAGCCCGACGCCGTCGGCCACCTCGTCGGGCACTTCACCAATCCGGCCATCGGCGCGGTGTCCGGCAACGTCAAGGTCGGCAACCGCGGCAAGCTGCTCGGCCGCTGGCAGCACATCGAGTACGTGACCGGGTTCAACCTCGATCGCCGCGTCTACGACGTGCTGCGCTGCACGCCGACGGTGCCCGGCGCGCTCGGCGCGTTCCGCCGCTCGGCGATCCAGGAAGCCGGCGGTGTCAGCGACGACACCCTCGCTGAGGACACCGACCTGACGATGGCCCTGGAACGTGCCGGGTGGCGCGTGGTCTACGAGGAGCGGGCGATCTCCTGGACCGAAGCACCGGCCACCTACCGCCAGCTGTGGAAGCAGCGCTACCGGTGGTGCTACGGGACGTTGCAGGCCGTTTGGAAGCACCGACGAGCTGTCATCGAACGCGGCGCGGCGGGACAGCTGGGCCGCCGGGGTCTGCCATACCTGGTCATCTTCCAGGTGTTGCTGCAGGTGATCGCCCCGGTCATCGACGTGACCACGTTCTTCGCCCTGTTCACCGAGGACGCGGGCAGGATCGCCCTGACGTGGTTCGCCTTCCTCCTGCTGCAGCTGGTCCCCGGGGTGATCGCGTTCCGGCTGGACAAGGAGCGGTTGGGGCCGCTGCTCGCCCTTCCGCTGCAGCAGATCGTCTACCGCCAACTGATGTACCTGATCGTGGTGCAGTCGGTGATCACGGCCCTGGCCGGGGCCCGGCTGCCCTGGCAGAAGCTGGAACGCCGCGGCCAGCTGGTCGCAGCACGTCGGCAGTGATCCCCGTGGGCCGGTCCCCGGACGCTCCGCCCGGTGCTCGAGCCGGTCCTCCTGGATCCGGGTGCGGGCCCCGAGGGGGCAGCGAGCCGGCTCACGGGTTCTCGTCGCCGGTCGCCTCGACGAGGAGCTCGTGGAGGCGTTGCAGCGTCGGGCGCTGCTCAGGTCGCGGGCGGAGGCAGCCGTCGATCCCGGCGGCCAGCGGTTTGGGCAAGCGCCGCGCTGATCGCACGGGTGGTGCCGTCGTCGTCAGCTGGGAGAACTCATCGGTTCCCGGCACGTCGAAGGGCTGGATTCCGGTGGCCGATTCGTACAGGACGAGGCCGATGCCCCAGGCATCGGCCGGCGGCCCCACCAGGCCGCCTCGGGCCTGTTCCGGCGCCATGCAGCGCGGTGTTCCGGCTCCGCCGCGGTGCTGCCCCGGTGGGCGGGCCAGACCCAGGTCGAGCACTCGCGCTCGGCCGAACTCGGCGATGATGTTGCCGGGTTTGAGGTCCAGGTGCAGGTACCCGCGGTCGTGCAGGTAGCGGATCGCCGAGCACAGCTGCAGGCCCAGGTGGCCGAGTTCCTGGACGGTGAGCTTGCGCTTGCCGTCGTCGAGCAGGCTGTCCAGGGTCGCCCCGCCCAGCGTCTCCATGATCAGCACCGGAGTTCCGTCGGACGCCTCCGCGATCTCGTAGGCGCGAACGATGTACGGGTGGGTGCAGGACAACAGCAATTTTCCCTCGAACGCGAGACTTTCACTGATCTCGCGGTCGTCGACGAGGTCCGGTCGCACCGCCTTGACGAAGCACCGGCTGTAGCGCTGGGCGCTCCAGGCGTCGTAGGTGTCGTACCACTCGCCTCGCCGGATGTGCTCGATCACCGCGTAACCGGGCGCGAGCTCCTGCCCGCGGCGGAGTGGCTCTGCTTCGGTCATGCCAGCTCCCGCACCACGGGCTCTTCCTGCTGCATCCGGTACAGCGACGCGTAGCGGCCGTTGCGGCGCATCAGCTGGGCGTGCGTGCCGGATTCGGCGATCCGGCCGTCGTCGAGCAGCAGGATCTGGTCGGCGTCGCGCACCGTCATCAGGTTGTGCGCGATGACGATGGACGTGCGGTCGGCCATCAGGCGCCGCAGCGGTTCCAGCACCCGCGCGCTGGACGCCGCATCGAGGCCGACGGTGGGTTCGTCGAGCAGCAGGACCGGTGCGTTGCGCAGCATCGCGCGGGCGATGGCGATTCGCTGCCGCTGCCCGCCCGAAAGCAGGCTGCCGCGCGCTCCGACCGTTGTCCGGTAGCCGTCGGGCAGCGCGGTGATGAACTCGTGCGCGTCCGCCGCGCGGGCGGCGCGCACCACCTCGCGGTCCGTGGCTCCGGGTCGCCCCCAAGCGATGTTGTCCCGAACGCTGGCGTCCACCACCAGGGCGTCCTGGAGCACGACCGAGATGTTGTGCCGCACCTCCTGCTGCTCGACGGACCGCAGGTCCAGCCCGTCGAGGGTCACGGCGCCGGTATCCGGGTCGTAGAAGCGCAGCAGCAGCTTGCCGACCGTGGACTTGCCGGATCCGCTGGCCCCCACCAGGGCCAAGGACTGACCGGGCCGGACGGAGAAGGCGACGCGGTGCACGGCGTCGCGTTCGGTGTTCGGGTACCGGAAGCTGACCGCGTCGAAGGCCACCTCGCCTCGCGCTCGGCCCAAACGGCGCGGGTGCACCGGATCCCGGACGTCGGGGACCTGCTCGAGCAGTTCGATGATCCGCTCGGCACCGGCGGAGGCCGCGTAGACGGTGTTGGTCAGCCGTCCGAACCCGCGCACCGGGCTGTAGAGCTGGCTGAGGTACCCGAGGAACACGAGCAGGCCGCCCAGGGTGATCGTGCCCCGGGACAGCTCCCAGGTGCCGAGCCCGATGATCAGCAGCACCCCGCCGAGTTCGAGCAGGTCCACCAGCGGGCTGAACAGCGCGTGCAGCCGGGTGGCGACCATCTCGGCGGCGAAGCTGCCCAGGTTCTCCCGGTGGAACCTCTCGGTTTCGGCGCGCTCGCGGCCGTAGGCCTTGACCAGCGCCGCGTTGCTCAGGCTTTCTTCGGCGACTGCGCCGATCGTCCCGCTGCGCCGCCGCTTCTCCCGCGACGCGGCCTTGATCCGGCGGGAGAAGTACCGCGCGGTCAGCCAGAACGCCGGGACCGCGATCAGCGAGACCACCGCGAGCCGCCAGCTCAGCACGAACAGCGCACCGGTGAACAGCACGATCTTGAACAGGTAGGACAGCGCCTGGACCGTCCCGGACAGCACCAGGTTCTCGATGGCGCTGACGTCGCCGGTGAGCCGGGACAGCGTGTCCCCGACCTTGCGGCGGTCCAGGAATCCGATGGACAGCCCGTGCAGGTGTCCGAACAGGTCGGTGCGCAGGTCGAGCAGGAAGCGCTCGGCGACCCAGGTGGAGAGGTACTCGTCGGTGAAGCCGACGATGCCGGCCAGCACCGTGATCCCCAGGTAGGCGGCGCCGAGGGCGAAGAACAGCCCGAAGTCGCGGGGCACCAGGACGTCGTCGACGAGGATCTTGAACATCCAGATCGTCGCGGTGTCCAGCAGCGGTCCGATCAGGACGAGCAGCACCACGAACGCCCACCAGCGCCGGTAGGGGCGGGCGTAGGGCCAGAACCTCCGGAAGATCTCCCGCACGCCGACAGCTGGTGCCTGCTCGACGAGGACCTCGGTCTCCGCTCCGGGAACGGTCAGCAAGGCCCGCAGCCGGGCCAGCAGCGAAACGATGAGACTCATGAGACGTGGTGGGCGGCGGTGTCCGATGGGCACCGCCGCCGGTCAGTGGATCAGCGACCCATCGGGAAGAAGTCCGTCCTGCCGTGGTGCTTCAGCGACGTCCGCCGCCGACCGCGGTGGTGGTCCCGGCCGCTGTGGCTGCGGTGCCGGTGGTTGGTGGCAGCGGGAACGTGTGCGACGAACAATCCCTTGACCATGACCGTTTCCCCCTTTCACAGGCTGCGGTGCGTGCGGGCCGTCATGCGGCTGCCCCGGCTGCGTGACCGGTGCCGGCTCCGGGACTTGTCCCGGTTCTTGTTGCCGGCGGGCAGGTGCGCGGCGAACAAGGCGTGCGCCATTTGGTCGCTTCCCCTCGAACTCACATCTGTAGGTGTCCGTCCAAGTCCAGGCTCGCTCGCGGGTCATCGCGGAGCTAGAGCATTTGTTCCCCGCCAGTGGGTGTGCAAGCGCGCTCGCACACCCACGACGAGCTCTCTCAGCGCAGGGATCCGAGCCGCTGCCGCATCGACGCCAGAACACCGCTGGAGGCGGTCCAGTCGCCGTCGAGCGGGGTGACGGAGACGTAGTCCGCTGCCAGCGCGTTGTTGTCGGAGTCGCGCACCGGATCCGGCGAGGTGTCGAACACTGGCTGGATCACGTAGCAGTCGGGGCACAGATCGGTGCGCTCGTAGCGCGGCCGGACGAACGCCGACCGGCCGGTCGCGGTCACCTTCGTGCCCTTGACCTCGGGCGCCACCGGGTAGTTGATGTTGAGCGTGGTGTGCTCCGGGAGCAGCGGTCCGCCGTTGGAGGTGCTGCGCAGCTGGTCGAGCACGCGGGTTGCGTACTCGGCGGCAGCGGGCACCGGGCCGAGCTGCGGCGGATCGGTGCTGACGTCGATCTCGACGCTGATCGCGATGGCGGGGATGGACAGCTCACCGCTGACGTTGGTGGCGCCGACCGTGCCGGAGTGGGCGGCGACCGCGCCGGTGTTCTGCCCCGGGTTCACGCCGGACACCACGACGTCCGGTGGGTCGCCGGCGAAGACGTTCTGCACCCCGAACGACACCGAATCCCCGGGCGAGCCGCACACCGCCCAGGTGTCCGGGGCCACCTGCTTCGCCGTGATGGTGTTCTCCTGCGTCGGTTCCCCGCGCGCGTACTTCGAGGAGAGCTCGGTGCCGCTGCCGCTCTGGTCGTCGCACGGGGCCACCACGGTCACCCGGTGCCCGGCCGCGCTCAGCGCCTGCTTCAACGCCGAGAGCGTGGGCGCGTCGTAGCCGTCGTCGTTGGTCAGCAGGATGTCCAGCGGCTCCTGCGCCGGGCTCACCCCGGGCAACGCGAGCACGCACGCGAGCGCGGCCGTCGAGGCCGCCCACCATCGGGAACTCCGTCTCATCGATCCACTCCTCCTCGCCGGAATCGGGAGTTCCCATGGCACCGAAACAACCAAGCACTTGTCCAAGTCCGGTTCGGCTTGCTTACATGCCTTCCGGACATGAACCTCCAACAGCTGCACTACCTCATCGCCGTCGTCGACCACGGCACGATGACGGCTGCCGCCCGTGCGCTGCACGTCTCCCAACCGGCGCTCGGGCGTGCGGTGCGCGCGCTGGAACGGGAGGTGGGCACGCCGCTGCTGGCCTCCAACGGGCGACGGTTGCACCCGACGCAGGAAGGACTGGCGGTCGTCGCCCACGCCCGGGCGATCTCCGGCCACATCACCGACATCCTGTCGTTGGGCGAACGGCGGGAGCTCGTCCTGGCGGCCACCCCGACCCTCGGCGCCGGGACGGCACCACGGCTGCTGCGCGTGCTGACCGAGCAGTGCCCGAACGCAACGGTGTCGCTGGAGCGGCGCGACGGACCGGCCGAAGTCGCCGCCGTGGTGCGGAACGGGCAGGCCATGGCCGGGATCGTCGAGCTGTCCGCGTCGGACCCGGTCGACGACGGGTTGGGCAGCGTAGCGCTGGGCAGTCGCGAGATCGTGCTGCTGTGCCCGAGCGGAATGCCGGTCCCCGCCGAACTCCCCCACGCGGGTCTGGCCGAGCTGTCGCTGATCCTGCCCGCGAACGGCCACCGGCGCAGCCAGCTCGACCTCTGGTTCACCTCGCTCGGGCTCCGACCGCGCGTGGTGTGCGAGACCGACGAGCGCCTGGCCTGGGAGCAGATGGTCGGCGCGGGGCTCGGGTGCGCGTTCACCGACCGGTGGCACGCCGAGAGCGCACCGGTCCGGGGCACGCGCATCGTGCGGTTGGCACCACCGATCCACACCGAGGTGAAGCTGCTGTACCGCAAGGACAATCCCAGCCGCACCCTGCGACTGCTGCTGGATGCCCTGGCACGCACCCCCTGATCAGCGCCGCAGCACCAGATCGGGAGCAGGCGCTGAAATTGCGCCGCCGTCCGCGAACCGGTGGACTTCAGGTATGCGCCCGGACCGGGAGACGGCTGGGGTCCGGGGTTGTCGGGCGGGTGACGCGATGCCGGACGAGGTCGAGGCGTGTGCCGGGGTGGACGTCGGAGGCACGTTCACCGACGTCGTCCTGCACGCCCCCGGCCACCGGCCGAAGGCCGTGAAGGTGCCCACCACCCCGTCCGATCCCGCCGAAGGGGTCCAGCGAGGCGTGGCGGAAAGCTTGCCGGACGGCGCCCTCCGCCTGCTTCCGCACGGCAGCACCACGGCGACCAATGCCGTGCTGGAGCGCAAGATCGCGCGCACCGCGTTCGTCACCACCGCAGGTTTCACCGACGTGCTGCAGATCGCCCGGCAGAACCGGCCCGCGCTCTACGACCTGTCGGTGACCAAGCCCGAGCCGCTCATCCCGCGGGAGCTGGTGGTCACGGTCGAGGAGCGGATGGGGCCGGACGGCGAGCCGATCATCGCCCTGACCGACGACGAGATCGAGCGCGCGGTGGACGCAGTGCGTCGGCTGGAGCCCGAGGCGATCGCGGTGAGCCTGCTGTTCTCCTACGCGTGCGACGACCACGAGCGGCGGTTGTGCACCGCGCTGGGCGAGCTGGGTGTGCCGATCACCCGTTCCAGCGCGCTGCTGCCGGAATTCCGGGAGTTCGAGCGGGCGTCCACCTGCGTGCTCAACGCGGCGATCGAGCCGGTGATGCACCGGTACTTGTCCAACCTGGAAACCCGCTTGCCGGATCCGACCATCACCGTGATGACCTCCAGCGGCGGCACCGCCGGCGTGGCCTTCGCCGCCACCGCTCCCGTGCACACCCTGCTGTCCGGACCGGCGGCCGGTGTGGTGGCGGCCGGGGCGGTGGCGCGTTCGGCCGGGTTCGACGACGCGATCGCCTTCGACATGGGCGGCACCTCGACCGACGTCTGCCTGATCCGCGACGGGCACCCCGAGGTCTCGACCTCTTCGGAGATCGCCGGTCTGCCGTTCCGCACCCCCGCTGTCGGGATCCACACGGTGGGGGCCGGAGGTGGCTCGATCGCCTGGGTGGACACCGGTGGCGCATTGCGGGTCGGGCCGCGTTCGGCGGGCGCGGACCCCGGACCCGCCTGCTACGGAGCAGGTGGGCAGGAACCGACCGTGACCGATGCGCACTGCGCGCTGGGCCACCTGGACCCGGCCCGCGAGCTCGGCGGTGGATTGCGCTTGGACGCCGACGCAGCGGACCGCGCGTTGTCCGGGCTGCCGGAGTCCGCTGGGGGCGTGCTCGCCGTGGTCCGGGCGACGATGGCGCGCGCGCTGCGCCGGGTCAGCACCGAACGCGGCGTCGACCCGTCCGGGTTGGCCCTGGTCGCTTACGGCGGCGCAGGCCCGCTGCACGCGACCGCGCTCGCACGCGAGCTCGGCTGCCCGGCGGTCGTGGTGCCCCCGGCGCCAGGCGTGCTCAGCGCGCTCGGCCTGCTGCTGGCCCCGCCCCGGTTCGAGGCCTCTCGAACCGTGTTGTCCAGCGCCGGGGACGACCTGTCGGAGCTCTGGGACGAACTGGCCGACGAAGCGCGCCGCGAGCTCGAAAAGCAAGGGGTGGCAACGAACATCGAACTGTCCAAAGTGGCTGACATGCGCTACGCGGGCCAGTCGCACGAGCTGCGGGTCGACGTGACCGGCGAAACCGGGACCGCTGAGCTGCTGCACACCGCGCACCGCGAGGCCTACGGCTACGAGATGCGGGACGAGCCGGTCGAGGTGGTGACGCTGCGCGTCGTCGCCCGGGGCGAACCGGTGCTCGCCGCCCCACCGGGGAACTGGGACCAGGGCAGCCCGGAGACCAAGCCGGACCGCGAGATCGGCATCGGCGACCGGACGGTGCGCGCCCACGTCGTCCCGCGCGCCGGCCTGCACCCGGGCGACGAGATCACCGGCCCGGCGCTGGTCGAACAGCCCGACACCACGACGCTGCTCGACGATGGCGAGGTGGCGTTCGTGGACGACGCGGAGAACCTGGTGGTGCGGTTGACATGACCGAACTGTCCGCGGTGGAACTCGAGGTGTTCCGGCACGCGCTGGCCGGGGTCGCCGACGAGATGGGCGTGGCCCTGCGCCGCGCCGCCTACTCCCCCAACATCAAGGAGCGCGCGGACTGCTCGGCCGCGGTGTTCGACGCCGACGGCGAGATGGTGGCGCAGGCCGAGCACATCCCGGTGCACCTGGGCGCGATGCCCGCCAGCGTCCGCGCGGTGCTGGACACCTGCGGTCGGCTCGAGCCGGGTGCGCAGGTGTGCGTCAACGACCCGTACCTGGGCGGGACCCACCTGCCGGACCTGACGATCGTCGCCGCGGTCGGTGACGGCGACCGGTTGCTGGGTTACGTGGCCAACCGCGCGCACCACGCCGACGTCGGCGGGGCGGCGCCGGGTTCGATGCCAGCGTCGGCCACCGAGATCGCGATGGAGGGCGTGCGGATCCCACCGGTGCGCATCGCCGACGCCGACGGCGAGCGCGAGGACGTGGTCCGGCTGATCGCGGCCAATTCCCGCACTCCCGGTGAACGGCGCGGTGACCTGCGCGCCCAGTTCGCCGCCAACCACGTCGGCGCGGTGCGGATGCGCGAACTCGCCGAGCGGATGGGCTCGGAGCGGCTGCGCGCGGCTATGTCGGCGGTGTGCGACTACTCCGACCGCCGGGTGCGGGCGGCGATCCGCGAGATCCCCGACGGCTGCTACCGCAACGAGGACGTGCTGGAGATCGGCGACGGCGTGCCGATCCGGGCGGCGGTGACCGTCACCGGCGACGAGGTGGCGATCGACTTCGACGGCACCGCCGACCAGATCCCGGTGAACTGCAACGCGGTGTTCGCGGTGACGCTGTCGGCGTCGATGTTCGTCCTGCGGATGCTCACCGATCCCGACGCACCGCCCAACGCCGGGTGCTACCGGGCGTTGCGCGTGACCGCGCCCGAGGGCACCGTGGTCAACCCCGTGTTCCCGGCGCCGACTGCGGCGGGCAACGTCGAGACCAGCCAGCGCATCGTGGACGTCCTGCTCGGCGCGTTCGCCCAGGCGATCCCCGACCGCGTGCCGGCAGCGGGCCAGGGAACGATGAACAACCTGCTCATCGGCGGTAGCGAACCGGCGTTCAGCTACTACGAGACGCTCGGCGGCGGTGAGGGCGGAACCCCCGACCGGGCCGGCATGTCCGGGGTGCACACCGGCATGACCAACACGCAGAACACCCCGGCCGAGGCGGTGGAGCTCGGCTACCCGCTGCGGGTCTGGCGCTACGAGTTGCGCCCGTCCTCGGGCGGCGCTGGGCACCACCCCGGTGGCGAAGGCCTCGTGCGCGAGATCGAGGCCCTGGCCGACTGCACCCTGACGATCCAGTCCGAGCGCCGCAGCCACGCGCCTCCGGGCGCCCGGGGCGGCCTGCCTGGCGAGGTGGGCCGCAACGTCCTCGTCCGCGCCGACGGCGCTGAGCAGGAACTCCCGGCGAAGGGCACCTGGCCGCTGCGCCGAGGAGACCGGATCCGCATCGAAACCCCAGGTGGCGGAGGCTGGGGAAAGCCGGCGGGAGAGTTACGCTGAAGCTGCGGACCGGGCGCTCCGCGCTGGCACGTGGAGCATTCGCACCCCCGGCCCACGGAGCCTCCGACCCACGCGGCCGGAGGCTTCCCACGTCGGTGCGGGTCAGTCCCTCAGGATCCGAACGCCGGGAGCGGTGCCTCGGCGAGGAGCGCGTGCACCGCTTCCTTGGCCCGGGTGGGGGTTCTGTCGGTCCGCCACCACAAAGCGACTTCACGTCCCCGAACGGCGTCGGCGATCGGGACGACGTGGACGCCTTCGGTGTTCGCCATCAGCATCGCCAGGGCGTTGGTCACGCCGACCGCGATTCCCCGGCGCGCCAGGGCGATCAGGGTCTGCGGTTGGTTGGTGCGGAACACGACGTCGGGCACCAGACCGGCCTGCTCGAAGGCCATCGCCGTCTCGACGTTGTCGTTGCCGCGGCCGGTGTTGTCCCCCACCGTGATCAGTTGCCGGCAGGCCAGCTCCGCCAACCGCAGCGGGCCTGCCGGGGCCTCCTCGTCGGGCACGACCGCCACCAGCGGTTCCTGCCAGAGCGTTCGGCAGGTGAACGCGTCGCTGGTCGGCGCGGGCAGCACCGGGCGGACGGCGAGATCGACGTCGCCGGAGAGCAGTGCCGCCTCCAGTTCCAGCGTCGTGCCCTCCCACAGCACCAGCTCGACACCGGGGTACCGCAGCGCGCTCTGCTCCAGCAGGAACGGGAACAGGTGCGCCGCCGCGCTGGGGTACGCGCCCAGGCGCACCTTCCCGCACACCCGCTGCGCGGCGCGCGACGCGTTGTCGCTGGCCGCCTGGAGGTGCTGCAGCATGCCGCGGGCGTGCGGCAGCAGCTCGCGGCCTTCGGCGGTGAGCTCGACCGGGGTGCAGGCGCGGTCGAACAACCGCACGCCCAGCGCTCGTTCCAGTTCGGCGACGTGGGTGCTGATCCTCGACTGCGACCGGTACAGGGCGTGCGCCGCGGCCGAGAACCCGCCGTGCTCCACCACGGAGACGAAGCTGATGAACCAGTCCAGGCGGAAGCGGTACGCCTCCGCCGCCTTCACCGCGACCACCCCGCGTCGTCCATGCCACCACCTGTCCGGTCCGCCGCACCCGACAGATGATCTCGGTCAGCCGAACAACTTGTCCAGCTGCTGGTGCGCGGTCAGCACCGCGAGCACGCCGAACAGCAGGATCGACCAGATCAGCGCCGCCATCCGGTAGCCGCGGATGCGGATCGGGCCGGGCAGCATCTTGCGGTTGATCGCGATCAGCAGACCGGAGTAGATGAACATCATCGTCCCGCCGGTGCAGGCCGCGATCGTCGCCAGCAGCAGCGGCTGGCCGAGCCCGGCGAGGACCACCACGATGCCGATCAGCACCAGACCCCACACCAGCACCGCGTAGAGCAGGCTCTCCGAGACCTTCGGGAAGTAGGTCGTCTTCAGCACGTCGGCGGCCAGCCGGCTGGTGTAGTCGACGATGCCCAGCGCCGCGGCGAACAGCGAGAACGCGCCCACGATCCAGAAGAAGTAGCCGAACCAGCCGCCGGCCGCGGCCATCATCGCCTCGCCCTCGACGCGCAGGAACGACACGTCGTTGGACACCTCGCCGGAGCCGAAGACGGTCGCGTACGCCAGCAGCGACATGAACATGATGGACAGGAACGTGATGGCCACGAAGGTCCACGCCTGCTCCTTGTTGGCGAAGCGCCACCACGCCCGCCAGCGGCCCAGGTTCTCCTCGGTGGCCGGGAAGATGAACCCGGCCTGGCCGCGCGCTTCGGTCTCCCCGGTCAGCGGCGAGACGATCTTGGGCACGTAGCGGCCCATGCCGAAGCCCTTGTCCCGGATCCAGTTGCTCTGCACCAGGTTCTGGCCGCCACCGGCACCGGCGAAGGCCAGCGCGCCCATCAGCACGGCGAAGCCCAGTTCCTCGGCCGGGAAACGCGGTTCGGTGACGATCGAGGGCACCGCGCTCCAAGCGCTGGCGCCGATGACGGACACCGAGCCGATCACGATGAGCAGCAAGATCGCGGCCACCTTGACCATCTGCGCCCGTTCCAGCGCGGTGTAGACGGCGGGGGCCAGGGTGAGGATCAGCGCCACGACGACGAGGATCACCACCGACACCACTGCGACGTCGCCGCCGAAGGCGTAGGTGAACAGGGTCGCCGAGCTGGTCGCCCAGGCCGGCCACAGGTTCGCGAAGTAGGCCATCACCGCGAACACCAGGCCCCAGTGCTTCCACAACCGGCTGAACCCGGTGACCGCGGTTTCCCCGGTGGCCAGGGTGTAGCGCTCGATCTCCATGTTCAGGAAGTACTGGGTGAGCAGGCCGAGCAGCGCAGCCCACACGAAGGTCAGCCCGACCTGCGAGGTGATGTACGGGAAGAGGATGAACTCACCGCTGGCCAGCCCCACGCCGGCGGCGACGATGCCGGGGCCGATCAGCCGCCACTGCTTGACCGGCGGTTCCGGCAGGTCGCGAACCTGCGGCCGCGGGATGTGCTTGTCCGGGAAGGCCTTCGCCGGATCGGTCCGGTTCGCTTCGACCATGCGCGTCCCCTCACCACGGGTGTCTGATGTGGACAGTTCCGGTCATCGGACCGGTTCGGCCTCGGGCATGCCGACGGGTTTGCCGACCAGGAACGCGTAGCTGAGCGCTGCGACGATGGCGATCCCGCTGGCCGCCAGCAGCGCGAGCACGAAGGATCCGGTCTCGTCGACGATGATCCCGGTGATCAGCGGGGCGAACGCACCGCCGAAGTAGCCGCCGAAGTTCTGCAGGCTGCCCAGCGACGCGGTGATCCGCTCGGCGCCGACGGTGGTGGCCAGCGACCAGGCACCGGCGCTGGCGTTGTTCATGAAGAACTGCGAGGCGGAGATGCACACCAGCGCGAGCGTGGTGCTCGGGGTGAGCGCCACCGGGATGGTGCACAGCCCGCCGAGCAGCAATCCGGCGCAGATCGGCACCTTGCGGGCGATCATGGTCGAAACCCCGCGCCGCACCAGCAGATCGCCGACGCCGCCACCGGAGAGCATGCCCAGCGTTCCGGCCAGGTAGGGCACGATGAGCGCCATGCCGGTGTCGGCCACGCTCAGCCCGCGCTCGCCTTCCAGGTAGGCCGGGAGCCAGGTCAGGTAGAGGTAGATGGAGTAGATGACGCCGGAGAAGCCGATCATCATGCCCCAGGTGCTGCGGTGCCGCAGCAGGCCGAGCCATTCGCGCAGCGACACCGGTTCCGGGGCGGGTTCGGGGTCGTCCAGCAACTGCTTGCGGTCCCGGTAGACGACGAACCAGATCAGCGCCAGCACGATCCCGGCGACGCCCGCGACCACGAACATCGTGCGCCACCCGTAGCTGAGCATCAGCCAGGTCAGCAGCGGCGGCGCGATGGCCGGGGCCAGCGTCGAAGCGGTGTTGAACAGCCCGATCGGCAGTCCGCGCGATTCGCGCGGGAACCAGTCGGCGACGACCTTGGCGCCACCGGGGAACGCCGGTGCTTCACCGATCCCCAGGAACAAGCGTCCGAACAGCATCTGCTTGAAGTTCGCTGCGAGCCCGCAGAAGGCCTGCGCGATCGACCACAGCAGCAGTCCGCCGCCGAGCACCTTCCGCGGCCCGAACCGGTCGAGCAACCCGCCCGCGGGCAGCTGGGCGAAGGCGTAGGCCCAGGAGAAGACCGACAGCAGCAGCCCCATCTCGGTGGGGCCGATGCCGAACTCGTCCTGGACGCTGTGGTTGGCGATGGCCAGCGTGCTCCGGTCGATGTAGTTGACGATGCCGATGAGCAGCAACATCACGAGCAGCAGGACGCGCATCCGGCGGATGCTCTGCGGTGGCTTCATTCGGTTCCCCCGGACGGCGGTGTCCTAGTAGGGCCAACGTGCCCGGACCCGACCGAGCCGCGGAGATCGCCCGCCGGATTCCGGCGCTTGACCATAAGCAGCCGTCACACCCCGGTGAAGCGCACTTTTCGCATACCCGCCATCCGCTCCGCGGATGACGCACCGCGCCTCACGGCGCTTCCGCGCTCCGCAGCCGCTCCGCTACCGCGTCCCGCTCGCGCTGCGCGCGCTCCCGGCGCTGCCGTGCAGCTTTCGCGCCGCGTCGGAGCTCGCGCTGCTCGCCCTCCGCCCGCTCCAGCGCGTCCCGGCGCTGCGCGAGCTGCTCCCGCAGCTCCTCGATCTCGTCGCGGAGCTCCTCGCACCGCTCCTCTGCTTCGCGCTCCGCGCGCTCAGCGGTCTCCAACGCGTCAGCGGCTTCGCCGAGCTGCGCTTCGCTACGCCGGAGTTCCTCCCGGAGCTCGGCAACCCGCGCCTTCCCACTGCGTGCTTTCTCCGCGGGTTCCGCCTTCGCATTGCGCCGCATCGCAGCAACAGCGAGCTCATCGAGCCCGAACCCGCTGTACTCCAGGGGTTTCGACAGCGTCCCGGCTTGAACCTCGCGCCCGGCAACCGGATCGGAGAGCGCAGCGGTGAGAGTCTGCTCCACCTGCTGACGGGTCGGTTCGGTCAGCGGGTGCCCGCCCTCCGTCGCGAGGGCAGCCGCGAGGTCGGTCAGCTCCCGCAGAACGCGGGCCCGCTCACCGGCCAAGCCCCGGATGTCGTCGCCCCGCAGCTCGCGCTGAGCCGACCGCAACCGCTCCCCCAGCTCCAGCAGGACCGACAGCGCGTCAGGCTCGCGGACCGCCAGCAGGTTCACCGCCCACGCGGCAGCAGTGGGCTTGCGCAGCTTCTTGAGCGCAGCCGCGAGCTCTTCGTCGCCGCGCTCCTTTGCCGCAGCGGCTTCCCGGTCCCGCGCGGGGATGAACCCGGCCGGGTCGGCGGTGCACAGCTCACGGGCGACCTGCTCGAACTCCACCAGGTCAACGTGCCACGCCGGCCCGACGTGCGCGATGTCCGGGCGGGTCGCAGGCTGTGGGCATGAGCAGCTTGGAACGTCCTCGCGACGGTCGCATGATCGCCGGTGTGTGCCGCGGGATCGCCCACCGGTTCGGTTGGAGCGTCGGCCTGGTCCGCCTGGCTTTCGTGGTCTCCTGCGTCCTGCCTGGCCCGCAGGTCCTGTTCTACCTGTTCCTCTGGATCCTGATCCCCAGCGCCCCGTAGTCGCGCCCTGTGGCCCGGGTCATCCCCGCCGGTGGAATCCCGGCGCCCGGTGCGCGTTGACCACGGTGTGAGCTTGCGTCTTTCCGTGCTGGACCGCTCGCACGTCGGGCGGGGGCTGAGCCCGCAGCAGGCGTTGCGGGACACCGTCCGCTTCGCCCAGCAGGTCGAGGACCTCGGCTACCACCGGTTCTGGGTGGCCGAGCACCACAGCGTGCCCGGTGTCGCCGGGGCCGCGCCCACCGTGCTGGCGGCAGCCGTCGCCGCCGCGACCAGCCGGATCCGGGCCGGAACTGGTGGTGTCATGCTGCCCAACCACCAGCCGCTCGTGGTGGCCGAGCAGTTCGGCGTGCTCGGCTCGCTGTTCCCGGACCGCATCGACGTCGGTCTGGGCCGTTCGGTCGGCTTCACCGACGGCATCCGGCGCGCTCTGGGGCGGGGCAAGGAAGATGCGGACCGGTTCGGCGAGCAGCTCGCGGAACTGCTGACCTACCTGGACGGCCGGCAGAGCGCCGGCGTGCACGCGGTCCCGGCCGAAGGCCTGGATCTGCCGGTGTTCCTGCTCGCCACCGGTTCCGGCGCGAGCACCGCAGCGGAGTTCGGGTTGCCGCTGGTGATCGCCGCCGCGCACGGGGACGACCGGATGATCCGCACGATCGAGCAGTACCGAGCGGACTTCCGGCCATCGGCGCAGGCCAGCGAGCCGTACGTGGTCCTCGCCCGGTCGATCGCCGTCGCCGGCAGCACCGAGCGGGCGGAGCGGCTGCTCGTCCCCGAGGCGTGGGCGACGGCCTACTCCCGCACGCACGGCGAGTTCCCGCCGCTGGAGTCCCCGGAGCAGGTCCTGGCCCGGGAGATGTCCGACCGCCAGCGCGCCCAGTTCGAGCGCGCCCTGCGGGGTCACCTGTTCGGCACCCCGGACGAGGTCGCCGCCGGGTTGGCGGAACTGGTCGCGCGCACCGGCGCGGACGAAGTCCTGGTCACCACCACCGCCCACGATCCGGCCGACCGGCTCGACTCCTACCGCCTGCTCAGCGAGCTCAGTCCGGCGGGGTGATGCCGCGGCGGGCGTGACCGGGCGCGCGATCGGCGCGGTCGACCTGCCGCCGGTGGCTGGAGTCCAGCTGCCACGGCACGCTGACCACCAGCACGCCCGGCTCGAACCGCAGCCGCCAGGTCAGGCGCAGCGAGCTCTGGTTGTGCAGCAGGTTCTCCCACCAGCGCCCGGCCACGTACTCCGGGATGTAGACGCACACCAGGTCGCGGGGCCCGGCGCGGCGGATGCGCTTGATGTAGTCGATGACCGGCCGGGTGATCTCCCGGTACGGCGACTCCACGACCTTCAGCGGGGTCTCGATGCCCTGCCGGTCCCATTCCCGGCGCAGCACCTCGGTGTCCACCTCGTCGACGTTCACGGTGAGCGCGGTCAGCGTGTCCGGCCGGTTGGCGCGGGCGAACGCCAGCGCGCGCAGCGTCGGCTTGTGCAGCGTCGACACCAGCACGACCGAGTGCACCCGGCTGGGCAGGGCGACGTCGCCCGGTTCCGGCTCTAGTTCCCGGCGCACGTCGCCGTAGTAGCGGTGGATGCCGCGCATCAGTGCGAACAGCACCGGGATCGCGATCACGACGAGGTAGGCGCCGTGGGTGAACTTGGTCGCCAGCACCACCACCAGCACCGTAGCGGTCAGCACCGCGCCGACGGCGTTGATCAGCCGGTTGCCGTGGATGCGGTGGCGCTCGGCCCGGTCGGCGTCGGCCAGCGCGGTGTTCCAGTGCTTGACCATGCCGATCTGGCTCAGCGTGAACGAGGTGAACACCCCGATGATGTAGAGCTGGATCAGCGCCGTCACCGAGCCTTCGAACGCGGCGATGAGCGCGATCGCGACCAGCCCGAGCAGGACGATGCCGTTGGAGTGGGCCAGCCGGTCACCGCGGGTGTGCAGCTGGCGCGGCAGGTAGCGGCGCTGGGCCAGCAGCGACGCCAGCGTGGGGAAGCCGTTGAACGCGGTGTTGGCGGCCAGCAGCAGGATCAGCGCGGCACCGGCCTGCACGACGTAGAACAGCACGCTGCCCGAGCCGAACACCGCTGCCGCCACCTGCGCGATGACGGTGCGCTGGCCGGTGCTGTGGCAGTCGGTGGGGAAGCCGATCAGGTCGCACGGGTCTTCGGCGACCCGCACCTGGGCGATCATCGACAGCGCGGTCACCCCGCTGAACAGGAAGATCGCCAGGATGCCCATGATCACCAGGGTCCGGCCCGCGTTGGCCGCCTTCGGCCGCTGGAACGCGGGCACCCCGTTGGAGATGGCTTCCACGCCGGTCAGCGCGGTGCAGCCGGAGGCGAACGCCCGCAGCAGCAGGAACACGAAGGCGACGCCGGTGATGTCCACCTCCTCCGGCCGGATCGTCCAGCCCGCGCTCTCCGCGACCGGCGGGTTCCCCGCGGCGAGCTGGACCAACCCGACCACGATGGTCAGTCCGAGCGCGACGACGAACAGGTAGGTGGGCACCGCGAAGGCCCGTCCCGATTCGCGCGCGCCGCGGAGGTTCATCGCCATGAGCAGCACCAGCACGCCGACCGCCAGCCACACCCGGTGCGGGTAGAGCTGCGGCACCGCCGACACGACGTTGTCGACCCCGGCGGCGACCGACACCGCCACCGTCATCACGTAGTCGACCATCAGCGCCGCGGCCACCACCAGGCTCGGGTCGCGGCCGAGGTTGCGCACCACGACCTCGTAGGAGCCGCCGCCGCTGGGGTAGGCGTGCACCACCTGCCGGTAGGAAGCGACGACCACCGCGAGCAGCACCACCACGGCCAGCGCCACCCACGGCGTCAGGTGCAGCAGCGCGATCCCGCCGATGGACAGGATCAGCAGGATCTCCTGCGTGGCGTAGGTGACCGAGGACAGCGCATCGCTGGCGAAGATCGGCAGCGCCAGCCGCTTCGGCAGCAGCGTCTCCGCTACCCGGTCGCTGCGCAACGGCCGACCGAGCAGCAAGCGCTTCAACAGGTTGACAGCCGAAGGCACCGCCCCAGCCTAGGTCGGCTCGGCGCAGCCCACCTGTTCAACCAGGCCCACCAGATCCGTCGCCGCAGACGCAGGTCACTTGCGTTCGAGGACCGCCTTGAGGAAGCGCTGGGTGCGGTCGTGCTGGGGGTTCTGGAAGATCGTCGAGGGCGGACCGGATTCGACGATCTGGCCGCCGTCGAACATCAGGACCCGGTCCGAGATCTCCTCGGCGAAGCGCATCTCGTGGGTCACCAGCAGCATCGTCATGGCCGTGGTGCGCGCGAGGTCGCGGATCACGTTCAGAACCTCGCCGATCAGCTCCGGGTCCAGCGCGGAGGTGACCTCGTCGAAGAGCATCACCTTCGGCCGCATCGCCAGCGCGCGGGCGATCGCGACGCGCTGCTGCTGACCGCCGGAGAGCTGCCCCGGCTTGTGCCCGAGGTGTTTTTCCAGGCCGACCAGCTGCAGCAGCTCGACCGCGCGCTGCTCGGCCTCATCCCGGCTCATGCCGAGCACCCGGACCGGCGACAGCATCACGTTGTTCAGCACGGTCATGTGCGGGAACAGGTTGAAGTGCTGGAACACCATCCCGATCTTGCGGCGGACGGCCGCTTGCCGCTTGGCGTCGACCACCGCACCTCCGCGGCGGTCCCACAGCGGCTCGCCGTCGACCGCGACCAGACCGGTGTCCGGTTCCTCCAACGTCATGAGCAGCCGCAGGATGGTGGTCTTCCCGGATCCGCTGGGCCCGATGATGGAGACCTTCTCCCCCGCCGCGACGCCGAGGTCGAGCTCGCGCAGCACCTGGTTGTCGCCGAAGGACTTCCCCACTCCGGAGAACGAGATCATCGGCTGGACGTCCTCATCTCGGATGGGCAAGGCGCAGCTCCAATCGTTTGATCAGCTTCGCGGCCGGGAGGCTGACCGCCAGGAAGAGAAGTCCCGCGATGGTCAGCGGCTCCAGGTAGCGGTAGCTGCTGGAACCGATCGCGGTCGCGTGGTTGAGCAGTTCGAAAACCGTGATGGCGGCCAGGATCGCCGAATCCTTGAACATCTGCACCAGGTAGTTGCCCAGCGCCGGAACGACGTCGCGGATCGCCTGCGGCAGCACCACGAACCGCCACCGCTGCCAGCCGGACAGGCTCAGCGCGGTGCCCGCTTCCCACTGCCCCGCCGGCACGCACTGGATCCCGGCGCGGTACACCTCAGCGGTGTAGGCGCTGTAGTTGATGCCGATGACGATGATCCCGGTGATCAGCGGCGAGAACTTCACCCCCACCGTCGGCAGCACGTAGAAGGCGAAGTACGCCTGCACCAGCAGCGGCGTGCCCCGCACGAACAGCACGAAGAACCCGAAGATCCGCCCGAGCACCGGCACCTTCGAATACCGCACCACGGCCAGGACCAAGCCCAGCACGAGCGCGATCGCCATGCCGAGCAAGGTGATCTGCACGGTCACCAGCAGACCGTCCAAAAGGGACGGGACGATCCGCAACGCGAAATCCCAGTCCCAGATCATGAGCGAACCATCTCCCCAGATCGGAACATCCGGCGCAGCAAGGAATCCCGCGCCTCAGGTCGGGCTACGTCGAACCGGCGTTCCAGCCAGTCCGAACCCAGCGAGAGCAGGTACGCGACCAGGAAGTAGAGCACCAGGATGGTGCCGAACACCGCCGCCGTGGCCCCGGTGGTCGAGCGCACCCACTGGGCCCGGAAGGTCAGGTCCGCCACGGTCACCAGCGACACCAGCGAGGTGTTCTTCAGCAGGTCGACGAAGACGTTGCCGAACGGCGGGATCATCGCCGGAATCGCCTGCGGCAGGATCACGAACCGCATCCGCTGGTAGGGCGTCAGGCTCAGCGCGACCGCACCTTCCCGCTGGCCGCGGGGCAGGGCGTTGATCGCGCCGCGCACGATCTCCGCCCCGTAGGCACCCTCGTTGAGCCCGAGCGCCAGCACGGCCGCGGCGAACGGCACGAGCTGCACCCCGAAGAACGGCAGCGCGTAGAACAGCCAGAACAGCTGCACCAGCATCGACGTCCCGCGGAACACCTCGACGAACACCCCGGCGGGCAAGCGCACCCAGCGCCGCCGCGACATCCGGCACAACCCGGCGGCGAACGCGACCAGGACGGTGAACACCATCCCGGCCGCGGTCAGCGCCAACGTGATCAGCAGGCCTTCGAGCAGCAGCGGCAAGTACGGCAGAATCTGCGACATCGCCTCAGAACTCCGTCAGCCCGCCACCGAGCAGAGCTGGTCGCGAGTGACCTTTCTCGACGCGTCGGCGGAGAATCCCCACTTCGAGAGGATCTGGTCGAACTCCGGGCTCGCCTTCAGCGCGCGCAGCTGTTCGTCGTAGGCGTTCACCAGGTCCTGGTCCTCCATCCGGAAGCCGGCTCCCGAACCCGTCTGCTGCACGTCATCGATCGCGGGGGTGATCTCGATGCCGTCGGTCTTCAGCGACTCCAGCGACAGGGTCGGCAGGAAGAACGCGTCGGCCCGACCGGCCTGCACCGCCTCGATTCCGCTGCGGCCGTCCGGGATGTTGACGATCTGCCCGGCGGGCACGTTCTGCGTCTTGAGCGCGCCGTCCTCGAAACCGCCGGGCAGCACCGCGACCTTCACCGCCGGATCGGCTTTCACCGCCGCGACGCTGGTCAGCTTCTTCGGGTTGCCCGCGGGCACCGCGAAGGACTCGGTGGAGACCAGCTGCGGTTCGGAGTAGCGGAGCTGGCTGCAGCGCGACTGCTTCATGAACAGCCCGGCGGCGATGATGTCCCACCGGTTCGCCTTGAGCCCGGGGATCATCGACTCGTACGGCGTCACCACGCCCTGGACCTCCGGGATGCCCATCCGCTTGAGCACGGCGGCGACCACATCGGGCTCGGCACCGGTGACCGTGCCGTCCGGTTCGATCTTCGTGTAGGGCGGTTCGTTGGCGATGGCTATCTGGGCGAAGCCCTGCTTCTTGATCTGGTCCAATGTGGATCCGGCGGGCTGTCCCGTGCCTGGCTGGGTGAAGCTGCAACCGGCGAGGAAACCGGCCACCGGCAAGGCCAACGCGGCCGCGCCACCGGTGCGGAGCATCTGTCGTCGGGAGATTTCGTTCTTGCGCATCGGCTCACGCCTCCCTCGCGTGCATCGCCCATTCGGGGGATGCGTTGCGCAGAGACGCTAGGCCGCGCCAGTCGCAGGTGTCAACGCGAACATTGTTGACAACAGGTAACCGCCGAGTTGAACCGAACGGCGGTACGAAATTTCGCGGGGTGGCGAATTACCAGCGCAAACGCACCGGGTTCATGTCACGATCAGGGCGGTGACCAGCACCGACACCGCTCTCCGACTAGTCCGATCCGGCGAATTCTCGTCCGTCCATAGTGTCCTGGAAGACCACCGCGAAATCGAGGTAGGCTGCACTCCGCACATCGACGGGAAGGCATCGCAGGCATGAGCGCTTCGGCGTGTTCCCCGGCTGTGCTGAGCGGCCGGTTGCGGGAGTGCGATCGGTTGCTGCCCAGGCCGCGGACCGTGCCGTCGTCGAGCCTGCCGACGGTGCCTTGGGCGGAGTTCTGCGATCCCGCGGGTCCGTGGTTGTCGCGTTGCGCAGCGGAATGGCAGGAACGCGGCGGATTCCGGCATCAGCGGGCCGGAATCGTGCTGGTGGCGTTCCGGTTCGGCTGGCTCGCCTGCTGCGCGACGGTGCCGGAGCACTACCTCGGCGCGGCCGTTCCCTCGCTGCGCGACCTGCACGTCGCCGTCACCGCCGAAGGACGCCTTTCCGCGCTGCGCCCGTCGGGTGCGGAGGCCGGGCGCACGCCGCAGGAGTGGTGGCGGGACCTCGCCGAGGCCTTCGAGCCGTTGACCGAGGCCCTGCACGCGCTCGGCGGCCCGTGCCCGGAAAGCCACGAGTACTGGGGGAATCCGGTTGGTTCGGTGGGCACGGTGCTCTGGCGGTTGCAGCGCGCGGGAATGCCCGGCGACGCCATCGCGACAGCCCGCGAACTGCTCGCCGCCACCGGTCGCGAACACCTGCTCGACATCACCCCCACCCGCAACCCGTGGCCCCGCCGAACGACCTGCTGCCAGTGGTGGCGAGCAGGCGGCGGCTACTGCGACGAATGCGTCCTCTGGAACTCGGCCTCCCGCGTCAGCGGTTGATCAGCTCCCCACCGCGGCTCGTGTTTGGCGGGCGATTTCGAGGTCTTCGCGGGCCTGGACGACTGCGGTGCGGACGGGCGCTCCGATCCCGGTGATGTCCGCATCGGCCGAAGCGGCCTCGTTGCGCTGCGGATCCAGCGCCACGCCTGCGAAGGACAGCGCTTCGCACACCGCGGCCCGCACCGGCGGCTGGTGCTCGCCGATCCCCCCGGTGAACACCAGCAGGTCCAGGCCGCCGAGCACCGCGACCATCGCTCCAGCGTGCCGCACCAAGCTGCGCCGGTAGACGTCGAAGGCCACCGACGCGTCTTCGTCCCCGCCGGAGCGCGCCGCCAGCACCTCGCGCAGATCGCCCGAGGTCCCGGACAGGCCTGCCAGCCCGGAGTGCTTCGCCAGCACGTCGAACAGCTCTTGCGGCACGAAACCCTTGGTGTTGATCAGGTAGCCGATCAGCCCGGGATCGATGGTGCCGCTTCGGGTGTTCATGACCAGGCCTTCTTCCGGCGTGAAACCCATCGTGGTGTCCGCGCAGCGCCCGTCGCGCACCGCAGCCATCGATGCACCCGCACCGAGGTGGCAGCACAGCACTCTGCCCTGTCCGGGGGGCAATCCGACCAGTTCAGCGCCGCGCACCGCGGCGTAGGAGTGCGAAAGGCCGTGGAACCCGTAGCGGCGCAAGGACCACATTCGGTTCCACGAGCGGGGCAGCGCGTAGGTCGCCGCCGCCGCGGGGAGCCCGGCGTGGAAGGCGGTGTCCACGCACGCCACCGACGGCGTGTCCGGCGCGATCGCACGAGCAGCGCGCAGCCCGCCCAGAGCTCGCGGCTGGTGCAGCGGCGCGAGTTCGGTCAGCGACGAGAGGTAGTCGAACACGTCGTCGTCGACCACCGCCGCCTCGACGATCCGGGTACCGCCGTGCACGACGCGGTGCCCGATGGCGTCGGCCCCGTGGTCGTCCAGGAACCGGCGGATCGGTTCCGCCTCGCCCTCCCAGCGCTCCAGGTGCTCGTGGGCCACCACCTCGTCGCCGTCCAGCAGCACCAGCTTCAGACTGCTGGACCCGGCGTTGACGGTCAGCACCCTCACCGCGCCGACCACTCCCAGTCCCGGATCTCCGGCATGTCCTCGCCGTGCACCGAGATGTAGTGCCGGTGCTCGATCAGCTTGGCCTGCAACGCCTCCCGCGCGTACGCCGCGCTCGGCCCCAGCCTCGGCACCCGGTCGATCACGTCGATGGCCAGGTTGAAGCGGTCGATCTGGTTGAGCACGCACATGTCGAAGGGCGTGGTCGTGGTGCCCTCCTCCTTGTAGCCGCGCACGTGGAAGTTGTCGTGGTTGCGGCGCCGGTAGGTCAGCCGGTGGATCAGCCACGGGTAGCCGTGGTAGTTGAAGATCACCGGCCGGTCCCGGGTGAACAGGCTGTCGAACTTGGCGTCGGACAGGCCGTGCGGGTGCTCCCGCTCGTGCTCCAGCCGCATCAGGTCCACCACGTTGACCACCCGCACCCGCAGGTCCGGGAAGTGGCCGCGGAGCAGTTCGACGGCGGCCAGCACCTCCATCGTCGGCACGTCCCCGGCGCAGGCCAGCACCACGTCCGGTTCGCCGTCCTGGTCGTTGCTGGCCCAGTCCCAGATCCCGATGCCCTTGGTGCAGTGCACCACCGCCGCCTCGACGTCAAGGTACTGCGGTGCGGGCTGCTTGCCGGCCACCACCACGTTGATGTAGTCGCGGCTGCGCAAGCAGTGGTCGAGCACCGACAGCAGGGTGTTGGCGTCCGGCGGCAGGTAGACCCGCACCACCTCGGCCTTCTTGTTCACCACGTGGTCGATGAACCCGGGGTCCTGGTGGGAGAAGCCGTTGTGGTCCTGCCGCCACACGTGCGAGGTGAGCAGGTAGTTCAGCGAGGCGATCGGCGACCGCCAGGCGAGCCGGTTGCTCACCTTCAGCCACTTGGCGTGCTGGTTGACCATCGAGTCCACGATGTGCGCGAACGCCTCGTAGCAGGAGAAGAACCCGTGCCGCCCGGTGAGCAGGTAGCCCTCCAGCCAGCCCTGGCAGGTGTGCTCGGACAGGACTTCCATCAGCCGGCCGTCGGGGGCCAGCGCCTCGTCGTCCGGTTCAGTCTCAGCGCACCAGGCGCGGGAGGTGGCTTCGAGGACCGCGTTGAGCCGGTTGGAGTTGTTCTCGTCCGGCGCGAACACCCGGAAGTTGCGCTCCTCGGCGTTGCGGCGCAGCACGTCGCGCAGGAACCGGCCGAGCACCTTGGTCGCCTCGCCGGTGGTCGCCCCGGGTTCTTCGACGGTCACCGCGTAGTCCCGGAAGTCCGGCAGCCGCAGTGCCCGCAGCAGGCGTCCGCCGTTGGCGTGCGGGTTGGCGCTCATCCGGCGGTGACCGGTCGGGCTGTGGTCCTTGACGCGCTGCACCGGAGCGCCGTCGGCGTCGAACAGCGCGGCCGGTTCGTAGCTGCGCAGCCAGTTCTCGAGCTGGCGCAGGTGTTCCGGGTTGCCGCGCGGATCGGGGATCGGGACCTGGTGCGAGCGCCACGTCCCCTCCACCTGCATTCCATCCACAGTGGAGGGTCCGGTCCAGCCCTTCGGGGTGCGCAGCACGATCATCGGCCACCGCGGTCGCTGCACCCAGCCGTCGCGGCGGGCTCGGCGGTGGATCGAGCGGATCTCGTCCAGGCACCGGTCCAGCGTCGCGGCGAACAGGTGGTGCATCGGCTCCGGCACCGATCCGGACACCAGGTAGGGCTCGTAGCCGTAGCCGCGCAGCAGCCCCAGCAGCTCGTCGTCGGGAATGCGCGCCAGCACTGCCGGACTGGCGATCTTGTAGCCGTTGAGGTGCAGGATCGGCAGCACCGCGCCGTCGGTGGCCGGGTCCAGGAACTTGTTGGCGTGCCAGCTGGTGGCCAGCGGACCGGTCTCGGCCTCGCCGTCGCCGACCACGCACGCCACGATCAGATCAGGGTTGTCGAAGGCCGCGCCGAAGGCGTGCGACAGCGAGTAGCCCAGCTCACCGCCCTCGTGGATCGACCCCGGGGTCTCCGGCGCGACGTGGCTGGGGATCCCGCCGGGGAAGGAGAACTGGGTGACCAGCCGGCGCAGGCCGTCGTGGTCCTGCGCGACGTCGGGGTAGACCGCGCTGTAGGTGCCTTCCAGCCACGCCGCCGCGACCAGCCCGGGCCCGCCGTGTCCCGGACCGATCACGTACATCATGTCCAGGTCGCGCTGCCGGATCGCCCGGTTGAGGTGCGCGTAGACGAAGTTCAGCCCCGGCGTGGTGCCCCAGTGCCCGAGCAGCCGGGGTTTGACGTGCTCGGGCCGCAGCGGCTCCCGCAGCAGCGGGTTGTCCATCAGGTAGATCTGCCCGGCGGAGAGGTAGTTGGCGGCCCGCCACCACAGCTGCAGGCTGTCCAGCTCCGGCCGCTCGAGGTGCTCGGTCACGGCCGGAGTGGTGCTCCACGCGGCGGTACCGGCCTCGATGCTGGTCTCGCTCATCCGCGGCTCCTCACCTTCGGCGCCCCGCCATTCAGCGTGGGGGGCCGGAGCCGGATCGCAACTCGTGCCGCCGGGCGCTAGAGCAACCGCTCGACGGTGATCTCGGCGGCCGAGCGGCGAGCAGCGGAGATGATGTCCAGGGCCGCCACGGCGTCGGCCGGGTCGACCGGCGGCGGTGTGCCGTCGCGCAGCGCGCTGACGACCCCGTCGTAGAACGCCAGGTAGTCGCCCGGTTCGCTGGGGACGCGGCGGACGTCGTCGCCGACGCCCAGCACTCCCCAGTTCTCCTCCGGCTCGCGGCCCCAGGTGCCGTCCACCGGCAGGCGCCCCGCGCGCAGCTCCGCCTCCTGCGGGTCGAGCCCGTGCTTGGTGAACGCCGCGCGGTCGCCGAGCACTCGGAAGCGCGGGCCCGACTGCGCCGCCAGCTTGCTCATCCACAGGTGGGAGCGGACCCCGTTGGTGTGGGTCAGCGCCACGTAGGAGTCGTCGTCGGCCTGCACGCCTTCGCGGCGGCGGTCGAGCTCGGCGTACACCGCCGCGACCGGCCCGAACAGCTGCAGGGCCTGGTCGATCAGGTGGCTGCCCAGGTCGTAGAGGAGGCCCGCGACGTCCTCCGCGCCGCCGGAGTCGCGCCAGGTCGGCTTCGGGGTCGGCGACCAGCGCTCGAACCGCGATTCGAAGCGGTGCACCCGGCCCAGCTCGCCGTCGCCGAGCAGCTTGGCCACGGTGCGCACGTCGTTGTCCCACCGGCGGTTCTGGAAGACCGTCAGCAGCTGCCCCTTGGCCTGGGCGTGCTCGATCAGCTTCCGCCCCTCCACCGCGGTCGGGGTGAACGGCTTGTCGACCACCACCGGCAGCCCGGCGTCCAGCGCCGCGGTGGCCAGCTCGACGTGAGTCCGGTTCGGACTGGCCACGACGACCAGGTCCAGATCCCCGGCCAGCAAGGAGTCCATGTCGTCGACGACAGCGGCATCCGGGTGCTCGGCACGCACCTGCTGCTGCCGCTCGGGATTCGCCGTGACCACGGCGGACAACCGCAACGACGGATGCGCCTCGATCAGCGGCGCGTGGAAAACCGCACCCCCGACGCCATACCCGACAAGACCGACTCGCAACGCAGAACTCATGTCCCCATTAGACCGCTCCGCCGTCGCCGGGGCGCGGGTGCGTCAGATCCTGTTTTGATCCTGGTTCTTGATCTTTGTCTTGAAACGCCGGAGGCGTTTAACCCACCCTCGGCGCTGGCACCGCCGCGGGTTCTCAGCGTTCGCCTGGCGAGGACGGCCCGACTGCCGTGTATTGGCATACATAAAGTCGGGCACCCGGAGACCAGGCGGGCGCTGAGGTTCCGCTACCCGCACCGCCACCCAAAACGAGAGCTTCAGACAGGTACTCAGGCCGAGGCCTGGCGGAGGTCCCTGTTGTCCTGGCCGGGGCAGACCAAACCGGTTTCGTAGGCCGTGATCACCAGCTGGGTGCGCGAGCTGAGGTGCAGCTTCTGCATCACGTGGTACAGGTGCGACTTGACGGTCAGCTCCGCGAGTCCGAGGTTGCGCGCGATCTCGGCGTTGGACCCGCCCCTGGCCACCTCGAGCAGCACGTCCAGCTCCCGCTCGGTCAGCGCGCTGAGCTCGCTGCGCGCGTCGCGGACGCCGAGCGCGGCGAACCGCTGCAGCAGCCGCTTGGTGACCCGTGGCGCCAGCAGCGCTTCTCCGGCCGCGACCGTGCGCACCGCTCTGACCAGGTCTTCCGGGGTGGCGTCCTTGAGCAGGAATCCGCTGGCCCCGGCGCGCAGCGCCGCGTAGACGTATTCGTCGAGGTCGTGCACGGTCAGCATGATCACGGCGGTTTCCCCGCCGGTCTCGGCGATGATGTCGGCGGCGGCCCGGATGCCGTCCTTGCCGGGCATCCGCACGTCCAGCAGCACCACGTCGGGGCGGCGGCGCCGCACCGCGGCCAACGCCGCGTCCCCGTCCGCTGCTTCGGCCAGCACCCTCAGGCCGGGTTCGTTGGACAGCAGCGCCACGAGTCCCGCGCGGATCATCGCCTGGTCGTCGACCACCAGGACAGTCGTGTCCTCAGTTTCCACGCGGGGCCTCCTCGGTCCGGGCCGGCCCGACTTCCGAGTCAGGCCAGGTCCGAATTTTCGCCGCACGGTAGCACGGCTTCAAGGTGAAATCCGTTCAAAATCGGATGCGCGGTCAAGGTTCCGCCCAGCAGCGCAACGCGTTCCCGCAGACCGATCAGCCCATGTCCCGAAAGATGGGACACCGGTGGTACCTCCCCCGCGCCGACCAGATTGGTCACCTCGATGCGCAACGCGCTCGGGCCGTAGTCCAGCACCACCCGCGCCCGCCCGGAGCCGGCGTGCTTGAGCACGTTGGTCATGGCCTCCTGCACGATCCGGTAGGCGGTCACCTCGACCCCGGAGCCGAGCTCGCGGACCTGCCCGCGCCGGTCGAACCGCCACTCGACCTGTCCGCCGCGCACCGAGTCGATCAGCGCGTCCACCCCGTCGAGCCCCGGCATCGGCTGCCAGTCCATCGGGTCCTGCCCCGCGGAGTTGCGGTCCCGGAGGGCGTTGAGCAGGTGCCGCATCTCCCCCAGCGCACCGCGCGAGCTCTGCTCCAGCTCCTGCAACGTCTGCCGCGCGTGTTCCCGGTCGCGGTCGATGAGCGCCCGCGCAACGCCCGCGCGCAGTGCCACCACCGACAGGTTGTGCGAGACGATGTCGTGGAACTCCCGCGCGATGCGGGCCCGTTCCACCGCCGCCGCGTCCCTGGCCAGCTGGTCGCGCGCGTCGTCGAGCATCGCCAGGGTCTGCTCCAGCTGCGCCGCGCGCCGCCGCCCGACCTGCATCGCCAGCGCCCAGCCGATGACCATCACCAGGTTGACCACCCCGCCGGTGATCCGCAGGAAGCTCTCCACCGGGGTCATCTCGTAGACGACCATCTCGGTGACCGGGTAGACCATCGCGATCAACCCGACCACCACCGCCACCACCAGCGAGCCGCGCACGCAGACCGAGTAGATCGCGACGAGGATCGCCAGGTTCAGGCCACCGATGTAGAGCTTGAGCAGGGTGAGCGCGACGGTCACCGCCAGCACCACGAGCAGCACCGTCCACGGCATCCGCCGCCGCAGCACCAGCATCGCGGTGGCCGGCACGCTCACCACCATCGGCCACCACCAGTCCATCCACGGCGGGTGCTCGCCGATGGACAGGTCGAAGCCGTGCGCGACCGCCAGCACCAGCACGAACGCGATGTCGCCGAGCACCGCGCGGTGCTCGACGAGCCAGGCCCACAACCCCGTTCGCGAAGTCGCCGCAGCAGTGCGGCCCAGCGCATGATCGACCATCGGACCTGCCTCACACGGTGCGCGGATAGGCTCGCGATACCAGCCGTGAGCAGTCCTGACACCGCTCACCGGCAAGATCATCCGCACTGCACCGCGCAGCTTCATCCGCCGAAAGTGGTACCGAGAACCTACCCGCTGACCGTGCGGGCACGATCAGTAGCCGCGCTTGACCCACTCGTCGAACTGCGTCCGCACCGCACCGATCGTCGTGCTGTCGCCGTGCCCGGGACGCACTTCGGTGTCCTCGGGCAACGGCAGCAACCTGTCCCGGATGGACTCGGTGATGGTGCCGAAGTCCGAATAGGACCGGCCGGTCGCGCCGGGGCCACCGGCGAACAGCGTGTCCCCGGTGAACACCACGCCCAGCTCCGGCGAGTAAAGGCACACCGCGCCCGGCGCGTGGCCGGGCGTGTGCAGCACCCGCAGGCCGATCCCGCCGACCTCGACCACCTGGCCGTCGGCCAGCTCGCCGTCCGGTTCGCGGTCGGGGTGCGTGAGGTTCCACAGCACCATGTCGTCGGGGTGCAGCCAGATCGGGGCGCCGACCGCCGCGGCCAGCTCCGGCGCCTTGCGCACGTGGTCGTCGTGGGCGTGCGTGCACAGCACGGCCTTCACCTCGCGGTCGCCGACCAGCGCGCGGATGGCCTCGACGTCGTGCGGGGCGTCGATGACCACGCACTCGGCGTCGTCGCCGACCACCCAGGCGTTGTTGTCGACGTCGAAGGTCTGACCGTCCAGCGAGAACGTGCCCGAGGTGGTGGCGTGGTCGATGCGCACGGCCATCAGAAGACCACCACCGAGCGCAGCACCTCGCCGCGGGCCATCTTCGCGAAGGCCTCCTCCACGCCGTCCAGCGGGATCTCCTCGCTGACGAACTTCTCCAGCGGCAACCGGCCCTGCTGGTACATCTCCACCAGCGTCGGGAAGTCGCGCTCCGGCAGGCAGTCGCCGTACCAGCTGGACTTCACCGCACCGCCCCGGCCGAAGACGTCCAGCAGCGGCAGTTCGAGCGTCATCTCCGGGGTCGGCACGCCCACCAGCACCACCGTGCCCGCGAGGTCCCGAGCGTAGAAGGCCTGCTTGAAGGTCTCCGGCCGGCCGACCGCGTCGATCACCAGGTCCGCGCCGAACCCGCCGGTGAGCTCCTGGATCGCCGCGACGGAGTCGGTCTCGGCGGCGTTGACCACGTGCGTGGCGCCGAACTGCCGCGCCCACTCCAGCTTCTTCGGGTCGGTGTCCACCGCGATGATCCGGCGCGCCCCGGCCAGGTTCGCGCCCGCGATCGCACCGTCGCCGACACCACCGCAACCGATCACGGCCACCGAGTCGCCCGGCCCGGCGCCACCGGTGTTGACCGCCGCGCCGATCCCGGCCATCACGCCGCAACCGAGCAGCCCCGCCACCGCAGGCCGCGCCGTCGGGTCCACTTTGGTGCACTGCTTGGCGTGCACCAGGGTCTTCTCCGCGAAGGCGCCGATGCCCAGGGCGGGCGAGAGCGGGGTGCCGTCGAGCGTCATCGGCCGGCTGGCGTTGTGGGTGTCGAAGCAGTACTGCGGCCGACCGCGCTTGCACGCCCGGCACACGCCGCACACCGCGCGCCAGTTGAGGACCACGAAATCGCCGGGCTGCACGTCCTCGACGCCCTCGCCGACAGCCTCGACGATCCCGGCCGCCTCGTGGCCGAGCAGGAACGGGAACTCGTCGCTGATACCGCCTTCGCGGTAGTGCAGATCCGTGTGGCACACCCCGCAGGCCTGCACCTTCACCACCGCTTCGCCGGGTCCGGGATCCGGGACGTCGATGGTCACCACCTCGACAGGCCTGCCCTTGCCTGTCGACACCACCGCGCGGACGTCGGTCACGAGCACCTCCATGGGAATGCACCAATTGCGAGCCACTCATCGTGATATGCGCGCACGACCATCGGCAAGAGCGGCGCGCGAGCAGATCACGAACACTCTGTGTTACCCGATGACTACTGTACGATTCCAGCGGAGAAGGGGGAACCATGGTCGACACGCGCACTCCGCCGGCGCGGCAGATGGACATCACCCGGCCCGCCGCTGCCCGGATCTACGACGCCTTCCTGGGCGGGGGCCACAACTTCGGCGTCGAACGCAGTTTCGCCGAGCGCATCGAGCAGGAGCTGCCGGGCATCGGGGCCGTCTACCAGGAGAACCGGGCGTTCCTGCGCCGCACCGTGGAGTTCCTCCTCGCCCGCGGGGTGCGCCAGTTCCTCGACCTCGGTTCCGGCACTCCCACCATCGGGCACCTGCACGAGGTGGCGTGCCGGCGCACCCGCGACTTCCGGGTCCTGTACGTGGACAACGAGCCGCTGACCGTCGCGCACAGCAAACCGCTGCTGGCCGGCGAGCCGCGCGCGGACATCCTGCGGGCCGACTGCCGCGACCCCGCATCGGTCCTGCTCGCCCCGGAGACCCAGGACCTGCTCGACCTGAACGAGCCGGTCGGGCTGCTGATGACCTCGGTGCTGCACTTCGTCCCCGACTCCGACGACCCGCTCGGCCTGGTGGAGGCCTACCGCGACGCCCTCGTACCGGGCAGCTACCTGGTGGTCTCGCACCTGACCGGCACCCGCGCCCCGGACGCGGCGCGCACGCTGACCGACTTCTACGCCGAGACCTCCGATCCGCTGCACCCGCGGGAGACGAGCTGGATCGACAAGCTGTTCGGCGACTTCGAGGTCCTGCCGCCCGGCGCGACCTACCTGGCCGACTGGCGCCCCGACCCCGGTCAGCCGACTTCCGCGACCAACCGGTACCACCTGCTCTACGGCGGGGTGGCCCGCAAGTCCGGCGACACCGGCATCCCGGTCCAGTCCATCAACGGCGGATGAACAGCAGCAGGACACCTGCGATGATCGCCGCCCCGCCCGCCGCCAGCCAGGCCCCGGCCAGTCCCGCGTGCTCGGCGAAGACGCCGAACAGCAGCGGTCCCGAGCTGCCACCGAGGTAGACGCCGGTCTGGGTGAACGAGGTCGCGCTGGCCACGCGATCCGGGGCGATCTTGGCGACCGCGAAGTTCAGCAGCCCCGGCCAGGCCCAGCCGGCGCCGAACCCGATCGACACCCCGAGCAGGAACACGACCGGCGAGTCCACCGCCATCAGCGCGAACCCGATCGAACCGATCAGCAGCATCCCGGAGATGACCCGCACCAGGTTCGGGTTCCAGCGGTCGGCGACCACGCCCGCGCACAGCCGGATCACCAGCCCGGTCGCCGATCCCAGCGACAGCACCAGTCCGGCCGCCGACGGGCTGAAACCGACCTCGACCGCCGTGGTGGTGACGAACGCGCCGAGCGCGTTGGCCGCCGCCGAACCGAGACCGCCGGAGATCGCCAGCAGCACGAGAGCACTCCGGCTCGCGCCCTTGCCGCTCCGCCCGGCGCGTCCGGACCTCGACCGCTCGGCCTCCGGCAGCCGGGGCACCGCGACCGCGGCGATGAGGCCGATCGCCCCGGCGATCACGAAGACCCAGCGCCAGCCGATGGTCAGCGCCACCGCGGGCACCGCGACCCCGGCCAGCAGCGTGGCCGCCGGGATCGAGGACTGCTTGACGCCGAAGCCCATGCCGCGCCGGTTGACCGGAATTCCTTGCGCGATGAGCAGGTTCGAGGCGGGTTGTGCCAGGGAGTTCGGCAGGCCGCCCACCCACAGCAGCCCCAGCAGCCACCACGAGCTGGGCGCGGCGGCGATCCCGAACAGGCACAGCGAGCTGCCCAGGGCCCCGATCCGCATGCCCAGCCGGGCGCCGATCCGCTCGACCAGCCAGCCCATCGTCCGCGACGAGATCGCCGCGACGCCGAAGAAGCCCGCCGCGCCGACTCCGAGCATCGCCGCGCCGAAGCCGAACTCGCGCTGCAGCTGCACGCCGAGCCCACCGACGAGGAACACCGGGAACACCCCGACGGTGACCACCGCGGCGACCGACGACAGCACTCGCACGGTCCCCACCGTCCGCTGCGCTGCCACTGCGGTCATCCCGGCCCTCCTCGACGTCGAGCGGTGTCCCCGATCACTCCAGCCTGGAAACCCGAATGGCTTTTAGCAACGCTAACGTGATGCACGCCTCTGCCCCTGCCGTCGAGAAGGCGGTTGACGTGCGGCCTCGACGAACGCGAAGGTCGTGGGGTTGATCGGACACAGGAGGAAACAGCGTGTCGGTAGCGCCCGGTTCCGGACTGCCCGCTTCGAAGATCCCCGGCCTGGTGCTGCTGGACGCGGTGGAGCTGTCCTGGCTGATCTCCCGGCGCGAGGTCAGCTGCGTCGAGGTGATGCAGACCTACCTCGCCCACATCGACCGGTTCAACCCGGCGGTGAACGCGATCGTCTCCCGCCGCGACGAGGCGGACGTGCTGGCCGAAGCCCGGCAGCGCGACGAAGAGCTCGCCCGCGGTGAGCACCGCGGCTGGATGCACGGCTTCCCGGTCGCGATCAAGGACCTCTCGGATGCCGCCGGGCTGGCCACCACCAAGGGTTCGCCGGTGTTCGCCGAGTCGATCGCGGTCGACGACGAGCTGCACGTGCGGCGGATGCGCGAGGCCGGCGCGATCGTGATCGGCAAGACCAACGTGCCCGAGTTCGGCCTCGGCTCGCACACCTTCAACCCGGTGTTCGGCACGACGCTCAACCCCTACGACACCACGCGCAGCGCGGGCGGCAGCAGCGGAGGCGCCGCCGCCGCGCTGGCCATGCGGATGCTGCCGGTCGCCGACGGCAGCGACTTCATGGGCTCGCTGCGCAATCCCGCCGCCTGGAACAACATCGTGTCGCTGCGGCCGAGCTTCGGGCGCATCCCGACCGAGGGCTTCCTCAGCTCGCCCTCCGTCGTCGGCCCGATGGGGCGCACGGTGCGGGACGTGGCGATGCTGCTGTCCACGATGGCCGGTCCCGACGAGCGCGCACCGCTGAGCATCGAGCAGGATCCGGAGCTGTTCGCCGGACCGCTGGACCGCGACTTCGACGGCGCGCGGATCGGCTGGGTCGGCGACTTCGACGGGCACCTGCCCACCGAGCCCGGAGTGCTGGACCTGTGCGCCGAATCCTTCGCCGCCTTCGGCGAAATCGGCTGCTCGGTCGAGCCGGTGGTCAAGCGGCTGCCGGTCGAGCAGGCGTGGGAGACGTTCCTGCTGTGGCGGTCGTGGACGGTCGGGCGCAACCACGCCGAGCTCTACGACGACCCGGCCAAGCGCGCGCTGCTCAAACCGGAGCTGATCTTCGAGGTCGAGAACTACCACCGGCTCCAGGCCTCCGACATCAGCCGCGCGCTCACCGGCCGCGAACAGTGGTACGCGGCGGTGTCGGACCTGTTCGACGAGTACGACTTCCTGCTCGCGCCCAGCGCGCAGGTGTTCCCGTTCGACGCCGAGCAGCGCTGGCCGCAGGAGATCGGCGACCGGTCGATGGACACCTACCACCGCTGGATGGAGGTGGTGGCGCCGTGGACGCTGTCCGGGCACCCGGTGGCCAACCTCCCGGTCGGCTGCAACGCGGAGGGCCTGCCGATGGGCGTCCAGCTGATCGGCCGCAACCACGCGGAATGGCCGCTCCTCCAACTCGCCCACTCCTACGAACGAGCCACCGACTGGACCCATCGCGTGCTCCCACCCCTCCTCCGCTGAAACGCGTTCTGCGCTGCGGTGCGGGTGGTCCGGGTGGGCGATCGCTGGTTCACTGCGGCTGGACGCGGCGGGAGGATCGCGGCGAAGGCGACAACGCTCGGGAAGGCGGTACGGATGGGGAACGACGTGTTCTCGTTGCAGGACAAGGTCGCTCTGGTCACCGGTGGTGGGCAGGGCATCGGGCTGGAGATCGCCAAGGCCCTGCGCACCGCGGGTGCCCACGTGGTGATCGCCGAGATCAACCCGGACACCGGCCGGCGGGCCGCCGAGGAGGTCGGGGGCGGCTTCGAGCAGGTCGACGTCACCGATTCGACCGCGGTGGCCGCGCTCGTCGACCGGATCGTGGCCGAGCACGGCCGGATCGACGTGTCGGTGCACAACGCTGGCATGGTGCGCAACGAGCCCGCGGAGTCCATTTCGGACGATTCGTGGCGGCGCACCATGGGGCTCAACCTGGACGCGGTGTTCTGGTGCTGCCGCGAGGTCGGCCGGGCGATGCTGGCGCAAGGATCGGGGTCGATCATCAACATCGCCTCGATGTCCGGCCTGATCTCCAACCACCCGCAGCCGCAGGCGCACTACAACACCTCGAAGGCCGCGGTCATCATGCTGACCAAATCGCTGGCCGGCGAGTGGGGCGGCCGCGGGGTGCGGGTCAACTCCATCTCCCCCGGCTACACCGGTACGGAACTGCTCCAGGGCGTCCAGGACACCCAACCCGAGTGGTACGCGCAGTGGCTGGCGCAGACCCCGATGGGCCGGGTCGCCGAGCCCCGCGAGATCGGCCCGCTCGCGGTGTTCCTGGCCGCCGAGGCCAGCAGCTTCGTCACCGGCAGCAACATGGTCGTGGACGGCGGCTTCACCGTCTGGTGACCCGAGCACGCAAATTCCATTGAGGTTCTTCCATCCTCATTTTGCGTGGCGGTGCGGGTGGCAGAACCTCAGCGCCCGCCTGGACTCCGGGTGCCCAGCCTTATGTATGCCAGTCCGATTTCAATGGAATTTGCGCCAGGTGCGGTGAAGGCGTGAGTGCGCAGCGGTGTTCAGTGCAGCGCGCTCACGCCCCGCCCCGTGCTCAGCCGCGGAAGGCGTTGAGGCCGGTCAGGGCCTGGCCGATGGTCAGGGCGTGCATCTCACCGGTGCCCTCGTAGGTCAGGACCGACTCGAGGTTGGTCATGTGGCGGATCACCGGGTATTCCAGGGAGATCCCGTTCGCGCCGAGGATGGTGCGGGCGGTCCGGGCGACCTCCATCGCGCCGCGCACGTTGTCCAGCTTGCCGAAGCTGACCTGCTGCGGGATGAGCTTCCCGGCGTCCTTGAGCTTGCCGAGGTGCAGGGCGAGCAGGCGTCCGTTCTGCACCCGCACCGCCATGTCGGCGAGCTTGCCCTGGGTGAGCTGGAATCCGCCGATCGGCCGGCCGAACTGCTCGCGGGTGGTCGCGTAGTCCAGCGCCGCCTCCAGGCAGCTGCGACCGGCGCCGACCGCACCCCACACGATGCCGTAGCGGGCCTCGTTGAGGCAGGACAGCGGACCGCGCAGACCGGTGACCTCGGGCAGCACCGCATCCGCGGGCAGCCGCACGTCGTCGAGCACCAGCTCGCTGGTCACCGAGGCGCGCAGCGACAGCTTGTGCTTGATCTCCGGCGCGGAGAAGCCCGGCGTGTCGGTCGGGACCACGAAGCCCCGCACGCCCTCGTCGGTCTTGGCCCACACCACGGCCACCGAGGCGATGCTGCCGTTGGTGATCCACATCTTCCGGCCGTTGAGCACCCAGTCGGAACCGTCGCGGCGCGCGTTGGTGAGCATCGACGACGGGTCGGAACCGTGGTCGGGCTCGGTCAGGCCGAAGCAGCCGATCGCCTCACCGGCGGCCATCTGCGGCAGCCAGTGCTGCTTGTGCTCCTCCGAACCCCAGCGCCAGATGGCGAACATCGCCAGCGAACCCTGCACCGACACCAGCGAGCGCAGCCCGGAGTCGCAGGCCTCCAGCTCCTCGCAGGCGATGCCGTAGTCCACTGCGGACAGCCCGGCGCAGCCGTAGCCCTCCAGGTGCATGCCCAGCACGCCCAGCTTGCCCAGCTCCCGGGCCAGTTCGCGGGCCTGCGGGAACTCGCCCCGCTCGTACCACTCCGCGACGTGCGGCTGCACGTGGTCGCGGCACAGCGCGCGGACGCTGTCGCGGATCGCCAGCTGTTCCGCGGTGAATTCGGCGTCGATCCCGAGCGGGTCGCGCGGGTCGAACGCGGGGCGCTTTCCACCGGCACTCATTGCGAATTCCTCCTAGGGACGATGGGGGGAAGTGGTCGTTCGGGGTCCTCCAGCCAGGCGAGGACCTCCTTGCCGTGCTCGCCGAGCAGCGGCGGCGGCGTCACTTCGGCGCTGCCGTGCGCGGAGAAGTCGATGGGCATCCGGACCTGCATCGCCGCCCCGCCGCCGGGGTCGACCATCGGGCGCAGGCCCAGGGATTCGGCGTAGTGCACCGCCCGTGGCAGGTCGTTGACCTGCCCGCACGCGATGCCCAGAGCCTGCAAGCGGCGCTGCCAGTCCGCTGCGGTGCGGGCGCCGAGCACGTTCTCCAGGTGGCCGACCAGTTCCGCGCGGTGCGCGACGCGCTGGGCGTTCGTGGCGAACCGCGGGTCGTCGGGCAGCGCGATCAGCCCGAGGGCCTCGCACAGCTTGCGGAACTGGCCGTCGTTGCCGACCGCGACGGCCAGGAAGGCGTCCTCGCAGCGCAACGTCTCGTACGGGGCGATGCTCGGGTGCTGGTTGCCCATCCGCTGCGGCGCGACACCGGTGGTCAGCATGCCGCTCATCTGGTTGACCAGCGATGCCAGCAGGCTGGACAGCAGGTTCACCTCGACGTGCTGGCCCTCGCCGGTGAGCTCCCGGTGGCGCAGCGCGGCCATGATGCCCAGCGCGGCGTCCTTGCCGGTGAGCACGTCCACCAGCGCCACGCCGACCTTCGTCGGCGGGCCGTCGGGGTCACCGGTGATGCTCATCAGCCCGCCGAGCGCCTGCACCACGAAGTCGTAGCCGGGCAGGTCCGCGCCGCCGGCGCTACCGAAGCCGGAGATCGAGGTGTAGATCAGCCGCGGGTTGATCGCCCGCGCGCTGGCCTGGTCCAGGCCGTGGCGGGCCAGCGAGCCGGTCTTGAAGTTCTCCACCAGCACGTCGGCGCGGCGGACGAGGTCCAGCGCGGTCTCCCGGTCCTGCGGGTCGGCGAGGTCCAGCGCGATGCTGCGCTTGCCGCGGTTGACCGATTCGAAGTAGGACGAGCTGTGCTCGGTCCACGGTGGACCCCACGACCGGGTGTCGTCACCGCTGCCGGGGCGCTCCACCTTGATCACGGTGGCACCCAGGTCGGCCAGCAGCATCGTCGCGTACGGACCGGCCAGTACCCGGCTGAAGTCCGCGACGACCACGCCTTCCAGCGGCAACGTCTCCATGCACCCGCCCTTCCCCGATGCGCGAACCAGTGGCTTGCGTCACCGCTATTTTGGATCCAATATACAGTTGTTCGACGGCCGGTCAAGGGCGCGGAACAACCGGGAGAAGCGGGATGCAGCGACCACCCACCACGCAGGAGTTCGTCCTCGGCGAGCTGCGCAGATCCATCGTGTCCGGGGAGCTTTCCCCTGGCCAGCCGATCCGGCAGGACTCGATCGCCCAGGGCCTCGGCGTGAGCCGGGTGCCGCTGCGCGAGGCGCTGAAGACGCTGGAAGCCGAGGGGCAGGTCGTCTACCAGCCGCACCGGGGCTATTCGGTGGCCGAGCTGTCGCTGCGCGACCTGCTGGAGGTCTACCGGATGCGGGAGCTGCTGGAGGCGGAGGCGGCCGCGGTGGCCACCGAGCGCTTCACCGACACCGATCTGGCGCGGATCACCGACGCCCAGCGGGACGTGGAGGAAGCGGCCGACAGCGACGACCTGGTGGCCATGATCGCGGCCAACCGCCGCTTCCACTTCGCGCTGCTGGAACCGTCGGGAATGCCGCGCCTGCTGCGCGTCGTGCGCACGTTGTGGGACGCCACCGACGCCTACCGCGCGGTCTACTACAACTCCGACGCCAACCGCGCGCGCGTCCGCCACGAGCACGATTCCATCGTCGCCGCAGCGCAGGACCGCCGCGCCGAGGAGCTGATCCGCCTCCTCGACGACCACCGCCGCCACGCGGTCGACGCCCTGCGCGGCACTATCGCGTCCGAAGTGGACTGATCGTCAGGCCGCGAGCAGAACCTCGGCGGTGCGGCGCGCTTGCCGGACCGCACCGGGCACGTCCGCCGACGCCACGACCGTCGCTCCCTCGTAGAGGAGCAGGGCGCTGTCCGCGAACTCCGCCGGCTCGGCGACGTCCGCCGCCACCGCGAGCTCCTCGAAGTAGTCGCGCATCCACCGCTTCTGCCCGATGATCACCGACCACCCCGGGTGGTCGCGGTCCGGGATCTCCGCGAGCGCGTTGACGAAGCCGCAGCCCCGGAAGTTGCCCCCGCTCATCCACGCGTCGAGCGCGTCGAACACCGCCAGCAGCTCCTCGCGCGGCCCGGTCGCGTGCTCGGTGACCCAGTTCTGCAGCCATTCCCGCCAGCGCTGGTCGCGTTCGACCAGGTACGCGGTGACGAGCTGGTCCTTCGAGCCGAAGCAGGCGTAGAGCGTCTTCTTGGTCACCCCGGCTTCGGCCGCGATGGCTTCGACGCCGACCGCGTGGATGCCCTGGCGGTAGAACAGCTCGGCGGCGACGTCGAGCACCCGCCGCCCGGCCGGGGTCAGCTTCTCCAGCAACTCCGCGACTTCAGCCATGCCCCGACTATACCGACCGGTGGGTTGACAGCATCCGCACCGAGGCGCCTATCGTAGTAACCACACCGGTCGGTATACCTCGATGGGAGAGTGTTCCTGATGCGCGCAGTGCTGCTCACCGGCTTCGGCGGCCCGGACCAGCTCGAGTACCGCGAAGACGTGCCCGCCCCGCAGGCCGGACCCGGCGAGGTCCGGATCCGGGTCGCCGCGACCGCCATCAACAACACCGACATCTGGACCCGCGAAGGCGCCTATGGCACACCGGGCGACCCGTCGGGCACAGCGGGCTGGCGGCGCGAGCCGCTGGCGTTCCCCCGCATCCAGGGCGCCGACGTGGTCGGCCGCATCGACCAGGTCGGCGCGGGCGTGCCCCGATCGCGCCTCGGCGAGCGGGTGGTCGTCGACCCGATGCTCTACACCGGCGGCGAGCGCGAACTCGTCGACACCGAGTACCTGGGCAGCGAGCGCGACGGCGGGTTCGCCGAGCACACCGCGGTCCCGGCGGAGAACGCGCACGCCGTCGAAAGCCCGCTCAGCGATGCCGAACTCGCGACCTTCCCCACCGCGTACGCGACCGCCATGCGCATGCTCAACCGCGCGAACGTCGGCAGCGGGGAGACCGTGGTGGTCACCGGGGCGTCCGGCGGCGTCGGCTCGGCGCTGATCCAGCTCGCGGTGCTGCGCGGAGCCCGGGTCGTCGCGGTGACCAGCGGCGCGAAGCGCGAGCGCGCGTTGAAGCTCGGCGCGCACGAGGCGGTGGACCGGAACTCACCAGACCTGGACGCGCAGGTCGGGCCGGTCGACGTCGTCGCCGACGTGGTGGCGGGCCCGGCCTTCCCGCAGCTGCTGCGCATGCTCGCGCCGCTCGGGCGCTACGTCGTCGCCGGCGGCATCGCGGGGCCGCTGGTGGAGACCGACCTGCGGACCGTCTACCTGCGCCAGCTGCAGCTGATCGGCTCGTCGTTCGGCACCCACGAGGACTTCGCCCAGCTCATCGGCCACGTCGAGCGCGGCGAGCTGACCCCGCTGCTGGCCGGCACCTACCCGCTGCACGAGCTCCGCGAAGCCCAACGCGCCTTCACCGCCAAGGACTTCTTCGGCAAGCTCGTCATCACCGTCGAGGACGCGGCATGATCCTCACCGACAACACCGTCGTCGACGGCGTCCGGCTGGCGCTCCGCCACACCCGCGGACGCACCGGGGAGACGCTGGTCTTCCTGCACGGAACGCCGTCGCACTCCCACATCTGGCGCAACGTGTTCCCGGAGTTCGAAGCGGCGGGCCACGAAGTCCTGCTCTACGACCTGCTGGGCTACGGCGCCTCGGAACGCCCGGTCGACCGCGACACCTCGGTCGCGGCCCAGGCCGACCTCCTCGGAAAGCTGCTGGCACAGCTGGAGATCCATCGCTGCACCCTGATCGCCCACGACATCGGCGGCGCGATCGCGCAGCTCTTCACCACCGCGCACCCGGACCGCGTCGAGCGCCTGGCCCTGATCGACTCGGTCAGCTACGACTCCTGGCCCTCGCGGACCTGGCAGCGGATCATCCACGACCACCTGGACGACCACGCGGCCATGCCGCAGCAGGACTTCGAAGCGCTGCTGACCCGCCAGCTGGCGATGACGGTGGCCGACCCGGACCGCATGACCGGTGAAACCCTCGAGGCCTACTTGAGTCCACACAGGACGAGGATCGGCCGGGCGTCCTTCTTCGAGCACCAGGTCCGCCACTACGACTCGACACCGACCCTAGAAGTGGCTCCCCGCCTCAGAACCCTGCCCACCCCGACCAGGATCATCTGGGGCGAACAGGACCGCTGGCAACCACTCCCCTACGCCCACCGCCTGGCGGAGGACATCCCGAACGCGACCCTGGCGACCATCCCCGGCGCAGGCCACTTCCCCATGGAGGATGACCCGGCCCGGATCGTGGAAGAACTCCGAATCCTCCTGGCCACCCGATGAGAAGGGGGCCTTCGACCCCGGCCCCCCTCCAGGAGTTGGGTCAGCTGTAGTCGTAGAAGCCCTTGCCGGTCTTCTTGCCCTTCAGACCCGCGTCGACCATGCGGCGCAGGAGCGGCGGGGCCGCGAAGTTCGGGTCGCCGTACTCCTCGAACATCGAGTCCGCGATCGCCTTGAGCGTGTCCAGGCCGACCAGGTCGGACAGGCGCAGCGGGCCCATCGGGTGGGCGCAGCCCAGCTGCATGCCCTTGTCCACGTCCTCCGCGCTGGCGTAGCCGCCCTCGACCATCCGGATCGCCGACAGCAGGTACGGCACCAGCAGGGCGTTGACGATGAACCCGGAGCGGTCCTTGGCCCGGATGGTCTCCTTGCCCAGCTGCTCGGTGGCGAACGCCGAGGCGCGCTCGACCGTCTCCTCCGAGGTCAGCAGCGACGGCACCAGCTCGACGAGCTTGAGCACCGGGACCGGGTTGAAGAAGTGCACGCCGAGCACCTGCTGCGGGCGGTTGGTGGCGCCGGCCAGCTTAGCGATCGGGATGGACGAGGTGTTCGACGCCAGGATCGCGTCCGGGTCGGACACGGTCTTGTCCAGGTCGGCGAACAGCTTGGTCTTGAGCTCCTCGTCCTCGGCGATCGCCTCGATGACCATGTTGCGGTCCTCGAGGTCGGCCAGGGACGTGGTGAAGCGCAGGCGCTCCTGCGCGGCGTCGCGCTCGGCCTCGGTGAGCTTGCCGCTCTGCACCGCGCGGTTCAGCGACTTCCACAGCCTCGTGCGGCCGGCGCGGGCGGCTTCGTCGCTGACCTCGCAGACGATCACGTCGAGACCGGCGCGGGCACCCACCTCCGCGATGCCACCGCCCATCTGCCCGCCGCCGACGACTCCCAGGCGTTCGATCTTCGTCACCACACGATCCTTCCCGCTTCCGGCTGCACTGCCGCTGCACGGCGTTCGTCCGCCCGATCATGTCAAAAACAGCGGTTACCGACCGGTAAACAGTGCGCTAGACCACGTCGCTAGCGCAGCCTGGTTCATACATGAGATCGGGATCCCGCAGCCAGGCGGCGCCTGAGGTTCCGCCACCCGCACCGCCATGCAGAACGAGCACGTCAGACAGGCACGAGGAGGGCGACGCGGAGCCGGTCCCTAAGCCCCCACGGCTCCCGGCTCCGCGCGGTCGAACCCCCCGATCCGACCCTGACCCCCGAAACAAGTTCAGGTTACCGCACTGTCCGTGCATGAATGCATGCGCTCCGAACATCACGCATGTTGACAGGCCGGGCACCACAGCGTGCCGCGCCCGCCGACCCGCGTCTTGCGCAGCGCCGTCGAACAGCGCGGACACCGCGGGTCGGGCTCGTCGCGGTGCCCGGTCAGCCAGGACGCGTCGTCCGGCACCCGACCGGCGCGCACGGCGTCGCGCAGCATCGCGCGCATCTCCCGGTGCAGCCCGTCGAGGTCGTCGCCGCTCAACTCGGTGGTGGCCCGGTTCGGGTGAATCCTGGCCCGCCACAACAACTCGTCGGCGCAGATGTTGCCCAGCCCGGCCAGCACGGCCTGGTCCATCAGCGCCGCTTTGACCCCGCGCCGGGTGCGGGTCAGCCGCTCGGCGAACTCCTCGGCCCCGATCTGCTGCGCGTCCGGGCCGAGCTCGGCCAGCAGTTCGTCCACTTCGTCCTGCCCGCGCGCCAGGTGCAGCCCGGTCAGCTTCCGCATGTCGCGGTAGCGCAGCTGCCCGGTGGCGAAGTCGAACACGACCCGATCGTGCTTGTGCAGCTCGACGTCGTGCCCGCACCACTCGAAGCTGCCGGTCATGCCGAAGTGCGCGAGCACCCACGGCGAGTCCGCGGCCCCGGCGGTCGGCAGCAGCACCCACTTGCCGTGCCGCTGCGGCGCGGCGAAGTACCGGCGCTGCAACGCGTTCCGGAACGCCTCGCTGCCCACTCCGCGCAAGACCTGCGCATCGCACACCTGCACGCTGCGCACCTGCCGCTTCTCGACGTGCTGCGCAACCCGGCGGAAGCCCTCGACGTCCGGCAGCTCAGGCATGACACCCGGCTACCCACCCGAAGGCCGGAACACCCGGGTTCCGCGCGCCAATACCCTGGTCCGGCCGGAACTCGAACACGTGGAGGAACCAGGATGCGAGAAGGCGATGCGGTGGCCGACTTCGTGCTGCCCGACCAAGACGGCAACCAGCGCAAGCTGTCCGACCTGCTGGCCGGTGGACCGGTCGTGCTGTTCTTCTACCCGGCGGCGATGACCAGCGGGTGCACCGCCGAGGCCTGCCACTTCCGGGATCTGGCCGCCGAGTTCGCCGAGGTCGGGGCGCAGCCGGTGGGGATCAGCGCCGACCAGGTCGGCAAGCAGCGGCAGTTCGCCGACGCGCACGGCTTCTCGTTCCCGCTGCTGTCCGATGTCGACGGGGCGGTCGCCCGGCAGTTCGGCGTCAAGCGGCGGTTCGGGCCGATCCCGGTCAAGCGGCACACCTTCGTCATCGACGAGCAGAGCCGGGTGCGGGCGGTGATCCGCAGCGAGTTCCGCATGGCGGCGCACGCCGACGAGGCGCTGGCCGTTCTCAAGCGGCAGTCATAGAGGGTTTTCCATCCTCGTCCTGCGTGGCGGTGCGGGTAGCGGAACCTCAGCGCCCGCCTGGACTCCGGGTGCCCGACTTTATGTATGCCAATACACGGCAGTCGAGCCGTCCTCGCCAGGCGAACGCTGAGAACCCGCAGCGGCGCAAGCTGCGAGGGTGGGCTATGCGCCTCCGGCGCATGCGACCCTCACCGCGCGGCGCCGATCGTGCTATTCGCAGTCGCAGGCCGAACAGGATGAAAAAGGCTCATAGCGACCCGCGGGCCAGCGGTGCGCGCCAGCCGTAGCGCAGGGCCAGCAGGCGCACCACGACCGCCAGCAGCGCGGCGATCGCGCTGGTGATCGGGGTCAGCGTGCCGGTGATCGCCAGCAGCGCGACGATCGCGCTGCCCAGCAGTGCCGGCACCGCGTAGATCTCGCTCTCCGGGTGCAGCAGCGCCGGGATCTCCCCCGCCAGCACGTCGCGGATGGCTCCGCCACCGATGGCGGTCGCCGCGCCCAGCGCGATCGTCGCCCACGGCTCCATGCCGTAGTTGAGCGCTTTGACGCTGCCCGCCACGCAGAACACGCCCAGGCCGATCGCGTCGAAGAACAGCACGAACCGGCGGATCCGGGCCAGCCGCGGATGCCAGAAGAACACCGCCACCGCGGCGATCAGCGGCGTGCCGAAGTACGAGAGGTCGGTGAAGGCCACCGGCGGCACCGCGCCGATCACCAGGTCCCGGAACACGCCGCCGCCGAGCGCGGTCACCTCCGCCAGCACCACGATGCCGACGATGTCGAACCGCTTGCGCACGGCGAGCAGCGCCCCGGAGAGCGCGAACGCGAAGATCCCGATCAGGTCCAGGACTTCCTGCACCAGCGGGTTGAGGATCGCGGTGACCACCGGTCGGTTCTACCCCTCCACCCCACCGGTCCACCAGCCGGTCAGCCCGCTTCGGAGGCCTTGGCCGCGATCGCGCGGAGCCCGGCGACGATGTCGTCGGCGCTGGGCGCGCTGTCCGGGTCGACCAGCCACTGGATCGCCAGCCCGGCCTGCAGCGCATAGTAGAGCGAGCCTATGGTCCTGGCCTGCTCGTCGTCGACGGTGTCCTCGTCCACTCCCTCGAACATCGCGACGTTGCCGGTGCGCGCCGCCTGGATCCCCCGGCGCAGCTGGTCCCGGATCTCGGGCACGTGGTCGACCTGCGCCATCAGGTCGAACGAGGCCGCCCACAGCCCCCGGTCCGCCTGCAAGCTCTCAGGCCTGACCCGACCGCGGGCGGCTCACCACCGCCCGCGGTCACCGCGAAGCGACCCGGCACGACGTCGAGTACCGGTTCGACGAGACGATCATCGGCATCGAGCAGACCAGCGACGGCGTGGTGGCGTCCTTCACCAGCGGCCCGCCGGAGCCGTTCGACGTGGTGATCGGCGCGGACGGCCTGCACTCCGGGGTGCGCTCGCTGGTGTTCGGCCCGGAATCGCGGTACCTGCGTGATCTCGGCTTCCTGCTCGCGTTCTTCACGGTGCCGAACCGCCTCGGACTCGACCGCTGGATGAACGGCTACGCCGAACCCGGGCGCAATGCGATGATCCGCAGCATCCGGGACAACCGGGAGGCGATGGCGCTGCTGAGCATCCCGGGCAGCAGCACCGATTTCGACCACCGCGACCCGGCGGGCCAGAAGGCGTTGCTGCGCAAGCACATGCAGCACATGCGCTGGGAAGTGCCGTGGTTGCTGGATCAGCTGGACAGCACGCCGGACTTCCACCTCGACTCGTGCAGCCAGGTGCACATGCCGTGCTGGTCGGCCGGTCGGGTGGCGCTGCTCGGCGACGCCGCGTACTGCTCGTCGCCGCTGTCCGGGCAGGGAACCACGCTGGCCCTCGTCGGTGCCTACGTGCTGGCCGGCGAACTGGCCGCAGCGGACGGCGACCACGCGACCGCCTTCACCGCCTACGAGGAGAAGATGCGCGACTACGTCGCCGCGAACCAGAAGATGGGCGCGGACAACGCCAAGCACTTCTCGGCGAACAGCCGCTTCGGCATCTGGGCGCAGCACCAGCTGATCCGGCTGCTGCCGCACCTCCCCCGCAAGTCGCTGGTGGAGCGCAAGATGTCCCGGGTGTTCAACGGCATCGAACTACCGGACTACCCGGTCCCAGCGGTGCCGGCCTGACCCGACCGCGGGCGGCTCACCACCGCCCGCGGTCACCGGCTCAGGCCGGCGGGTTCTCGCACGTCGGGTTGAGCAGCTTCTGGACGTCGGGGCTGTCCACGTTCTGCTTGGTGATGAGTGTCGAGCCGGTGTCGGTGTCCGGCGACGGGTTCTGCTCGCCGCGGATCTTGGTCACCGCCGCGTTCACCGCCGCGTAGCCCATCTTGAACGGGTTCTGGGCGATCAGGCCGGTGATCACGCCGTCGCGCAGCGCCTGGATCTCGCCTTCCGAGGTGTCCCAGCCGATGATCTTCACCTGGCCGACCTTGCCCGCCTGCCTAACCGCTTCGGCCGCGCCGAGCACGCTGGGCTCGTTGGCCGCGTAGATGCCGTTGAGGTCCGGGTTGGCGGTCAGGATGTCCTGGGTGACCTGCAGCGCCCGGTTGAAGTCGCTGTCGCTGGACTGCTGCGCGACCAGCTGCAGCCCCGGGTGCTTGGCCATGCCCTGCTTGAAGCCCTGCGCGCGGGTCTCGTTGGTGCTGGTGCCGGGCTGGAACTCGATGAACGCCACCTTGCCGCGCCCGCCGAGCTCCTGCGCCAGCACGTCGGTGGCCTGCTCGGCGGCGGCGACGTTGTTGGTGGCGTAGACCGGGACGTCCGGCGGCTGCGGGGTGGTCCCGGAGTCCATGTTGACCACCGTGGTGCCCTGGCCCTGCGCGGACTTGGTGACGTCGGCCAGCGCCTTGGCGTCGGTCGCGGCGTAGACCAGGCCCTTCACGTCGCCCTGCGACAGCAGGTCCTGCAGCAGGCTCTGCTGCCCGCTGACGTCGCTCTCGGCGTGCACGCCGTCCCAGTGCACGGTGACGTCCGGCTGCTTGGAGCCCGCGCACTCCGCACCGACCCGGACCTTCTCCCAGAAGTCGAATCCGATGGCCTTCGGCACCACGGCGAGCTTGATCGGCCCGCCCTGCTGGTTGCCGCCGCCGGTCTGCTCGCGCACTCCGACGCTGCAGCCGGCCGCCGCCACCGAGACCAGCACGCACGCCGCGGTCAGAACCTTCTTCATCCCCGAGCTCCCTTGCTCCGTCACCAGGATCGCCTGCGGGTTCCGCGCGATTTCAATGGAATTTCGACCTCGAAATTCCATTGAAATCGCGGAGGACCCGGCGCGCAGGCCCGTGCACCTTCGCTCATCCGGCGTCGCCGCCGAGCTTGCGCCGCTGGTAGCGGTCCCACCAGACCGCCAGCCAGATGATCACGCCGATCAGCACGTTCTGGTAGAAGGTGCCGATGTTGAGCTGGACCGCGCCGTTGCGGATGACCGCCACCAGGAAGGCTCCGATCAGCGAACCCAGCACCGTGCCGCGACCGCCGAACAGGCTCGCGCCGCCGATCACGACCGCGGCGATGACGTCCAGTTCGAGGCCCTCGCCGAAGTTCGGCTGGCCGGAGTTGATCCGCGACGCCGCGATCATGCCGCCCAGCCCGGCCAGCGCACCGGAGAGCACGTAGACCAGGGTCGTGTAGCGCTTCACCGGCACGCCGGACAGCCGCGCGGCCTCCATGTTCGAGCCCATCACGTAGGCGTAGCGGCCCAGCCTGGTGCGGGTCAGCACCAGGTGCCCGAGCACCGCGACCACCGCGATGAGCACCACCGGGATCGGGATCGCGTTGATGACGCCCTGCCCGAGCAGCCGGAAGGACTCCGGCGCGCCGAACACCGCGACCGCGCCGGTGGCGATCAGCACCAGTCCCCGGCCGACGCTGAGCATGCCCAGCGTGGCGATGAACGGCGGCAGCCCGACCACCGACACCAGCAGCCCGTTCACCAGGCCCGCCACCGCGCCGACGGCGAGACCGCCGAGGATGCCGATCAGCGGGTTGAACCCGTACTCGGCCATCAGCAGCACGCCGACCACCCCGGACAGGGCGGCCACCGAGCCCACCGACAGGTCGATGCCGCCGGTGATGATCACCAGCGTCACGCCGACCGCCATCACCGCGTTCACCGAGGTCTGCGAGCCCAGGTTGAACAGGTTGTCGGCGGTCAGGAACGACGGCGCGATGATCGACAGCACCACGAACACGACGATCAGCGCACCCGCCGCGGCGACCTGCGAGACCGCGCCGGACATGCGGTCGCCCAGCGCACCGAGCAGGCCGCGGTCCGATGTGGACGGATCGGTGGTGCGATCAGTCATCGTTGCCCCCGTTCTCGACGTTGCGGGCTCCGGTCGCCAGCGCGACCACGCGTTCCTCGGAGAACTCCGCGCGGCCGACCTCGCCGGTGATCCGGCCGCCGCGCATGACCAGGATCCGGTCGCACATGTTCAGCAACTCCGGGAGATAGCTGGAGATGAGCACCACCGCCGCGCCCCGCGACGCGAGCGAATCGATCTGCTGGAACATCTCCGACTTGGCGCCGACGTCCATGCCGCGGCCGGGTTCGTCGAAGAACAGCACCTCGGCGCCGGTCTCCAGCCAGCGCGCCAGGACCACCTTCTGCTGGTTGCCGCCGGAGAGCTGGCGCACCGGTCGTCCCACCCACGGCACCCGGATGCGCAGGCTGTCGCGTTCCCGTTCGGCGATGCGGTGTTCGGCGGCCAGGTCGATCAGCCCAGCGCGCATCGGCAGCTTGGCCATCGTGATGTTCTTGTCCACGCCCAGTTGCAGGGCCAGCCCGTCGGCCTTGCGGCTCTCGGTCAGGTAGCCGATCCCGGCGGCGATCGCGTCGGCCGGGCCGCGGATGCGCAGGGGCTCGCCGTCCAGCTCGATGGTGCCCGCATCGGGCAGTTCCGCGCCGAACACCGCGCGCGCCAACTCGGTCCGCCCAGCGCCGACCAGCCCGGCCAGGCCGACGATCTCGCCGGCGCGGACCTCGAAGGACACGTCGCGCACCGCGTCGTCGCGGGTGAGCCCGGAAACCCGCAGCCGCACCTCGCCGGGCTCGTTGTAGGTGCGCGGGTAGAGGTTGGACACGTCGCGGCCGACCATGAGCTGCACCAGCTGCGCTTCGTCCAGTTCCGCCACCGGTCGGGTGGCCACCACCGCGCCGTCGCGCATCACGGTGACCCGGTCGCCGATCTCGAAGATCTCGTCCAGCCGGTGCGAGATGTAGAGGACCGCGATGCCCTTGGCGGTCAGCTCCCGGACGATGCCGAACAGCTCTTCGGCCTCGCCCTCGGTCAGGCTCGCGGTCGGCTCGTCCAGGATGAGCACTTTCGCCTGCACCGCAAGGGCTTTCGCCAGTTCGACGCGCTGCTGCTCCGCTGTGGACAGCTGCGCGACGCGACGTGCCGGGTCGATGTCGAGCCCGACCTCGGCGAGCAGTTCGCGGGCGGCGCGGCGTTCGGCGGACCGGGAGATCCACCCGCCGCGGCCGGGTTCGTGGCCGATGAACAGGTTCTCCGCCACCGACAGGTCCGGGGCCAGCGCGAACTCCTGGTGCACCATCGACACGCCGAGCCGACGCGCCGCACCGGGACCGTGGTGCTCCACGCGCGCACCGTCCAGTTCGACGTACCCGCGGCTCGGCGGTTCGACCTGCGCGATCAGCTTCATCAAAGTCGACTTGCCCGCGCCGTTCTCGCCGGCGAAAACGTGCACCTCACCTGGCGGAACGCTCAGCGTGACGTCCGATACCGCCACCACTCCCGGGAACGACTTGCCCACGCCGTGCAGCGCCACAGCGGGGCGGAGCTGGTCGGTGGACGTCACGCGTGCCTCCTCAGATCCGCGTTGATCGTTCCTCGGGCTCGCAGTGCGCCGGATCATACCCACAACACCGACCCCGAGAAAGGGTTGGAACGAAGCCAAGTATTCGATTACCAGCCACCTCACGACAGCAGTTCGAACACCGCTCGGCAAGCCGCCGGAACCAGCAGTTCGGGTATTCGTGAACCCCGGGACGGCCGGGATCCGTAAGCTCGAAAGGGACGAATGCGCGATCACGTGGACTGGAGGCCGATAGCCCGTGCAGCCGTTGCTGGCCAGCGACCCGAACCGGGTCGGCGATTACCGGCTGCTCGCCCGGTTGGGCCGTGGGGCGATGGGCGGGGTCTACCTCGGCCGCTCGCGCGGCGGCCGGGTCGTGGCGGTCAAGGTCATCCGGCCCGATCTCGCCGAGGACCCGGAGTTCCGGGAGCGGTTCCGCCGGGAAGCGGTGGCCGCGAGCTCGGTCGGCGGGTTCTGGACCGCCGCGGTGGTGCACTCCGACCCGGACGCCGAGCAGCCCTGGTTGGCCACCGAGTACGTGCCCGGCCCGAACCTGCACCAGGCGGTGTCCGACCACGGGCCGCTGCCGGAGGCCACGGTGCGCAGCCTGGCCGCCGGGCTGGCCGAGGCGCTGATCGCGATCCACCGCGCCGACCTGGTGCACCGCGACCTGAAGCCGGCCAACGTGCTGCTCGGCCCGGACGGTCCGCGCGTCATCGACTTCGGCATCTCGCGGGCGATGACCGGCAACGCGCTGACGGCGACCGGGATGTTCCTCGGCACGCCCGGCTTCTTCTCCCCCGAGCAGACCCTGGGCGACGAGGTCGGCCCGCCCAGCGACGTCTTCTCGCTGGGCGCGGTGCTGGTGTTCGCCGCGACCGGTCGCGGCCCGTTCGGCGAGGAGAGCACCGCGACCCTGCTGTACCGGGTCGCGCACACCGACCCGGACCTGTCCGACGTGCCGGACGGCCTGCGACCGCTGCTGGCCGCGTGCCTGGCCAAGGACCCGGCGGCCCGGCCGACCCCGAGCCAGATGCTGGACGAGATCGGCGAGTCCAGCCCGCACGGGGACCAGTGGCTCCCGCCGGTGATCACCGACGTGATCGCCCAGCACGCCACGCAGCTGCAGACGGCCAGCGCGCAGCACCCGGACACTCCCCCGCCGCAGCCCACCGCGCAGCCCAAGTCCGCGACCCGCACCTACACCCAGGCCGGTCCCGCGCCTGCGCCGCAAGCCCCGGTCGCACCGGTTCCGGCCGCACCGCCTGCGCCGGTCGCTCCGGCGCGGAACGCGGCCGAGCCGCAGCGGGGCAAGATCGTTCCGGCGCAGCCGCGGGCGACCTCCCACCAACCGCAGGTGCGCCGGGACAACCCCGGCCCGACGTTCACCACCGCCGGACGCTTCCGCGCGCTGCTGTCGGCGCTGGTCGTCGTGCTGATCATGATCGCCGCGGACCGGCTGGCGGGGCACGGCCTCGGTTCGAGCAACAAGCTCATGATCTTCCAGCTCGGCATGCTGCTGCTGGGCCTCAGCGCCGCCTGGTCGGTGGCCAGGGCGCTGCTGCCCAGCCTGCGCCTGAAGGTCAACAGCGATGGACTGCTGATCTCCCGGCTGGGCATGCATCGGGAAATCCCGTGGAGCCAGGTCCAGCGGGTCGGCGTGGTGGGCAGCGGCAAGCGGGCCTCCGTCGCGGTGTGGTTCACCGACGGCGCGGCCCAGCGCTCCTCGCTCTGGCACCGCATGCGCCCGCACCACGGCGGAGCCCGCATCTTCCCCGTCGGCACCACTGGCGGCTGGATGACCCGCCGCCAGGAGATCCGCCGGCTTCGCACCGCCCTCCAGCAGTACGCGCCGGGACGCTACGACACCCGGATGCTCTGAGCACTCAGGCCGCGCCCGACCTGCGGACGGCGATGTCGCCGAACGAGGTGCGGACGCGCAGCTCCACCTTCTCGTCGGGTGCGGCGGGACCGTCCGCGGCGGTCAGCGAGTTGTCCAGCCGCCCGAAGGAGGACCGCGCGTCGAGCCAGGCCGAAGTGCCCTCGCGGACGCCGACCTCCACGTCGCCCATCGCCGTCACCAGCGACGCGGTACCGCGGACGACCTCGCCGACGCGGATGTTCCCGTTGGCGTTCTTGACCTCCAGGGACGCCTCCGCGGCGTCGACGGAGACGTGCCCGTTCGCCGCCACCACCCGGAGATCCCCGGCGATCCGCCCGACCCAGGTGGCGCCGTTGGAGTTCTTGATCGAAGCCGAGCCGCCGACCTCGGTGAGCCGCACGCTGCCGCTGTGGGTGTTGATCTCGGCGCGACCGGCGACGTGCTCGACGACGACGTCGCCCGCCGCGGTGCTCAGGCTCAGCGCATCGGTCCGGTCGAGCTGCAGGTCACCGGTGGCGGTCTTGAACCGGCACTCCCCGAGGTCCCCTTCGCTGCGGAAGCCCACGGCCGCCGATTCGGCGCGGACCTGCGAACCGGCGGGCAGCTCGACGACCACGTCCACGGAGCCGACCTTGTTGAACGGCGCCCACCCCTTCGGCCCCTTGATCCGCAGGTTCCCGCGCGAGCAGGTGACCCGGACCTGCTCCGCGGTGGTGACGTCCAAGCTGGCGGAGCTGTCGGTGGGGCGCACTTCGACGACCGTGGTGGCCCGGTCGCTCGCGATGATCCGGACGTCGCCGAGCGCGAGCTCGATGGCGGCCGAGATCGGTTCGGGCGTGTCGAATTCAGGCATGGCGGTGCCCTCCTGATGTGTTCGATGGGCATCCCCGCTGGTCGGGGATGTGCGGTGAGGTGAAGCTCCGGCGGTGGGCGGTTAGCGGACCCAGCCGGTGTAGCGCTGCGCACCGCGCGGGGCGCGGCGGGTGGGACGGCTGCTCGGTTCCAGCGCGGCGGTCGCGGCCCGGACGAGCCAGGCGTTGGCCGACAGGCCGTCGCGGTTGGCGGCCGCCTCGATCTGGACCTTGAGGTGCTCGGGCAGGCGGAGGTTGATCCGCGTCATCGCCCCCTCGTCGCCGTCCTGCGGAGCTTGCGGCGGCGCGGGTTCCGAACTCGCCTCGACGTGGGCGTCCTCGTCGGACGGCGGCAGGGTCACCACGAAATCGGGACTTCCGCCGCGGAGCCGCAGGTCGACCGAGCCCGGGGCGAGGTCCCGGGTGATCTCGTCGGCGGCCGCCGACAACGCGTCCAGCAGGGTGAGCCGGACGGCCGAGTCCATCGGCGCGGTGAGGCGCTCGGCGAGCGCGCGGGCGTCCTCCCCGCTCGCTTCGGCGGCGACCGCGAGCTGGTGGCGCAGGTTGTCGACGTACGTCGTGAGATCCATGGCATCATCATGGCACCATCGTGGTGCCATCGCAAGAAGAAATGTGCCCCGCCTAGACACAAGCAGACTTCAGCGTCGCGTCAACAGCGTCGTTTACCTGAGGAAATTAGACGTCAAGCACGTTGTGCCACGATTGGCACCGGAAGGACGCAAACTGGCACCGGAGTGGCGACGGGGTCACCGACCGGGGACAGCTCGCCGTCCAGCGAGATCGCGAACGCCTGGACGTCGTTGCTGTGCTGGCCCGCGGCGAACAGGACCCGGCCGTCCGGGGACAGCGCGATGTGGCGGGGCCCGGCCACCCCCGCCGGGCGGATGTCGAGCAGCCGGAACTGGCCGTCGCTGGCGTCGGCCTGGAACACCGCGATGCTGTCGTGCCCGCGGTTGGAGGCGAGCACGAACCGGCCGTCCGGGGTCACCACCACCTCGGCGGCCAGGCTCGGCTTGCCGTAGTCCGGCGGCAGCGCGCTGAGCGTCCGCCCCGGTTCCAGCGCACCGCTCGACGGGTCGTAGCCGAACTCGGTGACCGACGAGGCCAGCTCGTTGACCAGGTACGCGCGCTCCCCGTCCGGGTGGAACGCCAGGTGCCGCGGCCCGGCCCCGGCGCGCAGCGACACCTCGTGCTCGAGCCCCAGGTGCCCGCTGTCCACGTCGAACCCGTAGACGTAGACCGAATCGGTACCCAGGTCCACCGCGAGCACGTACCCACCGGCCGGATCGGACAGCACCTGGTGCGCGTGCGGCCCTTCCTGGCGCTTCGGGTTCGGGCCGCTGCCGCTGTGCTGGACGACGTGGCACGGTTCGCGCAGCACTCCCCCGGTGTCGATCGGGTGCACCACCAGGTTCCCGGACTGGTAGTTCGCGGTCAGCAGGTACTTGCCGGACGGGTGCACGCTCAGGTGGCACGGGTCGGCGCCGAGCGTCGGCTGCGAGTTGAGCTCCTGGAGCGCGCCGTCCTCGCGGACCTCGAACGACAGGACACGGCCGTCGCGCTGCTCGCTGACCGCGAACAACGTGGACCCGTCCGGAGACAGCGCCAGGAACGACGGATCGTGGACCTCGGCGACGACCTCCGCGCACCGCAGCGAGCCGCTCCCGTCGGCGACGGCCAGCCGGATGCCGTCGGCCGACGACTCCGCGCCCGTGTAGGCGCCCAGGTACACGCGGTACTCACCCATCTCCGGCATCGGCGCTCCACCTTCCGCAGCTGCGAACGACCCGCTCCCCACATGATGGCGCGCGGTCGCGGAGTTCCCCCGATGGGACAACGAACGGACGACACCGGCTCGAACCACGCAACGAAGCGTCGCCGCAAGCAACACCTCGCGGCTGAAATCTCCACAGCCCGCGACATAACCTTGTGTCCATGACTGCCGTTCCGTCGCACCTCGATTCCTCGTCGAAGGCCGCCGCGTTCCGCGCCCTCGACGACCAGTACAGCGCGCACAACTACCACCCGCTGCCGGTCGTGATCGCCGAGGCGTCCGGCGCCTGGATGACCGATGTGGACGGACGGCGCCACCTGGACTTCCTGGCCGGGTACTCGGCCCTGAACTTCGGCCACGGCCACCCCGCGCTGGTCGCCGCGGCCACCGAGCAGCTCGGCCGCGTCACGCTGACCAGCCGCGCGTTCCACCACGACCAGCTCGGCCCGTTCTGCCAGGAGCTCGCCGAGCTCACCGGCACCGACCGGGTGCTGCCGATGAACTCCGGCGCGGAGGCCGTCGAGTCGGCCATCAAGATCGCCCGGAAGTGGGCCTACCAGGTCAAGGGCGTGCCGGAGAACCAGGCGGAGATCATCGTCGCCGGCTCCAACTTCCACGGCCGCACCACCACGATCGTGTCGTTCTCCACCGACCCGGACGCGCGCAACGAGTTCGGCCCGTTCACCCCGGGCTTCCGCATCACCGAGTACGGCGACGCCGCCGCGGTCGAGGCCGCGATCAACGAGCGCACCGCGGCGGTCCTGGTCGAGCCGATCCAGGGCGAGGCCGGCGTGGTCGTGCCGCCCGCCGACTACCTGCCGCGCCTGCGGCGGCTCTGCGACGAGCACGGGGCGCTGCTGATCGCCGACGAGATCCAGTCCGGCCTGGCCCGCACCGGCGAGCTGCTGGCCAGCGCGCACGACGGCATCCGCGCCGACCTCTACACGCTGGGCAAGGCGCTGGGCGGCGGCATCCTGCCGGTGTCCGCGGTGGTCGGCCGCGACGACGTCATCGGCGTCCTGCAGCCCGGCCAGCACGGCTCGACCTTCGGCGGCAACCCGCTGGCCTGCGCGGTCGGCCGCGCGGTGATCCGCCTGCTGAGCACCGGCGAGTTCCAGGAGCGCTCCCGCGAACTCGGCGCCCACATGCACGCCCGCCTCGGCGAACTCGTCGGCCGCGGCGCCCTGGAGGTCCGGGGCCGCGGTCTCTGGGCCGGCGTCGAGATCGCCCCTGGTGGCCCCACCGGCCGCCAGGCCAGCGAAGCCCTCCTCGAACGCGGTGTCCTCTGCAAGGAAACCCAGGACACCACCCTCCGCCTCGCCCCGCCCCTGGTGATCAGCCGCGAAGACCTCGACACCGGCCTCGACGCGATCACCGAAGTCCTGGCCCGCTGAGCCCGCCCCGTGAGCACTTTGCGGGGCTATAGCACCGGAAAGTGCTCACGGGGCGTCAGGACGTGGCGAGGTCCCGGGAGAGGGCCGTCAGGCGGCTGATCGCGCGGAGGTACTTCTTGCGGTAACCGCCGTGCAGCATCTCCTCGGTGAACAGCGTCGAGAGCGATTCACCCGAGACCCGCACCGGGATCGAACGGTCGTAGAGGCGGTCGGCGAGGGCGACCAGGCGCAGGGCCACGTCCTGGTCGGGGGCCGCGTGCACCCCGCTGAGGTGGACCGCGGTCACGTCGTCGACCAGCCGGCCGTACTTCGAGGCGTGCACGCCGGCGAGGAAGTCGCACAGCTCGTCGAAGTCGTCCAGCGTCGAGCCGTCGGTCGCCTCCGCGAGCCGGTGCAGCTCGTCGTCGCTCATCGGCGGCGGCGCGTCCGGCAGCCCGCGGTGCCGGTAGTCCGGGCCGTCCACCCGCACGACGCCGAAGCGGGCCGACATCGCGTGGATCTCGCGGAGGAAGTCCGCCGCCGCGAACCGGCCCTCGCCGAGCTTGTCCGGCAGCGTGTTGGAGGTGGCCGCGACGTGCACACCGGCGTCGGTGAGCTTCGCGATCAGCTGGGTGACGAGCATCGTGTCGCCGGGGTCGTCCAGCTCGAACTCGTCGATGGCCAGCAGCTTGTGCTCGGAGAGCCGCCGGACGGTCTCGGCGAAGCCGAGCGCGCCGACCAGGCTGGTCACCTCGACGAACGTGCCGAAGGACTTGCGCCCCTCGGTGGCGTGCCACAGCGAGGCCAGCAGGTGGGTCTTGCCGACGCCGAACCCGCCGTCGAGGTAGAGGCCGCGCTTGCCGCTGTCGGGCTTCTTGCGGCCGAACACCCCGCGCAGCCACGACCCGCCGCCGTCGGAGTTGATCCGCTCGGCGAAGGCCGCGCACTCCCGGACGGCTTCGGACTGGCTGGGCTCGTCGGGGTTGGGCAGGTAGGTGTCGAAGCGCACCGCGTCGAACATGGGTGGCGGGGTCATCGCCTGGACCAGCTCGTCCGGGGTGAGGTCAGGACGGCGGTCCACCAGACGCGGGAAACTCATACGCCGACTCTATAACCGGACATCGGCCCGCCCGGCCGTGCGGGCACGTGCTCCTGCTCACCCACGACCCCGGCGATCGTGGTGGGATTGGCACGTGGTGGACGAACTCTGGCCGTTGGACGGCGCGCAGCAGGTGGACGACGATCTGGAACGGTTCTACGCCTATCCCGAGCAGCTGGAACGGCCCTGGGTGCGGGTCAACTTCGTCTCCAGCCTCGACGGCGCGGCCACCGTGCAGGGCCGTTCGCGCGGCTTGTCCTCGCCGGTGGACCAGCGGGTGCTGCGCCTGATCCGGGAGCTCTCCGACGTGGTGCTGGTCGGCGTCGGCACCGCGATGACCGAGCGCTACCGCGGCATCAAGCGCACCGAGGTCAGCACCGAGCGGCGCGCGCAGCTCGGCCTGTCGGAGATCCCGCCGATCGCACTGGTCACCAAGCACGCATCGCTGCCCCCGGAGTCGCCGCTGCTGACCGACACCCTGGTGCCGCCCATCGTGCTCACCACCGAGGCCGCCCCCGCCCAGCGCCGGGCCGAGCTCGCCGACGCGGGAGCCGACGTGGTCGTCACCGGGGACGAGGACGTGGATCTGCGGGCGGCGCTGGCCGCGCTGGACGAGCGCGGGCTGCGCCGCATCGGCTGCGAAGGCGGACCGACGCTGTTCGGCTCGCTGATCGACCAGGACCTCGTCGACGAGCTGTGCCTGACCCTGTCACCGATGCTGACCAGCGGCGACGCCGGCCGGATCGCCGCGGGCACCGGCCTCGGATCGGCCCACCGGATGCGGCTGGAGTCCGTTCTGCACGCGGAATCGCTGCTGTTCACCCGTTACGCGAGAATGCGCGAGTGACTGTTGGGGCCAGCACCGACCAGGCGCTCGTGGCCGCCGCGCAACGCGGCGACGCGACCGCCTTCGACGAGCTGGTCCGCAGGCACACCGCCACCATGTACCGGATCGCCCACCGGATCCTCAGCGATTCCGCGGAGGCCGAGGACGCGGTGCAGGAGGCGTGGGTGTCGGCTTGGCGGGGTCTGGCCCGGTTCCGCGGCGATTCGGCCCCGACCACCTGGCTGTACCGGGTGGTCACCAACTCGGCCTTGGCCCAGGTCCGCCGCCGCAAGCCCACGGTGCCGCTGGAGCCGACGGCGGAGGTGCTCTCCGGCCGGGACGCGGTCGATCCGGAGGGTCACGCGGTCCGCAGCGAGGAGGCTGCGCTCGTGCACCGGGCCATCAACGCGCTCGAACCGTCGCAACGTGTTCCCCTCGTGTTGCGGGAGCTGGAGGGCTTGAGCTACGAGGAGATCGCAGAGGTGCTCGAAGTGCCGGTACCAGCGTTGCGTTCCCGGCTGCACCGGGCGCGCACGACGCTGCTGGCCAGGTTGCGGGAGATGCGCGATGGCTGATCACTCCGCGCCGCTGCCCTGCGGCCGCACCGATGCCGAGCTGCTCGACGTGCTGACCGGCAGCGCCCCGCCCGAGCTCGCCGCGCACGCCCGGACCTGCCCGCACTGCCAGGCCGAACTGGCCGAGCTGGAGTCCGTCTGGGCACCCGTGCAGCGCACCGCGCGGATCCCGGTCGACCCGCCGCACGGTCTGGTGGAACGCGCCCTCGTGACGGTCCGCGGAGTTCGCGGCGGACTCGGCGCGGCGCCGGTCGAGCTCACCCAGGAAGGCGGCGTGCTGCAGATCCACCCGCGGGCGGTGGTGCTGCTGACCCGGCAGCTGTGCGCGGAGATCCTCGCCCGGCACCCGGGCATGCACCTGCGCGGGTGCGTCGGCGACGCCGACGAGGTCCAGGTGGACTTGGCGGTGCGCTACCTGCTGCCCGCGACGCTGACCGAGCAGATCCAGCAGGAGCTGAGCTCCGCGCTGCGGCGCGTCCTGGGCGCGGGAGCACCGGCGGTGTGGGTGCGCATCGCCGACGTCGAACCGCCGAGGACGACATGAGATTGGCGATGCGGCGCCCGGCCGAGCAAGATCAGATCGGGTGCGCGCATCCGATTCAGAGCAGATCACGCCGGGCCGCGGCTTCGGCGCAACCGGGAAGGAGCGGTATTTCCATGGCACAGGACAGCGGAGGCACCCAGAAGGCGCAGTCCTCTTCGGACGAGCGCAGCAACGAGAGCCGGCGGATCCCAGAGACCCGCACCAGTGCGGCACCGGCCCGGCCGGCCGACGAGACCTCCCAGGGCAAGACCACCATCGCGGCCTCGGTGGTGCAGAAGATCGCCGGGATAGCGGCCCGCGAGATCTCCGGGGTGTACGCGATGGGCGGCGGGGTCTCCCGCGCCTTCGGCGCCATCCGGGAGCGGATCCCCGGCGGCAGCGGCACTTCCTCCACCTCCGGCGTGCAGGTCGAGGTCGGCGAGAAGCAGGCCGCGGTCGACCTGGACATCGTGGTCGAGTACGGGGCGTCCATCGTGGACCTCGCGCGCGCGGTGCGGCGCAACGTGATCACCGCGGTCGAGCGGATGACCGGGCTGGAGGTCATCGAGGTCAACATCGCGGTCAACGACATCCACCTGCCCAGCGAGGACGGCGAAGAACCCGCCCAGCCCACCACTTCCCGCGTCGAATGATCGAGTAGCCGACCACCCGATCCCCAGGAGGACGTCCACCGAATGCCGGAGCAGGTTTCCGCCAGCGAGCTGGCCGACCGGGTGCTGGCCCACCCCTCGGTGGTGCGGCTGCACGGCGGCCGGTACGGCGAGATCGCCACCTACCAGCCCGGGCAGCGGATCGCCGGGGTCCGGGTGGGCGACGACGCGGTCGAGATCGCGGTGGTGCTGCGGTTGGACCGGCCGCTGCCGGAGGTGGTCGCGGAGCTGCGCGGCGAGCTGACCGCGGCCGCCGGCGGGGTTCCGGTGGACATCACGGTGGCCGACGTGCTCGGCCCCGGCGATCCGCCGGAGGGCGCATGATGGTCGCTGTGCAGCAGGATCCGGACACCCGCCGCGCGATCCGCGCGTTCGTCCGGGAGAACCACCCGGACGTCGGGGGCGACCCGGAGGCCTTCGCCGCCGGGCTCGCCGAACTGCGCGCGGGCCGCGATCGCTACGACGCGCCGATCGAGGTGGTGCACCGGCCGCGCGGGATCCGCGGGCTGCTGCGCCGGATCCGCGACCGGCGAGCCCGCCGCAAGCAGCCGCCCCGGGTCCGATGAGAGCCTTTCCCCGCACCGGTGTCGATCTTCGTCGGGATCGGGCACCGAGCCAGTCCTTTGGAGGGTTTGCCAGATGAATTGGACACAGACCGGTCTGCTCGCCGGGCTGATCCTCGGCCTGGCCGCCGCGATCGGCGGGTTCACCGGTTTCCTGATCGCGCTGCTGGTCGGCGCGCTCGGGCTGGTGGTCGGCCGGTTGCTGGACGGCGAGCTGGAGATCGGCGACATCCTCGGCCGCGGACGCGACCGATGAGCACCGAGGCCGCCGAGCGCGCCGACCCGGCCGACCGGGGCCGGTTGCACATCAGCCGCTCGGTCCTGCGCAAGATCGCCGAGCACACCGCCGACCAGGACCCGGGTTGCGCGCGCACCCGCCGCCGGATCGCCGGGGTCGGGCTCGGCGAGCACGGGGCGAGCGCCCAGGTGTCCGGCCCGGACGACGCGCTGCGGATCCGGCTGGACGTCGCGCTGCGCTACCCGGCGCCGGTCCGCGAGGCCGTCGCGGAGCTGCGCACCCGGATCGGCGAAGAGCTGACGCGCCTGGCCGACTGCCAGGTGCGCACCGTCGACGTGACCGTGTCCGGGCTGATCGCCGCGGACGCGCCACCGCGGGTGGAGTGAGGACATGCGCTTTCTGGTTCGCCTGATCACGACGCTGCTCGGCGCCGCCGTCGCGGCTGCTGGCGCGGTGCTGGCGATCGAGGCGGTGGCAGCGCTGGTGCAGCCGGGCCGCGGCGGTGTGATCGTGCCCTGGCAGCGCATCCACGCCGCGCTCAGCGTGACGTCGTGGGACGACGCGCCGGTCCGGGTGACCGCCGCGCTGGTGCTCGTGGCCGGGCTGGTCCTGCTGCTGGTCGTGACGGGTTCGCGGCGGCGGGAGATCCGGCTGCACGACCCGGCCCCGGAGGTCACGGTGACCACCGATCCGCGTTCGCTGGCCCGGCTGGTCGGGCACCAGGTGCGCGACCAGGACGGCGTCGCCACCGCCGCGGTCACCGCCAGCGCCAAGCGCGTGCAGGTCAAGGCCAGTTCGCAGTTCAAGGAGTTCGGGGACCTGCAGGAGCGGGTGACCGAGACCGCCGAGACCGCCGTGCAGGACCTGCCGCTGCGCAGCACGCCGAAGGTGCTGGTGTCGGTGAGCGCGCCCAAGGAGCGCCGATGACCGAGATCAAGCCGAGCACCACCCCCACCGGCCGCGGCATGGGCTTCGAACGCGGCGTGGTCGTGCTGATCGCGGTGCTCGCCGTGCTGCTCGGTGCCGCGGTGCTGCTGGTCGGGACCGGCTGGCTCGGCCTGTTCCGGGCGCAGCGCCCGCTGGCGGACCCGATCCTGGTGCAGTGGCTGAGCGAGAACTCGCAGCTCGCCCTCGGCATCGGGATCGCGCTCGGCGTCGTGCTGTTCGTCCTGGGCCTGTGGTGGGTGGCCCGTGCACTGCGCCCGGAATCCCGCCCTGACATGCGGCTGGAACGCGGCAACGGCGAGCTGACGGTGACCGCCGCAGCGCTGACCGAGGCGGTGCGCGCCGACGCCGAACAGGTCACCGGCGTCAACCGGGCGCGGGTCCGGATGGCCGGTACCGAGCAGCGCCCGTCGCTGCGGCTGACGCTGTCGCTGCAGGAGGGCACCGACGTCAAGCAGGTGTGGGGGGAGCTCGACGCGAAAGTCCTCTCCCGCGCCCGCGAAGCGCTGGGCACGGATACCTTGCCCACGGCGATCCGCCTGCAACTGGACCGGGCTCCCCGCCAACGCGTCCACTGACCGAGGAGGTCCGCTGTGCTCCCCCTGCAGCCGCCGGTGAAACCGATGCTGGCCAGTCCGACCGACGGCATCCCGCGGCGCGGCGGCCTGCTGTTCGAGCCGAAGTGGGACGGCTTCCGCTGCCTGGTGTTCGTCGATCCGCAGGCCGGTACCCCGGTGCAGCTGCAGTCCCGGACCGGCCGGTCGCTCAACCGCTACTTCCCGGAGGTGCTGGCCACCGTCGCCGAGCACGTCCGCCGTCCGGCGGTGCTGGACGGCGAGCTGGTGGTGATCCGGCGCGACGAGGTGGGCGACCGGCTGGACTGGGACGTGCTGAGCGAGCGCATCCACCCGGCCGCCAGCCGGGTCCGGATGCTCGCCGAGCAGACCCCGGCCACCTTCATCGCCTTCGACCTGCTCGCCCTGGACGAGCGCGACCTCACCGAAGCCCCGCAGACCGAGCGCCGCGAGCTGCTCGCCGGGCTCGGCCTCAACAGCAGCGGTCTGCGCACCACGCCGGTCACCGACGACCCGGACACCGCCGCGGAGTGGTTCCGGGTGTTCGAGGGCGCCGGTCTGGACGGCATCATCGCCAAACCCACCGGCGGCGCCTACCTGCCCGGCAAGCGGACCATGCTCAAGATCAAGCACTCGCGCACCGCCGACTGCGTGGTCGCCGGATTGCGCTGGCACGCCAAGACCGAGCCCGGCACCGCGGTGGGATCGCTGCAGCTGGGCCTGCACGACGAGCACGGGGTGCTGCACCACGTCGGCGTCGTGGGCGCGTTCTCCGCGGCCCGGCGGCGCGAGCTGGCCACCGAGCTCGCCGAGCTCATCACCGACGGCGAGCACCCGTGGGTGGGCGAGAACGCGACCGGCCGGCGGCTGCCGGGGTCGGTGAACCGCTGGAACAGCAGCGAGCAGCCGTGGGTGCCGCTGCGGCCGGAGCGGGTCGTCGAGGTCTCCTACGACCACACCGAAGGCGGGCATCCGGCGCGGTTCCGCCACACCACGCAGTTCGTCCGGTGGCGCCCGGACCGCGACCCGGAGTCCTGCCGCTACGATCAGCTGGACGAGCCGGCGCGCTACGACCTCGACGCGGTGCTCGTAGGCGACGTGGATCGCGAAACCCGTTCGAACGGGTAATGTCCGTCGCCGTGCACATCGCGGTGATCGGTTCTGGCGGTATCGGTGGAGTTCTCGCAGCGGCAGCGCACGCCGCAGGGCACGAGGTGTCGCTGTGCGTGCGGACCCCGTTCGACCAGTTGACGGTGGAAACCCCGGAAGGCACCCGGGAAGTCCCGGCACCGGTGGTGACCGATCCGGGTGAGCTCGGCGAGGTCGACTGGATCCTGCTGACCACCAAGGTCCAGGACGTGCCGAGCACGTCCGGCTGGCTGCAGCGCCTGGACGACGGCCGCGCGCCGATCGTGGTGGTGCAGAACGGGGTCGAGCACCGCTCGTCGGTCGCCGCGATGGGCCTGCGGGGCCCGGTCCTGCCCGCGCTGATCTACGTCGCGGCCGAGCGGGTGAGCCCCGGCCACGTGGTACGCCGCTCCCCCATGACGATGCAGGTCGAAGCGGGTGAGGTCGGCGAGCGCTTCGCCGCCCTGCTCGCCGGCGACGCCCTGACGATCCGCCCGACCGACGACTTCCGCACGGCGGCCTGGCGCAAGATGCTCACCAACCTGGCACCGAACCCCATCACCGCCCTCACCCTCCGCCGCCTGGACGTCCTCGCCGAACCCGACGTCCGGGAGCTGTGCGCCGGAGTCCTCGCCGAGGCGGTCGACGTGGCCCGAGCCGAAGGCGCCGACCTCACCCACGCCGACGCGGAGAAGGTCCTGGCCGACTACATCGAGAAGTTCCCCCCGACGAACGGGACCTCGATGCTCTACGACCGGCTCGCAGGCCTGCCGACGGAGCACGAGCACATCACCGGCGTCCTGGTCCGAGCGGCGACCACCCACGACATCCCGGTCCCCCTCAACAAGACCCTCCTGACCCTGATGCGGGCCCTCCACCCCACCAAGCTCCCCGCCGTCTGACCGGGGAATCAAAATTCAATGGAAATCAGACCTCCGATTTCCATTGAACTTGCGGAAGTTCTCCACAACCAGGACGACCTGTCCACACCCGTCGGCATGTCGGGTCCCGACACGCCGGGGAACCACAGTTTCAATTGAAACTGCGGAACCCAGGCACGGCGGATCACAGTTTCCATTGAAACTGTGGTCCACGTGGTGGGACGCGGGAGGTTGGCGGGTCAGTTGGCGCCGGTGTCCTTGGGTTCGTTCTTGGTCGTGCTGACCGAGCCGACCGAGGCTGCGACGACGCAGGCGATCGCCACCCACTGCCAGGCGCCGAGGAGTTCTCCCAGGACCAGGAGACCCGCCAGGGCCGCTACCGCGGGTTCGAGGCTCATCAGGACGCCGAAGACGCGCGGGGGCATCCGGCGGAGCGCCTCGAGTTCGAGCGAGTACGGGATCACCGAGGACATCAGGGCGACCATCAGACCCGCGACCAGCACGGCCGGGTGCAGCAGCGACGTTCCCGCCTCGGCGATGCCGAACGGGGCCGCCACCAGCGCGCCGAACGCCATGCCCAGGGCGAGGCCGGAGCCGCCGGTGGTCCGGCTGCCGAGCTTGGCGCCGACCAGGATGTAGCCGGCCCACAGGGCACCCGCCATGAGCGCGAAGGCCACGCCGACCGGGTCCAGCCCGCCCTCGACCCGGGACAGCAGGAACACGCCCAGCCCGGCCAGGACCGCCCACACGACGTCCAGCTTGCGGCGCGAGCCGATCACCGCCACGGCGAGCGGACCGAGGAACTCGATGGTCACCGCCGCACCCAGCGGGATCCGTTCGAACGCCTGGTAGATGCAGACGTTCATGCCCGCCAGCACGGAGCCGTAACCGGCCACCACCAGCAGCGTATTGCGGTCCATGCGCAGCGACGGGCGCCAGACCGCCAGCAGGATCAGCGCGGCGAACGACAGCCGCAGCGCCACCACACCGGACGCGCCCGCCATGCCGAACAGCTGCTTGGCGAAGGCCGCGCCGACCTGGAGGCTGACCACGCCCACCAGCACCAGCATCGGCGGCGGGATCGCGCCGAGCGCTCGTGCCGAGGCATGTCCCAAGCTGAACGACGGTCGCCGGCTCGACGATGCGCCCGAGATGGTCTGCGCGACGTGCACGATGCCCCTTCGCAAGTCCGAGTTCGCCTACCGCCGCACGTTAACCCGGCGCCGTCGGGCAGCCCACCGAAATGTCAGGGCCCTCACCGGCGCCTCACCTCGATCATGCGATGCTGACCGGGTTCAGCCACCGCGCTTCGCCGACGAGGAGTACCCGTGCCGCGCACCACTCATCGTGCCGGGGCCGTGCTGCTGCCGTTGCTGCTGGTGGTCCTCGCGGCGTGCTCCGCCGGCCCGTCGGACCGCCCGGCGGTCGCCTTCCAGGACGGCGACCAGCAGGTGGCGCCCGCTCCGCAGCCGCCGAAACCGGCGCCCGTCCCGGGGCTCGGCGGCCCCGCCGACGACATGCTGAACTGGTCGGACTGCACCGCCCAGACCCGCGATGAGCTGGGCGGCGCGCTGCCTCCCGGCCTGACGGCCGAGTGCTCGCAACTGCTGAGCACGCTCGACTCGCCGGAGGCCCCGGAGCGCGGCACCGCGCGCAACGCGCTGATCCGCATCGGTTCCGGTGAGCGGGTGCCGCTGGTGGTGGTCGGTGACATCGGTGGCGAGCCCGGCACCACCTTCGCCGCGCGGATGGCCGCGCAGCTGCCGCAGCTGCTGAACACCTTCGACATCATCGGCATGGACCGGCGCGGCACCGGCGAGTCCGATCCGGCCGACTGCGTGCCGCAGCCGCAGCGCGAGGACATCGTCGGGTTCGACGCGCGCGCCACCGACCGCACCGACCTGGACCGGCTGCTGGACTCGGTGCTGCGCGCCAGCCAGGAGTGCCTGCTCGACCTGGACGAGCGGCTGCAGGCCTACGACACCTGGCGGGCCGCCTCCGACCTCGAAGAGCTCCGCCTGGACCTGGGCGTGCCGAAGCTGCACGCGATCGGCCGCGGCGAAGCGTCCCGGCTGCTGACCACCTACGCCGAGCGGTTCCCGACCTCGGTGGGCCGGCTGGTGCTGGACGGTGCACCGGACCCGACCCGCGACGCCATCGGGCAGGCCGAGCTGCAGGCGCAGAGCGCGGAGAAGGTCTTCGACGTGTTCGCGGCGGACTGCGCCAGCCGTGGCTGCCCGCTGGGCCCAGAGCCGCGCAAGGCCGTCAGCGATCTCGTCGAGCGCACCCGCAAGGACCCGCTGGCGGCTCCGGGGGCCTCCGTCGGCAGCGGCCGCGTGGTGCAAGCGATCCTGCTGGGTCTGGCGGACCGCAAGGGCTGGCCCGAGCTGGCCGACGCGTTGGCCGCGGCGAACCGCGGTGATGGCGCTGGGCTGGCGAAGATCAGCGCGCCGCTGGTCACCGCGCAGGGCGCCAACCCGCCGTGGCTGGACGGCGAGCTGATCACCAGCTGCAACGACACGACGCTGCGGGTGCCACCGCAGCGCGCCGGCGAGCTCGCGACGGACTTGGTGAGCAGGTTCCCGCTGTTCGGCGGTGCCGCGGCTCAGCGGCTGGTGTGGTGCGGGTCGTGGCCGGTCCCGCAGCAACCGCTGCCCGCTCCGCGCCGCCCCGACCTGCCGCCGATCCCGGTGATCAGCACGGCGAACGACCCGGTGGTGCTGGAGTCCGGCAGCGAGCACCTGGCCGAGCAGCTGCCGACCGGTGTGCTGGTGCGCTGGCAGGGCGCCGGGCACGGTGCGATCGGCCGTTCCCAGTGCGCCACCGACGCCGTCAGCAAGTTCCTGCTGCAGGGCGCCGTCCCGACGGACGGCATGGCCTGCCCGGAGTGATCCCGCAAACACCCCGGGCAGACCTGCGCCGCTCAGCCGCAGCTGGAGCAGCAGCCACAGGACGGACCGCTGCAGCTGCCGCAGCAGCTGCAGCCGCCCTTGGCTTGCGGAGCGCGCTCGACTTCGGTGCGGACCATGTTGGCCTCCCGCTTCGTGGGGAACACAGCACGTGCGATGGTGCACGCCAACGGAGCAACCCCGACACCGCTGCCCGAGCGAACCGGCTTGCTCCATCGAGCTGCCCGGGACCCATCAATCCATTGCAATCAGTAGCCGGTGTCGAGAACGCTCCCGGCGAATCCGGCATGCGGGTGAAATGATCAGCTCCTTCGACCGGAGGAGCCCCATGCTCGACCGCGCCATCCTGCTGATCACCGGCATCCAGGCCGCCGGGAAGTCGACGATCGCGCAAGGCATCGCCGAACGCCTGCCCCGCTCGGTGCACCTGCGCGGCGACGCGTTCCGCCGCATGGTGGTCGGCGGCCGCGAGGAGATGGCGGCGACGCCGTCCGACGAGGCGCTGCGCCAGCTGCGGCTGCGGCACCGGCTGACCGCGCAGACCGCGGACGCCTACTTCACCGCGGGTTTCACCGTCGTCGCGCAGGACGTCGTGCTCGGCGAGCACCTGACCGAGCTGGTCGAACAGGTCCGCAGCCGTCCGCTGCTGGTGGTCGTGCTCGCCCCGGACGTCGAGGCGATCGCCGAGCGCGAAGCGGGTCGCGGCAAGGCCGCCTACGGCACCTTCCAGATCGCCGAGCTCAACGAGGTGCTGCACGAGCGCACACCACGACTCGGCCTGTGGCTGGACACCTCCGACCAGACACCGGAGCAGACCGTCGAGGAGATCCTGGAGCGCTGGACGGAAGCCGTCGTCTGAGGCGCTAGAACGCCCACTGGTACTCCTGCTCGTACATGTACTGCTGCTGGTAGGTCGACTGCGCGGCACCGTCGGCGAGCAGGCCGAGCACACCCAGGACGATGAAGGCGATCAGCAGCACCCTGCCGCCCTTGGACATCACCAGCGGGCGCGTGCCGGGCGACTGGCGCGGCGGGTTCTCCTCGGCCTTCGCCTCGCCGAAGAGCTTGCGCGGGTAGGCGCCGGTGAGCAGGTAGAAGTAGGCGTTCGTGCGGAATGCCCAGCGCAGCACCGCCGCGGTGGCGTCGAACACCGGGCGCGGGGTGCGGCCCATGACCAGCACGATCAGCCAGATGAAGAACGCCAGCACGGCCCAGCCGTGGCCGACGACGGCGCTGACCACCGCCGCCGGGATCACCAGGACGAGCCGGAAGAACACCGCCAGCCGGTTCAGCTCCCCCGGCCGGACCTCGATCCGGACCGGGTAGTCCGCCTGCTCCACCAGGAACGGCGGGTACCGGTCGACGAGCAGCAGCTGGGACGCCGCCACGCGCGCTTGGTAGCCGACGAAGAGGGTCAGGAACCCGGAGATCCAGTCCGGCAGGCGCCCCAGGAACAGCGCGGCGAACCAGCCGATGATCGCCACCACCCCGGCCGCGATCGAGACGAACCACAGCACGATGAAGTGCGGGATCAGTAGCAGGATTCGCAGCAGGACGGTCCAGCGCCGCTGCCGCTCGGGCGGCGTGACGTCCAGCTCCGGGCGGAACAGGTCCGGTGGCTGCGCGGTCATCGTCGCCTCCTGTCCTAAGTGGATCGGGCTGGAGGTTACCCACCAACGCGGTAATCGGCAGATCGTCCGCAGCGCGGCGGCGAGGCGATACGGTGGCGCCGTGGAGCGCGGCGAACCGGACGACCAGACCGCTCATCTCAGCGACGACCTCGACGGGCTCGACCCGGAGGATCCCGAGGTCCAGGCCTTCGCAGCGCACCGCGACCGGATGCGCCGGCCGAACGCCGACGCCACCGTCGAGGGCATGCTGCGCGGCGTGGACGACTTCGCCCAGAGCGTCAACCGCACCGGCGGCCACCGCCGCCTCGTGGCCGTCGCCGTGGTCGCGCTGATCCTCCTCGGCGTCCTCTACGCGGTCTGGAACGCCCTGGCCTTCGTCATCGGCACCTTCACCGGCTGAACCGCCGGCGGTGGTGTTCGACTCGATCTGATCCCGCGGCTGTGCAGTTGATCTTGAGTCGGATTAGCGTGGACGCATGGATGCAGGGACGCCGAAGGTGACCAAGACCGACGCCGAGTGGCGGGAGCAGCTCAGCCCGAACGAGTACGCCGTGCTGCGCCAGGCCGCCACCGAACCGGCCTGGCAGGGCGAGTACGTCGACACCAAGACCACCGGCATCTACGAGTGCCGCGGCTGCGGAGCGGAGCTGTTCCGCAGCCAGACCAAGTTCGAGTCGCACTGCGGCTGGCCGTCGTTCTACGACCCGGCCGACAGCGACGCGGTGATCCTGCGCGAGGACCGCTCCCTCGGCATGGTCCGCGTCGAGGTGCTGTGCGCCTCCTGCCACGGCCACCTGGGCCACGTGTTCGAGGGCGAGGGCTACGCCACCCCCACCGACCAGCGCTACTGCATCAACTCCATCGCCGTCCGCCTGGTGCCAGAAGCGGAGGCGTGAGCGGAAAGCGGACTCCGACGACCGCGCGCCCGGATCGGCCTACCCGGCCCCGATCCGCCGCGGCGATGATCGAATGCACGAGCAGATGCCGAATCGCAACGTGAGATTGTCCTCAGCCGGGTCAGCGGATCAGTCCGCTGTGTCAGCGTTTGGCGCATGAGTTGGGAGCACGTGGTCACCTGGGTCGCTGCCGGGCTGGCGATCGTGGCCGTCGGGGTCGCCGGGTGGCAGCTGGTGCTGGCCCGCCGCGAGGCCCGCGAGGCCGGGAAGCAGGCGGAAGCGATGCGCCGCCTGGTGACCGCCGCCGAGGGCCAAGCGGAGAAGGCCACGAAGGCGGCCCAGAACGCTCGCGCGCAGTCGGAGCGGGCCTGGGAGCAGGTCAAGCTGGCGCAGAGCCAGCTGGAGGAAGCTCGGGAGGAGCGCAGGACCAGCACGCAGACCGAGCAGTGGGAGTGGGCGTACGCGATCACCACCAGCGCCCGCGAGCTCGTGGACAGCAGCCAGGAGCTGATCCGCACCGCGATGGACGGCCAGGTCGCGCCGCACTACCGGGTGGCCGCCGACCGGCACTACCGCCAGACCGCTCAGCGCTGGCAGGAGACCATGGTCAAGGCGGTCGCGCGCACGTCGCCGCCGCTGGAGACGCAGCAGCAGATCGTCCGGTTCGTCGACGTGCACCAGCGCCTGCACGGCCACCTCGGCGTGCTGCTCCGAGCCGTCGAGACCGACACCCTGTCGCAGGGCGACGCGCTCAGCAGGCAGGTCCTGGGGCTGCGCCAGGAGTTCAACAGCGTGCACCGGCACCTGCAGCGCACCATCAGCGCGAACCTGTCCAAGCCGGACACCGCGCAGGCGAACCTGCCCGGCGGGGACACGCCGACCCAGGCGAACCTGCCCAAGCCGGGCGCACCGACCCAGGCGAACCCGCCGGTACCGAGCGCGCCGACCCAGCAGATCGCCCAGCGGAACGACCGCGCGGGGTCGGTGCCGCCAGGTGCTCCAGGCGACCCCGACCCCGCGCGGGACATCGGAACTCGGCTCACGCCGACTCAGAACCGTCTTTGACGCGCCGCCAGGCGCTTCAGCCGGAAGAACTTCAGGGGAGGCGGGTCACCAGGTCGGTGACGTCGACTCGGTGGCCCGTGTAGAACGGGATCTCCTCGCGGACGTGGAGGCGGGCCTCCGTGCCGCGCAGGTGGCGCATCAGGTCCACGATGCGGTGCAGCTCGTCGGCTTCGAAGGCGAGGATCCACTCGTAGTCGCCGAGTGCGAAGGAGGCCACCGTGTTCGCCCGGACGTCCGGGTAGTCGCGGGCTTCCTTGCCGTGGTCGGCCAGCATCTTGCGGCGCTCGTCGTCGGGCAGCAGGTACCACTCGTAGGAGCGCACGAAGGGGTACACGCAGATGTACTTGCGCGGTTCCTCGCCGGCCAGGAACGCCGGGATGTGGCTCTTGTTGAACTCGGCCGGGCGGTGCAGCGCGACGTTGCTCCAGACCGGCTCGGAGGACTGGCCGAGCGGGGTCTCGCGGCGGAACCCGGTGTAGGCGGCCTGGACCTGCTCGATCTCCTCGGAGTGCCACCAGATCATGAAGTCCGCGTCGGCCCGCAGCCCGGAGACGTCGTAGACGCCGCGGACCACGACGCCGGACTCGGCCAGCGAGTCCAGGTACTCCTGGGTCATCTGAGCGGCCTTGGCCCGGTCCTCGGGCAGGGTGCCCTGCTCGATCCGGAACACCGACCACATGGTGTAGCGAATGGTGTCGTTGAGCTCGTTGTAGTTCAGCCGCGCCATGTCCTCATCGTCCCACTTCTCGGAGGGTCCCAGGCAGCAGGGCCCGCGTGATGTCCATCGCCGCGGACTCCCCCGTCGCGATGCACGCCGGGACCCCGACGCCGTGCAGCGCCGCCCCGGCCAGGGCCAGGCCCGGCACGTCGGACAGCGCCCGTTCCACGTCGGCGATCAGGTCCAGGTGGCCCACGCCGTACTGCGGCACTCCACCGCCCCAGCGCACCACGGTCGACTCCACCGGCTGCGCCGCGATCCCGGTCAGCTCGGCGAAGTCGGTGCGCACCCGGCGCAGCACCTCGGCGTCGTCGAGCTGCAGGTCCGCGGTCTCGCCGAACCGGCCGACCGAACCCCGCACCAGCAGTTCGCCGTTCGCACCGCGCAGGTGCGGCCACTTGTTGCTGGAGAAGGTGAAGGCCTTGGCGGTGAACGGGGTTCCGTCGTCGTGGCGCTCGCCGCGCGCGATCAGCACGCCCGAGGCGTCCGGCAGTTCCACGTCCGCGGGCAATGCGAGACCCACGACGATCATGGAGGCCAGCTCCACCTCGCCGAGCTTGGCCGCCGCGCTGGGCACGACGTCCTGGAGCAGACGGCGCGCCGCAGGAGCGGGGACCGCCAGCACGACGCCGTCGACGTCCAGGAACTCCGGGCTCGGCGCCGCGCCGATCTCCAGCCGCCAACCGGATTCGGTCCTGGTCAGGCCGCGCACCGGCAGCCCGAGCCGGAGCTGCGCATCGGCGGCGATCAGCAGCTGGTCGATCAACCGCCGGTAGCCGTTCTGGAAAGCGCCGAACACCGGCGGCTTCGGCGCGTCGGGCTTCGGCTTCGGCAGCGCGGACGAGGCCGCGGCGATGATCGACTCCGCTCCCCCGTCCAGCGCCGCCGCCAGGGCCGGGATCGTGGCCCGCAGCCCGAGGCGGTTCGCGTCCCCCGCGTAGACACCGCCGAGCAGCGGCTCCACCAGCCGGTCCACGACCTCGTCGCCGACCCGGCCGCGCAGCAGCTCGCCGACCGACGCATCCGCACCTTCGAGCCGCAGCGGCGGCAGGTCCTTCTCCGCGCGGACCAACGACAAACCGGCGTCGGACAGCACGTCCCGCACCGACTCGGGCGCGGCGGGAACGCCCATCACGGTCCCGGTCGGCAGGCGCCGCGTCCGGCTGCCGGCGCGCACGGACGCCGAAAACCCGCCCGGGTGCACGACGTCGTCGGCCACGCCCAGCTCGTCCGCGAGGCGCAGGACCTCGGGCCGCCGCGCCAGGAACGCCTCCGCCCCGACGTCGTAGGACCGCCCGGCGAGTTCGACCGTGCGCAGCTTGCCGCCGACGCGGGAAGCCTGCTCCACCAGGACGATCTCGGCCTGCGGGCCGAGTTCCCGGCGCAACCGGTGGGCGGCGGCCAATCCCGCGATTCCGCCGCCGACGACCGCGACCCGAGGAGCCATCACTGCTGCTTGCTCGCGGTGTGGACGAGCTCGACGACCCGTGTCAGCACCTCCGGATCGGTGGCCGGCAGCACCCCGTGGCCGAGGTTGAAGATGTGCCCGCCGGCCGCTTCGCCCTCGGCGAGGATCCGGCGCACCTCGCGCTCCACCGCGTCCCAGCCGGCGAACAGCACCGCCGGGTCGAGGTTGCCCTGCACCACCGGCGCGTCCGCGTCGGGCACGGCCGCGCGCAGCCGCGCCGCGGCGTCGTCCAGCGGCACCCGCCAGTCCACGCCGACCACGTCGGGTCCGGCGGTGCGCATCGCGCCGAGCAGCTCACCGGTGCCCACCCCGAAGTGGATCTTCGGCACGTCGGCGACCTCGGCGACCCCGGCGAAGATCCGCTCGCTGTGCGGCAGCACGAACTCGCGGTAGTCGCGCAGCGAGAGCGCCCCGGCCCACGAGTCGAACAGCTGGATCGCGGCGACCCCGGCCGCCAGCTGCACCTCCAGGAACTGCAGCGTCGCCGCCGACAGCTTCTCCATCAGCGCGTGCCAGGTCTGCGGATCGGAGTGCATCAGCGCCTTGGTGCGCTCGTGGTTGCGGCTCGGACCGCCCTCGACCAGGTAGGAGGCCAGCGTGAACGGCGCCCCGGCGAACCCGATCAGCGGCGTCTGCCCCAGCTCGCCGACCAGCAGGCGGACCGCCTCGGCGACCGGCGCGACCTGCTCCGGCGCGAGCTGCGGCAGCGCGGCGACGTCGTCGGCGCTGCGGATCGGCTCGGCCACCACCGGCCCGGTGCCCGCGACGATGTCCAGCCCGATGCCCGCGGCGTACAGCGGCAGCACGATGTCGCTGAACAGGATCGCGGCGTCCACCCCGTGCCGCCGCACCGGCTGCAGGGTGATCTCGCTGACCAGCTCCGGGGTCAGGCACGCCTGCAGCATAGGCACGCCCTCCCGGACCCGCCGGTACTCGGGAAGCGAACGACCCGCCTGGCGCATGAACCAGACCGGGGTGTGCCGGGGGGTGCCACCGCGGGCGGCGACGAGGAAGGGGGCGTCGGAGAGGTCTCGGCGGGCCGAGACCGGCGCGGGATTCGTCATCGGGGGTCAGCGTCCGTACGTCGATCGATCCCCGGAGTACCGCACGGGCGTGCCACGGCGGCGGACCGGGCTGGCAGGCCAATCTTCGCACGAGGCCCCGTGCGAACTCGCCCCGCGTAGCGGCGCCGGGAGCGGAACCTCAACGCCCGCTGGAACTCCGGGATCGACGGCTCCGAGGAGCGGGGTGCTGATGGCCACAGCCGGGCTTGATCGGCGCGCCTCCGTGATCACCCGGATCCGGCCGCTTAGAGTCTGCGCCGTGACGGAGATGGCGGCGGCGCCCGAGGTTTTTCGGCAGGCAGTTGCCACGTTGACGTCGGCTCGCCCGCGTGCGGAGATCGAGCTGTCCGAAGTCGGTCCGCCCAAGCGGCTCGCGCCGTGGGCGCACGCGCTGGCCGCCGAGGCAAACGGCCCGGCCGGCGAGCTGGCCACCGCTCGACTGGTCCTGCTGCACGACCCGGAGGGCCAGGAGGCGTGGGACGGTGTGCTGCGGCTCGTGGTGTTCCTGCGGGCCGAGCTCGACCCGGAGCTGGCCACCGACCCGCTGCTGCCGGCCGTCGGCTGGTCGTGGCTCACCGATGCGCTCGAAGGTTCCGGCGCGTCGTGGACGGCCCTGGGCGGCACGGTCACGCTGACGTCCTCGGCCCGCTTCGGCGACATCGCCGGACCGTCCCGCAGTCACGATCTGGAGCTGCGCGGGTCGTGGACGGCCACCGACGCCGAACTGGGACCGCACGCGGCGGCGTTCCACGAACTGATCGCGAGCGCAGCCGGGCTACCGCCGGAAGGCGTCTCGATGCTCGGCCGTCCGTCCAACGGCGTTGCGCCGCGCGACTGATCCGCCTTCGTCCGATCACCGGCTGTGTCCGCCGACTCCAGCGCGTAAGGTGCTGCGAACAGGCCGAGCGCGCGACACGCCGAAGCCCGTTTCCATTCGCGAAGTTCCCTCACCGGCCGCGAAACGGTTGATCACGCAAATTTTTCACGATACGCATTCGTGTTATGTCGGTTAGCCACGCTCCGACGTTACGGCGATTGCAGATAGTCACCCAAAAGCGTGACTTGATCATGCTCAAGTGACAACTCGATCGGGATAGATACCCGATTGATCGTCCCGCTGACCCGCTTGGGCGGTTACGCTGCCACCCGACGACACCACTTTCGGTCGATCAGTGGCGCGGCTGATTGGTCGAGAGTCCCGGTGCCGGTCGGGGGGCACGACCGACTCCAGGGAGGTAGTGACGTGGCTGCCGTCGGCTTAGGTCAGGCCGCTCGAACCACGCCTGCCGGCACTTTGCCGGCCAACATGGTCCCGCACCCGCGGGAAGAGCTGTTCACGGTGCTCGTGGTGGATGACCATCCGCTGCTCCGGGAGGCCATCGCCGCCCGGCTGCTGCAGATGGGCGCCGGCACGGTGCACGAGGCCGCATCGATGGCCGAGGCCAGGGCTCGCGCTCTGGCGACCGGTCCGTGCGACCTCGCAATCCTCGATCTCGGGCTCCCGGACGGGACCGGCATCGAGCTGGTCACCGAACTCCGGAGCCAGGGATGGCCCCGGATCGTGGTGCTCGCATCGTCCGACGACCCGTACGCGGTGCGGGCCGCCTTCCAAGCAGGTGCGCAGGCGTACCTGCTGAAGTCGGCCTCGCCGATGGTGGTCACCGACGGTGTGCGCCGAGTGCTCGACGGCGGGGTGTACGCCGACCCGAGCGTGGCGCCGGTGCTCGCCGCCGGTACCCGCGTACCCGGGACGGACAACACCCCTCGCGAGCTGTCCGGACGGGAGGTCGAAGTTCTCCAGTTGGTGGCCGACGGTCGTTCCAACAAGGAGATCGGTGAGGCCCTGAACCTCTCCGCGCTCACGGTGAAGAGCCACCTGTCGCGGATAGGGCGCAAGCTGGGCACCGGCGACCGGGCGCAGATGGTCGCGCTGGCCATGCGGGCCGGCGTGATCCGCTGATCCGGACGCCGACGCACCTGCACCGGAGCGGTCGGCCCGACGAGCTCGGTCGGAGTGGCCACACGGACCGGACCAAAGCACGTAAGGTCTGGTAGCCGTGGAAGCTGCAAGCCCCGAGACCGTCGGGTCCGACCGCCCGGAACCGGTGTTGTTGACCGAACCCGCCGACGGCGTACCGCCGGTGGTGGACACGCAGGCGGCGTTGCGCGCCGCCGCGACAGCGCTCGCCGCGGGCACCGGACCGGTGGCCGTGGACACCGAGCGCGCTTCGGGATACCGCTACTCGCAACGCGCCTACCTGGTGCAACTGCGCCGCCAAGGTGCCGGGACCGTGCTGGTGGACCCGATCGCGCTGCGAGGCGAGCTCGATCCGCTGGTGCCGGCGCTGGCCGACACCGAGTGGGTGCTGCACGCCGCCTCGCAGGACCTGCCCTGCTTGGCCGAGCTGGACCTGCGCCCGGCGCAGCTGTTCGACACCGAACTGGCCGGGCGGCTGGCCGGCTTCGAGCGCGTCTCGCTGGGCGCTCTCGTGGAGCGCATGCTCGGCTACCAGCTGGAGAAGGGGCACAGCGCGGCCGACTGGTCGCGGCGCCCGCTCCCCCAGGACTGGCTGGTCTACGCCGCGCTCGACGTCGAGCTGCTGGTCGACCTGCGCGATGCGATGCACGACGAGCTGGTGGACCAGGGCAAGCTCGAGTGGGCGTTCGAGGAGTTCGAGGCCGTTCGCACCGCCGAGCCCGCTCCCCCGCGCGCCGAACCGTGGCGCCGCACGTCGGGCATCCACCGGGTGCGCAACCCGCGGCAGCTGGCCGCCGTTCGCGCGCTGTGGCAGACCCGCGACAAGTTCGCCCGCGACCGCGATCTCGCTCCGGGCCGGGTGCTGCCCGATTCCTCGATCGTGCAGGCCGCGCAGGCCAATCCGAAGTCCGAGGCCGATCTGGTCGCGCTGCCGGTGTTCGGCGGTCGGCAGCAGCGGCGCCGGGCCTCGATGTGGTTGCAGGCGCTCCGGTCGGCCCGGCGGCTCGAGAACGACGAGCTGCCCGCCCCCGCCTCCCACAACGACGGCCCGCCCCCGACGAACCGGTGGGCCGACCGCGATCCGGACGCAGCCGCGCGGCTGACCGCGGCCCGTTCGGCGCTGGCGAAGATCGCCGAGGAGAACCGGCTGCCGGTGGAGAACCTGCTGCTCCCGGACCTCGTGCGGCGCACCTGCTGGACGCCGCCGGAGGACCGGAGCCTGCCCGCGGTGAAGGCGCTGCTGCGCGAGAAGGGCGCCCGCGGGTGGCAGCTCGAGCTGACCGCTGAAGCGATCAGCGAAGCGCTGCACGCCACCGCGCCCTCGGAGTGACCTCTGCTCGCTGATGGCACCGCGGCTCACCGGCCGTGGTGCCGTCGGCGTCCGGGGAGTGGATGATCAGCGCTGGCCGTCCCGCGATCAACATGTGAGACACCCGACAGGGGTGGCCGTGTGGTTACCGGCGGGTAATAAGCGCTAGAGTGCGGTTACCGGCCGGTAAGTCTCCGCGCGGACCCGGCCGGTCACCATCCACCAAGCCAGTGAGGAGCACGCCGTGGCCGCACCTGCGTCGGCACCCGCCGACAGCCGCAGCCGCCCCGCGGTTCGGGACGTGGTCTTCGTCGACGGCGTACGCACGCCGTTCGGCAAGGCCGGTTCCAAGGGCATCTACGCCGAGACCCGCGCCGACGACATGGTCGTCAAGGTCATCCGTGAGCTGCTGCGGCGGCACCCGGAGCTGCCGCCGGAGCGCATCGACGAGGTCGGCATCGCCGCCACCACCCAGATCGGCGACCAGGGCCTGACCATCGGCCGCAGCGCCGCGCTGCTGGCCGGGCTGCCCAAGTCGGTCCCGGGCTTCGCCATCGACCGGATGTGCGCGGGCGCCATGACCGCGGTGACCACGATCGCCAGCGGCATCGCCTTCGGCGCCTACGACGTGGCGATCGCGGGCGGCGTCGAGCACATGGGCAACCACCCGATGGGCGAGGGCGTCGACCCCAACCCGCGCTACGTGTCGGACAAGATCGTCGACCCGTCCGCGCTGATCATGGGCTCGACCGCGGAGAACCTGCACGACCGGTTCCCGACGCTGACCAAGGAGCGCACGGACGCCTACGCCGCCCTGAGCCAGCAGCGCTACGACGATGCGCTGCAGGCCGGGAAGATCAGCCCGGACCTGGTGCCGGTGTCCACCCGCTCCGCCGAGCAGGGCTGGGGCCTGGCCACCGCCGACGAGCCGCCGCGCCCGGGCACCACCGCGGAAGCGCTGGCCGGGCTGAAGACGCCGTTCCGCCCGCACGGCCGGGTCACCCCGGGCAACGCCGCGGGCCTCAACGACGGCGCCACCGGCTGCCTGCTGGCCGACGCCGAGACCGCCGAGTCGCTGGGCCTGCCGGTCGGCATGCGGCTGGTCGGCTACGCCTTCGCCGGTGTCGAGCCCGAGGTCATGGGCGTCGGTCCGGTGCCGGCCACCGAGAAGGCGTTGGAGCGCGCCGGGCTGAGCATCGACGACATCGGCCTGTTCGAGATCAACGAGGCCTTCGCGGTGCAGGTGCTGGCCTTCCTGGAGCACTTCGGCATCTCCGACGACGACCCGCGGGTCAACCCGTGGGGCGGCGCGATCGCCTGCGGCCACCCGCTGGCCTCCTCCGGCGTGCGGCTGATGACGCAGCTGTCCCGCCACTTCGCCGAGCACCCCGAGGTGCGCTACGGCATCACCACCATGTGCATCGGCTTCGGCATGGGCGGAACGGTCATCTGGGAGAACCCGAACTACAACGCAGGAGGCGAGCAGTGACCGAATTCGCCGCGCTGTTCCCCGACGAGGTCGTCACCAAGGCGCACACCCGCCTCGTCGACGCGCCCGGCCTGGCCGGCAAGCTCGCGCTGATCACCATCGACAACGGCCACGACCACACCCGGCCGTCCACCTTCGGCCCGGGCGGGCTGGAGAGCCTCAACGCCGCGCTCGACGAGGCCTTCGCCGCCGACCCCGCGGCCATCGCGGTCACCGGCAAGCCGTTCATCTTCGCCGTGGGCGCCGACCTGTCGGGCATCGGCCGGATCACCGAGCGCGAGCACGCGCACATGATCGCCAAGACCGGTCACGACGTGTTCCGCCGCCTGACCGAGTCGAAGATCCCGACCTTCGCGTTCGTCAACGGCGCGACCCTCGGCGGCGGTCTCGAGCTGGCGCTGTCCTGCCACTACCGGACGGTGTCGAAGTCCGCAGGCATGGTCGCGTTCCCGGAGTGCTTCCTGGGCCTGTTCCCGGGCTGGGGCGGCACCCAGCTGCTGCCGAACCTGATCGGTCCGGACGCCGCGGTCACCGTGATCATCGAGAACGCGCTGAGCCAGAACCGGATGCTCAACCCGAAGAAGGCCCACGGCCTGGGCATCTTCGACGAGCTGCTGGACAGCCCCGACTTCCTCGAGGAGTCGATCCGCTGGGCGGTCCGCGTGGTCAACGGCGAGCAGACCGTGTCGCGCCCGGAGATCGACCGCGGCAAGGGCTGGGACGACGCCGTCGCCCGCGCCAAGGGCATCGTCGAGGCCCGCACCCACGGGGCCTCCCCGGCGGTGACCAAGGCCGTCGAGCTGATCGAGCTGGCCCGCGGCAACGACCTCGACGCCGGCTACGCGGCCGAGACCGAGGCGCTGGCCGACGCGCTGATGTCCGACGAGCTGCGCTCCGGGCTGTACTCGTTCGACCTGACCCAGAAGCGCGCCAAGCGCCCGGCCGGTGCGCCGGACAAGTCGCTGGCCCGCGACGTCAAGAAGGTCGGCGTGGTCGGTGCCGGGCTGATGGCCGGGCAGCTGGCGCTGCTGTTCGTGCGCCGCCTGGAGGTGCCGGTCGTCATCACCGACATCGACCAGGAGCGCATCGACCGCGGCGTGGCCTACATCCACGGCGAGATCGACAAGCTCGCCGCCAAGGGCCGCCTGTCGCCGGACGCGGTGAACAAGCTCAAGGCCCTGGTCACCGGCTCGCTGGACAAGGCGGCGTTCGCCGACGCCGACTTCGTCATCGAGGCCGTGTTCGAGGAGATGTCGGTCAAGCAGAAGGTGTTCGCCGAGCTGGAGCAGCACGTCTCCGCCGAGGCGATCCTGGCGACCAACACCTCGTCGCTGTCGATCACCGAGATGGCCTCCCAGCTGCAGCACCCGGAGCGGGTCGTCGGCTTCCACTTCTTCAACCCGGTCGCGGTCCTGCCGCTGCTGGAGGTCGTGCGCGGCGAGAAGACCGACGACGCCTCGCTGGCCACCGCGTTCAAGGTCGGCAAGCAGCTGAAGAAGTCCTGCGTGCTGGTCAAGGACGCCCCGGCGTTCGTGGTCAACCGGCTGCTGACCCGGTTCATGGGCGAGGTCATCGCCACCGTCGACGAGGGCACGCCGTTCGAGGTCGCCGACAACGCCCTGGAGCCGCTGGGCCTGCCGATGACCCCGATGGTGCTGCTCCAGCTGGTCGGCCCGGCGGTCGCCCAGCACGTCAACGAGACGATGCACGCGGCCTTCCCGGACCGGTTCGGCATCAGCGCCAACATGCAGCGCTTCGTCGAGGCCCGCAAGGCCGCGGTGTGGACCACCGACGACTCCGGCAAGCAGATCGTCGACCCCGAGGTCGCGGCGCTGTGGGAGCAGGGCGATGAGCCGTCGACGACCGAGCAGGTCCGCGACCGGGCGCTGAACGCACTGGCCGAGGAGATCCAGCTCATGCTCGACGAGGGCGTGGTCGCCGAGGCTCAGGACATCGACCTGTGCATGCTCCTGGGCGCGGGCTGGCCGTTCTGGCTGGGCGGCATCACGCCGTACCTGGACCGGGCGGGCATCTCGGAGAAGGTCAACGGCAAGCGCTTCCTCGACCCGGGCGTGGCATCGGTCTCCGCCTGATCGAAGCGAGCTGATGCGGGGCCGGGACGACTCGTCCCGGCCCCGCTTTCCTGTGCGTGGCCGTGAGCCTTTTCTGGTGCTGTAGCCCCACAAAGTGCTCACGGAGCGGACCCTTCGTCAGGGTGCGGCGGGGAGTTGGACGGTGACCGCGAGGCCTCCGGTGGGGAGGGCTTCGGCTTGGACGCGGCCGTGGTGGGCCTTCGCCGCTGCTTGGACGATCGACAGGCCCAAACCCGCTCCGCTGCGGGCGGTTCGTTCGACCCCTGCTCGGCGGAACGGTTCGAAGAGGGCTTCCACCTGCTCCGGCAGGATGTTCGGCCCCGAGGACGCGACGCGCAGCGTTGTCCACCGCGGATCGCTGCCGATGACGACCTGCACCCAACCGCCGTCGACGTTGTGCCGCACCGCGTTCTCCAGCAGGTTGCCCGCGACCCGCTCCAGCAGCGCCGGGTCGCCCACCGCGAACGCGGGTTCACCGCTGCACTCCACCCGCAGCCCGCGCTGGCGGACCTCCGGTTCCACCGCCCGCCGGGCCCGCCCCGCCACCTCGGCGAGGTCGACCGGTTCGCGCACCGCCAGCTCGACACCTTCCGTCCGCGCCAGCAGGAGCAGGGACTCCACCAGGCGTTCCGCACGGGCCGTGGCTTCGCGGAGCACCTCGGCCATCCGGCGCAGCTCCGCCTCGTCGGCGTCGGGATCGGACAGCGTGACTTCCAGCTCCGTGCGGATCACCGACAGCGGAGTGCGCAGCTCGTGGCTGGCGTTGGCGACGAACCGGCGCTGCGAGTCGAAAGCCGCCTGCAACCGGTCGAGCATCTCGTCGAAGGTGTCGGCGAGGCGTGCCACTTCGTCGCGCGGACCGCTCAGCGCGATCCGCTCGTCCAGCGACTCGGCCGAAAGCCGCCGCGCGGTGGCCGTCACTTCCTGCAGCGGTCGCAGCACCCGGCCGGACACCGTCCACGCCAGCAGTGCGGCAGCCAGCACGACGGCGACGAAAGCGCCCCCGCCGATGAGCAGGACCTGCTGCCGCGCCGAGTCGCGCAACGCCTCCCCCAGCAACGGCGCCGGCACGTCCACGCCGTGCACCCGGACGAGCGTGCCGTCCGGCAGCTGCGGCACCGCGGCCACCACGTTGCCCACCAGCACCCAGCCCAACCACAGCAGCAGACCGCTGACCACCGCGACCAGTCCGGTCGCGAGCAGCGTCAGGCGGAGCCGGAGGCCGGGCCCGCGGCGGGAGAACGACCGGGCGGACGCGCTCATCGGATCAGTCCCGGGCGTGCTCGGCGCGTCCCGCCGACGGCACCCGGTAGCCGGAGCCGACCACCGTCTCGATGACGCCCGGCTCCCCCAGCTTCTTGCGCAAGGTCATCATGGTGACCCGCACGGTCGTGGTGAACGGGTCGGCGTTCTCGTCCCAGACCCGCTCCAGCAGCTCCTCGGAGCTCACCACGGCACCACCGGCCGACAGCAGGACCTCCAGGACGCCGAACTCCTTGCGGGTCAGCTCGATCTCGCCATCGCTCCGGTGAACCGTGCGCCGCGCCGGATCCAGCTCCAGCTCCAGCGCGGTGAGCAGCGGCGGCTGAGCGGGTGTCGCGCGCCGCCCCAGCGCCCGCACGCGGGCGACCAGCTCGGCGAAGGCGAACGGCTTGGCCAGGTAGTCGTCGGCGCCCAGGGACAGCCCGGCGACGCGGTCGGCGACCGTGCCGCTCGCGGTGAGCATCAGCACCCGGGTCAGCTCACCGGAGTTGATCAGCTCCCGGCACAGCTCGTCGCCGGACATGCCGGGCAGGTCGCGGTCGAGCACCACCACGTCGTAGCGGGTGATCGACGCCTTCTCCTGACCGCTCTCGCCGTCGTAGGCGACGTCCACGGCCATGCCGTCCCGCCGCAGCCCGCGAGCGACCGCGTCGGCCAACGGCTTCTCGTCCTCGACGACCAGGATTCGCACGACCTCACCCTGCCACAACGCCCAGGAACAACGACGCCGAACACGATCAATCCCAGCCCCCGCGGTCCTCCGCGCACATCGGCGTGTCGGACCCCGACACACCGACGGGCCGCAAATTCCATTGAAATCGAAGGTCCGATTTCAATGGAATTTGCGGCTGCGGTCGATCAGCCGTTGGCGGCGGGGCGCTCGACGTCGGTGGCGACCCGCAGCGGAGTGCGCGCGCCGCCGCACTTGGCCAGCCACTCGGTGATGCGTGCGGCGATGCCCTGCTCGGTGAGGCCGAGCTCGGCCAGCACCTCGTCGCGCGAGGCGTGCTCCAGGAACTCGTTCGGCACCGCCAGGTCGCGCAGCGGGACGTCCAGCTCGGCGTCGCGCAGAGCAGCTGCCAGCGCCCAGCCGAAACCGCCGTGCCGACCGCAGTCCTCCAGGGTGACCACCAGCCGGTGCTGAGCGGCCAGCTCGACCACCTGCTCCGGGACCGGCACCACCCAGCGCGGGTCGACCACGGTGACGTCGATGCCCTGCGCCGCCAGCCGCTCGGCCGCCGCCACCGCGAGCTCGCCGAACGCGCCGACCGCCGCGAGCAGCACGTCGCCGTTGCCGCGCCGCAGCACGTCGACACCGCCGATGCGCTCGACCGCCGGGACCTCTTCGATCACCGCGCCCTTGGAGAAGCGCACCACGGTCGGTCCGTCGTCGACGGCGACCGCCTCGCGCAGCTCCTCGCGCAGCGTGACCGCATCGCGCGGCGCGGCGACCTGGATGCCGGGGATCAGGCCCAGGATCGACAGGTCCCACATGCCGTTGTGGCTGGCCCCGTCCTCGCCGGTGACCCCGGAGCGGTCGAGGGTGACCGTCACCGGCTGCTTGTGCAGCGCGACGTCCATCAGCAGCTGGTCGAACGCGCGGTTGAGGAAGGTCGAGTACACCGCGAACACCGGGTGCAGCCCGCCCATCGCCATGCCGGCCGCCGAGGTCATGCCGTGCTGCTCGGCGATGCCGACGTCGAAGCAGCGCTCCGGGTAGACCTCGCCGAACTTCTTCAGCCCGGTCGGGCCGAGCATCGCCGCGGTGATGGCCACCACGTCGGGCCGCTCCGCGCCGATCTTCACCAGCTCGTCGGCGTAGACGTCGGTCCAGCTCTTCGGGGCCGGCTTGGTCGGCAGCCCGGTCTCCGGGTCGATGACCTTGACCTGGTGCATCTGCTCGGCCTGGTCGTTCTCGGCCGGGGCGAAGCCGTTGCCCTTGCGGGTCACCGCGTGCACGATCACCGGGCCGCCGAAGGACTTGGCCATCTGCAGCGCGTGCTCCATCGCGCGGATGTCGTGGCCGTCCACCGGGCCCAGGTACTTGATGCCCAGGTCGGAGAACATCACCTGCGGGGCGATGGCGTCCTTGATGCCGCTCTTGGCCGCGTGCAGGCCGGTGTAGAGCGAACGACCCACCACGGGCAGGTTGCGCAGCGTGCGCCGACCGCTCTCGAGCGCCTTCTCGTAGCTCGGGTTCAGCCGCAGCGCGGCGAGGTGCTCGGCCAGGCCACCGATGGTCGGGGCGTAGGAGCGACCGTTGTCGTTGACCACGATCACCACCGGGCGCTCCTGGTCGGCGGCGATGTTGTTCAACGCCTCCCAGCACATCCCGCCGGTCAGCGCGCCGTCACCGACCACGGCCACGGCGTGCCGCTGTTCCCCGCTCTGCTGGAAGGCGCGCGCCATGCCGTCGGCGTAGGACAGCGCGGTCGAGGCGTGGCTGTTCTCCACGTGGTCGTGCTCGCTCTCGGCGCGCGACGGGTAGCCGGACAGGCCGTCCCGCTTGCGCAGCCGGTCGAAGCCGTCCTGCCGACCGGTGATGATCTTGTGCACGTAGGCCTGATGTCCGGTGTCGAACACGACCGCGTCGCGCGGCGAGTCGAACACCCGGTGCACGGCCAGGGTCAGTTCGACCGCCCCCAGGTTCGGCCCCAGGTGACCACCGGTCCGCGAAACCTTCGCGATCAGGAACTGCCTGATCTCCTCGGCCAGTTGCGCCAGCTCAGCGTGCTTAAGGCGCCTGACGTCGGCCGGATTGCGCACGGACCCCAGCAGCGTCACCACTCCACCTCACTCATAGTGCTGGTCGGGTTCATTCGCATGCCGGGCCCGGCTGGCTGCCTGGCTCCGCCGCGATACATGGTGCGCCCAGTCTACGGAGCGGGCTACCGACGGCCCGGCGCGGTGTGCACCCCGCCCGGCCGCCCGCGGTTGATCGCGGCTCCCCGCACCGGTACCGCCGAACGGCCGCTGCTGCCGGTGTCCGAACCATCGGCCGAGCCCCCACGCCGGTCTGGAGATCGAACTCGCGAGCAGCGACTCCACCCATTCCAAGGCCTGCGGCGGCAGTCCGCACGTCGTCGCGGCGCCCGGAGCGCTGCACCGCCCAGCCGGACCGACGACGGTGCAGGTCAACGCTGTGCGAATCGTCACCTGCGTCCGCGTCGGAACGCTCAGCTCCAGGGGCGCCAGGCGGGGATCGGGGCGATGCCGGGACGCAGGTCGCCCCAGGGCGGGCTGTGCGGCGGGAGCTGCTGGAGTTCGGCGAACTCCAAGCGGCTGCGCACCCGCAGCCAGGCGACGACGAAGTAGGCGCCGATCGCCAGCGCGGCGATGCCGACGATCCACAGCCCCGGGTCGGTCAGCGCTCGACCGAAGGCGGTGGCCAGCAGCATCGAGCCGAGCATCGCGGCCAGGAACCCCACCGGCGCCCGGAACGCCGGGTTCGCCAGCGCCTTCGGTCCGCCCCGGTAGGTCGTGGTGCGCGCGAAGACCCACTTGCGCAGCGCCTGCCACGCGGGCAGGTCCTGGGGTCCGGTTCGCAGCGACCAGGCGGCCGTGCCGCGGCGACGCACGATCGCCGCCACCAGCCTCGGGTCCTCGACCGGCAGCACCCACTGCTGCTTGCCCGCGACCAATCGCACCGCCGGGCCGCGGCGCAGGCGAACGCCGACGCCACCGGGCAGCGGCCACCAGGCCTCGTCGGCGTCGATCTCGCCGGGTTGGGCCAGTGCGAGCTCGGCCAGCGGCAGCGCGTGGTTCCCGGATCCACCGGGCACGTCGCGCACCAGCACCACCCGGTCCCGGCCGATCCGCAGCCGTGCGGATCCGGCGGGCAGGACGGTCTCCACGTCGAGTTCGGCCAGGTCCGAGGCGAGCGCGCTGCAACGCCGCTGCGCAACGCGCGCCACGAGCGGCGCAACGACCAGGACGACCAGCCCGAGCAGGCCGAGCGGTGCTGCGAAGGTCAGGTCGACCACCGCTTGCGGCACTGCGGCGAGCAACGCCCACCCCGCCCAACGGCGCGGAGTCCGCTGGTCCAGCACCCACCCCACCGCGGCGATCCCGATCCACACCGCTGCCCAGACCAGCGAGAACCCGGGCGCGGCCGCCGAACCGAGCAGCAGCCCCGACGCAGGCAGCACCACCACGCTCAAGGCGCCGAGCACCAGCGATGCGGCCCGGCGTCCAGACACGAATTCCGGTGCGGCACTGGGTTTTCCGGGCACCGCAGAGACCTCGGTCCCCGACTCGGGAGGTGCGGGGAGCACCTCCGCCAGGTGTTCGCGATTCGTCATCTCGCCGTTCCCATCCTCGGATCGACCCACCCGCCCGGCGGCCACCAGGTTCGCAGTTTCAATTGAAACTGCGCTTTCAACGGAAACCGCGGAACTCCGGGGCCGGTTACCCGTCGACGGGTTCGAGGAGGGCGATGCACTCGATGTGGTGGGTCATCGGGAAGGCGTCGAAGGCCCGCAGATCGCTCAGGCGATAGCCGTGTTCGGCGTAGAGCGAGACGTCGCGGGCCAATGCCGCCGGGTCGCACGCGATGTGCACGATCCTGGACGGCTCTCGCGAGGCCACTGCGTCCACGACCGCACGACCGGCGCCCTTCCTGGGCGGGTCCAGGACCACGACGTCGGGCGTCGGCAGGTCCTCGTCGGTCAGCACGCGCTCCACCGTGCCCGCGCGGAACGCCACCTGCGGGAGGTCCCGGAGGTTCGCCACCGCGTCTTCCACCGCGCGCTTGGACGACTCCACCAGCAGCACCTCACCGGTCGGACCGGCCTGCTCGGCGAGCACCGCCGCGAACAGACCGACCCCGCCGTAGAGGTCCCAGGCCACACCGCCGGACGGCACTGCGGCCAGCTGCGCGACGGTCTCGCTGAAGACGTCCGGCGCGGCCTTGTGGACCTGCCAGAAGCCCTGCACCGACACGTCGAACGAACGGCCCGCAGCGGACTCGTGCGCCACCTCGCCGCCCCGGACGCTGCGCGCCACCGGACGCGCGTGCCGCCGCTTCGGCTTGTGGTCCACCGCGGTCACGTGGACCTCGCCGCGGGAGTCCTCGACAGCGGTCAGCTCCGCACCCGGCCGCCAGCGGCGGTCGGTGACCTCCGCCATCGCGCCCTCCGCGGTGATCGGGCAGTCCTCCACCGGCACCACCCGGTGGCTGCGGTGCGCCCGGAAGCCGGCGTTGCCGCTGCGGTCCACGGCCAGCCGCGCGCGCGTGCGCCAGCGCAGCAGCCCGCCGGGCAGCTCGCGCACCTGAACCGGCCAGTCGAGCCCGGCGATCCGCTGCAGCTGCTCGGCGACCACCGCCGCCTTCAGCTCGCGCTGGGTCTCGCCCGAAGCGTGCTGCCAGTCGCAGCCGCCGCACCGGTTGCGGCCGAGCGCCATGTCGGCCAGCGCGCACGGCGGGCTCACCCGACCCGCGGCGGGGGTCAGCACCTCGACGGCGTCAGCGCGGCAGAAGCCCCCGCCGGCGTCCTCGGTGACCTCCACGACCACGACCTCGCCGGGCAGCGCGTGCCGGACGAACACCACCCGGCCCTCGTACCGCGCCACGCAGTGGCCGCCGTGCGCGACGGCACCGACCTCGACTTCGAGCCGCCTACCGGTCCAGTCCGGTTTTCCGGTCACCGCTTCCCTTCCCGTTGGCCCCCAGCCCGCGCCGCGTGGCGCCGGGCATCGAGGCCAGCTGCTGCTTCTTCTTCTGGCGGATGCGGTCGGAGGACTCCAGCTGCCACGGCACGCTGGTGACCATCACACCCGGCTGGAACAGCAGCCGGCTCTTGAGCCGCAGCGCGCTCTGGTTGTGCAGCAGCTGCTCCCACCAGTGCCCCACCACATACTCCGGGATGAACACCGTCACCACGTCGCGGGGGCTGTCCCGGCGGATCCGCTTGACGTACTCCAGCACCGGCCGGGTGATCTCCCGGTACGGCGATTCCAGCACCTTCAGCGGCACCGGCAGGTTCTCCGCGTGCCACTGGGCGGTCAGCGCCCGGGTGTCCTCGTCGTCGACGTTGACCGTCACGCCCTCCAGCACGTCGGGCCGGGTGGCGCGGGCGTAGCCGATAGCCCGCATCGTCGGCAGGTGCAGCTTGGAGACCAGGACCAGCGCGTGGTTGCGCGAGGGCAGCACCCCGTCGGTCTCCTGCCGCGTGAGCTCCTCGGCCACCCGGTCGTAGTGCCGGTGGATGGCGGTCATCAGCACGTAGATGGCGGCCATCGCGGCGATCGCGATCCAGGCGCCGTGGGTGAACTTGGTGATCAGCACGATCACCAGCACGCTGGCCGTCATCGCCAGGCCGAAGGTGTTGATCGCCTGCGCGCGCCGCATCTGGGACCGGGTCTGCGGGTCCTCCTCGGTGCGCAGCTTCCGGTTCCAGTGCCGGATCATGCCGCTCTGGCTGAGCACGAACGACACGAACACGCCGACGATGTAGAGCTGGATCAGCCGGGTGACCTCGGCCTGGAAGGCGAACACCAGGATGATCGCGCCGACGGCCAGGAACACGATGCCGTTGGAGAAGGCCAGCCGGTCCCCGCGGGTGTGCAGCTGCCGCGGCAGGAACCGGTCCTGCGCCAGGATCGACCCGAGCACCGGGAAACCGTTGAACGCGGTGTTGGCGGCCAGCACCAGGATGAGCCCGGTGAAGAACACGAGGTACCACACGCCCGGCGGGAAGCCGTGGAAGACGGCCCCGGCCAGCTGCGCGACCAGCGTCTTCTGCTGGTAGCCCTCGGGCGCGCCGGTCAACTGCGTCGCCGGGTCCTCGACGAACACGACACCGGTGACCCGGGCCATCCACAGCAACCCGAGCAGCATGATCACGGCGATGCTGCCCATCAGCGCCAGCGTGGTGGCCGCGTTGCGCGACTTCGGCTTGCGGAACGCCGGCACGCCGTTGCTGATCGCCTCCACACCCGTCAACGCCGCGCTGCCGGAGGAGAACGCCCGCAGCGCGACGAACGCGAACGCCACCCCGGCCATCTGGCTCTCGTCCGGAATCACCCCGAAACCGGCGCTCTCGGCGCGCAGCTCGGTGCCGAGCACGTAGGTCTGGAACAGGCCCCAGAGGATCATGCCGATGATCCCGATGATGAACGCGTAGGTCGGGATCGCGAAAAGCGAACCGGACTCCCGGACACCGCGCAGGTTCATCGCGGTCAGCAGCACGATCGCGCCGACCGCGAACAGCACCTTGTGCTCGGCCACGAACGGGATCACCGAGCCGATGTTGGCCGCCGCCGAGGAGATCGAGACCGCGACGGTGAGGATGTAGTCGACCAGCAGCGCGCTGGCCACCACCAAGCCCCAGCGGCGCCCGTGGTTGACGCTGGCGACCTCGTAGTCGCCGCCGCCCGAGGTGTAGACGCGCACGTTCTGCCGGTACGACGCGACCACCGTGATCATCACGATCGCCACCAGCAGCCCGATCCACGGGCTCATCGCGAACGCCGAAACACCCGCCACCGAGAGCACCAGCAGGATCTCTTCGGGGGCGTAGGCGACGCTGGACATGGCGTCGGAGGAGAACACCGGCAGCGCGATGCGCTTGGGCAGCAAGGTGTGCGCGAGGCGGTCGCTGCGGAAGGGTTGACCGACGATCAACCGTTTCGCTGCGGTTGCGAGCTTGGACACGGCACAGAGCGTAAGCGCAAACAGCGGCCAACTGGGTGGTTCTGCCGTCCGTTTTGCTAGCAGGTCACATCCCGGGGCCACCCCTGCCCACATCCGCACCTCACCCGGTACGGTGCACCAGCCCGGAACCGGCCGCCGTTCCCGCAGCCCGGATCCGCGGCGCGCCAGGTACCGTCAGCAGACGATCGCGAGATCGTCGCAACGCCAGCACATCCCCGCAGCGAGGAGACGAAGCTCGTGCACGTGGTGATCATGGGATGCGGCCGGGTCGGGGCGTCCCTGGCCGCCGCCCTGCAACGGCTCGATCACACCGTGGCTGTGGTCGACAAGGACCCCCAGTCGTTCCACCGACTGGGCAAGGACTTCCGAGGCCAGCAGGTCACCGGCAACGGCTTCGACCGGGACATCCTGGTCGAAGCGGGCATCGAGCGGGCAGCGGCCTTCGCAGCCGTGTCCAACGGGGACAACTCCAACATCGTTTCGGCCCGCGTCGCCCGCGAGACCTTCGGCGTGGAGCACGTGGTCGCCCGGATCTACGACCCCAAGCGCGCCGAGGTCTACCAGCGCCTCGGAATCCCCACCGTGGCCACCGTTCCGTGGACCACCGACCGGTTCCTGCGGATGCTGCTGCCCGAGGGCGTGGCCACCGCGTGGCGGGAGCCGTCCGGCACCGTCGCGGTCCTGCAGCTGCCGCTGCACGAGGACTGGGTGGGGCACCGGGTGTCCGAGGTGGAATCCGCCATCGGCGCGCGGGTCGCGTTCATCACGCGGTTCGGCAACGGTGTGCTCCCGGAGGCCAAGACCGTCATCCAGGCCGACGACGTGGTCTACGTGGCCGCGCTGTCGGGCACCGTCACCGACGTCACGGCGGCTGCCCGCCGCACACCCGAGGAGAGCGAGTAATGCGCATCGCGATCGCGGGCGCCGGCGCGGTCGGCCAGTCCATCGCGCGGGAGCTGCTCGAAGGCGACCACGAAGTCCTGCTCATCGAGCGCAGCGTGGCCAACTACCACCCGAGGAACATCCCGGACGCGGAGTGGATGCTGGCCGACGCCTGCGAGCTGGCCTCGCTGGAAGAAGCGGGGCTGGAGTCCTGCGACGTGGTCATCGCCGCCACCGGCGACGACAAGGTGAACCTGGTGGTCTCGCTGCTGTCGAAGACCGAGTTCGCGGTGCGCCGGGTCGTCGCCCGCGTCAACGACCCGCTCAACGAGTGGCTGTTCACCGAGGCCTGGGGCGTCGACGTCGCGGTGTCCACGCCCCGGATGCTGGCCGCGATGGTCGAGGAAGCGGTCAACGTCGGCGACCTGGTCCGGTTGATGACCCTGCGCCAGGGCCAGGCGAACCTGGTCGAGGTCACGCTGCCGGAGACCACGCCGCTGGCCGGGCGGCGGGTCCGCGAGCTGAAGCTGCCCGCGGACGCGGCGCTGGTCAGCATCCTGCGCGGCGGCCGGGTCATCGTGCCGCAGGCCGACGATCCGCTGGAGATCGGCGACGAACTGCTCTTCGTGGCCACCGCCGACGTCGAGCAGCAGATCCGAGCGATCATCCACGACAAGCAGGACTGACCCGAAAACCACCCGATCGGGTGACATCTTCCGCAAGTTCAATGGAAATCGGACGTCCGATTTCCATTGAATTTGCGGAACTCGTCCTCAGACAAGAGAGCGGGGTCGTGAGTGCGGAAGCCGGTTGCAGCCGGTTCCAGCGCTCACGACCCCGCTCTGGTTCGAGATCTCAGCTGAGGGACGGGTTGGAGCGGATCGCGGGGGTTTCCTCCGCGTCGGTCTTCTCCTGCTCCGCGACCTTCGCCGCGCGGCGGATCGCCCACACCGTGACGATCAGCGCCAGGCCGGTCAGCGGGTAGCCCATCGCGATCCGGGCGAAGGCCAGCCAACCGGTCTGGTCGGCGTCGTAGAGCCACTGCTGCACGACGTACTTCGCGGCGAACACGGCGACCCACGCCAGCGTGGCCAGGTCGTAGCCGCGCAGCGCGCGCTTCTGCTTGCGCCAGGCGAAGCCCAGACCGTTCAGCGCCGACCAGGCGACGCCCACCAGCGGCCAGCGGGCCAGCACCGAGACCAGGAACAGCCCGCCGTAGATCAGGCTCGTCCAGATGCCCAGCAGGAAGAAGCCCTTGGCGTCACCGGAGCGGTAGGCGATGAACGAGCACACCGCCACCCCGATCACGCCGGAGATGGCCGGTTGCAGCGGTTCCTTGCGCACCAGCCGGAAGATCGCGATGGCCACCGCCACCCCGATCGCAGACCAGATCGCCGGCATCAGGCTCGTGAAGGAGCTGACCACCACGAAGACGACGATGGGCACCGCGGAGTAGGCCAGTCCGCTGACCCCGCCCATCTGCTCCAGCAGGGTGTTCTCCGCTCCAGCGGCCTGCTGCTCGCCGGTGTCCGACTGCTTCTCGGCCGCGTCCTGGGCGGAGAGCCCGGCAGCCGCTGAATCGCGTTCGCTCATGCGGTGTTCTGCAACTCGTAGTAGGGGTTGTAAAGCACCTTGCGGCCGTCCCGGACCGCGATCCGGCCACTGGCCTTGATGATGCGACCCGGTTCGATGCCGGCGATCCGGCGGCGACCCAGCCACACCAGGGTGACGTCCTCGGTGCCGTCGTAGAGCTCGGCCTCCAGCGTCGGTGCCGACGCCTTCGGGCACAGCCCGACGCTGCGGACCCTCCCGAGCACGACGGCCTCCTGGCCGCACTTGCAGTCGCTGGCCGGCTGCGCCCCGCCGGCCTGGGACCGCTCCGACAGGTCGTCGGCGTCCAGCTCGGCGACGTCACTGGTCAAGCGCCGTACGAGGCGACGCCAGTAGCCGCCCTCGCTCTTGCTCATCTAGCGCTCCTGTGCGCCCTCGGGGCTCGACTCGCGCAGCCCGTGCACCCCCAGCGTAGCGGCCATCGGACGCCGGGTCCCGCCCCCGGCGGGATTGCGAACTTGATCGCTCGATCGGATCAACATCGAGGCTCGCTTGCTCTTCTTTGAAACGCCGCAGGCGTTTAGCCCACCCTCGACGCTTGCACCGCCGCGGGTTCTCAGGCGTCGTCTGACGAGGACAGCCCCAGCGCTGTGTATTGGTCATACATGAGTCGGGGATCCCGCAGCTCAGACGGCGTCTGAGGTTCCGCTACCCGCACCGCCACGCAAAACGAGTGAAGACAACTTTCAGTTTTGGGACAGCGCGAGCGCCCCGCCCAGGCCGATCAGGGTGCTGCCGCTGACCACCTGCTGGCGCCGCCACCAGCGCGGGTTCCGCGCCAGCTTGGCCGCCAGCGGACCCGCGAACGCGGCCACCAGCAGGTCGGCCGACATGGCGAACACCACGAAGATCAGTCCGAGCACCAGGAACGCCACCGTCGCCGAGCCCTGCTCCGGGTGCACGAACTGCGGCAGGAAGGCGAGGAAGAACACGGCGGTCTTCGGGTTGAACAGCTCGGTGAAGAAGCCCTGCACCACCGCCGAGCCGCGCTGCCGCGGCGAGTCCTGGGCCTGCTCCCCTGCACCCTTGCGCAGCTCCCAGAGCGCGCGGGCGCCCAGGTAGACGAGATACGCCGCACCGATGAGCTTCACCACGGTGAACGCCACCGCCGAAGCCATCAGCAACGCCGAGAGACCGACGGCAGCCGCCAGCACGTGCACCGACGCCCCGAGGCCGTTGCCCAGCGCCGAGCGAACCCCTTCGCGGGAACCACCGCGGATGCTCCGGGCCAGGACGTAGAGGATTCCGGGCCCCGGTGCGAAGGCGATCAGCAGCGCGGCACCCAGGTAGACCCACCATTCAGCAGCGTTCGGCACCCGACCAACGTAGCGGCTCGGACGTCGCCCCGGCGCCGGGACGGCGTCCGAGTCCGGTCACTGCGGGGTCTGGCCGTTGGCCTCGGCCTGCTGCGCCTGCTGGATGTGGCGCTGGATCGCCTCCGGCAGCTCGATGGGCAGCGGGGTGCGCACCGGCATCGGGTCGGTGCCGCGCACCACGATCGTCTCGTCGAGCACCGCGTACAGCAGCTTCGCGCAGTCCTCCGCGGACTCGGCCGGTCCGGCCGCGACGCCGCGCAGCAGCCAGCGCGGGCCGTCCACGCCGATGAACCGCAGCGCGGCCTTCGGCGAATCGGCCACCAGCTCGAGGCCCCAGTCGCCCTCCTCGGTGTGCACCCGGGCGCCGTCCTTGCGCAGCTGCTCGGCGAGCTCGCCGCTGACCTCGTCCCAGAGGCCGCCGCTGCGCGGCGCGGCGAACGCGCTCACGGTCAGCCGACCGACCGGGGTGACCAGGTGCACAGCGCGCACCGGACCCGACGGGTCGACCTCGACCTGGAGCTGGCCGCCCTCGGGCACCGGCAACCGCACCGAGCCCAGGTCGAGGCGCTCCACCTCGTCCTCGGGCGCCTCGCTCTCGTCGAACGGCCCGCGCTCGACGACGTCCTCGGCTTCGACCGCTGACTCCTCAACCACGTCCTCGGCGCGCTTGCCCCGACCGCGGCCCAATCCGAACATCCCCTCAGCCCTCCGTCCCGTGACCGGCCTCGGTTCCCGAGACCGCCAGCACCTGGTGCCCGCCGGTGGACCCGTAGCCCCCGGCGCCCCGCTGCGACGCGGGCAGCTCGTCGACCTCCTGGAACGCCGCGTGCTCGACCTTCTGCACGACGAGCTGGGCGATCCGGTCGCCGCGCTGCAGCGACAGCGAGTTGTCCCGATCATGATTGATCAGGCAGACCTTGATCTCACCGCGGTACCCGGAATCGACCGTGCCCGGCGCGTTGACCACGCTCAAGCCCGCCTTGGCGGCCAGTCCGGAGCGCGGGTGCACGAAACCGGCGTAGCCCTCGGGCAGCGCCAGCGCGATGCCGGTGCCCACCACCGCGCGTTCGCCGGGTTCGAGCACCAGGTCGCTGGTCGTCACCAGGTCCGCGCCGGCGTCGCCGGGTTTGGCGTAGGACGGCAGCGGCACGTCGGGGTCAAGTCGGGTCAGCAGGACCTTCACGTTCGACACGGGCGGCGAGACTACCCTGAAGTCGTGTCGGAAAGCGTAGAAGCGGCCAGCAGGAGCGGGGACTTGCCCGGTCAGGCGAAATCGACGGAGCCCCCGGTGTACCGGGAGCGGCTGTACGCGGCCTGGTGGTCCTGGCCGCTGCCCCTGATCGGCGCCGTGCTGATGGCCGCGCAGGTGCACATGGGCTACCCGGGCGTGCGGGCGTGGCTGCCGTACGTGGTGCTGGTGCCGCTGGCGATCGCCATCCCGCTGTGGCTGGGTCGCACCAAGGTGGAGGTCCGCGGCGGCGAGCTGTGGGTGGGTGACGCGCACCTGCCGCTGCGCTTCATCGACGAGGTCGAGGTCATCGCGCCGCAGGAGCAGCGCAAGGCGCTGGGGCCGGACCTGGATCCGGCCGCGTTCATGGTGCACCGCTCCTCGATCCGCACGTCGGTGCGGATCTGGTTGGACGACGCGGACGACCCGACCCCGTACTGGGTGGTCAGCACGCGGCGCCCCGAAGAGCTCGTCGAGGCGCTGGGCAAGCGCTGACCCGGTTCGGGCCGGGGAAAGAAAACTGGGCACACGCCCTGCGTGTGCCCAGCCACTTCCCGGTTTCGTCGACGTCTGCGTGCTCAGGCAGCGCAGTCGCGGCAGATGAACTGGCCGTTCTTGGTCTCGGCCAGTCGACTGCGGTGATGAACGAGGAAGCAGCTCGCGCACGTGAACTCGTCCGCCTGCTTGGGGAGGACCTTGACGGTCATCTCCTCGCCGGACAGGTCCGCACCCGGGAGTTCGAAGTTCTCCGCGATCGCCCCTTCGTCCTCGTCGACGACGCCCGATTGCGCATCGTTGCGTCGCGCCTTCAGCTCCTCCAACGAGTCCTCGGCCATGTCCTCGGACTCGCGGCGCGGAGCGTCGTAGTCGGTCGCCATCGTGATTCACCCCTGCGTTTGTGGAGACTGCAATGGTGTGCCGCTGGTAAACGTTCCAGGACCAGGATTTGTGCCCGGTGGCGCAGTGATCGTGGTCTCGCCCTGCAACGCGTTCAGTTCCCCCGTTATGAGCGACTTGCCTCATCCGGCACTCCGTGAGGCGCCGAGAGGGTAGCTCATGGCGAATGCGCACATGCAGCAGGTCACCCATAGGTGTGGTGTTCACTGCATCCACAGCCTCCCGGAGATCGATCCGGCACGACATCCGGCTGTCGCCCTCGGTTGCCCGCCAGGACGTTCTGCGATGCCGTGCGCTGGCAATTCAGCTCGACCACATCGATTCAGCGGCGATTCCGGGCCCGCCGCGACACAGCAACGGCCTCCGGCGCCGCACGACGGGAGTTCTGCGCATAGGCTTGATCCAGTGCACTGGTAGGAGCATCCAAGGAGGGGCGGGACGTGGCAGCCGTTGGTGCAAGAGGGGGACGACGAGCCGGGTACCGGCGCCGCCGACCACTGCCCGCTCTGCTGGTGCTCGCCTGCCTCGTGGTGGCAGCCGGGTTCCTGTGGACGCGAGTTTTCGACTCCGTGCAGGGCATCGAAGCCGCCACCACCTGCGCCCCGCCGACACCGCCGACCGCCGCGCCCGCCGGTGAGCCGATGCCCGAGCAGGTGCCGCTGGGCACCATGCTCGAGCGCGACGCGCTGAACTCGACCAACCCGATCCCGCCGCAGGACGTGCAGGTGCGGGTGCTCAACGGCAACGGGGAGAGCCGGCAGGCCACCCTGGTCGGCGACGAGCTGGCCAGCCTCGGCTTCGCCAAGGGCGGCGCGGACAACGACCCGGTCTACGTCAACTACGACCTGAAGTGCCACGGCCAGATCCGCTTCGGCGGCGCCGGGGTGAGCGCGGCTCGCACGCTGAGCCTGATCGCGCCGTGCGCTCAGCTGGTCCGCGACGAGCGGCCGGACGCCACCATCGACTTCGCGCTCGGGAAGAAGTTCAAGGACATCAAGACCACCTCCGAGGCCAAGCAGGTGCTCCAGGAGTTGGAGAACTGGGTCCCGCAGCGCGACCAGCAAGGCGGCGCGCACCAGGAGGTCTCACCTCCGCAGATCAGCAAGGACCTGCTGGAGAAGGCCCGCGACGTCCACTGCTGAGCGCCGTGAGCGCGCGGAGGGGTCCGCGCGCTCACGAACTCGGACTGCTGCTCAGACCTGACCCGCGTCGACCCCGCGGAGCGCTCCGGTGAGCTCCTCGGCGATGCCGGGCGCGGCGCAGATGAGCATTTCGTCACCCAGGCCGTCGGTGGTGCCGCGCTCGGGCAGCCGCAACCGGGCACCCGCCTCTTCGGCGACCAGCGCACCGGCCGCCCAGTCCCACCGCTTCAAGCCGACCTCGTACATGCCGTCCAGCCAGCCGGCGCCGACCGCGCACAGGTCCAGCGACGCCACGCCGGCGCGGCGGATGTCGCGCACCTGGCCCATCAGCTCGCCCACGACCGCCGCCTGCGCCTTGCGGCGCTCGGCGTCGTAGGCGAAGCCGGTGCCGATCAGCGACAGGTCTAGCCGGTCGGCGGCCGAGACACGCAAGCGCTGGCCGTCCAGGAACGCGCCGTGCCCGAGGGCGGCGCTCCAGACCCGCCCGGACACCGGCTCGACCACTGCGCCGGCCACCGAACGCCCGTCGACCTGCGCGGCCAGCGACACCGAGTACCAGGGGAATCCGTACAGGTAGTTGACCGTGCCGTCGATCGGGTCGACGACCCAGCGCAGTCCCTCGAGCGCTTCCTCCCCACCCTCCTCTTCGCCGAGCACCGACTCGCCGGGGCGCAGCTCGGCCAGCCGCTCGCGGACCAGCCGCTCCACCGCGCGATCACCGGCCGTCACGACATCGGTTTCGGTACTCTTCGTGTCAACACCACCGGTGACTGCTTCATCACGCACAGTACGGGCCAATTTGGCCGCGTCGATCGCGATCTGCACCGCGACCTCGCGCAACGCCATTGCATCTACCTCAGTTGCCAATCCCACGCCCACATCGCAACACAACCCGGTTAAGGTCTGCACACCTCGGTCTGAATCGAATAGGAAGGATCAGCCATGGGGACTGCCCGCGGTTTCGGCGTGGATATCGGCGGGTCCGGCATCAAGGGATGTCCGGTCGACATCGAAGGCGGCGTGCTGGCCGAGGAGCGGATGCGGATCCCGACCCCGCAGCCCTCGACCCCGTCCGCGGTGGCCGACGCCGTCGCCGAGATCGTCGACAAGTTCTCCTGGACGGGCCCGGTCGGCATCACCCTCCCGTGCGTCATCAAGGACGGCACCGCGCTCACCGCGGCGAACGTCGACAAGGGCTGGATCGGCACCGACGCGCAGGCGCTGTTCGCCGAGCGGCTCGGCCGCGCCCGCGAGGACGTCCTGGTGCTCAACGACGCCGACGCCGCCGGGATCGCCGAGATGCGGGCCGGCGCCGGCGCCGGGCACCGCGGGCTGGTCGTGGTGCTGACCTTCGGGACCGGCATCGGCAGCGCCATGTTCATCGACGGGAAGCTGGTGCCCAACACCGAGTTCGGGCACATCGAGGTCGACGGCCACGATGCGGAGTCCGAAGCGGCCGCCTCGGTCAAGGACAACCTGGACCTGAGCTACCCGGAGTGGGCCCCGCGGGTCAGCCGCTACATCCAGGGCCTCGAGCAGTTCCTGTGGCCGGACCTGATCATCGCCGGCGGCGGGGTCAGCAGGAAGGGTCACAAGTGGATTCCGCTGCTGGAGACGCGCACCCCGGTCGTGGCCGCGTCGCTGCGCAACGATGCGGGCATCGTCGGCGCCGCCACCGCTGCTACCAGCAGCAACGCCTGACCCGGGGACCATCTAGCACACGCCGGGACGCGCGGACTGCGCCTTGCAGCGGAACCGCACCCCCGGATCGCAGTTACAATGGAACACGGCCCACTTGGTTCGAGGCCCTTCCGCAAGGAGAAAGCACCGGTTTCACCTGGTGTTCTCCCCTTCCGCGCGGGGACTGGAGTCCGGTGGGTTGTTCCCCGACCTTTGGCGGCCGAGGTTTCGCGCCCTCCGGCCAGCCCTGATCGACCGTCGCGAAAGGGCGTACGTGGCAGCCGCAGAAACCGCAACCCGACGCTCCAGCTCCGCCGCAACCGGCGGCGCCCAGTCCGAGTCGGGCCAGTCCCAGGCCACCCCAGCTTCGGAGGCGGCTGCTTCGTCTGACGACCAGACGAAGTCCACCGCCGCGCGGAAGAGCACCAAGAGCTCGACGGGTGCGAAGTCGACGACCCGCAAGGCCGCCCCGAAGACGGCGGCGGCCAAGAAGGGCGCCAAGGCCCCGGCCAAGAAGTCGACCAAGTCGGCTTCCGCCAAGGGCAGCGGCGAGGGCATGGAGATCGACGAACCGATCGAGACCGACCTGACCTCCCCGGACGTCGCCGACCTCGCCGAAGTCGAGGTGGAGATCCCGGAGGAGCCGGTTCCGGACGAGAACTCCAAGGAGTCCGGCGACTTCGTCTGGGACGAGGAGGAGTCCGAGGCGCTGCGCCAGGCGCGCAAGGACGCCGAGCTGACCGCTTCCGCCGACTCGGTGCGCGCGTACCTGAAGCAGATCGGCAAGGTCGCTCTGCTCAACGCCGAGGAAGAGGTCGAGCTCGCCAAGCGCATCGAGGCCGGCCTCTACGGCGCCGAGCGCATCCGGCAGATCGAGGAGTCCGGCGAGCAGCTCACCACCCAGATGCGGCGCGACCTGCGCTGGATCGTGCGGGACGGCGAGCGCGCCAAGAACCACCTGCTGGAGGCGAACCTCCGACTCGTGGTCAGCCTCGCCAAGCGCTACACCGGCCGCGGCATGGCGTTCCTGGACCTGATCCAGGAGGGCAACCTCGGTCTGATCCGCGCGGTGGAGAAGTTCGACTACACCAAGGGCTACAAGTTCTCCACCTACGCGACGTGGTGGATCCGCCAGGCGATCACCCGCGCCATGGCCGACCAGGCCCGCACCATCCGCATCCCGGTGCACATGGTCGAGGTGATCAACAAGCTCGGTCGCATCCAGCGCGAGCTGCTGCAGGACCTGGGCCGCGAGCCCACGCCCGAAGAGCTCGCCAAGGAAATGGACATCACCCCGGAGAAGGTGCTGGAGATCCAGCAGTACGCCCGGGAGCCGATTTCCCTGGACCAGACCATCGGCGACGAGGGCGACAGCCAGCTCGGCGACTTCATCGAGGACTCCGAGGCCGTCGTCGCGGTCGACGCCGTGTCGTTCACGCTGCTGCAGGACCAGCTGCAGTCGGTGCTGGCGACGCTGTCCGAGCGCGAGGCCGGCGTGGTCCGCCTGCGCTTCGGCCTGACCGACGGCCAGCCGCGGACGCTGGACGAGATCGGCCAGGTCTACGGCGTGACCCGCGAGCGCATCCGGCAGATCGAGTCGAAGACGATGTCGAAGCTGCGCCACCCGTCGCGCTCCCAGGTGCTCCGCGACTACCTGGACTGAGGTTCTGCTCGAAGAATGCCGCTGCCCGCACTCCGCGGGCGGCGGCATTCTCCATTTCCGGGGACGAGCGCTCAGCGGCGCCTGCGACGGCGCATCCCGGACTTCGACCGTTCGGTCGATGGTTCTGGCCGCTCTTCGCGACGGGTTCGGCCTCCGTTCGGCGGCGGGAGCGGTCCAACTCCTGAGATTCGCTGTTCGCTTCCAGCGGAAACGACGTTCGCCGATGGCCGTCCGGTCTGTGATCTGAAACACCGAATGTCCGGAATAAGATCCACACCGGACATCTCCGGTGATCGCAACTGGAACCGCATTTTCCCTTGTCACAAGGGTTTTCGCGGATTCGATCACGTTCCGCGAACAGCGCTGCTGCAACCGGGTGCTTCATGGTGACGACCGTCGCCGGTCGGCGCGGGAACACTGACTAGTGCCCGAGCGTCTGGAAGAGTGGAGGCAACGAGCACCGACCCCGCAGCCAGTGGGCCACCGGTGGTCGTAGCAGGATCGAGGGCGTCGGATCACACCGACGCCGGGACGGAGGGAGATCACTATGCCGGGAACGCTCACCCGCCCCGAGCTGACCGCCGCCGACCGCTGCGACCGCTGCGGGGCCGCTGCCAAGCTTCGCGCCGTATTGCCATCCGGTAGCGAGCTTCTGTTCTGCGGGCACCACGCCCGCGCGTACGAGGACGGACTGCGCGAGGTGCAGGCCGACCTCCAGCAGGGCGAGCAGTAAACCACCCGCAAGACGAGATGACCGTGCCCCCGCAGGGCTTCCTACGGGGGCACGGTCTTTTCGCGGTCCGGTCAGGCGGTGAGGTCGCCGAGGGCGTCGAGGAGGCGTCGGACGTCGGACTCGTTCGTGTAGTGCGACAGGCTCGCGCGCACGCCGCCCTTCGGGCCGATGCCGAGCGCGTGCACCACCTCCCAGGCGTAGGAGTGGCCGTGGGAGACGTTGAGGCCCCGCTCAGCCAGCCGTTCAGCCACCGCCGACGGCTCCAGGTCTCGCAGCCCGAAGAAAGCGGTGGGCGTGCACGGGCCCTGCGGAGCGCCGTAGCGCACCACGCCGTCCAACGCCGCGATCCCGTCGAACAGGGTCCTGGCCAGCGCGTCCTCGTGGGCCAGCACCGCGCGGCGGGAGACCGCCAGGCGCTCGGCCCGGCTGCCGTCGGCGTCGGAGTCGAGCTCGGCCAGGTGCTCCACCGCGGCGACGACACCGGCCATGGCGGCGAACGGGTTGGTGCCGAGCTCGAAGCGGTCCGGCGAGGTGTCCGGCGACGGCTTGAGCTTGTCCGGGTGCAGGTTCTCCAACGTCCACGCGTCCCCTGCCACCACCGCGGCCAGGTGCGGCCCCGCCCACTTGTACGCGCTGGTCGCGTAGAGGTCCGCGCCCAGCTCCGCGAGCTGCACGTGGGCGTGCGGGCAGTGCTGCACGCCGTCGACGTAGGAGATCGCGCCCACCTGGCGGGCCCGGTCGGTGATCGTCCGCAGCTCCGGCATGGTGCCCAGCACGTTGGACGCCGCGGTGACCGCGACCAGCTTGGTGCGTTCGCCGATCAGGTCGGTGACGCGCTGCGCGGGCAGTTCGCCGGTCGCCGGGTCCAGCTCGGCCACGCGCACCGTCGCGCCCGCGCGCTGCGCGTGCTGGACCCACGGCCGGACGTTGGCGTCGTGGTCCAGCTGGGTCACCACGACCTCGTCGCCGGGCCGCCAGCCATCGGCCAGCGCGGCGGCGAACCGGTAGGTCAGGGCGGTCATGCTCGGGCCGAACACCACGCACGCCGGATCGGGCGCCCCGACCAGGTCGGCCACGGCCGCTCGGGCCTCGGCGACGACGCCGCCGGCGCGGCGGCTGGACTCGTACGGCCCGCCCACGTTGGACATCCCGATCCGGTAAGCGTCGCTGACGGCGTCGATCACCGGCTGCGGCACCTGGGTGCCCGCCGCGCCGTCCAACCACGCCCTGCCGTCCGCCAGCGCCGGGTACTGCGCCCGGACCTTCTCCACGTCGAAACCCATGCGCCGACCCTAAGAGACCGGTCACGGCAGCACGCTGCGCCGAACGGGCCACTTCGCAGTTTCAATTGAAACCGCAGAACCCTGGGCGCAGTTTCAATTGAAACTGCGGGTCACCAGGAGCGGAGGGTGGCGATCCGCTCCTCGAGCTGTTCGACCGTGGCCATCGCGGTCGGCGGGCCTCCGCAGGACTTCTGCAGCTCGTTGTAGATCTTGCCGTGCGGCTTGCGGGTCCGGTGGTGGTGCAGCGACACCAGGGTGTTCAGCTCCTTGCGGAGCTTCGCCAGCCGTTCCTGCACGCTCTGCGGCTTCGCGTTCGCGCGCTGCTCGGCCTGCTCGGCGGCCTTCGCCGCCTTCGCGCTGGCCTCCCGCTTGGCGACGTCCTCGAGCTGCTGGGACTGGCGCTGGCGCAGCAGCGCCCGCATCTGGTCGGGTTCCAGCAGGCCCGGCAGGCCGAGGTAGTCCTGCTCCTCCTCGGAGGTGCTGAAGGCCGCGGTGCCGAACGACGAGCCGTCGTAGATCACCTGGTCCAGCTCGGCATCGGCGCCGAGCGAGGTGAACGACTTCTCCTCCTCGCCGGGCTCGTCCTCCTTGCGGTTGGCCTGGGCGAGCAGCTCGTCGTCCCAGCCGTCCTTCTCCCGGTGCGGCTTGCCCAGGACGTGGTCGCGCTGGGCTTCCAGCTGGCTGGCCAGCTCCAGCAGCACCGGCACGCTGGGCAGGAAGACGCTGGCCGTCTCCCCCGGCTTCCGGGACCGCACGAAGCGGCCGATGGCCTGGGCGAAGAACAGCGGGGTCGAAGCGCTGGTGGCGTACACGCCGACGGCCAGCCGCGGCACGTCGACGCCTTCGCTCACCATTCGGACCGCGACCATCCACCGGTCGTCGGACTCGGCGAACTCGGCGATCCGGCCGGAGGCCTGCGGGTCGTCGGAGAGCACCACCACCGGCTCGTCGCCGGTGAGCTTGTGCAGGGTCTTGGCGTAGGCCTTGGCGGTGACGTGGTCGGTGGCGATCACCAGACCGCCGGCGTCGGGCACGCCGCCCTTGCGCAGCTGCGCCAACCGCGTGTCCGCGGCCCGCAGCACGGACGGGATCCACTCCCCCGCCGGGTCCAGGGCGGTTCGCCAGGCGCGGGCGGTCTGCTCGGCCGTCAGCGGCTCGCCGAGCCGGGCGCTGAACTCGTCACCGGCGCTGGTGCGCCACCGCGCCTCGCCGGAGTAGGCCAGGAAGACCACCGGCCGGACCACGCCGTCGTTGAGCGCGTCCGAGTAGCCGTAGGAGTGGTCGGCGCGGCTGCGCAGCGAACCGTCGGCGTCGGGCTCGTAGCCGATGAACGGGATCGGCGAGTCGTCGCTCCGGAACGGCGTACCGGTCAGCGCCAGCCGCCGCACGGCCGGGGTGAAGGCCTCGCGGATCGCGTCGCCCCAGGACTTCGCGTCGCCCGCGTGGTGCACCTCGTCGAGTATCACCAGCGTCTTGCGGCGCTCGGTGCGCACCCGGTGCAGGGCCTCGTGCGCCGCGACCTGCGCGTAGGTGACGACGACGCCCTGGTAGTCGCTGGAGGTGATGCCGTCGGCGTTGCGGAAGTTCGAGTCCAGCGCGATGCCCGCACCCGCCGCCGCCAACGCCCACTGGTGCTTGAGGTGCTCGGTGGGGGCGACGACCGTGACCGCCTCGACCGTCCGGTCCGCCAGCAGCTCCGCCGCGACCCGGAGTCCGAAGGTCGTCTTGCCCGCGCCCGGCGTCGCGACCGCCAGGAAGTCCTGCGGTTTGGTCGACAAGTACTTGGTGAGCGCTCTGCGCTGCCAGGCGCGCAGTGGCCGAGAAGAAGTCTGCGAGGGGTCGCTGAGCACGGATCGGACTGGATTGTCGAGTTGCGCTTCGGACACGCCGGCTCGCCGCTCCTTCCTAGGTCTCCCCATACCTGAATGGCGAGGGCGAGCCGTGGCAACGCCCTGCGAACGCCCGCGAACTGGAGTTCGTCGACTCGCTGCGGGCCGTCGTGCAGCTTACCTTCGCGCCTCGATCTTCACCGGGACGGCCGTGGAGACGAATGCGACACACCGTTTTTCCGGGTGGGCGCTCATCGGCCGGACCGATGCAGCATCCTTATGGGTGCCATGGGTTCGCCGAGTTCACCAGACAGCCGGGGACGCAGTGCAGCCACCGCACCGCGGGACGCCCCGGTGCGACGTGGACCACTGCGCTTGATCGCGCGCACCCTGGACAAGGCGTGGTGGGACAACATCTTCTCCGAGTCGGCGGCCGCCGCGTTCTGGCAGACGCTGTCGATGCCGCCGCTGCTGCTGGGTCTGCTGGGCAGCCTGGGCTTCCTCGGGGACTGGTTCGGCCCGTCGGTCGTCGACGCGGTGCACGACAAGATCCTGGCCTTCTCCCGAACCGTGTTCACCCAGAACGTGGTGGACCAGATCATCGGCCCGACGGTCGCCGACATCCTGACCAAGGGGAAGGGCGAGATCGTCTCGGTCGGCTTCCTGCTGTCGCTGTGGGCGGGCTCGTCCGCGCTGGCGTCGCTGGTCGACTCGATCACCATGGCCTACAACCAGTACCTGGTTCGCAACAGCATCTGGCAGCGGATCTTCGCGCTGCTGCTGTACCTGGTGTGCCTGGTGCTCGCGGTGGTCGGGCTGCCGATCATCGCGCTGGGCCCGGACTGGCTGCCGACGGTCTTCCCGCGCGACTACCAGGACGACATCGCCTGGCTGATCCAGATCTTCTACTACCCGGCGACGGCGATCGGGCTGGTCGTGGCGCTGGCCACGCTGTACAAGGTGGCGGTGCCGCGCAAGCTGCCCTGGCACCGCGGCCTGCCGGGCGCGCTGCTGGCGATGCTGCTGTTCCTGTGCTCGAGCATCGGCCTGCGGCTCTACATCACCTGGGTCACCAGCACCGGCTACACCTACGGCGCGCTGGCGACCCCGATCGCGTTCCTGCTGTTCGCGTTCTTCATCGGTCTGGCGATCATCATGGGCGCCCAGTTCAACAACGCGATCCAGGAGATGTACCCGGCGAAGATGACGCGCCGGGAGCGCCGCCGGTGGCGACGGCTGGAGATGAAGCGCCTCGCGCAGCGCATGCACACCGAAGAGGGCTATCGCGCGTGGCGCAACGGCCAGACCTCGGACGAGGAGAGCGCGCCGGAGGAGCTGGCGGAGCCCGAGGCGCCGGAGAAGCCGGCGGAGCCCAAGGCACCGGAGAAGCCCGAGAAGGGCGAGACGGTGGAACTACCGCGCAACGGCATTCCGCTGCCGAAGCCGCGGAAGCAGACCGAACCGCGCGGCGGCTAAGCCACCGCGCGGCCGCAGTCGGAAGTCACTCGTCCGAGCCGGGCGGGAGGGACTCGAAGATCTCCTTGCAGTCCGGGCAGACCGGCGACCCCGGCTTCGGCGACTTGGTGACCGGGAAGACCTCACCGCACAGCGCCACCACGTGCGTGCCCATGACCGCGCTCTCGGCGATCTTGTTCTTCTGCACGTAGTGGAACATCTCCGGCCGGTCGTCACTGGTCTGATCAGTGGTCTCGGTCCGGGTGTCGGTCTCCGGCAGCGTCATCGTGCTCATGCCCCAATGATGCCCCACGACGGATGCGAATGGTTCCGGACCGCGCCCGGCGGCTTCCGGAGGCCGGTTCGCACGGGGCCGCGTCAGCTGTCGATCACCTGGTGCTGCCGGGACTCCAGGGCGTGGTGCGAACGGCGGAACCGGTTCACCTTCTCGCTCTTCTTCGCCGGCTTGTCGTTGGCGATGAGCACCGCCATCCACGGCAGCGGGATGGAGATCGCCAGGATGATCAGTGACAGCCACCACAACTGCCACACCTGGAACACCACTGCCGCCAGCACGAGACACGGGATCCGGCTGGCCATCATGATCGCGTACCTGCGGCGACGCGTCGCCTGCTCGTCGTCCAAGGACGGCTTGGCCTCGGTGATCAGCACCGGGGAGTCGTCACGATGTGAACTGTTCACGGCGCTACCTCCACCGTCCATGCTCCCACTCGATCGCCGCCGCCAACACCCTGGGTGCCGCGCGGAATTCACGGCTCGCCCCCGAGGTTGACCAGCACGCCGCACGCGCGAAACCTCCAGGGGTTAGATTCGAGCGGGATCCGAGTCGTGGAGGGTGAATGCTGTACGCGGTGAGCAAGCGGGTCGTCGGCGCGGTCGCGCGGACGGTCTACCGGCCGAAGGTGATCGACGCGGACAAGGTTCCGACCACCGGTCCGGTGATCCTGGCGCCGAACCACCTCGCCGTGCTCGACAGCTTCATCGTCCCGCTGGTCCTGCCCCGCCCGGTCGCGTTCCTGGCCAAGGCCGAGTACTTCAACGGCAGCGGTGCCAAGGGCGCGCTGACGAAGTGGCTGTTCAGCTCGCTGGGCGCGATCCCGGTGGACCGGGGCAAGGGCCGCGCCGCGAAGGAAGCGCTGGACGCCGCGGAGCAGGTGCTGCTCGACGGCGGCGCGTTCGGCATCCACCCCGAGGGCACCCGCTCCCCCGACGGCCGCCTGTACCGGGGCCGCACCGGTGTCGCCCGGCTCGCGCTGAGCACCGGGGCGCCGGTGGTGCCGGTGGCGCTGACCGGCACCGACAAGCTCCAGCCGCGCGGCAAGAAGATCCCGCGCCTGCACCCGGTCTCGGTGCGCTTCGGCGACCCGCTGGACTTCCGCCGCTACGCCGGTCTGGACAGCTCGCTGCCGGTCCTGCGCTCGATCACCGACGAGATCATGTACGCCATCGCGGAGCTCTCCGACCAGGAGTACGTCGACCGCTACCAGCGCCCGGGCGCAGCGGCGGCCTGAGAACGCACCCGTGAGCACTTAGTGGTGCCATGGCGACACGATGTGCTCACGGGTCACTGGAAGTCGATGAACGACGGCGCGACGTGCGCCGTCAGCCAGACCCCGTTCGCGCTGACCCGGAACTCGTGCCCGGCCCGGTGCATCTCGCCCGCCCTGATCACCAGGACCACGGGCTTGCCGCGCCGCGCACCCACCCGCTGCGCCGTCTCCCGGTCGGTCGACAGGTGCACGTCCTGGCGCCCCATCGGCCGCACCCCCTCCTGCCTGATCGCGGCGAGGCTGCGGCCGACGGTGCCGTGGAACAGGAACGCGGGCGGCTCGGCGACCGGCAGGTCGAGGTCGACCTGGACCGAATGCCCCTGGCTGGCCCGGATCCGGTCGCCGTCGATCACGTAGCGCTGCTTGTCGTTGCTCGCGACGACCTCGGCCAGCTCCGCCCGCGAGATCGGGAACCGGTGCGCGGCAGCGGCGGCGAGCAGCACCTCGACGTCCACCCAGCCGTTCGCGTCGAGCTCGACGCCGATGCGTTCCGGCTGGTGCCGCAGGTGCTTGGCCAGGTACTTCGAAACCCGCACCAACCGCTGCTCGTCCACCACGCGCCAACGCTAACCGCCCGGGCGACCCGACGTCGACCGGTTTTCGATCAGCCCTTGGCGGCCTTGGCGGCGGCCTTCTGCTCCTTCTTCCAGGCCCGGACCTCGTTGAGGGTCTGCTCGTCGACGACGTCGGCGATCGATCGGCGGGAGCCTTCCTCCCCGTAACCCCCGGCGGCCTCGCGCCACCCGGTGGGTTCGACGCCCCGCTGCTTGCCCAGCAGCGCGAGGAAGATCCGCGCCTTCTGGTCGCCGTAGCCCGGCAGCGCCTTGAGCCGCTTCAGCACTTCCTTGCCGTCCGGGTCGCCCTCGGTCCAGATCGCCTCGGTCCGGCCGTCGTAGTGCTCGACGACGTACTGGGCCAGCGCGTGCACCCGCTTGCCCATCGAACCGCCGTACCGGTGGATCGCCGGCTTCTGCACGCACAGCTCGACGAACTCGTCCAAGTCGGACTCGGCGATCTTGGTGACGTCGAACCCGCCCATCCGCTCGGCGATCTTCTTCGGCCCGGCGAACGCGACCTCCATCGCCACCTGCTGATCGAGCAGCATCCCGGTGAGCAGCGCGAACGGGTCGTCGCTGAGCAGCTTGTCGGCCTCGGCATCGCCGGTCAGGTTGAGCTTCTTCGGCATGGCTACATCGTCGCACGCCTCTCCACCAAGCCTCCTTCGCAAGGAGAGCCGAGACAGCTCGCCGTACGCGACACGACGCCATCCGCGCTCAGGTCGCCGACGATGAAACCGAAGCGACCGAAGCCGAGGCAGCCGAAAACGCCGCCGCCCTCGAGTTCACTCCACCTGCGCATCAGTCAGCTCCTCGACGCCGAGAAGAAGCGATAGGTGAGCCGACTCAAGAAACCAATGCGCGCTGAGAGGTGCGCTCGGCATAGAGGCGCCGGTGCGCAACCGATCGAAAAACGCTTGGAGATCATCTACGAGGTCTCCGCCGACCGGCTGCAACCGTCCGATGCCGGCTAGCGCTCCTGCTTGCTCGCCCGCCACTCCGGGGCCAGGACGGACCAGATCTCCAGGTCCTGCCGTTCACCGCGGTGCAGGCCGGCTCCGCGGAGCGTGCCGTCCTTGACCATGCCCAGCCGCTTGGCCACCGCGATGCTGGCCTGGTTCGCCGCCGAGACGCGCCACTCCACCCGGTGGATGCCGCGCTCCTCCACGGCCCAGTCGATGATCACCTGCGCCGCCCTGGTGACCAGTCCCCGGCCCGCCGCCGACGGCTCCAGCCAGCAGCCCGCCTCGGCGATGCCGCGCGGGACGTCCATCGTCCGGAAGAGAACACCGCCGACCAGCTGGTCCTGCACCCAGATCCCGTAGATCCGCGCGGTGTCGGCCGCGGCCTTCGCCGCGTACTGCTGGAGGAACGAGCGGCTCGAATCCAGATCGGTGACCATGTCAGCCAGCCCGATGTGCTGACCGATGAATTCCCTCCCCCGGTTCATGTGGGCCAGGAACTCCTCCGCCGACCACGGCTCCAGCGGGCGGAGCTCAGCGCCGTCGTCACCCAGGGAAATCGAGAACATCGCGACCTTCCACGACCGAATGAAGCGGGACCGCGGTGAAGATTGCCGCACCGGGACGCCTGTGCAAAGCGCTTTTCGCCAGAAACCCGACCTGCCCGACGCCCGGCCGCTGGGACCCGCCGAAGCATCCGAAAATCAGGTGCGCTTCCCGGCGTCCGGCTGGAAGTCTTTCGCGATGACCGACGAACCCACTCCCGAGCAGCACCGCAAGCCTGACGTTCGGATCGTGCACCTGAGCGGCCCCGTGTTCCAGGCACTGGCCGCCGGGGATCTGGCTGCGGCGAACGCTGTCAGCCCAGTGCCCCTCACCACCCACTTCACCGACCCGGACTGGCGCGGGGTGTGGTTGATGCGCGGCGAGCAGGCCGAGGAGGATCCCGCCAGCGCCGGGTGGGTGACCGGAGTCATCTGGGATGAGCAGCGTCAGCTGGCGGTCGGCCACGCCGGCTACCACGGACCTCCGGACGCATCGGGGTTGGTGGAGATCGGTTACGCGGTCGATCCCGCGCACCGCCGGCGCGGTTACGCCCGCGCAGCGCTGGAATCCCTCCTCGAGCGCGCTGCCCGAGAGCCAGGAGTGCGCACGGTCCGGGTCACCATCAGCCCGGACAACACGGCGTCCTACCGGTTGGCGTCCCAGTACGGCTTCATCGAGGTCGGAGACCAGTGGGACGAAGAGGACGGCTTGGAGATCGTCTACGAGATCCCCGCGGATCAGCTGTGATCGGGAGCCAGCACGGGCCGCGGCAGCAGATCGCCGCCTGCACGGGCGCCGACAGCTGAAGTTCGCATCGCCGGTGCGGCACGCGCACGACCGAAAACGCTTTGCGGTCGAAGATCGGCACGTGTGACGCTGCCGACGTGGAGATGCACGCCGACCAGTTGACCGTGTCACCGGAGATGGTGCGCGAGTTGGTTGATGAGCAGTTCCCCGAGTGGTGCGGGTTGCCCATCCGGGAGCTCGCTTCGGAGGGGACCGTCAACGCGATCTTCCGCATCGGCGAGGACTTCGCGGCTCGGTTTCCGTTGGAGCCCGGAGACGTCGAATCTGTGCGGCGGAAGCGGGAGGAAGAGGCCTCCGCAGCTCGTGAGCTGTTCGGGCGCACGCGGTTCCGCACTCCTGAGCCGGTCGCGTTCGGCGAGCCCGGGGCCGGGTATCCGCTTCCGTGGTCGGTGCAGAGCTGGCTGCCCGGGGTCGTGGCCACCGAGGAAGATCCGCGCGAATCGGTCGCTTTCGCACGTGACCTGGGCGAGTTCATCCGCGGTGTTCGGTCGATCGACACGCGCGGGCGGACGTTCTCCGGGGACGGCCGGGGCGGCGACCTGCGATCGCACGACGCGTGGCTGGAGACCTGCTTCGGCAACAGCGTCGGACTCCTCGACGTCGCGCGGCTCCGGCAGGTGTGGGAAGCCCTGCGGGAGCTGCCCCGCGATTCGCCCGATGTGATGACGCACGGCGACCTGATTCCCGGCAACGTGCTCGTGTCCCGCGGGCGGCTGGCCGGGATCATCGACGTCGGCGGGCTGGGGCCGGCCGATCCCGCGCTGGACCTCGTCGCGGCCTGGCACCTGCTCGACGGGGAACCGCGGCAGGCGCTGCGCGACGAGCTCGGCTGCGGCCACCTCGAGTGGGAGCGCGGCAAGGCGTGGGCGTTCGTGCAGGCCATGGGCCTGGTCTGGTACTACGTCGAGAGCAACCCGACCATGAGCCTGCTGGGCAGGCGCACCTTGGAACGCGTCCTGGCGGGCTGAGCTCATCGTTCGGCGGGCGGATGCGCCGTTCGGCGGGCGTGTGAGGATTCGGGGCGTGATTCCAGATCTGTCCCACGACCGCATCGACCGACTTCGCGACGCGTTTCGCGCCGCTGGATACGACGCCGACGGCGTCGTCGAACTGCTCGGCCCGGAAGCGCACATCTCCCTCGGGCGCGGCGAGCTGGTGCCCGCGCTGCGCGCCACTGCCGACGGCGGGCCGCTCGGCACCCTCATCCGCCTGTTCCTGCTCGGCCAGGCCGAGCCGCAGGCCGCCGTCGAGGCCGCTTTCGCGCCGCTGCCGCTGGCCGAAGCGCAGGCCGCCGGGATCGTCGTCGCCGACGGCGACCGGGTGCGCGCCGGGCTCGACGTCCGCCCGCACGGCGTCGGCGACGACTCGTGGTGGGTGATGTCCGACCTGGACTCGGAGCTGCGCGGCGGGCGCCCGGTCGAGCCGGACCACGTGCTCGGCATCGGGCACGCCTCGCTGAGCCTGGTCCGGGCCACCTCGCGGCGGGAGGTCGGCTCGGTGCTCGACCTGGGCACCGGCTGCGGCGTGCAGGCCCTGCACGCGAGCAAGCACGCTCAGCGCATCACCGCGACCGATGTCTCGAAGCGGGCGTTGGCGCTGGCCGACGCGACGTTCCGGCTCAACGAGCTCGACGTCGAGCTCGCCGAGGGCGAGTGGTTCGAGCCGGTGCGCGGGCGCCGCTTCGACATGGTGGTGTGCAACCCGCCGTTCGTGGTGGGGCCGCCGCGCACCGACTTCACCTACCGGGACTCCGGCCTGGCCGGTGACGACGCGAGCGCGCTGGTGGTGCGCCAGCTGCCCTCCTTCCTCAACGAGGGCGGCACCGGGCAGCTGCTGGCGTCCTGGGTGCACCGCGAAGGCGAGGACTGGGAGGACCGCGTGTCCCGGTGGCTGCCGCCGGGCGCCGGGGTGGACGCCTGGTTCGTGCAGCGCGACGTCGCCGACCCGGCGCTGTACGTCGGCACCTGGCTGCGCGACGCGGGCTACGACCTGCGCTCACCCGCGGGCCAGCAGAAGGCCGGCGAGTGGCTGGACTGGTTCGAGGACAACGGCGTGCTCGGCATCGGGTTCGGGTTCGTCACCCTTCGCCGCACCGACGCCGAGCGCGGCGAGGTCGTCTGCGAGGACCTGCGGCACGCCTTCGAGGACCCGCTGGGCCCGGAGTCGGACCAGTGGCTGCGCCGCGTCGACTGGCTGCGCGCGCACGGCTCGAACGACGGGCTGCTGGCCGCACGCCTGATCACCGCGGACAGCACCGTGCTGGAGCAGGTGTCCGCGCCCGGCGACGAGGGCTGGAGCCCGCTGGTGCACCGCCTGCACCGCACCGACGGCCCGGGCTGGCAGCACGAGGTCGACGAGCTCGGCGTGCGGCTGCTCGCCGGGTGCCGGGGCGCGCTGCCGCTGGAGGAGCTGATCGAACTGCTCGCGATGGGATTCGGCGAGGACTCCGAGGAACTGACCCGCGCCGCGCTGCCCGTGGTGCGCGAGCTCATCCGGCACGGAATGCTCGTTCCTGCGGAATGGGCGGGTGGTGCGCAATGAGGGCAATCGCCACTCGGGTCACTCGGGCCTCGGTAACGGTCGATGGCGTCGTCGTCGGCAAGATCGAAGAGCCCGGGCTGTTAGTGCTATTGGGTGTGACGCATTCCGACGGGCGTGAAGAAGTCGTCAAAATGGCGCGCAAACTGCACGAGATTCGCGCGCTGCGCGACGAGGAGTCCTGTGCCACGACCGGGGCACCGCTGCTCGTCGTAAGCCAGTTCACGCTGTACGGCTCGACCCGCAAGGGACGCCGCCCGTCGTGGACCGAGGCAGCCCGCCCGGAGCACGCCGAACCGCTGGTGGAGGCGGTCGTGGCGGAGTTGCGGGAGCGGGGCGCGGGGGTGTCCACAGGGACCTTCGGGGCGATGATGTCGGTGGAGAGCGTCAACGACGGGCCATTCACACTTTTGGTTGAGGTGTAAATGTAACGAGGATTCTCAGGAAATCCTCAGACTTGGTGGCGCAACGGATGTGACCGCCATGACGTCTCCCAATCGAGAACTTCGGGAACGAATTCGGCACGCCGGTCGTTTTCCAGGTAACGAAGCTTCGACGGCCATGCCGAGAGGTGCCCCGCACTGATCGACAACACCCGGAGGAGACGTCGACGCGCAAGCCCGTACCAACGAGCGTACGCGTCAAACGCACCGCGCAACGGCGCGCAGGTGTGAATTGCGCCAGCCAAGCCAGCCCGTCAGGGAGGGAGCTCATGACCGTCCCGCAGACCACCAAGCCAGACGTCGCAGTTGCCGAAGACCTGGACACCCAGGGCCCATCGGCTGACCTGGTGCGCGTCTACCTCAACGGCATCGGGCGAACCGCGCTGCTCACCGCACAGGAAGAGGTCGACCTCGCCAAGCGCATCGAGGCCGGGGTGTTCGCCAAGCACCTGCTGGAAACCAGCAACAACCTCTCCCCCGAGCGGCGCACCGACCTCAACGCCGTGGTCCGGGACGGTCGTCGAGCCAAGAACCACCTGATGGAGGCCAACCTCCGCCTGGTGGTCAGCCTCGCCAAGCGCTACACCGGTCGCGGCATGCCGCTGCTGGACCTCATCCAGGAGGGCAACCTGGGCCTGATCCGTGCGGTCGAGAAGTTCGACTACACCAAGGGCTTCAAGTTCTCCACCTACGCCACCTGGTGGATCCGGCAGGCCATCACCCGCGGCATGGCCGACCAGAGCCGCACCATCCGCCTGCCCGTCCACCTGGTCGAGCAGGTCAACAAGCTGGCCCGCATCAAGCGCGACCTGCACCAGAAGCTCGGCCGGGAAGCCACCGACGACGAGCTGTCCGAAGAGGCCGGCATCCCGGTGGAGAAGATCCTCGACCTGATGGACCACTCCCGCGACCCGGTCAGCCTGGACATGCCGGTCGGTGCCGAGGAGGACGCGCCGCTCGGTGACTTCATCGAGGACGCCGAATCCGCCGACGCCGAGAACGCGGTGATCTCCGGCTTCCTGCAGGACGACCTGCGCCGCGTGCTTGCCACCCTGGAAGAGCGCGAGCAGTCGGTGATCCGGATGCGCTACGGCCTCGACGACGGCCAGCCGCGCACCCTGGACCAGATCGGCAAGGCGTTCGGCCTGTCCCGCGAGCGGGTCCGGCAGATCGAGCGCGAGGTCATGTCCAAGCTCCGGCAGGGCGACCGCGCCGACCGCCTGCGCGCCTACGCGAGTTGACCGCGCTGGTTTGGGGTGACGTGTGTCCGCGGAAAGCGCGGACCACGGCGCGGTCAAGATGATGTTGCGGGGGCCGAGCCCCCGCAGACCCCCACGGTGCGGTGGTGACGTACAGGAGGGCTCCTCGCCCTCCTGACGTTCCCAACCTGCTCACGGACCAGCCCTTGTTCGGTCTGGTCCGTGGGACGCCCGGGGTTGGGGGTTGGTCCCCCCGAGGTTTTGTTGTTGACCCGGTTGGCTTGTTGACCTTTTGGGGTGGTGGGGGCAGGGTTTTTGGGCTTGGGGGTTTTGTTCTTTGGCTTCGCGGTGGGTTTCCGCCGCTTTCTCCGGGAGGCCGGGGTCGTCGTTTGGACGGGTCCGACCTCCCGACCCTTACTTGGGCGGGCCCTCGGCTCGACGCTCTGAGGGTCGCACTGGGTTTGCGCGAACGGCCTGTTCACCTCGTGCTTTGAGGTGAACAGGCCGTTCGTCTTGGTGCGGTCAGGGCTTCGGGGTGAACTTGTGGCGCCAGCGGGTCAGCTCTTGTTCCGTGGCTCCGTGGGATCGGAGCCAGCCCGCCGCTCCGCCTTCGTGGGCGGCGAAGGTCGCCAGGACGCTTTCGATCGCCTCGGTGGGAGTCGACATGAGCTCTCGGACCACTTCCTCGTCCACACCTGGTGGGAGGACCGGGGCCGCGTCCAGGCGCTTGAGGACCCCGAACATGTTCTGGTCGGTGCGGGCGTAGTCGGCCACGATCGCGTCTTCGCGGACCCCCACCGCGCTCAGCAGCATGGCCGCCGACACCCCGGTGCGGTCCTTGCCCGCAGCGCAGTGGATCAGGACCGGGCCGTCGGCTTCCAGCGCGATGCGGAACACCTCGACCAGCTTCTTCGAGGCTCCCTGCAAGATCGTCTGGTAGAGCTTGGTCAGGTCGTGCGCCGAGTCGTCGAGCTCGAGCTCGACCTCGTCGAGGTCCTCCAGCAGCGGGATGTGGCGCACCTCCGCGACCTCCGCCAGCGGGTGCTGCTTGCCCTCCGTCTCCCACGAATCGCGCAGGTCGACCACCACCTTCGGCGGCCAGCTCGGCATGCCGTCCGGGGCGCGATCGCCGGTGTGCGGCGCATCACTGCGGTAGACGACGCCCGTTCGGGTCATCGCACCGTCCCCGACGGGCTGTCCGCCCAGGTCGCGAAGGTTGACCAGCCGGTCGAGTGGATCCGTCGTCGACAAAGTGACCTCCGTAGCTGCGGGCACCGCTCGAAGTGCGGCGACAAGTCCTGCTGCCAGCGTCGCAGGTTCCGCACCGCTCCCCGCACACCGGTCGGAGGCGTTTCGTCACACCTGAGCCACCCCCGTGGACGCGCTGATCCACCACGCGGTTACATGGGGCATCGCGTAACCCGAACGCGCGCAAAGGAGCCGCGACGTGACCACCACGAAGTTCGATTTCACCGAGGTACTGCCGCTCGGCCCCGACAACACCGAATACCGCCTGGTCACCGACGAAGGTGTTCGAGTGGTCGAGGCCGCGGGGCGGCGCTTCCTGGAAGTCGAGCCGACCACGCTCACCGCCCTGGCCAGCGAGGCGATCAAGGACATCCAGCACCTGCTGCGCCCGTCGCACCTGACCCAGCTGCGTGCGATCATCGACGACCCGGAAGCCAGCCCGAACGACCGGTTCGTGGCGACCGACCTGCTGCGCAACGCGTGCGTCTCGGCAGGCGGCGTGCTGCCGATGTGCCAGGACACCGGCACCGCGATCGTGATCGGCAAGCGCACCGAGTCCGTGCTCACCGGCGGTCAGGACGAGCAGGCGCTGGCGCGCGGCATCTTCGACGCCTACCAGGACCTGAACCTGCGGTACTCGCAGATGGCTCCGCTGAACTTCTGGGAAGAGCGCAACACCGGCAGCAACCTGCCCGCGCAGATCGAGCTGTACTCCAAGGCCGGCACCGATCCGCAGTACGACTTCCTGTTCATGGCCAAGGGCGGCGGCAGCGCGAACAAGACCTTCCTCTACCAGGAGACCAAGGCGCTGCTGAACCCGACGCGGCTCGGCCGGTTCCTCGAGGAGAAGCTGCGCTCGCTGGGCACCGCGGCCTGCCCGCCCTACCACCTGGCGATCGTGGTCGGCGGCATGTCCGCCGAGTTCAACCTCAAGGTCGCCAAGCTCGCCTCCGCCCGCTACCTCGACGAACTGCCGCGCGAGGGCTCGGCGTCCGGGCACGCGCTGCGCGACGTCGAGATGGAGCAGCAGGTCCTGGAGATGACGCGGCAGTTCGGCATCGGCGCGCAGTTCGGCGGCAAGTACTTCTGCCACGACGTGCGGGTCATCCGGCTGCCGCGCCACGGCGCGTCGCTGCCGGTGGGCGTCGCGGTGTCCTGCTCCGCGGACCGCCAGGCCAAGGCCAAGATCACCCCGGAGGGCGTGTTCCTGGAGCAGCTGGAGCGCGACCCGGCCCGCTACCTGCCGGACGTGGCCGACGAGCAGCTGTCCGACGAGGTCGTCAAGATCGACCTGAACCGCCCGATGGACGAGATCCGGTCCGAGCTGTCCAAGCTGCCGGTCAAGACCCGGGTGTCGCTGACCGGTCCGCTGGTGGTGGCGCGCGACATCGCGCACGCCAAGATCGCCGAGCGCCTCGACGCCGGCGAGCCGATGCCCGAGTACCTGCGCAACCACCCGGTGTACTACGCCGGTCCGGCGAAGACGCCCGACGGCTACGCCTCCGGTTCCTTCGGCCCCACCACCGCGGGCCGAATGGACGCCTACGTGGAGCAGTTCCAGGCCGCGGGCGGCTCGCTGGTCATGCTGGCCAAGGGCAACCGGTCGGCCAAGGTGACCGAGTCCTGCCGCACCCACGGCGGCTTCTACCTCGGTTCCATCGGTGGCCCGGCGGCCCGACTGGCTCAGGACTGCATCCGCAAGGTCGAGGTCCTGGAGTACCCCGAGCTCGGCATGGAGGCGGTCTGGCGGATCGAGGTCGAGGATTTCCCGGCCTTCATCGTGGTCGACGACAAGGGCGACGACTTCTTCGCCGAAGCCACCAAGCCGACCCTGCAGATCTCCTTCAACCGCTGAAGGAATGAGCACGAACTAGAAACATCTGAGTGCGGGTCGAGCTTTCTCCGGCAGGACGAGAACTCGACCCGCACCAGCGGAGAACGCCGCATTTCCTCAGGAGCCCCACCTCCCTTTGGAAATACGGCGTTCTCCTCATCTACTCAATGAGCCTTTTCCATCCTGTCTGGTCTGCGACTGCGAGGCATGACCGGCACCGCCACGCAGGACGAGGATGGAAAACCTCACTGTGTCCTCTCGGCAGGATTCCGTTGTGCGCCAACGATCAGCGCGGCACCTTGACGTCTCGCTGTTCCAGGACGACCTTGCGGGCGTCGAGCGGGGCGTCCAGGCGGACCGCCACCGGCGGGTAGCGCAGGTCCATCGTGCAGATCCCCGGTGGCTCCGGGGTTTCCTCGACCAGGACGAGCTTGACCAGCTGCGGGGTCTGCTCGGCCACCTCGGCGTGCACCTTGCTGCAGCCGCCTTCCTGACCGGTGGCCACGAGGGCGGTCCCGTCGTCCTGGGTCCAGACCTTCGTCGGGTACCCCTTGGGCAGCGCCGAAGAGTCCAGCGAGCCCTCGGCGACGGGGGTGCGTTCGTTCTCCGGTTTCGGCTGCACCGGTCCCGGCGGTGCCGGCGGCTGCCCACCGAAACCCACTTCATTCGTCGGCTGTTGGGCGCAGGCGGCCAGCGCAAGGAGCAGAGCCCCCGCACCCATTGCGGTGTGTAGGCGTCTCATGCCCTAGAGACGGAACGGGCCGCGCGGCGGGTTGCGTGGAAATCGCACCGATCCTCAACAGCTTTCCCACAGTCCGGAACTGCTGGTAATCGGTCACCTGGTCGTGGTTTGGTCGATGCGATCCACTTCCAGCCTTGGAGTGACGAGAAATGTCGACCACTGCCACATCCGCCCCAGAGAGAACTGCGCCCCCGGAAGAACCGCAGGGAAAACCGCAGTGGGTTCCGCTGACCGTCGGCGTGATCGCAGCTGTGGCCCTGATTGCTGCCGCAGCCGCCGTGGTCGGGGTGAAGTCCGCCGTGCTGGCCGCGCTCGGGCTCGCCCTCGGACTGACCCTTTTCCACTCCCGGTTCGGGTTCACCTCGGCTTGGCGGCAGCTCGTTTCCGTCGGGCAGACCGAGGGAATCCGGGCTCACCTGCTGATGCTCGGTGCGGCGTCGATTCTGTTCGCCCCGATCCTGGCCGGCGGGGTGTCGTTCTTCGGCGGCGAGGTGGAAGGAAACGTCTCACCGGTCGGTCTCGGCCTGGTCGTCGGCGCGCTGCTGTTCGGCATCGGCATGCAGCTCGGCGGCGCCTGTGCCTCGGGAACTCTGTTCGCCGTCGGCGGCGGGAACAGCCTGCTGGTCGTCACGCTGTTCTTCTTCATCTGCGGTTCCGTGCTGGGCGCCCTGCACTTTCCACTGTGGACGTCCGATTCGATCACCCTCGGATCCTTCTCGCTGGCCGAGGACACCGGTCTGGGCTACTTCGGCGCGCTGATCGTGCAGCTGGCGGTGCTGGGTGCGATCGGGTTCGCGGCGACCCGGTGGGCTCGTCGGCACGACGCTCCCCCGGCTGGTCGCCCGCCGACGTCGCGCGGGCTGTGGCGGGTACTGCGCGGTTCGTGGCCGCTGTGGGTCGGCGCGATCCTGCTGGCCGCGCTCAACGCGGTCGTGCTGCTGACCCGCGGTTCGCCGTGGGGCATCACCTCGGCATTCGTCCTGTGGGGTTCGAAGGCGCTGCAGGCGGTCGGCGTCGACGTGGCGAGCTGGCCCTACTGGCAGGGCGAGCGGGCTGCGTCGCTGGCCGGTCCGCTGCTGGCCGACTCCACCTCGGTGCTCGACTTCGGGATCATGGTCGGCGCACTGGTCGCCTCCGCCGCGTCGGGCGCGTTCGTGCTGGTCAAGCGCCTTCCGGCGAAGGTGGTGCTGGCGGCGGTGATCGGGGGCCTGCTGATGGGCTACGGGGCGCGCCTGGCCTACGGCTGCAACATCGGCGCCTACTTCTCCGGGATCGCCTCGTTCTCGCTGCACGGCTGGGTCTGGGGACTGCTGGCCCTGGCTGGCACCTGGATCGGGCTGAAGCTGCGCCCGCTGTTCGGCCTCGGCGTTCCGAAACCGACCGACTCGGTCTGCTGATGCGAAGGCGGGTGGGATCGACGTCCCACCCGCCTCGTCATCTCAAGCTCAGGAGTGGACGGACGGCTCGTGCGCGGCCGCGATCCAGTCCCGGATCCACTGCGAGAGCGCACCGCCGTTGCGCACCCAGCTGAAGTGACCGAGGTTCTCCGCGCCGGACGTGTCCCGCGTGTAGTGCTTGGACGTGCGCAGCGCGTGCCGCGCCTTGCCCGCCAGGTGGTCCACTGAGGACTGCGGCGCCAACCGGTCCCCCGCGACGCTGACGGTCAGCAGCGGCATCCGCATCTCGCCCAACGCCGCTTCGTAATCGGTGGTCGAGCCGTTGAGGCGGTACTTGCTCGTGCGGGCTTGACGTGCCCAGTCCTGCATCAGACCTGCCGCCTGCCGACCGCCGAAGCCGAAGCGGTGGCCTGGCCAGTAGCCGAGCAGCGTCGAGGCGCTGGCCACGACCTGCGTGCCGATCAGCGTGCGCAGCTTGTAGTAGCCGGGGAAGCTCCGGAACCACACCGATCCCGAGGCGATGAGCGCGACGCCCTGCACCCGCCCCTGGTGGCGTGCCGAGTGCAGCATGGCGATCTGGCCGCCGAGGCTGTGCCCGATCAGGAAGCGCGGCGCCTGCGGCAGCACCGATCCGACCAGGTCGAGGACGCCGTCCAGGTCGTCGATCAAGCTCTGGTAGCTGTAGCGCACGCCGCGGGCCGCCTGCGGTTTGCTCTCACCTTGGCCGCGCAGGTCGTAGGTCACCACGGTCAGGCCCTGGCGGTGCAAGTCGGCCACGAACGGCCGGTAGTAGCGCGCGGGCACGCCCATGGCGGGGACGAGCACGACCACCGGGCTGCTCGGGTCGTCCTGCTGGGCCGCGCGCACCTTGATCCGGTGCGGTCCGGCCGAGACCAGGCCGAGCACGACCGAAGCGGGTGCGTCGGGCTCCGGGATGCCAGCGGCGGTTTCGGTGTCCACGAGGCACAGATTAACGGAACGCTCGCGTCTCGGACAGGGCGTCAGCGGAGCCGCCGCGGCCCGGTGTCCAGCACCGCGGGCGACTCCCCGATGGCGACCTTGGCCCCGGTGACCACAGCACCCGCCGGCGAAGCCAGCACCGGGCGCAACGCCAGCTCCCGCACCTCCGGCAGGTCTTCGGCCAGCGTCGCCACCCGCAGCACCAGGTCCTCCAGCGCCGCGAGATCAGCGGGCTCGCTGCCCCGGTAACCCGCCAGCAGCGGCGCCGCCCGCGGCGCGCGGACCAGCGCCGAAACGTCCACATCGGACAGCGGGAGCGCGCGGTACGCCTTGTCGCCGAGCAGTTCGCTGGCCACCCCGGAAAGCCCGAAGGACACCAGCGTGCCGAACGACGGGTCGTCCATCAGGTCGATCACGCACGAAGTTCCGCGCACCGCCATCCGCTGCACGTAGACCTCGTCCATCCCGGACACCCCGTGGATGTCGGCGTAGGCCGCGCGCACCGCATCAGCGCTACCGAGGTCGAGCCGGACTCCCACGAGGTCGTTGCGGTGGCGGAGCTGATCGTCGACCGTCTTCAGCGCGACCGGGTATCCGAGCTCCTCTGCCGCGGCCACAGCTGCGTCCACGCTGCTCACCCGGCGGAACGGCACCACGTCGATGCCGTAGCAGGCGAGCAGGCTCAGCACGCGCTTGTCCTCGAGCGTGGTGACACCGGCCGCCAGCCAACCCTCGACCAGCGTCCGCGCCCGCTCGGCGTCGACGTCCGGGGGCCGCACGAAATGGCCCTGCGGCGCGGCGCGCCACTGCGCGTAGCGGGTCACCCTGGCCAGGGCCAGCACCGAGCGCTCCGGGCTCGGGTACGACGGGACGGACCCCTTGCCCGCAATGCCGTCCGCACCCGGCACCACCAGCTCGTCCGGCACGCCTTCGGCGGCCAGGAAGGTCGTCACCACCGGCTTGGACCGCGCGACGTCGGCCTCCTGCAACGCCTCCCGCATGGCCCGCGCGTAAGCGGTCCCGGGAACCGCTACCGGCGGCGCGAACACTGTCACCAGCGCATCGACGTCCTCGCGCAGAGCGGCGTCGCGCACTGCGGCGGCGAAGTCCTCCGGCCCCGCCGACGCGCCCACGTCGACGGGATCGCCGGCCAGCTGCAGCCCCTGGGCCTGGGCCACGTCCGCTGCGAGCATGCCCAGCGCCGAGGAGTTGCCGACGATCGCAACGCGATCGCCCTGCGGCAGCGGCTGGTGCGCCAGCAGCAGCGCGGTGTCGAACATCTGCGCCACCGACTCCACGCGGATGACACCGGACTGCTCGAACAGCGCCTGCACGCTGGTCTCGTCCACCTGCACCGAGGTCGCCGCCAACCCCGGGCGCACCGCGTTGCGCCCCGACTTGACCACCACGATCGGCTTGCTGCGGGCCAACCGGCGCGCCAGCCGGCCGAACTTGCGCGGGTTGCCGAACGACTCCAGGTAGAGCAGCACCACGTCGGTGGCCGGGTCGGTCTGCCAGTACTGCAGCAGGTCGTTGCCGGATACGTCGGCGCGGTTGCCCGCCGAGACGAACGTCGACAGCCCCAGCCCGCGCTCGGTCGCGGTGGCCAGGATCGCCACCCCGAGCGCACCGGACTGGCAGAAGAACCCGGTCCGCCCGCGGCCGGGCAGCTGCGGGGCCAAGCTCGCGTTCAGCCTCAGGTCCGGGGCGGTGTTGACCACGCCCAGCGCGTTCGGACCGACCACCCGCATGCCGTGCACGCGGGCCTCGCGGACCATCGCGCGCTCGACCTCGCGCCCGGCCGGACCGCTCTCGCTGAACCCGGAGCTGACGATGACCAGGGTCTTGACCCCTTTGGCCAGGCAGTCGTCGAGCACCTCGGTCACGCCGGCGGCCGGGATCGCCACCACGGCCAGGTCCACCTCGTCCGGGATGTCGAGCACCGAGGCGTAGGCGCGCACGCCCCGTACCGAGCGGTGCTCCGGGTTGACCGGGTACACCGGCCCGGAGAAGTCCGCGGTGAGCAGGTTCGTCAGGACCGCGTGGCCGATCTTGCGGTGGTCGGTGGAAGCCCCGATCACCGCCACCGACCGCGGTCGCAGCAGGTTGTGCACGCTGCGCGCCTCGGCGGCCTGCTCCCGGGCGCGGGCCACCGCGACCGACTCCTCGGTGAGGTCGATGTCGAACTCCAGGTGCACGACGCCTTCCTCCATCGCGCGGCTCACCTGGTACCCGGCGTCGCGGAACACCCGCACCATCGTCGAGTTCTCCGCCAGCACCTCGGCCACGAAGCGCTGCAACCCCCGCTCCCGAGCGGCGGCCGCGAGGTGCTCCAGCAGGATCGACCCGAGACCGCGCCCCTGGTGCGAGTCCTCCACCACGAACGCGACCTCGGCCGACCGCTGCTCGCCCAGCCGGTCGAAGCGGCCCACCGCGACGATGTCGTCCCCGAGCAGCGCGACCAGCGCGACCCGGTTGACGTAGTCGACGTGGGTGAAGCGCTCCACGTCGCGCTGGGGCATCCGCGGGTAGGGGCCGAAGTAGCGGTAGTAGCGGGTCCGGTCGCTGAGCCGCCCGTGGAAGGCGATCAGCTTCTCGGCGTCCGCGCCGGTGATCGGCCGGATGTGCACCGTGCCACCGTCGGAGAGCACCACGTCGGCTTCCCACTGCCGCGGGTACTCCACTTCCTCCGGGGCCTTCTCCTGCCCCTGAACCGTTCCGTCCACTTCGGACTCCTCAGTCGCGGCTGTCGACCGGGTCGAGACCGTGCAACGGAAACACCGCGTGCCGGGTGTCGCGAATCGCGGTGTCCACCGAGGACGCGGTCACCCCCGTCCAGCGCTCGAACGACGGGTCGGCCCCATCGGTCATCGACGTCGGCAGCGGCACGTTCTCGGAGACCCGCACCGCATGCGCCATCCAATCCTCCGGGATGGTCGTCTCCGGCGCGACGTCCCGGTCCAACAAGGTGGCCAGCAGGTGCGTCCAGGCGCGCGGCACCACGCGGAACAGCGAGTACCCGCCACCGCCCAGCGCCAGCCACTTGCCACCGGCGCAGCTGTCGGCCAGCTCCCGCAGGTCCTGGTAGGTGGCGCGCTGCCCGTCCACGCTCTTCGACAGGTCGGCCAGCGGATCGTCGCGGTGCGCGTCGGCCCCGCACTGCGTCACCAGCACCTGGGGCTGGAACGCGGACAGCACCGAGGGCACCACCGCGTGGAACGCGCGACGCCAGTCCGCGTCCCCGGTCCCCGGGGGTAGCGGGATGTTCACCGCCGTGCCGTCCGCCGCACCGCTGCCGATCTCCGTGCTGAACCCGGTTCCCGGCCACAACGTGAGCGGGTGCTGGTGCAGGGAGATGGTCATCACCCGCGGGTCGTCGTAGAACGCCGCCTGCACGCCGTCGCCGTGGTGCACGTCGACGTCGAGGTAGGCGATGCGCTCCACGCCCTGCTCGAGCATCCACGCGATGGCCACCGAGCAATCGTTGTAGATGCAGAACCCCGCCGCATGGTCGGCCATCGCGTGGTGCAGCCCGCCCGCGATGTTGAACGCCCGGTCCACCTTGCCCGACACGATCTGCTCCGCGGCCCGGATCGAGGCGCCCGAGATCAGCGCCGCGGCCTCGTGCATCCGATCGAAGATCGGGTTGTCCTCCGTGCCGAGCCCGTGGCCGACCTCCCAGCCCGCCATCGGCGCGGCGCGCACGGCCTCGATGTACTCCCGGGTGTGCACCCGCAGCAGGTCTTCCTCGGTCGCCGGTTCCGGCTCGAGCACCTCGACGCCGTCGAGGACTCCGAGCGACCTCGCCAACCGCATGGTCAGGTCCAACCTGATCGGATGCAGCGGGTGGTGCCCGCCGAGGTCGTAGTCGAGCAGCGACTCGTCCCACACCACTGCGCACTGAGAACCCATGGCCCGGACGCTACCCGCCCTGTGTCCGCCAACACAGTGTTCCAGGACACTGCGCTGCGCTTGATCGAGCTGGGCCGGATCGTTCGGTCAGCCCGCCTCCTCTCCGGTCGCGGCCGGGCGGTCCGGGTCTGCCGACCAGTTCGACCACGAGCCCGCGTACAGCGCGGCCGGGTGCTGCGGATCGGTCACTCCGGCGTGCTCCAGAGCGAGCAGCACCGAGCAGGCCGTCACGCCCGAACCGCAGTACGCACCGACCGCCCCGCCCGTGCCGACGCCGAGCGCGGTGAAGTGAGCCGCCAGCTCCTCCGGGGAACGCCATTTCCCGGTGTCGTCCACGTGCGCGGCGAACGGTGCGTTCAGAGCGCCCGGAACGTGCCCGGCCCGCGGATCCATCGGCTCGACATCACCGCGGTAGCGCTCCGGTGCGCGCGCGTCCAGCAGCGTTCCCTCGCGGGCGAGCTGCGCTGCGCCGTCGGCGTCCACCACCGGCATCGAGCCGGGCTGGACCCGGAACCCGCCTTCGGCCGGCTGCGGCTGCTCGGTCGTGGTCGGCCGTCCCTCCGCGGTCCACGCCGCATACCCGCCGTCGAGCACCGCCACCTCCCGATGTCCGGCCCAGCGCAGCAACCACCAAGCGCGGGCAGCGGCGGAACCGTTGTCGGCGTCGTAGACGACCACCGGCCGGTCCGCGTCCACCCCGGCCCGCCGCAGGACGGCTTCGAAGTCGCCGGGTTCCGGCAGCGGGTGGCGGCCCGCCGGACCGGGTTCCGAGGCCAGTTCGGCGTCCAGATCGACGAACACCGCGCCCGGCAGGTGGCCCGCTTCATAGGCGTCCCGGCCGGGTGGTCCGAGCAACGACCAACGGACGTCGAGCAGGGTCGGGGGTGCCTGCTCCGCCAACGCGGCCATGAGATCATCGGTACTGATCAAAGGATCCATCTGGACGGCCTTTCGTAGCCCGGCGACGAGGTCGGTCGAAAATCCTGGCAGTCAACTCCCCGACCGCTGACTGCTGTCGCCCGGGGCGACTAGCATCGTGGTTGGGACTGAATGGGGAGCCGACGTGAACGATCTCATCGATACCACTGAGATGTACCTGCGCACCATCTACGACCTCGAAGAAGAGGGCGTTGTTCCACTCCGGGCACGGATCGCCGAGCGGTTGGAGCAGAGCGGCCCCACGGTGAGCCAGACGGTGGCCCGCATGGAGCGCGACGGGCTGCTGACCGTTGCCGAAGACCGGCACCTCGAGCTCACCAAGACCGGCCGCGCGCGCGCCGTCAGCGTGATGCGCAAGCACCGCCTCGCCGAGCGGCTCCTCGTCGACGTGATCGGTCTCGAGTGGGAGCACGTGCACAACGAAGCGTGCCGCTGGGAGCACGTGATGAGCGAGGCCGTCGAGCGCAAGCTCGTCAAGCTGCTCGGCCGTCCCACCACGTCCCCCTACGGCAACCCGATCCCCGGCCTCGACGAGCTCGGCGTGGACGACACCGAGACCTCGGCCGAAGGTGACCTGCAGCGGGTCGACGAGATCGCCCGCAACGGCGGTGGGCGGGCGGTCATCCGCCGCATCGCCGAGCACGTCCAGCTCGACCCCGACCTGATGACCGAGTTGAAGGACGTCGGCGTCGTGCCGGGCAACGAGGTCGAGATCATGTCGGTCATCGGGCCGAACAAGCCGATCGAGGTGCGGGGCGACAACGGCACCACCGAGCTGACCACCGGCATCGCGCACGCGGTCATGGTGCACGCCAAGTGACCTCGGCCGAGCGCGCGGCGGCAGCGTTCGCCGAAGAGCACGGCGGTGCCGCCGACGCGGTCTGGTCCGCCCCAGGCCGGGTGAACCTCATCGGGGAGCACACCGACTACAACGACGGGTTCGTGCTCCCCTTCGCCCTGCCGCACCGCACCGCGGTCGCGATCCGGCCCCGCACCGACGGGCTCCTGTCGACGGCGACCTACGGCAGCGACGGACGACTCCACCGCAGTCCCGAGACCAGCATCGACGAGCTGCGACCGGGCTCGCCCACCGGCTGGGCCGCTTACCCCGCCGGGGTCGCCTGGGCGCTGCGCGAAGCCGGTTTCGCCCTCGGCGGGGCCGACCTGGTGATCGCCGGTGACGTGCCGACCGGTGCCGGTCTGTCCTCTTCGCACGCGCTGGAGTGCGCGACGGCGCTGGCGCTGCTCGACACCGCGCACGCCGCGCCGGGGCAGCCGGGCGCGCCGAGCCTCGGGGAGATCGCGCGCCTGGTGCAGCGGGCCGAGAACGACTTCGCCGGGGCGCCGACGGGCCTGCTCGACCAGACCGCTTCGCTGGCCTGCACGGAGGCGCACGCGCTGTTCTTCGACGTGCGCTCCGGCGACGCCGAGCAGATCCCGTTCGACCCGCTCAGCGCAGGCCTGGAGCTGCTCGTCATCGACACCCGCGTGAAGCATTCGCACAGCGAATCCGGTTACGGGGAACGCCGTCGGGGTTGCGAGCGCGCAGCGGAGCTGCTCGGGCGCAAGGCCCTGCGCGACGTGACCGCGGCAGAGCTGCCGACGGTGCTGCCGCAGCTTCCGGAGGAACTCCGGCCACTGGTGCGGCACGTCGTCACCGAGAACGACCGGGTGCTGGCCACAGTGGACGAACTCCGCGCCGGGCGGTACGCCGAGATCGGGCCGCTGCTCAACGGCTCGCACGTCAGCCTGCGCGACGACTACCGGATCTCCTGCCCCGAGCTGGATCTCGCGGTCGACACCGCCTTGGCCACCGGCGCGCTGGGCTCCCGGATGATCGGCGGTGGTTTCGGCGGTTCCGCGATCGCCCTCGTGCCCGTCGCCGACCGGCCGCGGATCGAGCAGGCCGTACTGGACGCCTTCGCGCAGGCGCACCTGACCGAACCCCGGCTGTTCACAGCGGTACCCTCCGCCGGTGCGGGGCGGGACCGGTGACCACCGGGCGACCGCTGCCGCTCGCCGGTCCACGGCGGCCGAACTAGAACTCGCACGGAAGGCAGTACCGAGTTGAAGCTCCTCGTCACAGGCGGCGCCGGCTACGTCGGAAGCGTGTGCGCCGCACGCCTGGTGGAGTCCGGTCACGAGGTCGTCGTGGTCGACGACCTGTCCACCGGGCACGCCGACGCGGTCCCGGACGGCTGCAAGTTCGTCGAGGCCGACATCGCCGCGGCGGCGGGCGAGCTGCTCGCGGAGCCGTTCGACGGTGTGCTGCACTTCGCGGCCAAGTCGCTGGTCGGCGAATCCATGCAGGACCCGCAGAAGTACTGGCAGGGCAACGTGGTCACCTCGCTGCGGCTGCTGGACGCGATGCGCGAGCACGGCACGCCCCGGCTGGTGTTCTCCTCCACCGCGGCGACCTACGGGGAACCGGAGGTCTCGCCGATCACGGAGGACACGGCGACGCGGCCGACCAACACCTACGGCGCGACGAAGCTGGCCATCGACCACGCGATCACCTCCTACGCCAACGCCCACGGCATCGGCGCGGTCAGCCTGCGGTACTTCAACGTGGCCGGCGCGCACGGCGCGTTCGGCGAGCGGCACACGGTCGAGACGCACCTCATCCCGATCGTGCTGCAGGTCGCACTCGGCCAGCGGGAGCAGGTGCAGATGTTCGGCGAGGACTGGCCCACCGCCGACGGCACCTGCGTCCGCGACTACATCCACGTCACGGACCTGGCCGACGCCCACCTGCTGGCGCTGGAGAACGCCGTCGCCGGCGAGCACCGGATCTACAACCTGGGCAACGGCACCGGCTTCTCGGTCAAGCAGGTCATCGACACCTGCCGCCGGGTGACCGGTCACCCGATCCCCGCCGAGGTGGCGCCCCGACGCGCCGGTGACCCGGCGACGCTGGTGGCGTCGAGCCAGCGCGCGCGGGACGAGCTGGGTTGGCAGCCGCAGCGGGCCGACCTCGACGTCATCGTGCGCGACGCCTGGGAGTTCACCCAGCAGCGACAGCAGGCCTGACCAGCGGTTCCCGGACCGTCGGGTGTTCACGTTGTCCTGCATCACCAAGCTCCGTCCTCTTCGAGCATGATCCGGGCGTCTTCAGCGGCGTCTCTGGCGATGACGGCCAGTTCGGTGGGCGGCAAGCCGGCTTCCATGGCCTGCCGCAGCAGGGCGCCCAGCTGGTGGTCCGGCTCGACCCGCTCGATCCGTTCCAGCGCGACCCCGGCGAGCGCCCCCTCGCCGCGCAAGTAGGCGGAGAACGCCAGCAGCGCGGCGACTTCGGGCAGTTCCGGGTCCGGGGCGTTGCGGACCAGGGCGAGCCAGAGCTCTTCGGCCGCCTTGGCCGTGTCGCCCAGCGCGGTGCCCAGGGCGATGTCGCGGACTCGGGTGTCGGACACCGCTAGCAGCACTCGCAGCTTGTCGTCCTCGGTCAGCGCGGAACCGCTGGCCGCCCGCTGAATCGCCGCGTGCACGAGCTGCACGTCTCGCGACACCCTGGCCGGATCGTGGTCCTCGATGCGTTCCTCGGCCAGCGCGTCGAGCTTCGCCGACCAGCGCGTGACGGCCTGGGCCGACTCGGGGGCCACCAGTGCGCGGAGTTCGTCTCGGCTGCCGAAGGTCACCGATCCCGCTGCGGCCATCGCCGCCGCGACCGGCGAGGACTTCGGGTCGGGGATCTCGCCGAAGCACTCCGGATCGGAGTAGCAGCGCCAGCTCGCACCGGCCTGGATCTGCGGCGCCCACATGGCGTGCGCGGTCACGATTCCGGCCCGGTGGAAGGAATCCCGGATCACGTCGACCAGGTCCGCGAGCGGCGGGCCGGTATCGATCTCGTCCGCACCGGTCCCGTTGAGCAGTGGTCGCCGGCAGGCGCCGGCGCAGTTGTCGTCGCATGCGTCCGCACTGGGTTCCTCCCCTATGACGACGAGGATGACGGCTTCCGCCCGCTGCCGTCCCAGCGGTCCGGACAGCAGGTATTCGCCGAAGCCGCACATCCGCATCGAGCACGGCAGGTCCGTGCGCACTGTGACGCCGAACCTCGGGGTGAACCCCAGGTCGTGCAGCGTCAGCACCACGAGCGAGTTGGTCGGGTGGAAGCCGAGCATGTGCGGCACCGCGGCCAGCACGTCGTCGGGTTCGGACAGGGAAACGGTGGTGTTCAGTCGCGTTGTCATGCCACCACGATCACCGTCGAAACCCGTTGCGGAAAGGGGTTTTTCGAAATCTGTGGATCAATCGGTCCGGTGTGGACAATTGTCGAGCAAGACCTCAAAAAGTCCACTATGGAATGACATTCGGCAGGGTGAAGCGGATCGCTTGATCGGCGAATGCGCTCCGAAACCGGCACAACAACACGAAGTTCTATCAAAAACGGGCGGCCGGAGCCGAAGCTCCGACCGCCCGTTGAAACCCGCGGACCGCTACCTGACGGACCCGACCACAGGCAACGTGATCGACGTCCGGGACAGGTCCAGCGCCAGCCCCGCGCCCGGCTTCGGACGCAACGTGAAGTCGTGATCGCTGGACAGCACCACCACACCGATGCGGTGCCCAGGCGCGAACACGTAGTCGTCCGGCTGCATGGCCACCTCGATCTGGTAGGTCTGCCCGGGCTTGATCGGGGAGGTCATGTCGATCTTCTGCCGGTTCTGCGGGTCGGCCCACCCCCGGGTCACCACCGACACCGAGCCGTCCGGCGCCTGGTCCACCAGCAGCGCGGTCACGTTCGCGGCAGGCCGGTCGAAGGACAGGGCGAGGTCCGCCCGCACCGTTCCGCTGACCCTGACCTGCTCCGCGAGCGGTTCGCCGAAGTAGGCCAGCCGGTTCGGCGAACCCGGCGCGGCCGCGAGGTCCTCGGCAGTCCGGGTGGCGTCGTCGCGCAGCGACTCAACGGCCCGGTCGGACTTCTTCTCCGCAGTCAGCCCACCCCGCTCAGGACCGCCGGGAGCCAGTCGCAGGACCACGTCCTCGGCCTGCGGCGACGGCCATTCCGGCTCCTGGACCCAGCTGCCGTCCTCGCGCTGAACGGTGGCGCGCGGCTCGCCCTCGACCCCGTTGGGCACCTGGTACAGGTAGCGGGTGAACCAGCGGTTCAGCTCGCGCAGCCACTCCTCCTTGCGGAGCCGGATCGGATCGGTGTGCCCGGACTGGTGCCACCAGATCTTGTGCGGAACGTCGCGCTCGCGCAGGGCCTCGTACCACTGGGCCGCCTGCCTGGTCTTGACGTTCCAGTCGTTGAGCCCGTGCACGGAAAGCACTGCGGCCCGGACGTTCCCGACGTCGTTGAGGTAGTTGCGCTCGTCCCAGAACGGGCTGTAGTCGCCGGTGATCCGGTCCTGGTCCGCCCGCAGCTGGTCGAGCACCGCGCGGCACGGTTCGCGGTCGGCCCGGGTGTGCACGTACTCGGCGAGCACATCGGCGTCTTCGCCCTGGTAACCGCCGGGCGCGACGACCGCTCCGTCGCTGCGGTAGTAGTCGTACCAGTTCGAGATCGCGCCGATCGGCACGATCGCTTCCAGCCCGTCGACGCCAGTGCTGGCCACCGCGTTGGGCAGCGTGCCGTTGTAGGACACGCCCATCATCCCGACCTTGCCGGTCGCCCAGCCGGCAGCCGCGGGCGCGCCGTCGGCGCTGTGCCCGGGCGCTCGCGAGTTGAGCCAGTCGACGACCGATTTCGCGCCGATGGTCTCGTTCTCGGCTCCGGTGGTCGGGCATCCGGTGGACTCCCCGGTGCCCAGGGATTCCGCGTACACCACGGCGAAACCCCTGGACAGCAAGTACTCCTCGTAGTCCCACTTGATGTCGGCGGCCACCGCCATCCGCTCGTCGGCCGCGGAAGTGCGCAGCGACCGGTTGCCGGGCGCCTCGGGCACGTAGAGCTCGGTGTCGACGTTGTGGTTCGGGACGTCGTTGCCACCGGAGAAGTAGGGGCTGGCCTGGTAGACGACCGGAACGCGCAAGCCCTGGTCGGTCTCCTTCGGGCGCACCACCTGGACGTGCACCCGGTCGTCCTGCCCGTCGCGATCGCTGTCCACGGGCGCGGTCACGAACAGGTCCTCGCGCACCGCCTGCGCCGGGTCGAACACCGGCTGCGCCTCGCCGTCCTGGAACACCGGGCCCTGCGGCGGTTGCGCCACCGCGGGCGGCCCGCTCAGCGGTAGGACGCACAACGCAGCCAGCAAACCCATCCGAACGCGCCGCATGCAGGCTCCCCGGGAACGACGAAGGGACATGACACCAGGACATTTCTTAGCTCGAAATGCCCGGTCAAGCACGTTCCAGGCGGGTTTGCGCCAAATTTCCCCCCTCCCGTCCCGGTAGAGTCGCGGGGGCTAGTCCGCAGCCAGCTGCAAGGAGTGCGCATGTCCATCCCGTCCAGCCTGCTCACCTCGGCCGGTTTGATCGGCGGTTTCGCGGTCGCCCGCGCCACCAAGCACCGGCACTGGGGCGGAGTTGTCGCGGCCGGCGCCGGGCTCGCCGCGATGGAGACCTGCCGCCGCCGGACCGGTGTCGTCCCGGCTCTCGCGCTGGGCGCCACCTACACCGCAGCGCTGACCGGCTCGCACCCGCTGGCCAAGAAGATCGGGGCCTGGCCGTCGGTCTTCTCCGTCACCGGCGCGACTGCTGTCGCCGCTCACCTGCTGGCGAAGCACCGCGGGTAAGCACGAGCAGCACCACCGGAATCGCGACGATCGCGGCCAGGCCCACCACCAGCAGCGGGCCCGCCGGGTGCGCGGTGTGGAAGACCAGGTGCGGCACGACCCAGACGAGGTTCGAGACCAGCGCGACGAGGACCAAGGTCCGGTCGAGGAGCACCGCGGCTGCGCCGAGCACCACTGCCATGGCCAGGTTCATCGCCCCGAAGTCGCGGAACAGGTGCTCGTTGAACGGCGGGTAGTCGCTGACGGTCGGCACGTCGTCGTAGAACGACTGCGGGAAGAACAACGTCCAGATGCCCGTTGCGACGTGCACGAAGGTCAGGACGAACAGACCCGCGCGGAGCCAGCTGCGCATCGTCACCGCGCTTCTCCGGCGAGGAAATCGCTGAAGGTCACGCGGCCGACCGCGTGCTCCGGGGCCAGGTGTCCACCCCGGCGATAACCGGCGAAAGCTGCGCCCGGCACGCGGATCGGCAGCACGAGGCGACGGCGTCCGGTCGCGGCCAGGTACTCGCGGGCGAGGTCGCGGTGGCTGCGGATCTCCGGCCCGCCCATGTCCGGGACGCGTCCCGCCGGAGCACTCACCGCGAGCTCGGCCAGGCGCGCCGCGACCTCATGGACGTCGATCGGCTGGAAGTCCACCCCCGCGAGTGCGGCGATCACGGGTGACCGGCGTTGCACCGAGGTCATCCGGGCCACCAGGTCGTGGAACTGGGTGGTTCGCAGGATCGTCCACGGCAGTCCCGAGCTCACCACGCGTTCCTCGGCTTCGAGCTTCGCCCGGTAGTAGGGCAGCGACACCTCGTCGACGCCGACGATCGAGATGTAGACCAGGTGCGGATTACCGCTGCGCCGCGCCGAGTCGATCAGCCGCTGCGTCGCCGCCACGTCCTTGCGCCCCAACGTGGTTGCGCAGTGCACGATGGCGTCGACTCCCGAAGTGGCCGCGTCGATGCCCTCTCCCGTGCGCAGATCCCCGGTCGCCCACTCGTACCCTGCCGCGGCCGGGCGACTCCTGCGGCTGAGAACTCGCAGGTCGTGCCCTGCATCGAGCAACCGCTCCACCACTGCTCTGCCCAGCGTGCCCGTCCCACCCGTCACCAAAATCGGATTCCGCACTCGTCCATCCTTTCCCGAAGACACCACGAGGACGAGCCGAAGCCGCCGAACGTGACATCCGCGGGTGCCGCCACCCGACGGCACCCGCGGATGCCCGGTCAGCCCTCGATCGGCGCGAGCCGCCACAGGGAGATGACCTCGCCGGCGCGAGCGGCGTGGAACGGATCTCCGGGCGCCGCGGCCTTCGGATGGCGGGGCTCGGTGTCCGATCTGGCGACGACGCGGAGCCCGGCCCGGTGAACGGCGTCGAGCAGCTCGGCCCGAGTGCGCAGGCCGAGGCGTTCAGCCAGGTCCGAGAGGATCAGCCACCCCTCCCCTCCTGGCTGCAGGTGGTCGGGCAGCCGGTCGAGGAAGTCCAGCAGCATCCGGCTCTCCGGGCCGTAGACCGCGTGGTCCAGCGACGAATGCGGCTGGGCCGGGAGCCACGGCGGGTTGCACACGACCAGCTGCGCGCGTCCCGGCGGGAAGAGATCGGCCTCCACCGGCTCGATCCGGCCGGTGAGTCCCAACCGCCGCACGTTGTCCTCGGCGCACCGGATCGCGCGTGCCGAGCTGTCCGTGGCCACCACCCGTGCCACGCCGCGGCGCACGAGAAGCGCTGCCAGCACGCCGGTTCCGGTACCGATGTCGAATGCGGTCCGGACCGGCGGCAGCGGAGCATCCGCGACCAGGTCGACGTACTCGTTCCTCGTCGGGGCGAACACCCCGTAGTGCGGGTGGATGTGCGCCCCGAGCGCCGGCACTGCGACGCCCTTCCGCCGCCATTCCCCCGCACTGATGACGCCGAGCAACTCCCGCAACGGGACGACGTACGGCGCGTCGACCTCGCCGTACACGTCGCGGCAAGCAGGACCGACGTCTGGTGCGCGACGCAGCTCCAGCGCGTGGTCGCTCTCGATGCGGACCATGACGAGCGACAGCGCCCGTGCTCTTCGCGACTGCTCCTGCCGGTGGTGCAAGAACGCTTCGGCAGCGGACGAGGTGCGCTTCTGCGGCCGCTGGAGACGGCGGGAGAGCGCGCTGAGGAGTTGGCGGGCCTGGTGGAAATCGCCCTGCCACAGCAACCCGGTCCCCCGGGATACCAGCCGGTATGCCCGGTTCGCGGACATCCGGTCATCGGCGTGGACGAATCGGACCGGTGGTTCTGCGCCGTTCGCCGAGAACCAGCGCAGTGCGTTTCCGGGCATGACCTGCTGCGCGCAGGCAGCATCGCCTTCTGGGAGGTGCATGGATGAACCGCTCCTGCTGATGCGGTCGGATGCAGCTCAGCAGCGAATTGCGCGCTTGAGCTGCACGAAGTGGGAGGTGGACGCTCAGATCCCCAGCCGGGCCCGCACGCCTCGGCCGGTGGGGCGAGATCCGGAACTAACCGACCACAGCAGCATGAACAGGAGCCGTCATGCCGTGGAGACTAACGCACCTGCCCGGCTGCGCCGTGCCGAGCAGGAACCCGGCACGGCGCAGCGAGTGCTTCTAGACCGTCGCCGCGGACCGCTGGTCGGCGGGCTGACCAGCCCTGGTGTCCGCAGCTGCGCGGCGGCGCAGCAGGTCCGGGAGCAGCGTCAGGATTCCGATCAGCGCCAGGGCGACGCCCAACCAGAGCGGGGCCCGCAGGCCGAACTGATCGATGGCCGTTCCTCCGGCCCAGGATCCGATCATCACGCCGAAGGTGATGAACGAGGAGTGCACGGTGTTGACCAGCGGCCGCGCGTTGGCGGTGCGCTGGACGCGCGTGATCATCGCCGGGTTCATCGTCACTCCGACCAGCCCGATGCCCAGCATGAACACCACCGCGGCAACGCTGACGTGCGCCAGCAGTGCGAATCCGGTCAGGAAACCCGCGTTGAGCACCAGACCCACGAGCAGCACGGTTGTCGTGTACCGGTCGGCGAGCCGTCCGACGACGGTGTTCCCGATGACCGTCGCGGCGCCGTAGGCGACGAGCAGCAGCGGGACGGTTCCGGTGCTGAAGCCGCTCAGCTCGGTGAGGATCGGGTTGAAGTAGCTGAACGCCGAGAACGTCGCGCCGATGATGAGGGTGCTGGTGAGCAGCACCAACCACAGCTTCGGGCGGCGGAAAGCACCCAGCTCCTGCCGGAAGTTCCCCTCTTCCGCAGCTCCGGAGATACCCGGGATCCCGGCCACGGTGGCCAGCGCCGCAACCACTGCCAACGCCGAAATGGCCCAGAACGCCGCGCGCCAGCCCAGACTCTCACCGACCAATGTGGACAGCGGCATGCCGAGCAGGGTGCCCAGCATCAGTCCGTTCATCACCACCGCGATGGCGCGGCCGCGCACCTCCGGCCGGGTCAGCTGCGCGCACAGCGACAGCGCGATGCCGAAGAACGCCTGCGACGCCACGCCGGTGATGATGCGGGCGACCAGCATCACCCCGTAGCCGGCGGCGGTGGCCGCCAGCAGGTTGCCGACGAGGAAGATCCCGAACAGGCCCAGCAGCGCCGCTTTCGGCCGGATCTTCATCAGCGCGACGGAGAGGAACGGCCCGCCCAGGGCCATCGCGGCGGCGAAGGCGGTGATCAGGTAGCCGATCTGCGGGATGGTGGCGTCGAGTCCGACGGCCATCTGCGGCATCAGTCCGGCGACCACGAACTCGCTGGTCACCATGGCGAATATGCCCAGAGCGAGGATGTAGACCGCGCGTGGCATGGCTCTCCCTTTTTGGATAGATCAGTACAAAATTTGAGCAGAGTTCGGCGCGCGCCGACTCGGCGCCGGTTTCAGCTGGTCAGAGCATCCATCGCCGTCTCAGCGATGGATTCCAGAACGGCCCGGTCAGCCCCCGCCTGGCCGGACACCCGCATCCCGCCGATCACCGCGTTGACGAACCTGGCGAGCGCATCCGCATCGCGCGCGGACGTGATGCTGCCGCCGCGCTGACCGGATTCGATCACCATCCGCAACGCGTCCAGGCGACGCTCGCCGTCCCGGTCCAGCACCCGCGCGGCCTCCTCGTCCCGGCCGGCGAGCTCGACGACGGAATTGACCGTCAAACAACCGAAACTGCGCCCGCCCCGGCGGTTCTCCAGCTCGGCTTCGACGATCTCCGCGAACAGCGCCCGAATCCGCTCCAGCTCGGAGCTCTCGGGGTCGTCCAGGATCGCCAGCTGCTTCGTCGTCATGGCGTCGATGTAGCGGACGAGCGAGCGCATGAACAGGTCGTGCTTGCTGGTGAAGGTGTTGTAGATGCTGCTGCGACCGAGGCCGGTCGCCTCGCACAGGTCCTGGGTCGACGTCGCTTCGTAACCGTTCGCCCAGAAGGTCCGCATCGCGGCTTCGAGCGCACGGTCCTCGTCGAACAACCTCGGTCGCGCCATGCGAAGACCGTAACAGGTTATGAACTGATCTGTCCAATACTGCTCAGCGAGCGTCCTCCAGCGGAACACGAGCGACCCGGGAGAGCAAGTAGCGCAGGGCCACCAGGTGGATCGGGACGACGCACGGCCAGATGATCCGACCCGCCGCCCCGCAGTGCTCGACGAACGTCGCGAAGTCGAAGAACTCCGACCTCACGCGAAGCACCAAGTTCGCCCGCAAACCGAACTTCGAACGCAATTCGAGGCGAATCCAGTCGGATCCCACCTCACCGATCCGCCAACCGAACACGTGCGCCGGAGATGACGACGCCGGGCCGAGCTCCGCGCCGAGCATCCACCATCCTGCGCGCAGGAAGGCCCGAGCAGGCCCAGGCGCGGACTCGAGCATCGTCCGCGCCCACCGCTCAGCGCCACCATCGTCCTCGCCGATGTGAACGCTGAACGCATCCTCGTAACCAACCTCGCGCAGCGAACTGCACGACCGAACATCGTCGGGTACCGCAACTTCTCGCACACCCGGACGCCGCAGATCACTCGCCACCGCAACTCACCCCGCTGAGGTTCGCCTCGAGCTACTGGACAACGGTCGACCAATGCGCAGCGTACGACCACCGCGCTGGACGCGTGTTCGCGCGAGCGATCTGGGCGGAACGGTGCAACCTCGAGACCGCCCGCTCCTGTCACGTTCCGGCGGCCCATCTCGTCCACCCTGCGACGAGAAGGAGGACCTCGATGACAACGCGCGCACAGCGCCCGCGGAACGCCTTCACCACGACCGCGACCATCATCGGCGCAGCCATGATGCTCGTGATCGGCGCTTGGTGCCGGCTCGATCCGACGGGCTTCGCCGAGTGGGCGAACTGGCCGAACCACGAGCACTTCCTGCACGACGCAGGGGTGTTCCAGATCGGCATCGGGCTGATGATGCTCACCGCCCTGACCTGGCGCGATGCCCTGGCCGTCGTGCTCACCGGCTTCGCGGTCGTCAACCTGCTCCACGGGATCAACCACGCAGTCGACGCCGGCGGCGGCCGCCCGTCCGATTCGTGGATCCTGTTCGGCACGGCCGCGGTGGGGGCCGCTGCGCTCCTGACCCGGATCCGCACGATCCGCCACTCCGGACTGGAGGTCGGCCGATGAAGATCGTGCTGGCAGGAGCGACCGGAACGATCAGCTCCGCACTGGTCCCGCAGCTGCTCGCAGCAGGCCACGAAGTCGTCGGTCTCACCCGGAGTTCCGACGGGGCGCAGCGACTCCGAACCGCCGGAGTCGTGCCCGTGCTCGCCGACGTGATGAACGCCGAGGCACTCCTGACCGCACTCGACGGGCAAACCGCGGACGCGATGATCCACCAGGCCACCGCCATCACACGCACCCCCGCGCGCCATCGCGACCTGCACCCCACAGATGCCCTGCGCGATGCGGGCACCCGAAACCTGCTGCGCGCCGCAGCGCAGCTCGGGGCCCGCAGGTTCGTCACCCAGTCGTTCTTCCTCGGCTACGGGTGGCGCGACCACGGCCAGCAGCGCCTCACCGAAGAGCACCCGTTCGCCGAGACGGGACACGGCGCTTTCGACCACCACCTGCGATCGCTGCGGTCCAATGAGGACCAGGTGCTCAGAACTCCGGGGGTCGAAGGCATCGCCCTGCGCTACGGCCTGTTCTACGGGCCGGAGCCCGCGACGCGGAAGATGCTGGCACTGGCGCGGAAACGACTGCTCCCCGTGCCACGCCCAGCAGCGACGCTGCACCCGATCCACATCGCCGACGCCGCCTCCGCCACGGTCGCCGCCCTCGAGCGCGGACGAGCCGGTCAGGCGTACAACATCGTCGACGACCAACCCGTCGACATGGGCGACTTCCTGAGCGCGGTGGCCGAGACCGCGGGAGCACCGGCCCCGCTGCGCGTCCCGGGATGGCTGCTGCGGACCGCGCCCTACCTGCACGCCCTGCTGGTCGGCACCCGGATCCGGCTCGACAACGGCAAGGCCAAACGCGAACTGGACTGGACCCCGCAGTACCCGACCTACCGCGAAGGCCTGCCCTCAGCGCTGCCGTGACGGCTGTGGCCAGGAACACGATCCACCGGATCGGTTGGCAGCGCGAGGATTCCGCCGCCGCGCCGGGCGGTCGGCACGCACCGCGCCCCGGTGCCGTCGAAGTGGCTGCGAGCAGGTCATTAGGGTGTACAGGTGGCCTGATCCACGATTCACGGCGAAGGGACTCCGGTGAACGCTCCAGCATCGACCGTCGAAGAGCTGACCGCCCAGCGCGACCGCGCCAGCCAGGACCACGCGGCCCTGGTCGCGCGCGGCCTGAAGCTGGACCTCACCCGGGGCAAGCCGTCGCCGCGCCAGCTCGACCTCTCCAACGACCTGGCGACCGTCCAGGACCCGCTGACCTCCGCCAACGGCACCGACCTGCGCAACTACGGCGGGCTGCAGGGCCTGCCCGAACTGCGGTCGATCTTCAGCGACGACCTGCAGGTGCCGGTCGAGCAGCTGCTGGCGGCCGGCAACTCCAGCCTCGAGCTGATGCACGACGCGCTGGTCTTCGCGCAGCTCGGCACCCTCCCGGGCGGCCAGCGCCGCTGGGTCGAGGAGCCCGAGATCGCGTTCCTGTGCCCGGTCCCCGGCTACGACCGGCACTTCGCGCTGTGCGAGCGGTTCGGCATCAAGATGATCCAGGTCCCGATGACCGCCGACGGCCCGGACATGGACGTCGTCGAGCGCCTCGTCGCCGAGGACCCGAAGATCAAGGGCATCTGGTGCGTGCCCAAGTACAGCAACCCGGACGGCACCGTCTACTCCGACGAGACCGTGCGCCGGTTGGCCGCTATGCCCACCGCCGCCCCGGACTTCCGGATCTTCTGGGACAACGCCTACGCGGTGCACCACCTCACCGACGAGGCCGTCGAGATCGCCGACGTGCTCGCGCTGTGCGCCGAGAACGGCAACCCGGACCGGGCCTTCATCTTCGGCTCCACCTCGAAGATCACCTTCGCCGGTGGCGGCGTCGCCTTCTTCGGCTCCTCCCCCGCCAACATCGAGTGGTGGCTGGCCTGCACCGCCAAGCGCAGCATCGGCCCGGACAAGATCAACCAGCTGCGCCACGTCCGCTTCCTCCGCGACGCCGAGGGCCTGCGCGAGCACATGCGGCAGCACGCGGCGCTGATCCGCCCCAAGTTCGACGCGGTCGACAAGATCCTGACCGCCGAGCTGGGCGACACCGGCCTGGCCTCGTGGACCAAGCCGGCCGGCGGTTACTTCATCAGCCTGCAGGTTCCCGAGGGCTGCGCCCGCGCGGTGGTCGCGAAGGCCAAGGAGGCGGGCATCGCCCTCACCCCGGCCGGTGCGACCCACCCCTACGGCGACGACCCGACCGACAGCGTGATCCGAATCGCGCCGACCTTCCCCGACCAGGCGGAACTCGAAGAGGCCATCGCGGGCCTGGCGACCTGCGTCCGCCTCGTCGGCACCGAAAAGCTCCTCGCCGACCACAAGAACTGACGCCGCGGGTGGGGGTCGCGAGTGCGGCCCCCACCCAGGTCAACCGCCGGCTGCGACCAGTCTCGCCGCGACCCACCGGAAGACCTTCGGGTCGCCGAGCCCGGACTCCGTGAGCCAGTCAGCCGCCTGACGCGCCTGCTGCTCGTCCTGGATCAGCCCCCACTGCCCGGGACGTACACCGGTCGCCCGTCCGACGTCGCGGACCAGACCTCCGAGGCAGGTCCAGGTGTGCCAGAGCCCGCAGTCGTAGCCGACCAGCTCGAAGCCGAGCAGTCGTCCTCCTGAGCAGGGCTCTCCCCGCGCCAGGCGTTCCGGCAAGCTGCCCGCTGCTGCGTCCCAGCCGCCGTCCGCGATGTCGGCCGACAGCTCCGGGAGATCAGGTACCGCGAATCCCACCTCGAGCACGTGCAGCTCGCGGCTCTCCTGAGCGCGTGCTCGTTCGGCCGATCGCAGGTCGTCGAACCAGCCGTCCCAACCGTCCGGGTCGGATTCCAGCACGTCCACGACGCAGCTGCTCATCGACACCAGATCAGCGCTCGGGAGTCCGACGTCCTGCCAGTCCTGCCGAGCGGCGCGCGAAGCGACGCGGTAACCCGCCAACGCGTGGTCGATGGCCATGGAACCAGTTTCGCACCGCTCGCGAACGAAAATCCCGATCAGCGCTGTCCGATGTGGAATCAGTTCCGCACTACGCCTCGGCGGGGATCTGCTGCTGGCGGAAGGCCGCGGTCACGGTCTGCTCGAGCAGGACCGCGATCGTCGTGGGACCGACTCCGCCCGGCACCGGGGTGATCAGGCCGGCCCGGGTCGCCGCTGCGTCGAACTCGACATCGCCGACGTTGCCCTCGTTGTAGCCCGCATCGATCACGACCGCACCGGGCTTGATCCACTCGCCGCGGACGAACTCCGGCTTGCCGACCGCAGCGACCACGATGTCCGCGTTCCGCACGTGCGAGGGCAGGTCGGTCGTCTTCGAGTGGCACACCGTCACCGTGGCGTCGCGCGCCAGGAGCAGCATGCTCATCGGCTTGCCCAGGATGGCGCTGCGGCCGATCACCACGGCGTGCTTTCCGCGCGGATCCACGTCGTAGGCGTCGAGCAGGCGCATGATCCCCGCCGGCGTGCACGAGGCGAAACCGTCGAATCCGAACGCCATCGCCGCGAAGGACTGCGAGGTGACGCCGTCGACGTCCTTCTCCGCCGAGATGGCGTCGAACGCTGCGCGCTCGTCGATGTGGGCCGGGACCGGGTGCTGCAGCAGGATGCCGTGCACCGACGGGTCGTTCGACAGCTCGGTGATCGCGCCGACCAGTTCCTCGGTCGTGATCGTGTCCGGCAGCGGCACGTGGCGGGACTCGATGCCGAACTTCGCGCACCGGTTCCGCTTCATCCGCACGTAGGTGACCGAAGCAGGGTCCTCGCCGACCAGCACGGTCGCCAGGCAGGGTTTGGCCCCGGTCCGCTTCTCGAAGTCCGCGGCCTTCTCACCGGTGCGGTTCATGATGTCGCGGGCCACTGCGGTGCCGTCGATCAGACGAGCGTCAGCCATGCGTTGCTCCTCGGGTGTCGTTCTTCCTCATCACCCAGGCGCGCGGCTTCGGACCGGCAGAACCGGCCGGGCCGCTCCCCGGTGGTACTCCACCTGAACGCCAGTCACGACCCCGCACCACGATAGCGGCTCCGGCATCGCCGGCTGTTCAACAGGTGGCGAGCATCGCTCCGCCAAGAGTTCCTGATCTCCCGGAGTTCGGTTCACCCCTTGCGCACCACGCCGCCGCGTGCGGCAGCGAGCGCTAGGGCGGCTGCGTGCTCGGCGGTGGAGTCGTCGACCGGTTCGGCGCTGATCAGCAGCCTGAAGTAGATCGGTGCGGCGAGCGTCTTGAGCAGTTCGCCGGGGTCTGTGTCGGTGGGAAGCTCTCCGCGCTCGACAGCCCGCGCGATCACCGGCTCGGCGCGCCTGAGCCGGTCGCCGAAGATGCGCTTCCTGGCGTCGGCGATCTCCGGCAGGCGCGCCGCATCCGAGAGCATCGCCGCGAGGACTGCCTGCCCGGTCGGGCTCGTCATCGTGTGCACGAGGGAGCGCGCGAGTTCGCGGAGATCGGTGTCGACAGCGCCGGTATCAGGCACCGGGATGTCCGCGGCGACGTGATCGGCGAGTGCGTCCACGACGAGGCTCTCCCGGTCCGCCCACCGGCGGTAGACGGTCGTCTTGTGCACCCCCGCGCGCTGCGCGACGTTGTCCACCGTGAGGGCGGCATAGCCCTTGTCCACCAGTTCTGCGAGCGTGGCCGCGTGGACTGCAGCGCGGACCTTCTCGCCGCGCCCCACCGCTTTGCGCGGCTCGGCATCAGATGTCATTGCAACTCCGTGTTGCGTTAGCTTCCCGCTTCGTGCCAGCATCAGATTATCGCAACTCAAAGTTGCGTTGTTGGATGCTAGGAGATCGAGACGTGACGAAACGCAGGTCCGGACCCGACGAGCGCAGCTCTTGAACCTTCCGCTCCATCCCCGATCAGTCCGGACGCCTGGCCGTGGTCACCGGGGCGAACAGCGGCATCGGCCAGGTGACCGCGCGAGAACTAGCCCGCCGCGGCGCCCACGTCGTGCTGGCCTGCCGCAACGCGGAACGCGGGCGAGCCGCGCTCGAACGCTTGCGAGCTGAGCTTCCGGACGCCCGAGTCGAGCTGCAGCAGGTCGACCTCGCCAGCCTTCAGTCGGTACGCGAGTTCGCCGAGACCTTCCCGCACCACCGAATCGACCTGCTCATCAACAACGCCGGGATCGCCATGGTTCCCCTCGCCCGCACCGCAGACGGTTTCGAGTCGCAGTTCGGCGTCAACCACCTCGGCACGTTCGCCCTCACCGGACGACTGCTCCCCCGGTTGCTCGCCGCACCTGCACCCCGGGTCGTGACCGTCAGCAGCGAAGGCCAGCGCCTCGCGCGATTCGACCTGACCAACCTCAACGCCGAACGCGGATACCGAGCCGCATTCGCCTACGTGCAGTCGAAGCGGGCGAACCTCTACTTCGCCCGAGAACTGCACCGCCGTGCGGCGAAAGCCTTCCCGCACCTGCACAGCCTCGCCGTCGCTCCCGGGCTCACACGCAGCAACGTGCTCACCGGAGGCGCCAACACCGAACGCGGTGCGCTCTACCGGACCGTCATGCCGCTGATCATCCGAGCCGCTTTCCAGCCCACCCCCGGAGGTGCCAGGACGTCCCTGCGCGCCGCGACCGACCCGAACGTGCCCAGCGGAAGCTACCTCGCCCCGTCCGGATTCCTCGAACTGCGCGGCGGTCCCGCACCGCGCAACCAGCACCGGGCCCTGCACGACGTCGAAACCGCGCGCCGGCTGTGGGAGATCTCGGAAGACCTGACCGGAGTCCGATACGACGTCGACAACCTCGTCCACGACTAGAGCCGCCAACACCTGCGGACAACCTCCGCAAATTCCATGGAAATCGGATCTTCGATTTCAATGGAATTTTGATCCGGGTGTCACCCACCAGCACCGGAGAGTGAGGTCGCGGGGTACTGGAAAGGGGAGCCGACCTGAGTGGCCGACTCCCCTTTCAGCAGCACCTTCGCGACTTCGCTTCAGGTGCTCGGTTTTCTGTTAGATGCGGTAGATCCCGACCTCAGCTGCAGCCGGAGGTGGAGCCGCAGCCCTCGCAGAGGTAGCAGGAGCCCGACGGGCGCATCTTGGTGCCGCAGGTCATGCACAGCGGCGCGTCCGCGGCCTTGCCCAGTCGCAGCTCCAGGAGCTCGGTCGAGCTGCCCGCCCGGCTCGTGTCCTCGGACTTCTCCTGCTTCGAGTAGTCCACAGTGGAGCGCAAGGTGTCCAGGTGGACCTCGTTCGGCTGCTCGGCCGGGACCACCTCGCCGTTGACCTGCGCCTCCCGCTCATCGGCGGTGAAGATGCCCAGCTGGGCGCGCTTCTCGTAGGGCAGGTAGTCCAGCGCCAGGCGGCGGAACAGGTAGTCCAGCACGCTGCTGGCCATCCGGACGTCCGGGTCGTCGGTCATGCCGGCCGGCTCGAAGCGCAGGTTCTGGAACTTCGAGACGTAGAACTCCAGCGGGATGCCGTACTGCAGACCCACCGAGATCGACATCGAGAAGGCGTCCATGACACCCGCCAGGGTCGAACCCTGCTTGCCGAGCTTGACGAAGATCTCGCCCAGCCCGTCGTCCGGGTACGAACCGGCGTGCAGGTAGCCCTCGGCACCGCCCACGGTGAACGAGACCGTCTGGCTCGGGCGCTTCTTCGGAAGCCGCTTGCGGACCGGGCGGTACTCGATCTGCTTCTCGACCTCCTTCTCCTTCTCGGCCTTGTCGCCCTTGCCCGCCGACAGCGGCTGACCCACCTTGCAGTTGTCGCGGTAGATCGCCAGCGCCTTCAGGCCCAGCTTCCAGCCCTCGAAGTAGAGCTGCTCGACCTCTTCGACGGTCGCCGACTCCGGCATGTTGACCGTCTTGGAGATCGCACCCGAGATGAACGGCTGCACCGCGGCCATCATCCGCACGTGGCCCATCGGCGCGATCGAGCGCTCACCCATCGCGCAGTCGAAAACCTCGTAGTGCTCCGGGCGCAGGCCCGGCGCGTCGACGACGTGGCCGTTCTCGGCGATGAACTCGACGATCGCCTCGATCTGCTCGTCCTGGTAGCCCAGCGCCTGCAGCGCGCGCGGCACCGTCTGGTTGACGATCTGCATCGAGCCGCCGCCGACCAGCTTCTTGAACTTGACCAGCGCCAGGTCCGGCTCGATGCCGGTGGTGTCGCAGTCCATCATCAGGCCGATGGTCCCGGTCGGGGCCAGCACGGAGGCCTGCGCGTTGCGCCAGCCGTTGCGGGCACCGATCTCCAGGCCCTCCTGCCACACCTTCGTCGCCAGCTTGTGCACGGCGGCGTCGTTCTGGTGGTAGGTGCGGACCAGGTCGTTGGCCGCGGCGTGCTTGCGCATGACGCGCTGGTGCGCCTCGGCGTTGCGGGCGTAGCCCTCGTACGGGCCGACCACACCGGCCAGCTCGGCCGACCGCTTGTAGGCGGTACCGGTCATCAGCGAGGTGATCGCCGCCGCCAGGGCGCGGCCGCCGTCCGAGTCGTAGGCGTGACCGGTGGCCATCAGCAGCGCGCCCAGGTTGGCGTAGCCGATGCCCAGCTGGCGGAACTTGCGGGTGGTGATGCCGATCGACTCGGTCGGGAAGTCCGCGAAGCAGATCGAGATGTCCATCGCGGTGATGACGAACTCGACGGCCTTCTCGAACAGGTCCGCGTCGAAGGTCAGGTCGTCGCGCAGGAACTTGAGCAGGTTCAGCGACGCCAGGTTGCAGCTGGAGTTGTCCAGGTGCATGTACTCCGAGCACGGGTTGGACGCGGTGATCCGACCGGTCTCCGGCGAGGTGTGCCAGTCGTTGATCGTGTCGTCGTACTGGATGCCCGGGTCGGCGCAACCCCAAGCGGCCTTGGCCATCTTGTGGAACAGGTCGCGGGCCTGCACCGAGTCCAGCACCTCACCGGAGGTGCGGGAGCGCAGCCCGAACTGGCCGTCGCTCTCCACCGCGCGCATGAACTCGTCGGAGACGCGCACCGAGTTGTTCGCGTTCTGGTACTGCACCGAGTTGGAGTCGGCGCCGCCGAGGTCCATGTCGAACCCGGCGTCGCGCAGCGCGCGGATCTTGTGCTCCTCGCGCGCCTTGGTCTCGATGAACTCCTCGATGTCCGGGTGGTCGACGTCCAGCACGACCATCTTCGCCGCGCGGCGGGTCGCGCCACCGGACTTGATGGTGCCCGCCGAGGCGTCCGCACCGCGCATGAACGAAACCGGACCGGAAGCGGTGCCGCCCGAGGACAGCAGCTCGCGGGAGGAACGGATGCGGGACAGGTTCAGGCCGGCACCGGAGCCGCCCTTGAAGATCAGGCCCTCTTCCTTGTACCAGTCGAGGATCGACTCCATCGTGTCGTCGACGGAGAGGATGAAGCAGGCGGACACCTGCTGGCGCGAGCTGGTGCCGACGTTGAACCACACCGGGGAGTTGAAGCTGAACACCTGGTGCAGCAGCATCCAGGTCAGCTCGTGCTCGAAGATCTCCGCGTCGGCGTCGGTGGCGAAGTAGTCGTGCTCGACACCGGCGGCGACGTAGGTCTTGACGACCCGGTCGATGAGCTGCCGGAGGCTGCTCTCCCGCTCCTCGGAACCCACCGCACCGCGGAAGTACTTGCTGGTGACGATGTTGACCGCGTTGAGCGACCAGAAGTCGGGAAACTCGACACCGCGCTGTTCGAAGTTGACCGACCCGTCCCGCCAGTTGGTCATCACCACGTCGCGGTGCTCCCACTTGACCTCGTCGTAGGGATGCACCCCCTCCGTGGTGTAGACGCGTTGCACCCGGATGCCCTCGCGGGCACCTGCTGCCGACTCCCCCGCTGCGCCGGCCGGGCTACCGACGGTCTCTGTCATGACCTGACCCTCTTCCTTGTCACTCGCTCGTCGTGCTTGGTCGGCCCCGTCCGGGCTACCCGTCCGGTTCGGTCGTGGCTGTTCACTCAGCGGCGTCCCCGGTCGGGACTCCTGCTGACGTCTTGCGTTTCCGGCCTGGCGGCGAACCGCGCGCCGGCGCGCCTTACTCACTGCTGTTCTCCGCACCGGTCCGCGCGGCCTCGCGGGCCGCTCGCAGCTCGGCGATCTCCTTCTCGAAGTCCTCCACCGAGGAGTACGCCTGGTACACGCTCGCGAAGCGCAGGTAGGCGACCTCGTCCAGCTCGCGCAGCGGCCCGAGGATCGCCAAACCGACCTCGTGGCTGGGCAGCTCGGACACGCCGAGCGACCGGACGGTCTCCTCCACCTGGTGCGCGAGCTGCTGCAGCGCGTCTTCCTCGACCGGACGTCCCTGGCACGCGCGGCGCACGCCGCGCACGACCTTCTCCCGGCTGAAGGGCTCGGTGACACCGGAGCGCTTGACCACCGACAGCACCAGTTCTTCGATGGTCGTGAAGCGCCGACCGCACGTCGAGCACGATCGCCTGCGCCGGATCGCCTGGCCTTCCTCGACCTCGCGCGAGTCGACGACCCTGGAGTCCTCCCCGCGGCAGAATGGGCACCGCACCGGCACTCACCCCCCTTCCCCAGTTCGCCGCCACCTGCCTCGCGGCAGTCGACGACCATTCACGCTCCGTGGGTGCGCGAACACCTTATAAGCCCAACCTGTGGACTAAATACACGGACGTAACTACTAGATGTTGTGGTCGACTCTAAACCTCGCCGACAGCGCGATGCAAACCGGGAACGACCTTCGGCGTGCCGCGTCCGCCTCCCCCGCGCGCCGCGATCGAAAACCGGCAGGTCGCCGCGCGGAGCAGCCGGCCGCGAGACCCCGGCCACTCCGCCGAGCAGATCAACCGGACACCGGAACCACCAGCAGTCGACCGGCTTCGACGGCGGTCGTGTCCAACTCGTTCAGCTCCACGATCCGGGCGACCACGGCCTGCGGATCGCCGCCCGGGGCCACCCGGTCGGCTATCCCCCACAGAGTGTCGCCGCTGTGTACCTCGACCAGGGTGGTACCGCCCGCCATCGGCGCGTCGCGGAACCCGAAGAGCCCCACCAGCATGACAATGAGGAAAGTGAAGATCGCCACCGAGGTCAGCCAAATCCATTCGCCGCTCCGGCCCGCCCGGTCGTACGCGACCGAGGCCGGCCGCACCGCGCGCGGCACGACCCGGCCGGCTGCCTGCACTTCCCCCTCACGAGGCCGGATCACCGCGGCCGGCTCAGCCGTCCTCCGCCGGGCGGCCGACCGCCGCTCGACCTGGCGCGTCCGCCCCGCCGCATCGATGAACGTGGTCATGCCGCCTCCCGCACTGCGAACCAAGATCGAATGAATGTTCGATCGAACCTGCGTGCGATTGTGTACCAAGAGTGCCCCGCAGCGCGATACCTGGGGTCAAAATTAACTCGAACAGGTGTTTGATCTCTGCGTTTCGCGCGTCTACTGTGGAAACCGGGCGTTCCGAACGCCCCCGCGATCAACACCGCAGTTCACCCACATGGACAGGAGGCAGCGGTGGCGAGCAATGCGACCGGCTCGATCAAGGGCCAGGTACAAGACATCAAGGACCCCCAGGCCGAGGTGCACACCCTGCCCGAGCAGCCCAGCGGAGTCGAAGAGCTCAGCGAACGCCAGCTGCGCGTGCTGGACGCCATCCGCAAGTGGATGCGCGAGCACGGCTATCCGCCAAGCGTGCGCGAGATCGGTGATGCCGTCGGCCTCACCTCGACCTCGTCGGTCGCTTACCAGCTCCGCGTGCTCGAGCGGAAGGGCTACCTGCGCCGGGACCCGCACCGCCCGCGCACGGTCGGCGTGCTGGTCGGCGGCGAGCCGGAGCTCGAGGGCTCCGGGCAGAGCAAGCCCGCCTACGTGCCGGTGGTGGGGCGCATCGCGGCCGGCGGCCCGATCCTGGCCGAGGAGTCGATCGAGGACGTCTTCCCGCTGCCGAAGGAGATCGTCGGCGACGGGACGCTGTTCCTGCTCAAGGTCGTCGGCGATTCCATGGTGGACCTCGCCATCACCGACGGTGACTGGGTCGCCGTGCGCCAGCAGCCGGACGCCGAGAACGGCGACGTCGTGGCCGCGATGATCGACGGCGAGGCGACGGTGAAGACCTTCAAGCGCACCGACGAGCACGTCTGGCTGCTGCCCCACAACGCCGCCTACGAGCCGATCCTGGGCGACGACGCGGCGATCCTGGGCAAGGTGGTCGCAGTCCTCCGCCGCCTCTGAGGCGACGGTTCCAGAAGCTCTTCCCGCGGGGCCGAGCAGCGTTGATACCCGGGTCTGGGGATACCTGGGTCAGCGCTTGCGGCGCAGTCGGCCCGTGCGGGAAGGGAGACAGCTCCGGCCAGCACAGCAGCGAACGGCAGTGCTGGCCGGTTGAAGCGCCGGTCCCGCTCGGCTCGATCGACGGATTCGACCCGTCGCCCGGTCAAGAGCACCGGCGCGCAGAACTGGTGACGTCGAGGCAGCGCCCGACGTCACCAGCAGCAGTGCAACAGCAGTCCTCAGCCCTTGCCTGCGAAGGGCTCCAGCGCGCTGGCCAGATCGGACCGGACCTTGGCCTGGAGACGGGTGCCGTCCGGAGTGTGATCCTCAGCGACGACCTCGCCCTCGGCGTGCACCCGGGCGACCAGTTCGCCGCGGGTGTAGGGCACCAGCGCGGAGACGAAGACGTCCGGGCGGGGCAGCAAGTCGGCGATGGCCTCGCGCAGCTCCTCCACACCCGCGCCGCTGTGCGCGGAGACGAACATCGCGCCCGGCAGCAACCGCCGCAGCTCGGCCATGCGCGTCTCGTCCACCGAGTCGATCTTGTTCACCACGAGCAGCTCCCGCGGCATCTCCGACTCGTGCTCGTCGCCGATCTCGCTGAGCACCTCGCGCACCGCAGCGACCTGCTCGTGCGGCGACGCCTCGGAGCCGTCCACGACGTGCACCAGCAGATCCGCGCCGCCGACTTCCTCCAGCGTCGAGCGGAACGCCTCGACCAGCTGGTGCGGCAGGTGGCGCACGAAACCGACGGTGTCGGTCAGCGTGTAGGCACGACCGTCCGGGGTAGCGGCCCGGCGGGTGGTCGGATCCAGGGTGGCGAACAGCGCGTCCTCCACCAGCACACCCGCGCCGGTCAGCGCGTTGAGCAGGCTGGACTTGCCGGCGTTGGTGTAGCCGGCGATGGCCACGCTCGGCACCTCGTTGGCCTCCCGGCGACCGCGCTTGGTGCCGCGCACCGTGCGCATCGCGGCCAGGTCCTTGCGCAGCTTGCTGATGCGCTTGTGGATGCGCCGCCGGTCGGTCTCCAGCTTGGTCTCACCAGGACCACGGGTACCGACACCGCCGTTGGCACCGCCGGCACGACCACCGGCCTGCCGGGACATCGTCTCGCCCCAACCGCGCAGGCGCGGCAGGAAGTACTGGAGCTGGGCGAGCTCGACCTGCGCCTTGCCCTCCTTGGAGCGGGCGTGCTGGGCGAAGATGTCCAGGATCAGCGCGGTCCGGTCGACCACCTTGACCTTGAGCTTCTCCTCCAGCTGGCGCAGCTGGCCGGGCGAGAGCTCACCGTCGCAGATCACGGTGTCCGCGCCGGTCGACACGACGATGTCGCGGAGCTCGAGCACCTTGCCGGACCCGACGTAGGTGCCGGGGTCCGGTCGGTCGCGGCGCTGGATGATGCCCTCCAGCACCTCCGAACCGGCCGTTTCGGCCAGCCGGGCCAGCTCCTCCAGCGAGGCGTCGGCGTGCGCGGCGTCGCCATCGGTCCAGACGCCGACCAGCACCACGCGCTCCAGGCGGAGGCGGCGGTATTCGACCTCGGTGATGTCCTCGAGCTCGGTGGACAACCCCGCGATCCGCCGCAGCGACGCACGCTCGGTGCGTTCCATCTCACCCGTGGACGGATCTGCAGACGGGACGGATTCGTACTCGTCGGGTTCGACCACGTCGTGGTCGAGCTCGGCGGACCAGGTCAAAGAATTTTTCATATCAACGCCATTGTCCCACGGCCCGCGACTGATTTTCACGCCTCGAACCGGCGGTGACCCGTTCGCACCCGTGTGAGGCCACCAACAGCCGAACCGCTACGCGTTCTGCCACCAGGCCGGGTCGAGGTGCCCGCGGGCGACCAGGACTGCCGGTCCGGTGAGCGTGGCAGTCGTCGAGGTGACCTCCACCTCGACGGTGCCACCCGGGATGTGCACGACCCGACGCCCGGTGTCCGCGCCGGCCGCGCGCAGCGCCGCGACCGCCGCCGCGACGGTGCCGGTCCCGCAGGAGCGGGTTTCGCCCACCCCGCGCTCGTAGACCCGCATCTGCACGTGATCGCTGTCCAGCGGCCGGACGAACTCGACGTTCGTGCCGTTCGGGAACAGGTCTGGGTCGTGCGGCGGCCGGGTCTTGAGGTCCAGGCCTTCCAGCTCGACGTCGCTCACGCAGGCCAGGTGGGGGTTGCCGACGTCGACGGCGACCCCGGTGAAGGTGCGGCCGGACGCGGTGGTGGTGGACTCGCCGAAGATCTTCGTCGCACCCATGTCGACGGTGACCTGCCCGTCGTCGCAGATCCGGACCGGTCGCACGCCCGCGCGGGTGCCGACCGGCAGCTCACCCCCGGTGGCCAGCCCGGCGTCGACCAGGTAGTGGGCGAACACCCGCACACCGTTGCCGCACATCTCGGCGATCGAACCGTCGGCGTTGCGGTAGTCCATGAACCACACGTCGGCCGGGACGTCGGCGGGGGCGTCCGGCAGCGCGCCGGCCCGGACCACCCGCAGCACGCCGTCCGCGCCCAGCCCGCGCTGGCGGTCGCACAGCGCCTGCACCCGCGCCTCGGTCAGCTCCAACGCGCCGTCGGGGTCGGGCAGGATGACGAAATCGTTCTGGGTGCCGTGGCCCTTGATGAACTCGGGCCCCTGAGAAGTGCGCACGCAGCAAGTCTACGGAGCGAGCGCGGCCCGGACGTCGGCGACCAGCGCCGGGTCGGCGGCGTCGAACCAGCGGGTCCGGAGGTCGCGGCGGAACCAGGACCGCTGCCGCCGGACGAAGCGGCGGGTGAGCTTGGCGGTCTCGGCCGCGGCCTCCGCCATGTCCTGCTCGCCGTCGAGTTCGGCGAGGACCTGCTGGTAGCCGAGGGCACGGCTGGCGGTGCGCCCCTCGCGCAGCCCGACCTTCTCCAGGCGGCGGACCTCGTCGACGAGTCCTGCGTCGAACATCCGGGTGACGCGCAGGTCGACGCGCTCGTCGAGGGCCTCGACCGGACGGTCCAGACCCAGCAGCACCGCGCCGTAGCGCGGCGGCCCGGGCTTGGGCAGGTTCGCCGAGAACGGCTTGCCGGTGATCTCGATGACTTCGAGCGCGCGCACGATGCGCCGCCCGTTGCTGGTCAGGATCGCCGCGGCGGCCGCCGGGTCCAGCTCCGCCAACCGCTGGTGCAGAGCGGCGGGGCCGACCCGCGCGAGCTCCGCTTCGAACTTGCTGCGGACCTCCGGATCGGTACCGGGGAAGGTCAGGTCGTCGATCACTGCCTGCACGTAGAGGCCGGAGCCCCCGACCAGGATCGGGGTGCGGTTGCGGGCGAGCACGTCCTCGACGACGCCGCGGGCCTGCCGCTGGTAGGCCGCGACCGACGCGGTCTCGGTGACGTCGAGGACGTCGAGCAGGTGGTGCGGAACGCCCTGCCGCTCGGCCTCGGTGAGCTTGGCGGTGCCGATGTCCATCCCCCGGTAGAGCTGCATCGCGTCCGCGTTGATCACTTCACCGCCGAGCTCCTGGGCGAGCTCCACGGCCAGATCCGATTTTCCGGTGGCGGTGGGACCGACGATCGCCACCAGGTGGGGAAGGCACTGCACCCCCCGACCCTAATCGCCCCCGACCCACCGGATCCCCTTGCCCTGGGTGGTCGATTTCGCACGAAATCGACACCGCCCGGGGTGATGACGCTGGGGTCAGAGCTGCCGGGTCCAGGTGGCGACGTGGTAGGTGACTCCGTACGGGGTTGCCGAGTAGAGGAGCTCGCCCCGCCAGGTTCCGCCGCTGGCGGCCACCACTCCCGGCAACACCTGGAGCGCCGCGCGGCCCTCGACACCGAGTTCGGCGCACAGCTCCGGGTCCAGCGCCTGGAGGCGGTCGGTGTCGACATCGGCCAGCGCCGTGCGGATCTGCTCGTCGAGCTGCCCTGCTCGCTGGTCCGGCGGGTACGGCGAGCGCTCGTCGGAGCAGTTCGTGCCATCCGCCAGGACCAGCAGGCCGGTTGCTTCCTCCGCCAACGACTCACCGAGCCGCCGGCACTCCTGCGCCGGGGTGTCCGGAGCGAGCAGGTGCACCGATGCGGAGCGGGCACCGGCCTGTTCGCGCAGCAGGCCGGTGACCAGCGCGGGGAGCGGGAAATCCGGGTCCGCGGGCGCGGTGCCGCCCAACGTCACCGGGACGTCGACGCCGAACCCCGCGAAGGTTCCGGCCGAGTCCGGGCCCAGCACGCGCGGGCCCGATCGATCTGCACCAACGGCCACCCATTCGGTTGCACATTCAGTCAGACTGGACACGGCGCGCGAACAGGCGCCCCGCACACGCTCGGTCTCCGCATCGGCTCGCACGGTCAGCGCGGGGGCGAGCAACGGCGGGTACGGCACCACGGCGACACAGGTGATCACATCTGTGCACGGTAGAGGCACTGGCGAATGGCACGGAGCGGGGAGTCACGAGCGGCTTCGAGGCCGGCTCGGCCACCCCTGCCCGCTGCAACCGAACAGGTGCTTGATGACAATGAAGCCGTGCAGGTCACAAGATCGCTGCGGGTGCCGCGCGCGGAGGTTCGCCGTTGCTCCGGCGCGTCAATTCCGCGACGGAGTACCGATTCGCGCCTTGACCTGTTTGAATGCGCCAGCGGAGGACGGACCGCCGATGGGTTCGGGTCACCGCTTGCTGGGCCCCGATCGTTCGGGGCGCCCGTGCCGAGCACGGGCATCGGAGCGGGCACGCAAGGAGGAAGCCGGCCATGACGCACCAGGACACGACCCCCGAGCCGGTCGCCAAGAAGGCGACCGAGGACTCGACCACCGGCACCACCGGGTCAACCACGGCCGCGCCCGCGGTACCGACCGCGTCCAGCGATCCCACCAAGTGGGGTCGGGTGGACGACGACGGCACGGTTTACGTCCGCACCGCCGACGGGGAACGGGCGATCGGCTCCTGGCAGGCCGGTGACGCCGCCGAGGGCTTGGCGCTCTACGCGCGCAAGTTCGACGACCTGCTCACCGAGGTCGAGCTGCTGGAGACCCGGCTGCGCACCCACGCCGGCGACCCGAAGCACACCCTGACCAACGCCAAGCACTTGCACGAGTCGCTGGCCGATGCGCACGTGATCGGTGACCTGGCCGCGCTCAACGCCCGGATCGAGCACCTGCTGGAGCGCGCCGAGCAGGCCGTCGAAGGCGCCAAGCACGAGAAGGAGCAGGCCCGCGCGGACGCCATCGCGCGCAAGGAAGCCCTGGTCGCCGAGGCCGAGGAGATCGCAGCCGAGGCCACGCACTGGAAGAGCGCGGGCGACCGGCTGCGCCAGATCCTCGAGGAGTGGAAGAAGGTCCGCGGCGTCGACCGCAAGACCGACGAGCAGCTGTGGCGGCGGTTCTCCAAGGCGCGCGACGCGTTCAGCCGCCGCCGGGGTTCGCACTTCGCCGAGCTGGACCGGCAGCGCGCGGCGTCCAAGGCCCGCAAGCAGGAACTCGTCGAGGAAGCCGAGGCGCTGACCGAGTCCAGCGACTGGGGCGACACCGCGAACCGCTACAAGCAGCTGATGGCCGAGTGGAAGGCCGCCGGGCGGGCGCCGAAAGACAGCGACGAGGCGCTGTGGCAGCGGTTCCGCGCCGCGCAGGACCGCTTCTTCAGCCGCCGCTCGGAGGCGTTCTCCGAGCGCGACGCCGAGTTCGCCGAGAACGCGAAGCTGAAGGAGGAGCTGCTCGTCGAGGCCGAGCAGATCGACGCGTCCGCCGACCTCAAGGCCGCCCAGGCGCACTTGCACCGCATCCAGGAGCGCTGGGACGAGATCGGCAAGGTGCCGCGGGAGCGGATGCGCGAGCTGGAGGGCCGGCTGCGGGCCGTGGGCGACAAGATCCGCTCCGCCGCGGACGCGCAGTGGCGGCGCACCGACCCCGAGGCGCAGGCCCGGGTCGACCAGTTCCGCGAGCGGGTCGAGCAGTTCGAGGCGCAGGCCGAGAAGGCGCGCGCCGCGGGCGACGAACGCCGCGCGAAGAAGGCGCAGGAGCAGGCCGACCAGTGGCGGGAGTGGCTGTCGGCCGCGGAGCAGGCGATCGCCAGCCGGTAAGCCGCGCGGGCTCGCGCCGTCATGCGGACGGCGCGAGCAGCCTCTGCTCCAGAGCCGACAGGTCCGCGTCGGTGCAGCCGCCAGCACGCAGGTGGGCCTCGGCGTCGAAGCCGTCGAGCGCTGCGCGCACCACTTCGCGCTTGGTGGTGCCGCGTTCGGCGAGGACCTCGTTGATCACCGGCTCCTGGTCCGGTCGACCGAGCCGCTCGAACATCGGCCGCAACCGCTCGTCGCTGAGGGCGTGGTCGGCGACGATCTCGTCGGGCGCCACCCCGGCGAAGGCCAGCAGCACCAGCGAGATGATCCCGGTCCGGTCGCGACCAGCGGAGCAGTGCACGATCACGCCGCCCGGTTCGGCGTGCGCGATGGACTTGACGACCTCCGCGGTGCGCTCCGGGAACCGGTCCAGGAACGGCCGGAAGTACAGCGGGGTGCCGTGCAGCCCGTTGCCCCAGCAGTCCCAGAACTCGGTGTCGTGCACCGGGTCCAGCGGGATCTTGAGGCTGGTCAGACCGGCCGGTCGCGGCGCGAGGTCAGCTCGCTCCTCGCCCTCGCTAGTCAGGTCGACGACGGTGCGGACCCCGTGCTCCCACACCTGCGTCCAGCCCTTCTCCGTCAGGAACGACAAACCCGCCGAGCGCACGACCGCGCCCCGACGCACCTGCTGCCCGTCCCCTGCGGGCAGGCCGCCCAGGTCGCGGACGTTGTAGCCGCCGTCCCAGTGAAGATCTCTCGACATGCCCGTGGGACGTCCGGAGCACCGGGCCGGTTGGCGCGCTCACCCGATCAGCCGAAAAGCGAAGGGCACCTCCGACCAGCGGTCGAAGGTGCCCCGGCACCGAGGAAGTTCAGTCCTCGTCGCGCGTCCAGATGGTCTTGATCCACTGGACCGCCAGGACGGCCATGCAGATCACCGCGAGGATCAGGCCGATCGACGGGCCGTGCTGGCCGCTGGTCTGGCGGGACCAGATCGCGATCACGCCTTCGAAGGTCACCACCGCTCCGGCCAGGCCCGCCGCGAAGGCGAACACCCAGCGGCGGGTGATCAGCGCCAGCGCGCCGAAGCCCAGGCCGACGACCGTGGAGTTGACCGCGAACAGCCATGGCAGCAGACCGATCTTGAGCTCGGGGGACGCCTGGCCGGTCAGCACCTGCCAGCCCGCGGCGTCACCGGCCCACGGCAGCAGCGAGGAGAGCACCAGCATCAGCATCACCGAGGCGATCAGCACCGCTCGGGCGCCCGGGTCGATGGGGCGCAGCAGGTCTCGGCCGATCTTGGCGTTGCTCATCGTCACGTCCTGAACTCGGCTCAACACGCACATCCCTGTTCCGCGGCCGGTTTCGCGGCCGGTGCTCCGAAGGAGGGCAGGCCGAGCGTGACGCCCGAGGTCTTCGGCCGCACGCCCTCCTCCCAGTGGTCACCGGCCCTGGTCCGCCGGTGCGCGCTGATGTCGGTGTCGGCGACCAGGTGGTGCGGGGCGGCGCGGGTGATGGTGGTGTGCACGACGTCGCCGGGCCGGATCTCGCGGTCGACGGCACCGGTCGGCGTGAAGTGCACCAGCCGCCCGTCGCGGGCGCGGCCGGACAGCCGGTGGGTCTCCGCGTCCTTGCGGCCCTCACCCTCGGCGACCAGCAGCTCCACCGGACGACCGACGAGCTTCTTGTTCTCCTCCCAGGAGATCTCGTTCTGCAGCTCGACCAGCCGGTCGTAGCGCTGCTGGACGACCTCCTTGGGCAGCTGGTCGGGCAGGTCCGCCGCGGGCGTGCCGGGTCGCTTGGAGTACTGGAAGGTGAACGCGCTGGAGAACCGCGCCTGCCGGACGACCTCCATGGTCCCCTCGAAGTCCTCCTCGGTCTCCCCCGGGAAGCCGACGATGATGTCGGTGGTGATCGCCGCGTCCGGCATCGCCTCGCGCACGTTGCGCAGGATGTTCAGGTACCGCTCGGAGCGGTAGGAGCGGCGCATCGCCTTGAGGATCCGGTCGGAGCCCGACTGCAGCGGCATGTGCAGCTGCGGGCACACGTTCGGCGTCTCGGCCATCGCCTCGATCACGTCGTCGGTGAAGTCGCGCGGGTGCGGCGAGGTGAAGCGAACCCGCTCCAGGCCCTCGATCTCCCCGCAGGAGCGCAGCAGCTTGCTGAACGCGAAGCGGTCGCCGAACTCGACGCCGTAGGCGTTGACGTTCTGCCCGAGCAGCGTCACCTCGAGCACGCCCTCGGACACCAACGCCTGCACTTCGGCGAGGATCTCGCCGGGACGGCGGTCCTTCTCCTTGCCGCGCAGCGCGGGCACGATGCAGAACGTGCACGTGTTGTTGCAGCCGACCGAGACCGACACCCAGCCGGCGTAGGCCGATTCGCGGCGCGCGGGCAGCGTCGACGGGAAGACGTCGAGCGCCTCGAGGATCTCGACCTCGGCCTCTCCGTTGTGCCGGGCGCGCTCCAGCAGCGTCGGCAGCGAACCGAGGTTGTGGGTGCCGAAGACGACGTCCACCCACGGGGCGCGCTTGACGATCGTGTCGCGGTCCTTCTGCGCCAGGCAGCCGCCCACCGCGATCTGCATGTTCGGATTGCGGTCCTTGGCGGGGCGCATGTGACCGAGCGTGCCGTAGAGGCGGTTGTCCGCGTTCTCCCGCACCGCGCAGGTGTTGAACACGACCACGTCGGCGTCGCCCGAACCGGCGCGCTCGTACCCGGCGTCCTCCAACATGCCCGCGAGCCGCTCCGAATCGTGCACGTTCATCTGGCAGCCGAAGGTGCGGATCTCGTACGTCCTCGTGCTCACCGTTCCACGGTAGCGCCTGGTCATGTCGTGGATTCACCCGCCCGGCGCCCTGGTCGATCGCGGTTCGGCTACTGAGCGTTAGTGATCACCCACGAAAAGCGACTGCGGAGCGTAACCTACTTGCAACCTGTCAAGGCACCTTCCATCTGGACTATCCCCCCGAAGGGGCTTAAGTTTCGGCCAACGAAACCCATTCTGATGCGTTCAGGAGTTTGAATGACCGCAGCTTCCACGGACGTGCCGATGATCCGGATGTCCGCGGTCGACAAGTACTTCGGTTCCTTGCACGTGCTGCGGGAGATCGACCTGGAAGTCCCCCGCGGGCAGGTCGTGGTGGTCCTCGGGCCGTCCGGGTCGGGCAAGTCGACGTTGTGCCGCGCGATCAACCGGCTGGAGCCGATCAACTCCGGCGGCATCGAGATCGACGGTGTTGCGCTGCCCTCCGAGGGCCGAGCGCTGGCCGAGCTGCGGGCCGACGTCGGCATGGTGTTCCAGCAGTTCAACCTCTTCGCGCACAAGACGATCCTGGAGAACGTCACGCTCGGGCCGATCAAGGTCCGCAAGCAGAGCAAGGACGAGGCCAGGGAGACCGCGCTGCAGCTGCTGGAACGGGTCGGCATCGCGAACCAGGCCGACAAGTACCCGGCGCAGCTCTCCGGCGGTCAGCAGCAGCGCGTGGCGATCGCCCGGGCGCTGGCGATGAAGCCGAAGGTGATGCTCTTCGACGAGCCCACCTCCGCGCTGGACCCGGAGATGGTCAACGAGGTGCTCGACGTCATGACCGACCTCGCCGCCGAGGGCATGACCATGGTCGTCGTCACCCACGAGATGGGCTTCGCCCGCCGGGCCGCGCACCGGGTGCTGTTCATGGCCGACGGCGAGGTGGTCGAGGACGCCAAGCCCGACGCGTTCTTCGACTCCCCCAAGAGCGACCGCGCCAAGGACTTCCTCGGCAAGATCCTCACCCACTGAGTGCCCACCTGCGGAGAAAGGCAGAGAATGCGAGCCAAGAAAATGCGGTTGGTGACCGTGCTGGCCGCCTCGCTGGCGCTGGCCCTGACCGGCTGCGGTCGGGAGGGCTCCCCCGGCGGCGGTGACCAGCAGGTCAAGCAGGACGTCGCGCAGAACGTGCAGGTCCAGGGATCGCCGACGTTCGACCGGATGAAGCAGAAGGGCCGCGTCACGATCGGTGTCAAGGAGGACCAGCCGGGTCTGGGCTTCCGCGACCCGGTCACCAACGAGTACTCCGGCTTCGACATCGAGATCGCCCGGCACATCGCCGCGCAGCTGGGTTTCGACCCGAACACGCAGATCGACTACAAGCCGATCCCGTCGACCGCGCGCGAGCAGGCGATCTCCACCGGTGAGGTCGACTACTACGTCGGCACCTACACGATCAACGCCAAGCGCAAGGAGCAGGTCGGCTTCGCCGGGCCGTACTACATGGCCGGCCAGGACCTGCTGGTCCGCTCGGACAACACCGACATCACCGGCAAGGACTCGCTCAAGGGCAAGAAGGTCTGCTCGGCGACCGGATCGACCCCGATCCAGAAGGTCAAGAGCGAGGGCCTGACCGAGCCGCAGAACATCGTCGAGTTCCAGCGCTACTCGGAGTGCGTGCAGCAGCTGCTGGACCGCCAGATCGACGCGGTCACCACGGATGACGCCATCCTGAAGGGTTACGCGGCCCAGGACCCGGACAAGGTCAAGGTCGTCGGCAAGCCGTTCTCCGAGGAGCCCTACGGCGTCGGCCTGTCCCGCGACGACAACGCCCTGCGCGGGAAGATCAACGACATCCTGGAGCAGGCGGCCAGCGGCGGCGAGTGGAAGCGCATCTACGACGCGACCCTCGGCAAGTCCGGCAGCACCGCCGAACCGCCCAAGGTGGACCGCTACTGATCCGTCATCGGATGCCCAGGGCGCCACGAGCACCCTGGGCATCTGATTCCTCCTGGAGTACTCATTGTTCGACATCTTGGTGGAGTACGGCGACGTCCTCGCCAGGGGATTCCTCCGCACCATCGAGCTCTTCCTGCTGTCCGCGGCGGGCTCGTTGGTGCTGGGCACGATCCTGGCCACGATGCGGGTCAGCCCGATCCCGGCACTGCGCGCGGTCGGCACCGGGTACGTGACGTTGCTGCGGAACACTCCGCTGACGTTGGTATTCTTCTTCTTCGTCTTCGCCTACCCCAAGCTCGAGCTGATCCAGTTCCCGTTCTTCACCGCCGCGATCATCGCGCTGACCATCTACACGTCGGCCTTCGTCTGCGAGGTGCTGCGGGCGGGGATCAACACCGTTCCGGTCGGGCAGGCCGAGGCGGCGCGCTCCATCGGCCTCGGCTTCGGCCAGTCGCTGACCAGCGTGATCCTGCCGCAGGCGTTCCGCGCCACGGTTCCGCCGCTGGTCAGCGTGCTGATCGCACTGCTGAAGAACACCACGGTCGCGGCCGGGTTCAGCGTGAACGAGATCGGTTCGGTCATCCCGTTCCTCAACGAGCAGGGTGAGCCGACGCTGAACGCGTTCGTGTGGATCGCCGTCGGGTTCCTGATCCTGGTGATCCCGCTGACCTTGGTGCAGCGCAGCTTCGAGAAACGGTGGAGCGTGGCCCGATGAGCAGCGTCCTGTTCGACACCCCCGGGCCGCGCGCCCGCGCGCGCAACCGGCTGATCAGCATCATCAGCACGATCGTGGTGCTGGCCCTGCTGGGTTACGTGGTGCTGCGCTTCTACTCCACCGGCCAGTTCGACGCCAGCAAGTGGGAGTGGCTGCTCTACGAGCAGATCCAGATCGAGCTGCTCGGCGCCCTGTGGAACACCGTCCGCGCGTTCCTGATGGGTGCGCTGTTCGCGCTGGTCTTCGGCGCGGTGTTCGCGCTCGGCCGGCTCTCCGACCACTCCTGGATCCGGGTGCCGTGCGGTTTCGTCGTGGAGCTGTTCCGCGCGATCCCGCTGGTCGTCCTGATCTTCTTCCTGTACTACGCGGCGCCGTCTCTGGGCGTGAACTTCGGCCAGTACTGGTCGGTCGTGCTCGGCCTGACCCTGTACAACGGTTCGGTGCTGGCCGAGACGTTCCGGGCCGGGGTGACCGCCCTGCCCAAGGGCCAGACCGAGGCCGCGTACTCCATCGGCATGCGCAAGAACCAGGTCATGCGGACCGTGGTGCTGCCGCAGGCGGTGCGCATGATGCTGCCGGCGATCATCAGCCAGCTGGTGGTGCTGCTCAAGGACAGCGCGCTCGGCTTCCTGATCACCTACCAGGAGCTGCTGTACTACGCGCGCTACCTCGGCGGCATCCCGACGCTGGACCGGCCGATCATCCCGGTCAGCCTGGTGGTGGCGGCGATCTACATCTCGATGTGCTTGCTGCTGACGTGGTTCGCCACCTACCTGGACCGGCGCAACCGCCGCACGAAGAAGACCAGGCAACTGGCTCCGGCGGCCAAGCCGCTCGCGGAGACCGCCGCGGGCGACTGACCGCTTCGACGCTGAGGAGCACCTCCGACCGCGCTGGTCGGAGGTGCTCCTTCTTTTTGGTCACCCTCCGGCGAGGAGCTTCGCGCAGACTTCGGCCGGTGCGGTGGGGTCGGTGCCGCGCCAGGCGATCACGTCGTCGGGGCGGATCAGGAGCCCTTCGCCCGGTGGCAGGAAGTCTGCGTCCAGGCGGTGGACCGGGATCCCGCCGGCTGCCCAGCGCTGCGGTTCGTCGGCCACCGCGAGCGCCCATCCCGGGCCAGCGAGGTCCAGAGTGGACAGACCGGGGGTGAGCCAGCGGTGCGGGATGCGGGTGGCGACGCGCCCGGCCGGGGCGAACTCGGTGATCGGCTCGATCTCGCCGCCCTCGTCCGGGCCGCCCGCGAAAGCCCCGGCCGGGTACTGGAATCCACCAGCTGCCAGCACGAACGGGTCGGCCAACGTCGGGTCGGGCGTGGTCGTCACGCCCGATCGCCGGCTCGACTGGTCGGCGGCGAACCACCCGGCCGGGCGCCGCTCGGCGTCGTAGCTGTCCAGCAGCGCAGGCTCGGCCACACCGGACAGCACCGCAGCGATCTTCCAGCCGAGGTTGTGCGCGTCGTCGATGCCGGTGTTCGCGCCGAGCGCGGCGAACGGCGGCATCACGTGGGCGGCATCCCCCACCAGGTGCACCCGACCGTCCGAATAGCGGTCGGCGATCAGCATCTCCGGCTGCCAGGGCAAGACGCTGCGGACGTCGAGATCCGGCGCCGGCACGCCGAGCGCGGTGCGCAGCAGCGCGGGCCAATCCCGTTCGACCTCGGCACCTCCGGCCATGAACACCCACCGGAACCGCCCGTCGACCGAAGCCAGCGCACCCGGCGCGTCCGGATGCTCCAGCTGGCATAGGTTGAACTCCCGGCCGCGGACCACGTCGGACAGATCGGCGTGGAAGTAGACGTTGACGTTGGGCCCGCCGACGGCACCGCGGCCGGAACGGCCGATCCCCAACGCGGCGCGCACCGGACTGCGCGCACCATCCGCCGCGACGACGAAAGCCGCGCGGAGCTGGTCGTTCCGCCCCGTCCGGCGATCGTCCAGTTCGGCGAGCACACCGTCGGCGTCCTGCGCGAACGAGGTCAGCTCGGTCTGGAACCGCACTCGCACCCCGGCATCCTCGGCCGCCTGCCGCAGGACCGGCTCCAGCACGTCTTGGGCGACCAGGCACGGCAGCTCCGGACTGGGCTCGACCGGATCGCCGTCCGGGCCGGAGGGCCGCCACAGCGGTAGCTGCTGGGCTTCGGCGAGCGTGCGCCCCGTGGCCATGTGGTCGTGTTCGGCGAGGTCGCGCGCGGCCTCGCGGACCGTCGAGGCGAGCCCGAGCGCGCGGAAGATCTCCAGGCTGCGCACGTGGAACCGGCGGGCTTTGGGTTGCGGCGAGGTCGTCGCGCGCTTCTCCACCAGCGTCACGTCGACGCCGTGGTGGCGAAGGACGAGAGCTGTCGTCAACCCGACCAGGCCGCCGCCCACCACCAGCACCTGGGAGTCGAGTGTACGTTGTACATTCACGGTGTACGTTGTACACGCGGCTACCATCCGAGGCAAATGAACGCTGCCAAACCAACGGGCGGCCTGGTCTGGTTCGACGAACCGCCGCCCCCACCAGCCACCGACCAGCTCAGCCGCGAACGAGTCGTCGCCGCCGCGATAGGCCTCGCAGACGAGAGCTCATCGGGCGAGGTCACGATGCGGGCGATCGCGAGCCGGCTCGGCACGCGCAGCCCGATGGCGCTGTACCGCTACGTCGGCAGCAAGGACGGGCTGACCGACCTGATGGTCGACGAGGTCTACGGCGAGATCACCGTGCCGCCGCCCGGCGACTGGCGGACCTGCCTGCGCGAGATGGGCCTGTCCGCGTGGGCCGCGGTGCAACGGCACCCGTGGTTCGCGCGGCTGGCCTTCAGCCGCCCGCCGCTCGGCCCGAACGCGTTGCGGCTCTACGACTCCGCGCTCGCCGCCGTCGACGAGCTCGGCCTGGAGGCCGCCGGCCGCATCGGCTTCATCAACACCGTGCTCGGGCAGGTCTTCGGCTCCGGGCTGGCGCTGCTGGAAGAGCTCGCCATGCGCCAGCGGACCGGGCTCGCCTCCGACGCCGAGCTCGAAGAGGCCGTGCGCCCCTACCTGGAGCGGATCAAGGCGGACGGCGAGCACCCGCACTACATCCGCTGGTTGGACGAACCTGATCCGATGGCCGAAGTGGTGACCTTCGAGCAGCAGCTGGAGTGGCAGCTCGACGGCCTGCAACGGCTCGCCGAAACCCGGCGCGGCGGCTGAGTCAGCGGGCGAGCCACTCGCGATAGGTGGTCCTGGCGATGGTGGCGTCCTCGTCGGCGATGAGGGCGTTGCCCGATGCCGCGGCGAACATGCCCGCGGTGTTGTCGGTGACGACCGCCCGGCAGCACCGCCAGGCCGCTGGCGAACGTCGACTCGTGCAGGACGGTCTGCAGGTACAGCGGCAGCAGGATCGCCCCGGCCCCCAGCAGGCACATGAACAGCAGAGCGCTCAGCAGCAA
>NZ_JAQGLA010000090.1 GCF_027853915.1 Saccharopolyspora oryzae
CCGCAGCAGCAGCGCGGCGGCGGGTAGGACGGCGATCGGCAGCATCAGGCTCCGGCCCAGGCGCTGCAGCTGGGCGAATCCCTTCTTGTTGCCGCTCGCCGCTGGGGCGCTGGCACTCATCGGTTACCTCCTGTGTCGTGGACACCGAGTCGTCGGGGGATCCGGCTCCCCATCACGCGGGCCGGATGGTCGGACGGTGGTGGCCGGTCCCGCTCGGATCGCGGTCCAGCTGCATGGTCACCTGGTACAGGTCGCCGCGGTACCAGGAAGTCATGTCCTCGATCGGTCGGCCCTGCGCGGTGGCGATCCGGCGGAACACCAGGACCGGGCTGCCCGGGCGGATGCCGAGCAGCCGCGCGGTGTCGGCGTCGGCGCCTTCGGCCAGCACGGTCTGGGTGCCGGTCTCCAGCTGCACGTCGTAGTGGCGGTCCAGCAGGGTGTACATCGAGTCGGTCAGGTCCCGCTGGAGGAGGCCGGGCAGCAGCCCGGCGTGGTACCAACCGCGTTCCACCGCCATCGGGGCGCCGTCGGCCTTGCGCAGCCGGTGGAGCCAGTGGGCGGTCTCGCCGGGGGCGAGGTCGAGCGCGGTGGCGGTGTCCTCGGGCGGGACCGCCTCGGCGGATTCCAGCAGCACGGTCTCCGGGCGCATGCCGCGGCGCAGCATGTCCTCGGTGAACGACGCGAGGTGCAGCTGGGAGTCCACGCGAGGCCGGGTGGTGAAGGTGCCCTTGCCGCGCACCCGCACCAGCAGTCCTTCGGCGACCAGCTGGCCGACGGCTTCCCGCACGGTCAGCCGCGAGACGCCGTAGCGGACCGCGAGGTCGCGTTCGGACGGTACCGGGGAGCCGGGCAGCAGCTCGTCGCTGGCCAGTTCGCGGAGGATTTCCCGCAGCTGGGCGTGCTTGGGCGTCGGACCGTCGCGCAGCACGCTCTCAGCGCGTCGACTGTCGTCTGCGGTTCCCCGCGCGGCCACGTTGCCTCCACCGGTCTTGCTTCTTCGCGTCCGGTGCCTTGTGAACACCGGTCACCGGGTTGAACATTGGCGGATCACCACCGCGTTCGCCCGGTGCTGTTGACCGGCGGCACCCAGTTGGTACTGTCCGGTCTAAACCAGTCGGTTGCGAACAATGCGCCGTCATGCGATCGGGTGTCAAGGCGGCTTCGATTTCGTTGCCGCATCGACACCGAGTGGCGCAAGATCTTCGCGGCGCGGTCGGTCCGCGTCGTTGGTTCGGAGGAAGGGAGCACGCGGTGGCTCAGGACAAGGCCGCGGCGATCCTGGCCGCGCTCGGCGGCGAGGACAACGTGGTGGAGATCGAGGCGTGCATCACGCGGCTTCGCTGCGAGGTCGAGGACGGCTCGAAGATCGACGAAGCGGCGCTGAAGGCGGCCGGGGCGCACGGCGTGATGGCGCAGGGCACCGTGGTGCAGGTCGTGGTGGGTCCGGAGGCGGACACGCTGGCCGAGGACATCGAGGACCTGCGGTGAGCATCGAGGTCGGCAGCCCGGTGGCGGGCCTGGCCACCGGGCTGGCCGAGGTCCCGGACCCGGTGTTCTCGCAGGCCATGGTGGGTCCGGGCATGGCGGTGAAGCCCACCGGCGGGCGGGCCGACGCGGTCGCGCCGATCGCCGGCACGGTGGCGACGCTGCACCCGCACGCGTTCGTGATCGCCTCGCCGGGCGGCGCGGCGGTGCTGGTCCACCTGGGCATCGACACGGTCAAGCTCAAGGGCGAGGGCTTCGACCTCCACGTCGCCAAGGGCGACGCGGTCGAGGCGGGGCAGCGCATCGTCACCTGGGACCCGACCGAGGTCGAGTCCCACGGCTACTCGTCGATCTGCCCGGTGATCGCCCTGGAGGTGAGCCCCGAGGCCCTGGCCGACGTCCGCGAGGACGGCCAGGTCGTCCCCGGCGACGCCCTCTTCTCGGTCGACGCCGGAACTTCCCCCGACCAGGGGTTCGGTGGAGGGGCCTTCGAGCAACGCGCTCGGTGGCCCCTCCACTCGTTCCGGGGATCACGACATGCGGAGGTTCCGGGGTTGGATGCCGGGGATCCCGGGGTGTCGGGGCGATCTTGGGCGAATGGTCGTCGTGATCGGGATCGTTGGCGGTGCGCTCGGGTTCGGTGCCGGGTGGCTGGGGCGGCTGGTGCTGGGCGCTGTGCGGCGGGGCGTGGTCGCGCCTCGGTTGTGGTGCGAGATGGCAGTCGCGGTGTTGTGGGCCGTGGTGGCCGTGCGCGTTGCGACTGGGATGCCCTGGTGGTGGGCGGGGGTTCCGCTGCTGCTGGGGTGGGTCGGAGTTCTGCTCGCCGTGTGCGATGTGCGGGCTTATCGGTTGCCCGATGTGCTGACGTTGCCCGCTTATCCGGTTGCGCTGGTCTTCATCGCGGTTGCGGCACTGCACCGTCCAGGGGTGTGGGCCGGGGCTGCGGGCGGGTTGTTGCTGTTCGGCGGGGTGTACGCGGTGGTGCGGTTGATCTCGCCCGCCGCGTTGGGGCCCGGCGACGTGAAGCTGGCGGGAGTGCTGGGACTGGTGGTGGGCGCGGTGGCCGTGGGAGCGGTGTTGGCCGTGGTGGTCGCGGCGGCGCTCTTCACGCTGCTCATGGCTTCCTGGCGGGGGCGCGGGGCGGTACCGCACGGGCCTGCCGCGCTCCTGCCGGCGTGGCTGGTCACCGCCTTCGCACCGTGGGTGTGACCAGGGACCCCCGGCCGGGTTCACCGGCGACCGAACGTGGCAGGATCTATGTGTGCTGCGCTGGATGACCGCTGGAGAATCGCATGGCCCCGCCCTGGTGGCGGTGTTGGAAGGCATGGTGGCCGGAGTCGAGGTGACCTCGACCGACATCGCGACCCAGTTGGAGCGCCGCAAGCTCGGCTTCGGTCGCAGCCCGCGGATGAACTTCGAGGCCGACGAGCTCGAGATCATCGGCGGCGTGCGGCACGGGCGCACCCAGGGCGGTCCGATCGCGGTCCGCATCGGCAACACCGAGTGGCCCAAGTGGGAGCAGGTGATGGCCGCTGACCCGGTCGACGAGGACGTGCTGTCCTCGCTGGCCCGCAACGCGCCCCTGACCCGCCCGCGCCCCGGTCACGCCGACCTCGCCGGCATGCAGAAGTACGGCTTCGACGAGGCCCGCCCTGTGCTGGAGCGCGCGAGCGCCCGCGAGACCGCTGCTCGCGTCGCCGTCGGCACGGTGGCCCAGCAGTTCCTGCGGCAGCTGCTCGGCGTGGAGATCGTCAGCCACGTGGTCAGCCTCGGCGGCGTGGACGCCGAGCACGACGTGCTGCCCGGCCCGGAAGACCTGGCGGCCATCGACCAGAACCCGGTGCGCGCCTTCGGCGATGCCGCGACCGAGCGGATGATGGCCGAGGTCGACGCGGCCAAGAAGGACGGCGACACGCTCGGCGGCGTCGTCGAGGTGATCGCCTACGGCCTGCCGCCGGGCATCGGCTCGCACGTGCACTGGGACCGCAAGCTCGACGCTCGGCTGGCCGGTGCGCTGATGAGCATCCAGGCGATCAAGGGCGTGGAGATCGGCGAGGGCTTCGCCAACGCGCACCGCCGGGGCAGCGCCGCGCACGACGAGATCTACCCCGACGAGGGCGCGAAGTGGGTCCGCCGCAGCAGCAACCGGGCCGGGGGCCTGGAGGGCGGCATCACCAACGGCGAGCCGCTGATCGTGCGCGCCGCCAAGAAGCCGATCTCCAGCCTGCCGCGCGCACTGGCCACTGTGGACATGACCACCGGCGAGCCGGCGCAGGCGATGCACCAGCGCTCGGACATCACCGCGGTGCCGCGCGCGGCGGTGGTCGCCGAGACGATGGTCGCGCTGGTGCTGGCCGAGGCCGTGCTGGAGAAGTTCGGCGGCGACTCGCTGCCGGAGACCCGGCGCAACGTCGAGGGCTACCTGGCCGGTCTGCGGGAGCGCGCCGAGAAGCGGCAGGCGCACTGATGTCGCCGCGCGCAGTGGTGGTCGGCCCGCCGGGCGCGGGCAAGACGACGATCGGCCGCCTGCTGGCGAAGCACCTCGAGGTCGCGTTCCGCGACACCGACGACGACGTGGTGCGCGCCAGCGGCCGCGCCATCGCCGACATCTTCGCCAACGACGGCGAACCGGTGTTCCGCGCCATGGAGGAAGAAGCCGTCGCGACCGCGTTGCGGGAGCACGACGGCGTGCTGGCGCTGGGCGGCGGTGCGGTGCTCTCCGAGCGCACCCGCGAGCTGCTGGCAGGGCACACGGTGGTGTTCCTGTCGGTTGGGCTCGCCGAAGGCGCCCGGCGGGCCGGGCTTTCCACCGCGCGCCCCCTGCTGGCCGGGGTGAACCCGCGCGCCACCTTCAAGGCGCTGCTGGACGCCCGGCTGCCGATCTACCGCTCGGTGGCCGCGGTGGAGATCGCCACCGACGACGCCGGGCCGGACGAGGTCGTGGCGCAGGTCGTGGCCGCGCTGGCCAGCACCGCGTCCAGCTGATGGAAGACCGCCGGTTCCCGCACCGGCGGTCAGGCCGTTGTGCGTACGCTTTGAACCCTGAACCGCCTTCACCGAAGGGACGATGATGACCGAGCCGGTGCGGATCGGCGTTGCCAGCCAGCAGCCCTACGACGTGGTGGTCGGCCGGGGGTTGCTCGGCGAGCTCGTCGACTTCCTGCGCGACGCATCGGTGGTGGCGCTGGTGCACCAGCCCACCATCACCGCGACCGTCGAGGCGGTGCGCGAGGAGCTGACCGAGGCCGGGGTGGACGCCCACCGGGTGGAGATCCCCGACGCCGAGGACGGCAAGAGCCTGCAGGTCGCCGGGTTCTGCTGGGACGTGCTCGGCAAGGTCGGCATGGACCGCAGCGGGGTGGTGGTGTCCTTCGGCGGCGGTGCGGTGACCGACGTCGCCGGGTTCGTCGCGGGCACCTGGATGCGCGGGGTGCGCGTGGTGCACGTGCCGACCACGCTGCTGGGCATGGTGGACGCCGCCGTCGGCGGCAAGACCGGCATCAACACCGACTCCGGCAAGAACCTGGTCGGGCTGTTCCACGAGCCGAGCCTGGTGCTCGCCGACCTGGCGACGCTGGAGGGCCTGCCGCGCAACGAGCTGGTCGCGGGCATGGCCGAGGTCGTCAAGACCGGGTTCATCGCGGACCCGGAGATCCTGCGGCTGATCGAGGCCGACCCGGAGGCCGCCCTCGACCCGTCCGGCGAGGTGCTGGGCGAGCTGGTGCGCCGGTCGATCCAGGTCAAGGCCGACGTGGTCGCCGCGGACCTGAAGGAGTCGCACCTGCGGGAGGTGCTCAACTACGGGCACACCCTGGCGCACGCCATCGAGCGCCGCGAGCGCTACCGGTGGCGCCACGGCGCCGCGGTCAGCGTGGGCCTGGTCTTCGCCGCCGAGCTGGCGCGGCTGGCCGGGCGGCTGGACGACGAGACCGCCGACCGGCACAAGAAGGTGCTGGACCTGCTGGGCCTGCCCACCAGCTACGACCCGGACGCGCTCGGCCAGCTGCTCGAGGGCATGAAGGTCGACAAGAAGAACCGGGGCGGGCTGCTGCGGTTCGTCGTGCTCGACGGGCTGGCCAAGCCGGGTCGGCTGGAAGGCCCGGACCCGTCGCTGATCGCCGCCGCCTACTCCGCGCTGACCGGTGGCGAGCCCAAGTCCACGGGAGTGCTGCTGTGAAGGTGCTGGTGCTCAACGGGCCGAACCTCGGGCGGCTGGGCAAGCGCGAACCTTCGGTCTACGGCAGCACCACCCACGCCGATCTGGTCGGGATGTGCGAGGCGGCGGGCGAGGAGCTCGGCGTCGAGGTCGAGGTGCGCCAGACCGACCACGAGGGCGAGATGGTCCAGTGGCTGCACGAGGCGGCCGACCAGCGGTGGCCCGTGGTGCTCAACGCCGGTGCTTGGACGCACTACTCGATCGCGGTGCGCGACGCGGCGGCGCAGCTCGAGTCCGAGCTGATCGAGCTCCACATCTCCAACGTGCACAAGCGGGAGGAGTTCCGGCACACCAGCTACCTGTCGGACATCTCGACCGCGGTGGTGGCCGGTCTCGGCGTGGCGGGCTACCCGCTGGCGATCCGCTGGCTGGCCGAGCACGCGAGCGCGTAAGCGCGCCCGGTTCCAGGGGAGGGCGCGGGTGGTGCGGAGGTCGTTGCGCAGGGCGGCCGGGCTGATCGGCGTGGTGCTGCTGGCCGGCTGCACGCAGGTGTCGGGCACGCCCGGGCCTTCTCCGCGCGTCGAATCCGGGGCCCAGCCGGAACGATTGCCCGTCGACCTGCACGTCGGCGCTGATCGCAGCAGTGCCGGCGTGGTGGTCTCGGGTGGCTTTCCGGCGCCGTACAACTACGGGCCGACGGTGCTGCAGGACGGCGGTCAGAACCGGGTGTGGTGGTGCAGCCAGCTGCCGGGGATCGGTCCGCCCGGGGACGACGTCCTGCAGGCCGCGTCGAGCGGCATCGACGGGCCGTACACCGCATCCGGCGCGCCCGCTGTCCCCGTTTTCACCGGCCAGCCAGGCGGTTTCGACGGGATGCACACCTGCGACCCGTCGGTTTTGAAGGTCGGCGATCGCTACTACCTGTACTACACCGGCGCGGCGGGCGACGACCACGCGCACGGCAATTCGATCGGGGTCGCGAGCAGCCCGGACGGGCTCGCCTGGCAGCGCGAGGCCGGGGGAGCGCCGATCATCAGGCCGGCCGCCGATGCCCGGCGGGACAACGCCTATGGCGCGGGGCAGCCGTCGGCGCTGTACCTGGGCGGCTGGTTCTACCTGATGTTCACCGACACCACGGCCGCCGGGGCGGGGTGGAACGGTGCCGGGCAGTTCGTCGTCCGGGCGCGGAACCCGGAGTTCAGCGAGCAGGTCGAGGCGCTGACCGGGGACGGGTTCCGCCCGGCCGGTGGGGCGCGTTCGCGGTCGGTGGTGGACGCCTTCAGCGCTGACTGGATGTGGGTGCCCGCGCTGGACGCGTTCGCGATCGCCCACCAGACGGCGGACGGCACGACGATCACCTTCTGGGACCGCGATTTCACCGGGCACCCGTATCCCGCGGTGCTGATCCCCGGGCCGTGGCAGGAGGGGCCGGGACTGGTCCGCGGGCCCGGCGGGACCGCTCCGGTGTCCACATCGGACCCCTGCGGCACGGTTCCGCTGGACGTCCTGCGGGCCACGGCGTCGCGGCCCTCGCCGACCGACATCCGCCACTTCGGCATCGACGTCACCGGATTCGACGGCTGCGCCACGCCTCAGCGGGCGGCATCGGTCCTCAACGGCTTCGCCGTGCCGTCGCCCTCGCGCACCGTGGATGTGCTGCACGACGGCGGGAAGGTCCGCATCGAGCGCCGATCCGTGGCGGAACTCCTGGTGGCCAGGGTTCTGGATCGCCGGATCACCGCGGTGGACGAGCTCCCCGTGGTCGCAACCATCGGGACCGGGGCGAAGGCGCTGCGCGCCCCGAACGGCGAGGTCGCGCTGCTGGACGACCGGGGTCGACTGTGGACGGTCCCGCCGGAGGTCGCGGCGGCCAACGGCTCACCGGTCACCGACGTCCCCCAACCCGAGTGGGACTCACGTCCCCGAGGCGGAGACCTCCGCCGCTGATCCCGTCGGACGGGTCCGCTGGCCTCCGTTGGCCGCAGTTTCAATTGAAACTGCGGATCCCACCCACGGCGGATCACAGTTTCAATTGAAACTGCAGACTTCCCGGGGCGACGACGGCTCCGCCGGGGCTCGGGGTGTGGGACGCAAATTCAATGGAAGTCGGAGGTCTGATTTCCATTGAATTTGCGGGAGTTGACGGCACGTCAGGGTGTGTCGTGGTCCTGGGGAGGTGTGGTGATGAGGTCGGTGACTCGGAGGTCGGTGAGGAACATGTGGGCGGGGGAGTGGGTGATGGCGAAGTCCGGGCGGACCTCGGCCAGGACCGCTTGCGGGGTCACTCCGCAGGCCCAGAAGACCGGGACCTCGTCGTCCTGGAGGGGGAGCGGGTCGCCCCAGTCGGGGTGGGCGAGGTCGGTGATGCCGATCGATCCGGGGTCGCCGACGTGGAGCGGGGAGCCGTGGGCGAAGGGGAGTTCGCCGGTCACCTCCACCGCTCGGGAGACCTCGGAACGGTGGATCGCGCGCATCGAGACCACGACCGGGCCGTGGAAGCGGCCTGCATCCTGGCAGCGCAGCGAGGTCCGGTAGATCGGGACGCCTTGGTCGAGTTCGAGGTGGCGGAGGCGGACCCCGGAGGCGAGCAGGCGCTCTTCGGCGCTGAAGCTGCACCCGAGGAGGAAGGCCACCAGGTCGTCGCGCCACACGTCCACGACATCGTCCACTTCGGACACTTTGCCGCGCCGGTGCACGTGGTACTTCGGCAGGTCCGTGCGCAGGTCCGCGCCAGGGGCGACGCGGAGCTGGTCCGGGACACCTGGTTCGGTCCTCTCCAGCAGCGGCAGCGGTTTCGGGTTGGCCCGGCAGAACTCGGCGAACTCCGCCGCCGACTCCTGCGGCAGGATCACCAGGTTGGCCTGGACGTACCCGGCGCACAGGCCGGTGGTGATCTGCGGCCAGCCGCCGCCGCGGATGATTTCCCTTGCTGCTGCGGGAGATGTGGTCGAGTCCATCGGTTGCCCTCCGTCAGCTCAGGTCGGCGTCGCGGGTTTCCGGGCCGCGCAGGGCGCCGAGCGTGGCGAACGCGCCGCCGAGGACGATCAGCACGATCGGCGTGTACTCGTAGGGCATGAAGCTCGACAGGCCGATCATGTAGAAGGCGTAGAAGCCGGGGATGATCACCGCGAGGCTGTAGCCGATGCCGTAACCCGAGGCGCGGACACCGGTGGCGAAGCGCTCGATGATGTAGGTGGACACGATCCCCCACGGCGACACCGTGAGCACCAGCGCCAGCGTCGCCCAGAACATCGTCGGCAGCACGCTGCCGCCCGAAGCCGCTGCGGCGCTCGCTTCCCGGACCATCGCAGCGAACACGAGCGGCACCAGCAGGACCGTCCAGATCCCGGAGATCACCAGCACGCGCCGTCGGCCGAACCGCTGGCCGAGCTGCGCCATCGCCAGGTACCCGGCGGCGACGAACACGTTGGCCACCAGCAGACCGGTGTTCACCGACGAGCTCGGCAGGCCGATGACCTGCGACAGCAGCGCCGGCGTGGCCGACAGGGTGGCCTGCACGGTGAACCACATGCCGGTCATCATCAGCAGCACCTGCAGCAGCTTCCGCCGGTGCTCGCCGGTGAGCAGCTCCTTCAGCGGCGACTTCTTGGCCGCCGACGTCTTCCGGACCTGCTCGAACGCGGCGGATTCCTCGACCTTGCGGAAGTAGAGCAGGAACCACGCCGACAGCCCGGCGCCGACGAAGAACGGGATGCGCCAACCCCACTGCACGTAGGGCGAATCGACGTCACCGGTCGGCGAGAACTGGAAGGTCAGCGCCACGACCAGGGAGATCGCGATGTAGCCCAGCGGGTAGGCCGCCGCGATGAGACCGCCGACCAGGCCGCGCAGGTGCTTGGGGCTGGCCTCCATCGCCAGCGGGTTCGCGCTGGAGTACTCGCCGCCCATGAACACCCCGCCGACGAAGCGCAGCAGCAGGACCAGCGCGATCGACAGCCAGCCGATCGTCGCGTAACCGGGCAGCAGGCCCATGAGCAGCGTGCACGCCCCGGCTCCGGCCACCGCGACGAGCGTGGCCCGGCGGCGGCCGGTGATGTCGGCGATGCGCCCGAAGACGATGGCGCCGATCGGGCGGCCGATCAGGGTGAGCGCGAGCGTGATGTAGGCGAGCGTGGCGGCCACCGCCGGGGCGGTGTGCGGGGGCTGGAAGTAGGCGATCGCGGGCGTGAGCGCCACGACCGGCAGGTAGATGTCGAAGTAGTCGACGAAGAAGCCGAAGCAGGCGCCCTTCACCGCGCGTTTCGCCGGTGGGCTCAGCCGCTGCTTGCCGGGGTCGAGGGAGGTGGTGGCCATGAAGGACTGCTCCTTGGCTCGGTGAGCGAGGTGCGCAGCTCGCGCCGGTGCCGACGCGAAGCGTCGAGCCGGACGGCCGGACGACCGGTGCCACCACGGGGAAGAGCGGCCGTGGATGGCGTGCGCCGACTCTAGGAGTTCGTCAGACGATTCTCAACACCCGAGCCCAGATTCCGGCCCGGATTCGTCGGCCGACACGCCCACGGAGCGTCGGGGTACGACACGCCGACACGTGTGGACAGGTCCCGGGTCCTGCGGAGAACTTCCGCAATTTCAATGGAAATCGGACCTCTGATTTCCATTGAATTTGCGGAACCGCGGGGTCGGGTCAGTCGATGAAGTGGTCTTGGAGGGCTTTTTCGGCGTCGACGAGGTAGGTGTCCAGGAGTTGGGCCGCGGCTTCGATGTCGCCGGAGCCGAGGGCTTCGGCGATCTCGGAGTTGCGCTTCAGGAAAGCCGCGTGGAAGACCTGGGTGTCCTTCATGTGCGCGTAGGCGAGCCGGAACTCGGCGAGCACCTCGCTGACCATGGCGTCCAGCCGCGGGCTGCCTGCGAGTGCGACCAGCGCTTCGTGGAACCGGATGCTGGCCGCCGCCACCGCATCCCAACGTCCCTGGTCGGCGGCCTCGTGGCCGTCCTTGATCGCGGTGGCGACCCGGCGCAGCCCGGCCGGTCGCAGGCTCCGGATGTGGCGCAGCGCGGCGCATTCCACGACCCGCCGGACCTCGTAGAGGTCGGCGACGTCCTGCCGGCTGAGCTGGCGGACGAACACACCGCGGCTGAGCTCGTGGACCAGCAGCCGTTCCCGGATCAGCAGCCGGAACGCCTCGCGCAGGGTGCTGCGGGAGACCCCGTGGGCTTGCTTGACCCGCTCCTCGGACAGCCGCATGCCGGGCACGAGCTCGCCCGCGGCGATCTGATCGCGCAGCGCGTCGGCCACCCGGGTGGCGGCACCGCTGGAGTCGGTCACGTGAGGTCCCCTCTGCTGTCGGCGCGGAATGCGCGCAGGCCAAGACTACCCGGTGCGCATCCGGAAATCGTCTGACGATCCGTTGCCAGATCGTCAGACGATCCGTACTCTCCCGGTGGCCGGGCAGTCGAACCGGGAGGACTCCCCATGACAGACCCACGTCCGCTGCGGATCGGGGTGGACATCGGCGGCACCTTCACCGACATGGCCATCCTCGACGACAACGGGATCGTCGCCGTCGGCAAAGCGCTGACCACGCACCGGGAACCGGCGGCCGCCGTCGAGCAGGTGCTGCGGCAGACCCTCGCGGACAACCGGCTCGACCCGGCGGGCATCACCACCGTCGTGCACGGAACCACCTTGGTGACCAACGCGCTGATCGAGCGCCGGGGCGCGCGCACCGCGCTGCTGACCACCGAGGGCTTCCGCGACGTCGTCGAGATGGGCCGCGAGCACCGCTACGAGCTCTACGACCTCGGCCTCGAACTGCCCCGCCCGCTGGTTCCCAGGCACCTGCGCTTCGGCGTGCCGGAGCGGATGCGGGCCGACGGCTCGGTGCTGACCCCGCTCGACGTCGACGCGGTGCGGCGGTTGGGCGTCGAGCTCGTCGCCGCCGGCGTGGAAGCAGTGGCCGTGTGCTTCCTGCACAGCCACACCAACGGCGAGCACGAGCGGCAGGCCAGGGAAGTCCTCGCCGAGGTCGCACCGCAGCTGCGGGTCGCGCTGTCCTGCGAGGTCAACCCCGAGATCCGCGAGTACGAGCGGAGTTCCACCACGCTCGCCAACGTCTACGTGCAGCAGCTGGTGGAGACCTACCTGGCCGACCTGCGGGAGCGGCTGCACCGCTGCGGTGTCCGCACCGATCCGCTGATCATGCTGTCCAACGGCGGGGTCGCCGCGCTGGAGACGGCCCGGCGCTTCCCCATCCGGATGCTGGAGTCCGGGCCCGCGGGCGGCGCGCTGGGAGCCGTCGCCTTCGGCCGCACCGCGCAGCGCCCCGACCAGCTGGCCTTCGACATGGGCGGGACCACCGCCAAGCTCTGCGTGGTCGAGCGCGACCGGCCGCTGATCACCCACACCTTCGAGGTGGACCGGGTGTACCGGCTGCGCGCCGGATCGGGGCTGCCGGTGCGCGCGCCGGTCATCGACATGATCGAGATCGGCACCGGCGGCGGCTCGATCGCCCGGGTGGACCCGCTCGGCCTGATCACCGTCGGCCCGGATTCGGCGGGCTCGGAACCCGGTCCGGTCTGCTACGGCCGCGGCGGCACCCGGTGCACGGTGACCGACGCCGACGTCGTGCTCGGCTACCTCGACCCGGCCCGGTTCCTCGGCGGCGAGATGCACCTGGACGCGGCCGCTTCGGAAGCAGCGATCAAGGAGCAGATCGCCGATCCGCTGGGCGTTTCGGTCGTGGAGGCGGCGTGGGGCGTGCACACGACGGCCAACGAGAACATGGCCAACGCGGCCCGCGTGCACGCCATCGAGCGCGGTCAGGATCCGGCGCGGCTGCCGGTCTTCGTCTCCGGCGGGAACGGTCCGCTGCACGGCCCGGGCGTGGCGCGGGCGCTCGGCGCACCGTCGATGGTCGCGCCTCCGGCGGCGGGCGTGCTCAGCGCGCTCGGTTTCCTGTCCGCTCCGATGTCGATCGACATCGTCCGCTCCCGGCACGCGCTGCTGGGCGATCTCGACCTCGACGAGGCCGCCGCGCTGTTCGCGGAGATGGCGCGCGAGGGCACCGACGTCCTGGTCGGCTCCGGTCTGTCCGAAGTGGACGTGACCTGCGAGCGGGCGCTGGAGATGCGGTTCGTCGGTCAGGGCAGCGAGATCGAGGTTCCGGTGCCGCCGCTGGAGGTTCCGGACTGGCGCGGCGAAGTGCTGGCGAGCTTCCGCGCCCAGTACGCGCAGCGGTTCGGCACCGTCGCGCCGACCGGCGTCGAGCCGGAACTGCTGACCTGGCGGGTCACCGCCAGCGGGCCGAGCCCGAGCGGCCGACTGGGCTTCGACTCCACTTCGGACGGTTCGGAAGCGCTGCTGGGCCACCGCGAGGCCTACTTCGCCGACGGCTACGCGGCGACCGCGGTCTACGACCGCTACCGGCTGCGCGCCGGGACCGTGCTCGAAGGACCGGCGCTGGTGGAGGAGCGGGAAGCGACCCTGCTCGTGCCGCCCGGCGCCAAGTGCACGGTCGAAGCCGACAGCAGCATCTTCGTCGAGTTCACCGCTGGAGGATCCCGATGAGCCGCGTCGACCCGGTGGTGGTCGGTTTGGTCGCCAACCGCCTGCACTCGCTGCTCGACGAGCAGCAGGCCGCCCTGGTCAACACCGCGTTCAGCCCGGTGGTGCGGGAATCGCTGGACCTGGCCTGCGCGGTGTTCGACTCCGCGGGCGAGATGGTCGGGCAGTCCAGCGGCGGCACCCCCGGCCACATCAACGCGATGGCGACAGGGATGCGGCACATCGTCGCCGAGCACCCGCCGGGGACCCTCGCCGACGGCGACGTGCTGATCACCAACGACCCGTGGATGACCAGCGGTCAGATCAACGACATCACGGTGGCCACCCCGGCTTTCCGCGATGGGCGGCTGATCGCGTGGTTCGCCAGCTGCTGCCACTCCCCGGACATCGGCGGGCGCATCCTGTCCGCGGCGGCCTCGGAGGTCTTCGAGGAGGGGCTTCGGCTGCCGATCCTCAAGCTACGCACCGCCGAAGGTCCCGACCGGACGCTGGAACGGCTGATCCGGGCCAACGTCCGCACGCCGGACGAGACGATGGGCGACATCTACGCGCAGGTCTCGGCGAACCAGGTGGGCATCCGCAGCCTCGACCGGATGCTCGACGAGTTCGGGCTGGACGGCATCGACGTGGTGGCCGGCGAGATCATGCGCCGCTCGGAGCAGGCGCTGCGCACTGCGCTGCGGGCCATCCCGGACGGCCGGTACTCGGCGAGCATGGACTCCGACGGCTTCGACGACCAGGCGATCCACCTGGAGGTGACCGCCGAGGTCGCCGGGGACGCCGTCCACATCGACTACACGGGCTCCTCGCCGCAGTCGCCGCACGGCATCAACGTGGTGCTCAACTACACCCGCGCCTACACGTCGTTCGCGATCAAGGCCGCGCTGGCGCCGGAGGTGCCGCACAACGCCGGGTCGTTCCGCCCGGTCGAGGTCACCGCACCGCGCGGTTCGGTGCTCAACTGCGTCGACCCCGCGCCGGTGGCCTCCCGGCACCTCATCGGGCACTTCCTGCCCAGCCTGCTGTTCGAAGCGCTGCGACCGGCCGTGCCCGGCGGGCTGCCCGCGATGAGCGCGGACGCGCTGTGGATGACGGTGTGGCGGGGCGGCGGGATCGACGAGCCGCGCCCGTTCACGCTCACGGTCTTCGGCGCGGGCGGAACCGGGGCGCGTCCGGACAAGGACGGGCTGAGCACCACCGGTTTCCCGACCGGCGTGCGGGCCGCGCCGACCGAGGTGCTGGAGACCTTGACGCCGCTGGTGCAGCAGCGGCGCGAGCTGCGGCCGGACTCCGGCGGTACGGGACGGCACCGCGGCGGGCTGGGCCAGGTGGTCGAGGTGACGCGGCACGGTGAGCACGGCTGGACGGTCAACGCCAACATCGACCGGGTGGATTTCCCCGCGGTGGGGGCGGAATCCGGATCGGCCGGGGCGCCCGGCGAGTTCGTCGACGTCCGCACCGGCGAGCGCTTGCCCCGCAAGCAGCTGGTCCGGCTCGCCCCGGACGCCGTGGTGCGGCTGCGGTTCCCGGGCGGGGGAGGACACGGCGATCCCCTCGCGCGCCCGGTCGAGCAGGTGCTCGACGACGTGGTCAACGGGTACATCAGCATTGCCGCGGCTCGCGAGGAGTACGGAGTGGACGTCGAGTACGTGGGCGATCCCGAGGCGATCGTGCGCCCACCGGAGTCCTACCGGGTTCGGTCGGCTTCGCCGAGAAAAAGTTGAGCACCTGAGCAACCCTTGTCGGCACCAGGCGTCTACCGATCAGAAGACGCTGCAAGGAAGGGTGACGACACGATGATTCGGGCGAAGTTCCTCGCGATCACGGCGGCGACGCTGGCAGTCGGGCTGACCGCGTGCAGCCCCGGTGGTTCCGGCCAGCAGAGCGCGCAGAACAACGCCCAACCGATCGTCCAGGACTCCGCCGGTTTCAGCGCGGCGCCGCTGCCGTCCGACCAGAGCGGCGAGGCGCCGGAGAGCTCCGCGGTGCAGGAGGAGAAGCCGAGCGGGCAGGAGGACGCCCAGCCGGACACCTCCGCGGCCAACAACGAGTGCAAGGCCCGCGACCTCCAGCTGTCGTTCGGCGAGAGCGACGGCGCCGCGGGCAGCGTCTACCAGCCGCTGATCTTCACCAACTCCAGCGACCGCACCTGCGTCATGCAGGGCTTCCCGGGCGTTTCCTACGTCGGTGGCGACGACGGGCACCAGATCGGCGCCCCCGCGTTCCGGGTCGGCAAGAAGGGCGACGTGATCAGCCTCGCGCCCGGCGGCAAGGCCTCCGCGCTGATCAAGTTCGTCACGGTGGAGAACTACGACTCCGGCGAGTGCCGGCTGGAACCGGCCAAGGGCCTGCGGATCTACCCGCCGCACGACACCGCGTCGATGTTCATCCCGTTCGACTACGGCCAGAACGGCTGCGCCAACCCGAACATGGGCGACCACAACCAGCTGACGGTGCAGACCGTCCAAGCCGGCGTCGCGCAGTAGTCCGGGTTCGCAGCGAGAGGCCGCCTGACGTCCGGGTCAGGCGGCCTTCGTCATGAGCGGAAGGTCCGGCGGTAGGTGGCGGGGCTGGTGCCGAGGCGGTGGCGGAGGTGCTTGCGGAGTGAGGCCGCCGTGCTGAGGCCCGCTTGTTCGGCCACCGCGTCGATCGGGAGATCGGTGGATTCCAGCAGGTGGCGGGCGTGGTCCAGGCGTTGCTGGAGGAGCCAGTCCAGCGGGCTGGTGCCGGTCTCGTCCCGGAAGCGGCGGGTGAAGGTCCGCACGCTCATCCCCGCGTGCGCCGCGATCTGGCCGAGCGCGACCGGTTCGGCGAGGCGTTCCAGCAGCCAGGCGCGGGTGGCCGAGGTGCCGTTGCCGTTCGGGTCCGGCAGCGGCCGCTCGATGTACTGGGCCTGGCCGCCCTCGCGCCACGGCGGCACGACGCTGGAGCGGGCGGCGCGGTTGGCGACCTCGCTGCCGTGGTCGCGGCGGATCACGTGCAGGCACAGGTCGATCCCGGCGGCCACGCCCGCCGAGGACAGCACGTCGCCGTCGTCCACGAACAGCACGTCCGGGTCCAGGTCCACCTGCGGGTACAGGCGCCGGAAGTCGTCCGCGTACTTCCAGTGCGTGGTCGCGCGGCGGCCGTCGAGCATGCCCGTCGCGGCGAGCACGAACGAGCCGGTGCAGATCGACATGATCCGGGTGCGCTCGGGGAGCCCGGCCAGGTAGTCGGCGATCTCCGGGTCCAGGCTGCCGTCGGTGCGCGGCCCCTTGAGGTGGGTGCCGGGGATGATCAGCGTGTCCGGCGCGGTCAGGAAGTCCGGATCGGCCCCGGGCAGGATCGAGAAACCCCTGGTGGTGGGGATGGGCCCGCCGTCGAGGCTGCACACCTGGACGTTGTAGAGCGGTGTGCCGTCCTCGTCGCGGGCGCCGACGAAGATCTGCGACGGGATCACCAGGTCGAAGCCGATGACCTCGGGCAGTCCCAGAACGGCGATGCGGTGCTGGCTGGCCATGCGCATTCCGCCTCTCCGCGTTTTTCAGTGGTGGTTGCGTCCGGGATTGATCTCGCGTTTCGAGGTTTCTTGTGGCTGGGTTGGATCACGGTCCCCTGAGGTGCGGTTGAGCAGGGCTCCGGTTGAGACAAGGGCCATGGCCGGATCTTCTCACATGTTGTCCCTCCGGCCACTAGTGCGGAGCCGTCGCCTCGGTGACGCTGGAGCGGTGATCAGCACTGCACCCGCGCGGCGGCTCCACCCGGCTTGGTGGATCGCGGCCGTCGCCTTCGTCGCCCTGGTCGGTGCCGCTGCGTTCCGCTCGGTGCCCGGCGTGTTCATGAATCCGCTGCACGACGAGTTCGGCTGGCCGCACAGCGTCATCTCGGCCGCCGTCTCGCTGAACCTGCTGCTCTACGGGCTGACCGCGCCGTTCGCGGCGGCGCTGATGATCCGATTCGGCATCCGGCGGATCACCGTCACCGCGCTGGCGCTGGTCGCGCTCGGCAGCGGGCTCACCGTGTTCATGACGGCCAGCTGGCAGCTCGTGATCTGCTGGGGCCTGCTGGTCGGGCTGGGCACCGGGTCGATGGCGCTGGCCTTCGTGTCCACTGTGGTCGACCGGTGGTTCGTGGCGCGGCGAGGGCTGGTCAGCGGGGTGCTGACCGCGGGCAGCGCGACGGGGCAGCTGGTCTTCCTGCCGCTGGCCGCGGTTCTGGTGGAGCAGTTCGGGTGGCGCTTCGCCTCGCTGGTCATCGCCGCGTCAGCGCTGCTCGTCGCGGTGCTCGTGTGGTTGGTGATGCGCGAGTACCCCGCCGACGTCGGGACCACCGCGTACGGCGCGACCGGGGACGAGCCGGAACCCGCGCGAGATCAGGGGAATCCGGCGGCCGCGGCGCTGCGGGCGCTGCGCGATGCGGCCCGCACGCCTGCTTTCTGGCTGCTGGCAGGTGGTTTCGCGATCTGCGGGGCGAGCACGAACGGTCTGGTCAACACGCACTTCGTGCCCGCCGCGCACGACCACGGCATGCCGACGACGACGGCCGCCGGGCTGCTGGCCGTGATCGGCGTCTTCGACGTGCTGGGCACCGTGCTGTCCGGCTGGCTCACCGACAAGGTCAACCCGCGGATCCTGCTGGCCGCCTACTACACGCTGCGCGGGATCTCGCTGTTCGTGCTGCCGCAGCTGTTCGCGCCCTCGGTGGAGGCGAACATGGTGCTGTTCGTGGTGTTCTACGGCCTGGACTGGGTGGCCACCGTGCCCCCGACGATGGCGCTGTGCCGGGAGCACTTCGGGCCGCGCGCGTCGGTGGTGTTCGGCTGGGTCTTCGCCTCCCACCAGATCGGCGCGGCGGCCATCGCCAGCATCGCGGGCGTGGTGCGCGACCAGTTCGGCGACTACGCCGCGGCCTGGTACGGCGCCGGGCTGCTGTGCCTGCTGGCGACGGCCTTCTCGGTGTCGATCCGGCGCCGGGCGCCGGAACCGGTCACCACGGCGTCAGCGTCACGGTGATCGACGTCGGCGCGCCGTCCTGGACGTAGGAGGCGAACCCGGCCACGTCGTCGAAGGCGAAGCCGTAAGCCTTGCCGTCCTCGGTGTTCTCGTGCATCACCTTCGAGTAGTGGTTGGTGATGTCGTGCCGGTAGAAGCCGCCCGGGTCGGTGCCCGGCTGGTCGGCGGAGTCCAGCAGGATCGAGCGGTTGAAACCGGCCCCGAGGATCGCCGCGACGGGGCCGGTGATGCCGTCGTTCGGGGCGGCCAGCGCGCCGTCGCAGAACAGGACGTCCCGCGTGGACGGTTTGCCGATGGGCTGCACGCCGCCGTCGAACTGGAAGGTGTCGCCGGAGATCTGGCCGGTGAAGACCTTGCCGTTGTCGGTGTCGACCCGCAGCTGGGTGCCCTGGTACTTCGACCAGACCTCGTCGATGTAGGAGTCGTAGTAGGTGTCCGGGAACTTGCCGAGGTCCAGGCCGTGGCCCGGCGCGATCACCCGCAGGTCGTCCTGGCGCAGCCCGGCGAAGTCGGAGTGCTCGGCGACGCCGTTGAGGATCCGCTCCCGGCCGCCGGCGGGCACCGTGCCCGTGGTCTGGTCCTCGGCGCCCTGCAGGTGGATCGACAGCGGCACGCTGAACATGTCGACCATCGTGGTGTTGCAGTACATCCCGTCGGCCTTGAGCGTGAACTCGACGGTGTCGTGCAGGATCCCGTAGTTCGGGTCGGAGTCCACCCAGCCCGCCGGGTACTGCAGCGCGGGCTTGCCGTCGCCGCCGGTGACCACCTTGAACTTCAGCTTGTCGCCCAGCGCGAAGTAGATCCGCCCGGACATGCCCGGCAGGTCCAGCGTCGTGTCGCCGCTGCCCTGCAACGGGATCGCGTAGTCGGCGAAACCGTCGGAACCGTTGTCGGACTCCGAGACCGGCACCAGCTGGCCGTCCGGCGTGACCCGGGACTGCTCGCCGGTGTCGAGGTTCGTGCCGACGACGTAGACGTGGATCGAGGCGTTGTCGAACTGCCCGCTCTGGTTGACGATCGTCAGCGGCAGCGGGACGTTCGGCGCGCGGCGACCGGCGAACGCGGGGGCGGTGGACAGGCCGCCGAGGACGGGCACGGCGAGGGCGGCGGCGGAGACACCGCCGAGGAAGGATCGTCTGCTGAGCACGGCGCATCACCTTCGGTTCATCGGGTTCGGAGCGGCCCAATTCTGGGAGCGTCCACATCGGCCGGGAATAGTCCGAACCGCCGCCGGGCACTGCCCGAACCAGCCCAGCGGGCGAGTCATTTCCGGACAACGCCGAGCTTCCGGCGTTTCGGATGAACCGGGGGATAACCCTACGCGCGTTCCCGCATTTCCCGAACCCGGCGGAAAACCCGCGCTGACGAGGCCCCTGAGCGCCGGCCGCCGGCGTGCGAAATCGACCGGGACCTGCGTGCGGGAGGGTAGCTCGGTCGGGGTGCGGGGTTGGTTAATGTTGTTCTGATGGCTGAACTTGTCGCGCGCGGGGAGACGGAGCGCGGCGAACTCGCCCTGCTGCGCCGGGGTGACTCGCTGGAGCTCCGGGTCAACGGCGTGTTCGTCATGGACACCGCGCACACCGAAACCGAACGGGAACTCGCCACCGCCACGCTGCGCGCGGTGGGCGGGGCGGATCTGCGGGCGCTGATCGGCGGGCTCGGCCTGGGGTTCACGCTGCGGGAGGTGCTGGCCGATCGGCGGGTGCGGGAGGCGCACGTCGTCGAGATCGAACCGGATCTGGTGACCTGGCACCGCGACGGACTCGTCCCGGAAACCGCTGCGGCGATCGGCGACGACCGGGTGCGCTGCCACGTCGGCGACGTGGCCGAGGTGATCGCCGCGCAGCCGCCGGAGCGCTTCGACGTCGTGCTGCTCGACGTGGACAACGGCCCGGACTTCCTCGTCTACGACGCCAACTCCGCGATCTACCGCGGCGAATTCCTCGCGCGCAGCAAGGAAAAGCTGGTTCCCGGCGGCACGCTGGCGATCTGGTCGGCCGACACCTCGCCGGAGCTGAAGGCCGCGCTGCACGAGGTGTTCGGCAACTGCGAAGAACTGGCGATCCCGGTCCAGCTCGGCCAGCACGAAACGACCTACCACCTGTTCCTGTCGGTCAGGTAGTCACAGGAGGTCGAGCTCCAGCAGGCTGGGTTCCAGGACCTCCTCCAGCACGAGCAACCGGCGCTTGGCCTCCAGGCCCGGTCCGAACCCGCCGAGCCCGCCGCCGCTGGCCAGCACCCGGTGGCACGGCACGATCACCGGGACCGGGTTGCTGCCCATGATCGTCCCGACCGCGCGCGAGGCCTCCGGCCGCCCGGACAGCTCCGCCAGCCGCTTGTAGCTCACCGTCTCCCCGAACGGCACCAGCTCGAACAGGGTGCGCAGCACGTGCAGCCGCAAGCCCTGCAGCGGCTCCCACTCGATCGGCACGTCGAACTCCCGGCGGCGCCGCGCGAAGTACTCCTCGAGCTGCCGGGCGGCCTCGACCGCGACCCCGGTGTCCCGGCTCAGCTCCGCGTCGTACTCGCCGAGCACCGTGTCCGGCCCGGCGAAGGCCACCTGGCGGACCCCGGACGCACCGGCCACCACGGTCAGCTCACCGACCGGGCTCGCCACCACGCTCCACGACAGCGACATGCCGTGAACGGTAGCGCCCTGCACCGACAACGCCCTGCGCACAAGCTCGTGGCGGCTTCCCGCCGACCTCTTCCTGACCAGGTCCGCCCACCGGTTCGCGAGTTAGGCTCCCGACATGTCCGAAGCGCACTCCCACCGACGGCAAGCCCTCCGCGACCGCCTGCGCGAGCAGGAGCTGGACGCGATGCTGGTGACCGATCTGCTCAACATCCGCTACCTCACCGGCTTCACCGGGTCCAACGCCGCGCTGGTGGTGCACGCCGCCGACGAGCAGGGTGCCGAGTCGCGGACGGTGTTCTGCACCGACGGCCGCTACCTGACGCAGGCGTCCGAGCAGGTCCCGGACCTGGAGCGGGTGATCGACCGGGCCAGCGACCTGACGCTGGCCGAGCGGATCGGTTCGGCGGCCGCCGAGCACCGCCGCGTCGGGTTCGAGAGCCAGCACGTCACCGTCGACCGCCGCGACGTGCTGGCCGACGCCGCCGGGAAGGCCGAGCTGGTGCGCGCGCCGGGGCACGTCGAGGAGCTGCGGCTGATCAAGGACGAGGTCGAGATCGAGGCGCTGCGGATGGCCTGCGCCGCCGCCGACCGGGCGCTGGCCGACCTGATCGAGCACGGCGGGCTGCGCCCCGGCCGCACCGAGCTGGAGGTCGCCCGCGAGCTCGACGGGCGGATGCTCGACCACGGCGCCGCCGGGCCGTCGTTCGAGACGATCGTGGCCGCCGGGGCGAACTCCGCGGTCCCGCACCACCGCCCGACCGACGCGGTGCTGACCACCGGCGACTTCGTGAAGATGGACTTCGGCGCCCTGGTCGACGGCTACCACTCGGACATGACCCGCACCGTGGTGCTGGGCAAACCGGCCGACTGGCAGCGCGAGATCTACGAGCTGGTGCGCACCTCGCAGGCCGCCGGGCGGGCCGCGGTGCGGGTCGGCACCGAGGTGCGCGAGGTGGACACCGCGGCGCGCAAGGTGATCGAGGACGCCGGGTACGGCGAGCAGTTCCTGCACGGCCTCGGACACGGCGTCGGGCTGGAGATCCACGAGGCACCGACTTTGTCGCAGCGGGGAGACGGTAGAATCAGCGCCGGGATGGCGGTCACCGTCGAGCCTGGCGTTTATCTGGCGGGGCGGGGCGGGGTCCGCATCGAGGACACGCTGGTCGTGCGTCCCAGCACACCGGAGCTCCTCACCTTGACGACGAAGGAGCTCGTCGCAGTCTGACGCACCCCGGTGCGCCGACATCGCCGGAATTGCGATCCGGCGGAACACGCCCGAAGCCATCACCACAGGAGAGATTCCCACCGTGGCATCCACGAACGACCTGAAGAACGGACTGGTGCTCAACATCGACGGCCAGCTCTGGTCCGTCGTGAACTTCCAGCACGTCAAGCCCGGCAAGGGCGGCGCCTTCGTGCGCACCACGCTGAAGAACGTGCTCTCCGGCAAGGTCCTCGACAAGACGTTCAACGCCGGTGTGAAGGTGGACACCGCGAACGTCGACCGCCGCGAGATGACCTACCTCTACAACGACGGCCAGGACTACGTGTTCATGGAGCCGGACACCTACGAGCAGATCAACGTCTCGGCGGACGTGGTCGGCGACGCGGCGAACTACATGCTGGAGAACAGCCAGGTCGTCATCGCCCGCCACGACGGCAACCCGCTGTACGTCGAGCTGCCCGCCTCGGTCGAGCTGGTCGTCCAGCACACCGACCCGGGCCTGCAGGGCGACCGCTCCACCGGTGGCACCAAGCCGGCCACCCTGGAGACCGGTGCCGAGATCCAGGTGCCGCTGTTCCTCAACACCGGTGACAAGGTCAAGGTCGACCCGCGCGACGGCCGGTACCTCAGCCGCGTCAACACCAAATGAGCGCCTGCCCGTCGGCCGCTGCGGCCGGGAAGAGGGTGTGAGGTGGGTTCTCGGAGCAAGGCGCGCAAGCGCGCGGTGGACTTCCTCTACGAGGCCGACCAGCGCGGCGTCGACGCGGTGACCCTGCTGTCCGACCGGGTCGGATCGCCGGAGGTCCCGCCGGTCAACGACTACACCGTCACCCTCGTGGAGGGTGTCGCGGAGAACCGCGAGCGGATCGACGAGCTGCTCACCCAGCACGCCGAGGGCTGGTCCCTGGACCGGATGCCCGCGGTGGACCGCTCGGTGCTGCGGCTGGGCCTCTACGAGCTGCTGTGGCGGAGCGACGACGTTCCCCCGGCGGTGGCCATCGACGAGGCGGTGGAGCTGGTCAAGGCCCTGTCCACCGACGACTCGCCCAGGTTCGTCAACGGCGTCCTGGGCCGCATCGCGGGCATCGGCAACAAGCTGCGCAAGACCGTCTGAGCAGCGGCTGACGCGAATTCCATTGAAATCGGACCTCCGATTTCAATGGAAATCGCGTGACAGGTACGACGGAACGAGGGGCACCTCCGGACCGGATCGGTCCAGGGGTGCCCCTCGTTCGTGCCCAGTTCGTCGCACGATCGGTGGATGCGAGAAGGGCGCTTCGGACCGACCAGCTCGGTCCGGAGCGCCCTTCACCGCGCCTTCGCCGCTAGGGGGAAGCGTGAAGAGCGCCGGCCGCCGAGTGGTTCGGGGCCAGGCGCTCTCCTGGTTGTGCGGTAGTTCTCACTCCTCGCGGGCCGGGCGGGCCTCCGGGGGAAGCACGCCCCAATCGATGAGCTGCTCGGTGAGCTCACCTGGCGTCATGTCGTAGATGATGGCCAGGGATCGCAGGTCCTCGGTGCGAATGGACAGCACCTTGCCGTTGTAGTCACCGCGCTGGCTCTGGATGGTGGCCGCGTAGCGGGCCAGCGGGCCCACCTTCTCAGCGGGCAGCTGCTGCAGCCGCTCCAGGTTGATCACGACTTTGGTGGCGGGCTCGGCGCCGGACGGCACCCGACCCTCCGGAAGCAGTTCTGCGACCGGAACCCCGTAGAAGTCGGCCAGTTCGGCCAGCTTCTGCACGGTCACCGCACGGTCGCCGCGCTCATAGGACCCGACGACCACGGCCTTCCACCGCCCGCCAGACTTCTGCTCGACGCCGTGCAGCGACAAACCCTGCTGCTGGCGGATAGCGCGGAGCTTGCTGCCCAGCGCCTTGGCGTAGTCGCCCATGTGGCGTTTCTCCGTTCGTTCGCCCCGTCAGCCGATAGTGCCGACCGGGGAGCAAAGCTCAGATCGATACGGAGAGTAATGTTCGCTCGCCAGCGTCACCAGGTCAAGTTGGTCTTTGTCGGCATTGGGGCGAGTCCTGCCACACCACCCGGACGATTGACCGCTGAACCTTGATAGCGTACGAGGAGGCCCGGCGGTCCACCCGAGTTCGCACGACGGTGACTGCGGGGCAGGTCACACACCATCCTTTAAGGATCCGTCCAGCGAGGCGGAGAAGGAGGTCGCACCGTGGCGTCACGCCCACCGGCGGACGCGGCGGACCCGGTCGGGCAGCGGGAGCTGCTCTCGACCGGTGACGTTGCGCGCACGATTGCCCGGATCGCTCACCAGATCATCGAGAAGACCGCGCTGGACACCGGCAGCAGCGATGTCGTGCTGCTGGGGATCCCGACCAGGGGGACTTCGCTGGCGCGGCGGCTGGCCGCGAAGATCAGCGAGTTCAGCGGGGTGACCGTTCCCACCGGAACCCTGGACATCACGCTCTACCGGGACGACTTGCGCAAGCGCCCGAACCGCCCGCTGGAGCCCACCAACCTGCCCGTCGAGGGCATCGACGGCGCACTGGTCGTCCTCGTCGACGACGTCCTGTTCTCCGGCCGCACCGTGCGAGCCGCGCTCGACGCCCTCCGCGACCAGGGCCGTCCCCGCGCGGTGCAGCTGGCCGTGCTGGTCGACCGCGGTCACCGCGAACTGCCCATCCGCGCCGACTACGTCGGCAAGAACATCCCCACCTCGCGCTCCGAGGGTGTCGCCGTGCACCTGGAGGAGACCGACGGCTCGGACCGCGTGGTGCTTCGGCGCGATGAGGAGAACGAGTGATGCGCCACCTGCTGTCCACCGAGGGCTTGGACGCGGCGACCGCGACCAGCGTCCTCGACACCGCCGACACGCTCAAGCAGACGCTGCTGGGGCGCGAGGTGAAGAAGCTGCCGACATTGCGCGGGCGCACGGTGGTGACGCTGTTCTACGAGAACTCCACGCGCACCCGGGTCTCCTTCGAGGTCGCGGGCAAGTGGATGAGCGCCGACGTGATCAACGTCTCGGCCAGCAGCTCGTCGGTCAACAAGGGCGAGTCGCTGCGCGACACCGCGCTGACGCTGGCCGCCGCGGGCGCTGACTGCGTGATCATGCGGCACCCGGCCTCCGGTGCGGCGCACCGGCTGGCGGGCTGGCTCGACGAGGTCGGCACGCAGGTCGTCAACGCGGGCGACGGCATGCACGAGCACCCGACGCAGGCGCTGCTGGACGCTGCGACGCTGCGGGAGCGGCTGGGCGAGCTCAACGGCCGCCGCATCGCGATCGTCGGCGACCTGCTGCACAGCCGGGTCGCGCGCTCCAACGTGCACCTGCTGCGCACCCTGGGCGCCGAGGTGGTGCTGGTCGCGCCGCCGACGCTGGTGCCCACCGGTGTCGAGCACTGGGGCGCGGAGGTGCGCCACGAGCTCGACCCGGAGCTGCCGAAGCTGGACGCGGTGATGATGCTGCGCGTCCAGGCCGAGCGGATGCACGGCGGCTTCTTCCCGTCGGCCCGCGAGTACTCCATCGCCTACGGGCTCAACCAGGCGCGGATGGACAAGCTGCCGGAGCACGCGGTCGTGCTGCACCCCGGCCCGATGCTGCGCGGCATGGAGATCGCCCCGGCAGTCGCCGATTCCCCGCGCGCCGCCATCACCCAGCAGGTCAGCAATGGCGTGCACGTGCGGATGGCGGTGCTCTACCACCTGCTGGCGGGAGAGGAGCTCGCGGCATGAGTAGTCCTGTTTCAAACCGAGTCCTGCTCGCCGCACCTCAGGGGAACGTGATGCAAACCAGCCACAGGAAACCGCGAAACGCGAGCTTGATCGCGAACGCAACCACAACTGTGAATCGCGGAGAGGCGGAACGGGCATGAGCCGGCTGTTGTTGAAGGACGTCCGCCCCTACGGCGAGGGCGAACCCGTTGACGTGCTGGTCGAGGGCGAGGTCATCGCCGAGATCGGTGCGAACCTCGAGGTCGACGCCGACGAGATCGTGCAGGCCGGCGGCGCGGTGCTGCTGCCGGGCTTCGTGGACCTGCACACCCACCTGCGGGAGCCGGGCCGCGAGGACGCCGAGACCGTCGAGACCGGTTCGAGCGCTGCGGCGCTGGGCGGCTACACCGCGGTCTTCGCGATGGCCAACACCGATCCGGTCGCCGACAACGCGGTGATCGTCGAGCACGTGTGGCGGCGCGGCCGGGAGGTCGGCCTGGTCGACGTGCACCCGGTGGGTGCGGTGACGGTCGGGCTCAAGGGCGAGAAGCTCGCCGAGCTGGGCACCATGCGGCGCTCGGCCGCCGAGGTCCGGGTCTTCTCCGACGACGGCCACTGCGTGCACGACCCGCTGATCATGCGGCGCGCGCTGGAGTACACGAAGTCCTTCGGCGGAGTCGTCGCCCAGCACGCCGAGGAGCCCCGCCTGACGGTGGGCGCGCAGGCGCACGAGGGCGCGAACGCCGCGCGGCTGGGCCTGGCGGGCTGGCCCGCCCCGGCCGAGGAAGCGATCGTCGCGCGCGACTGCCTGCTCGCCGGGCACACCGGCGGCACGCTGCACGTCTGCCACGTCTCCACCTCGGGCACCGCGGACATCCTGCGCTGGTGGAAGTCCCGCGAGACCGCCGGCCAGGTGTCGGCCGAGGTCACGCCGCACCACCTGCTGCTGACCGACGACCGGCTCGAGACCTACGACCCGGTCAACAAGGTCAACCCGCCGCTGCGCACCGACGCCGACGTGCTGGCGCTGCGCCAGGCCCTGGCCGACGGCACGGTGGACTGCGTGGCCACCGACCACGCCCCGCACGCTGCGCAGGACAAGGATTGCGAGTGGTCCGCCGCCAAGCCGGGCATGCTCGGCCTGCAGACCGCGCTCGGCATCGTCGTGCAGACGATGGTGCGCTCGGGGCTGCTGGACTGGCGCGGGGTCGCGCGGGTGATGAGCGAGCGACCCGCCGAGATCGGCGGGCTGGCCGATCAGGGCCGCCCGGTCGCGGTGGGCGAGCCGGCCAACCTGGTGCTGGTCGACCCCGAGACCGAGTGGACCGTGCGCGGCGCGGAGCTGGCCAGCCTCGGGGAGAACTCGCCGTTCGACGGCATGCAGCTGCCCGGCCGGGTGGTCGCGACGATGCTGCGCGGACGGCTCACCGCGCACGAGGGCAAGGTGAGGCGCTGATGGAACGCTTCCTCTGGGTGCTCGCGCTGCTCGCGCTGATCGCGCTGGTGTTCTTCGGGATGCGGCGCGGCTGGGTCAACCGGGCCCGCCGCCCGGGCGCCGAGCTGCCGGTCTTC
>NZ_JAQGLA010000091.1 GCF_027853915.1 Saccharopolyspora oryzae
GAGGGCCACCGACTGGCAGGACCGGATCGCGGTCGGCGACATCGGCCACCGCGCCAACGGCACCGCGTACCTGCACGCCGCGGGGCTGCTGCTGCGCCGCGAAGGCGCCAGCGACCTGTGGATCCCGGCGGAGTCCGTCGTGGACTGCCGCCTGGACCACAAGCTGGCCAACAAGGTGGTGCCCGGCGCGGGCCTGGTCGTGGTGACCTGGCGCCTCGGCGAGGTGCTGCTGGACACCGGCTTCCGCAGCGACGACAAGGACGCGCAGACCGACTGGGTCGAGGCGATCCGCGCGCTGGGCCCCGACGTCGAGGCGCCCCGCGACGAGGCGACCGGATCGGGCGCGCGATGACCGCGACCGACTTCAGCCAAGCGGCGATTTCGCCGCACCACGAGATCATCCACGGCTCCGCCGAGCCGTGGCAGGAGGAAAAATGAGCGACCACGTCCCGGCCGCGCTGGTGCTGGAGGACGGCCGGATCTTCCGCGGGGAGGCCTACGGCAAGGTGGGCCGCACCCTCGGTGAGGTCGTGTTCACGACCGGCATGACCGGCTACCAGGAGACCCTGACCGACCCCTCGTACCACCGCCAGATCGTGGTGCAGACCGCGCCGCAGATCGGCAACACCGGGTGGAACGACGAGGACGACGAGTCCGCGCAGATCTGGGTCGCCGGTTACGCCGTGCGCGACCCCGCGCGGCGGCCCTCGAACTGGCGCTCGCGCCGCTCCCTGGACGAGGAGCTGGAGCGCCAGGGCGTCGTCGGCATCGCGGGCATCGACACCCGCACCCTGACCCGGCACGTCCGCGAGCTGGGCGCGATGCGCGGCGGGGTCTTCTCCGGCCCCGAGCTGGGCACCGATGACGAGATGATCGCCGCGGTCAAGGCGAGCGCCGAGATGGTCGGCGCTTCGCTGGCCGGTGACGTCACCACCGCCGAGCCCTACGTGGTGCCTGCGATCGGCGAGAAGCGGTTCACCGTGGCCGCGCTGGACCTGGGCATCAAGTCCAACACCCCGCGGATGATGTCCGAGCGCGGCATCGAGGTGCACGTGCTGCCGCTGACGTCCACTTTGGACGAGGTGCTGTCGATCAGCCCGGACGGCCTGTTCCTGTCCAACGGCCCCGGCGACCCGGCCACCACCGACGCGCAGGTCGAGCTGACCCGCCAGGCCCTGGACCGCAAGCTGCCGCTGTTCGGCATCTGCTTCGGCAACCAGATCCTCGGTCGCGCGCTGGGTCGCGGCACCTACAAGCTGCAGTACGGCCACCGCGGCATCAACATCCCGGTCATCGACGCGGAGACCGGCAAGGTCGCGATCACCGCGCAGAACCACGGTTTCGCCGTCGAGGGCGAGCCGGGGGAGCGGTTCGACACCGACTTCGGCCGCGCGATGGTCAGCCACCACTGCGCCAACGACGGTGCGGTCGAGGGCCTGCGGCTGCTCGACGGCCCGGCGTTCAGCGTCCAGTACCACCCCGAAGCGGCAGCGGGTCCGCACGACGCCGCGCCGCTGTTCGACAAGTTCGTTGATCTGATGAGTGAGGCGCGCTGATATGCCGAAGAGGACCGACATTAAGCACGTGCTCGTCATCGGTTCCGGGCCGATCGTGATCGGCCAGGCGTGCGAGTTCGACTACTCCGGCACCCAGGCCTGCCGGGTGCTGCGCGAGGAGGGCATCCGCGTTTCGCTGGTGAACTCCAACCCGGCGACGATCATGACCGACCCGGAGTTCGCCGACGCGACCTACATCGAGCCGATCACCCCGGAGTTCGTGGAGAAGGTGATCGCGGCCGAGCGGCCCGACGCCATCCTGGCCACGCTGGGCGGCCAGACCGCGCTGAACACCGCGATGGCGCTGGACGAGCTCGGCGTGCTGGAGAAGTACGGCGTGGAGCTGATCGGCGCGGACATCGAGGCGATCCAGCGCGGCGAGGACCGGCAGCGCTTCAAGGACATCGTGCGCTCCGTGGGCGGCGAGGTGCCCGAGTCGGCGGTGTGCAAGTCCATGGAGGACGTGCGCGCGTTCGTCGCGGCGCACAGCCTCCCAGTGGTCATCCGGCCCAGCTTCACCATGGGCGGCCTGGGCTCGGGCATGGCGCACACCGAGGAGGAGCTGGAGCGGATGGCCTCCTTCGGGCTGGCCGAGTCCCCGGTGCACGAGGTCCTGATCGAGGAGAGCGTCCTCGGTTGGAAGGAGTACGAGCTCGAGCTGATGCGCGACCACGCGGACAACGTGGTGGTCATCTGCTCGATCGAGAACATCGACGCGATGGGCGTGCACACCGGTGACTCGGTCACGGTGGCGCCGTCGATGACGCTGACCGACCGCGAGTACCAGCACATGCGCGACGTGGGCATCGCGGTGCTGCGCGAGGTCGGGGTGGACACCGGTGGCTGCAACATCCAGTTCGCCATCCACCCGGAGACCGGCCGGATGGTCGTCATCGAGATGAACCCGCGGGTGTCGCGCTCCTCGGCGCTGGCGTCGAAGGCGACCGGTTTCCCGATCGCCAAGATCGCCGCGAAGCTGGCGGTGGGCTACACCCTCGACGAGATCCGCAACGACATCACCGGCGAGACCCCGGCGAGCTTCGAGCCGACGCTGGACTACGTCGTGGTGAAGGTGCCGCGTTTCGCCTTCGAGAAGTTCCCGGGCGCCGACCAGGAACTGACCACCACCATGAAGAGCGTCGGCGAGGCGATGGCCGTGGGCCGCAGCTTCTCCGAGGCGATGGGCAAGGCCCTGCGCGCCATGGAGACCAAGGCGGTCGGGTTCTGGACCAAGGCCGACCCGGAGGACGCCACTCTCGAGTCCACTGTGGAGCAGCTGCGCACGCCGCACGACGGCCGCCTGTACACGGTGGAGCGCGCGCTGCGGCTGGGCGCTTCGGTGGAGCAGGTGTGCGAGGCCTCCGGCATCGACCCGTGGTTCGTCGACCAGATCCTGGCGTGGGTCGAGCTGCGCGCCGAGCTGGTCGAGGCCCCGGTGCTGGACGCGGCGCTGCTGCGCCGGGCCAAGCGCGCCGGGCTGTCGGACGCCCAGATCGCCGCGCTGCGGCCGGAACTGGCCGGTGAGGACGGCGTTCGCGCGCTGCGGCACCGGCTGGGCGTGCGCCCGGTGTACAAGACGGTGGACACCTGCGCGGCCGAGTTCGCCGCCCGCACGCCGTACCACTACTCGGCCTACGAGTCCGACCCGGCGGCCGAGTCGGAGGTCACCGAGCAGCGCGAGCGGCCGAAGGTGATCATCCTCGGCTCGGGCCCGAACCGCATCGGCCAGGGCATCGAGTTCGACTACTCCTGCGTGCACGCCGCGATGTCGCTGCGCGAGGCCGGGTACGAGACCGTGATGGTCAACTGCAACCCGGAGACCGTCTCCACCGACTACGACACCTCGGACCGGCTGTACTTCGAGCCGCTGACCTTCGAGGACGTCCTGGAGGTCGTGCACTCCGAGCAGCGCTCGGGCACGGTCGCCGGCGTGATCGTGCAGCTGGGCGGCCAGACCCCGCTGGGCCTGGCCAAGCGGCTGGCCGAGGCCGGGGTGCCGATCGTGGGCACGCCGCCGGAGGCGATCCACCTGGCCGAGGACCGCGGCGCGTTCGGCGACGTGCTGGCCGGTGCGGGTCTGCCCGCGCCGAAGTACGGCACCGCGACGTCCTTCGAGGGCGCCAAGCGGATCGCCGACGAGATCGGCTACCCGGTGCTGGTGCGGCCGTCGTACGTGCTCGGCGGTCGCGGCATGGAGATCGTCTACGACGAGGCGTCGCTGGAGGACTACATCGCCCGCGCCACCGAGGTCACCCCGGAGCACCCGGTGCTGGTGGACAACTTCCTCGACGACGCCATCGAGATCGACGTGGACGCGCTGTGCGACGGCACCGACGTCTACCTCGGCGGCGTGATGGAGCACATCGAGGAGGCCGGCATCCACTCCGGCGACTCGGCGTGCGCCCTGCCCCCGATCACGTTGGGGCGCCAGGACATCGAGATGGTGCGCCAGTCCACCGAGGCCATCGCGCGCGGTATCGGCGTGCACGGCCTGCTGAACGTGCAGTACGCGCTCAAGGACGACGTGCTCTACGTCCTGGAGGCCAACCCGCGCGCCTCGCGGACCGTGCCGTTCGTGTCGAAGGCGACGGCTGCGCCGCTGGCCAAGGCCGCCGCGCGGATCATGCTCGGCGCCAAGATCGCCGACCTGCGCTCGGAGGGCGTGCTGCCGCCGGAGGGCGACGGCGCGGACCTGCCGATCGACGCGCCGGTGGCGGTCAAGGAAGCGGTGCTGCCGTTCCACCGGTTCCGCACCCGCGAGGGCGTCGGCGTGGACTCGCTGCTCGGGCCGGAGATGAAGTCGACCGGTGAGGTCATGGGCATCGACGTCTCCTTCGGGACGGCCTTCGCCAAGTCCCAGGCCGGTGCCTACGGTTCGCTGCCGACCTCCGGCAAGGTGTTCGTCTCGGTGGCCAACAAGGACAAGCGGTCCCTGGTGTTCCCGGTCAAGCGGCTGGCGGACCTGGGCTTCGAGATCCTGGCGACCACCGGCACCTCGGAGGTGCTGCGGCGCAACGGGATTCCGTCCACCGTGGTCCCGAAGCACACCGAGAAGTCCGACGGCGAGCGCGACATCGTCGAGCTGATCAAGGCCGGCGAGGTCGACATGGTGATCAACACCCCGTACGGCAACCCGGGCCCGCGCGTCGACGGCTACGAGATCCGCACCGCGGCCGTCTCCCGCGACATCCCGTGCATCACCACGGTGCAGGGTGCGGCCGCGGCGGTGCAGGGCATCGAGGCCGGTATCCAGGGCAACATCGGGGTCCGGCCGCTGCAGGCGCTGCAGGCGGCGCTGCGGCAGGGCGGTGAGCAGCGATGACCAGCCAGCTGCGGGAGAGCTTCGGCCGACGGCTGGCCGACTCGACGCGGGCGCGCGGTCCGCTGTGCGTGGGCATCGACCCGCACCCGTCGCTGCTGCTGGCCTGGGACCTCGACGAGTCGCCCCGGTCGCTGGAGCGGTTCGCGATGACCGCGGTGGAGGCGCTGGCCGGTGAGGTCGCGCTGATCAAGCCGCAGTCGGCGTTCTTCGAGGTCTACGGTTCGGCCGGGATCGCGGTGCTGGAGAAGGTGATCCGCGAGTCGCGACAGGCCGGTGCGCTGGTGCTGCTGGACGTCAAGCGCGGGGACATCGGCTCCACCATGACGGCCTACTCGATGGCCTACCTGGACGAGCACTCGCCGCTGGCGTCGGACGCGATCACGGTCTCGCCGTACCTCGGCTACGGCTCGCTGGCCCCGGCCATCGGCCTGGCCGAGCAGACCGGCCGCGGCGTGTTCGTGCTGGCCCGCACCTCCAACCCGGAGGGCGCGGGGCTCCAGCAGTCGATCCACGGCAGCGGCGACTCGGTCGCCCAGTACGTCGTGGATTCGGCGGCGGAGACCAACCGCGACGCGGAGCCGATGGGCCACGTCGGGGTCGTTGCGGGCGCCACGATCCGCCCCGGCGAGCTGGACTTCTCCCGCCTCAACGGCCCGATCCTGGCCCCAGGACTGGGGGCCCAGGGAGCGACCGTCCAAACGCTGCGAGAGGTCTTCGGCCCGGCTTTGCCGAACGTCCTGCCGACGACCTCCCGCGACGTCCTCCGCCACGGCCCGGACCCGGCGTCGCTGCGCGCCGCGGCCCACCGGGTCCGCGACGAGGTCGACGACCTCTTCCGAGGCTGATCAACCGCTGAAGGGCACCTCCCGGCAACTCGCCAGGAGGTGCCCTTCGCGTTTCCGGGCGCGCGGTGAAGTGAGATTCATCGCGAAGGCCGCGGTCTGTTTGGTGGTCGTTTGTTCTGCGGTGACCGATTTCGCTTCATGGGCGGTTGCCGGTGGTTGGGTAGGCTCTGCTCGCTAGATCGGGTGATGGAGGGGCAGACGGTGAGCGGTGCGTCTGAGCGCATTCAGGAAATGATGCGCAAGTTCGAGGAGCAGGCGCAGAAGGCGTCGCAGCTGCAGTCCGCGATGCAGGACATGCAGGGCACGGCGAGCAGCCCGGACCGGTCGGTCACGGTGACCGTGGCGCCGTCCGGCGCGGTGCTGGACCTGAAGCTCGCCCCCAACGCGGTCCGCCAGTCGGCCAACGATCTCCAGCAGCAGATCATGGCGACCATCCGGGCCGCGACCGCGAGCGCGGCGGAGCAGATGAACACCGCGGTGGCCCCGATCCTGGGCGACCAGTTCGACCAGTTCCAGCAGGCCTTCAACGCGGAGGGCATGGCGATCAAGCCGCCGGTGGACGACGAGCCGCCCGCCGCCGCCCGCCAGGAACCGCCCGCCGCCCCGGCAACGCCCAAGCGCCCGCGGAATGAAGGTTTCGACGATGACGACTTCTCCGCCGGTTCGTTCCTGCGCTGAACGGTGTTGCTGTGACTGATTTGAAGATGACGCCGGAGACGCTGACCGGCCACGGACAGGGCTGCGAGAGCCTCGCGGACAAGTTCGGCCAGCTCGCTGACCTGCTGCACCAAGCCCAGGTCGACGACCAGTGCTTCGGGCCGATCGGTGACATGGTCGGCCTCAGCAGCATCTACCTGGACAGCGTCAAGGAGTGCCAGGACTTGGCGACCAAGGCCCAGGAGTTCCTGGTCAAGACGAAGCAGTCGCTCGACGACACCGTCAAGGACTACCACGACACCGAACAGCAGATCTCGGAGATGCTGAAGAAGGCCGGAGAGGGGCTGGCGGGGTGACCGCGCCGCAGGGGCCGGGGGATTTCCAGACCCTGAACCAGGGGGACGGCAAGCAGAAGGACTGGTTCGACCAAGCCGCGGGGCGCGGATCGTCCTACGTGGCGGCGGGCCAGGACCTCAACGACGCGTCGAGTCCGCCCGAGTGGGGTGTCGCGATGGTGTCGATGCGGATGGAGCAGCTGGAGCTGCTGACCAGCCCGGGCCAGTCCTTGATGAGCAACGGCCTGGGCTTCCTGGTGTCCATCGTGCTCAGCCCGCTGATCGAGCTGGTCGAAGTGGCGGTCGGCGACCCCGAGCAGATGCGGGCCACCGGGGAGGGCTGGGAGAAGGTCGCCGGCTGGCTCGACCAGGTCGCGGAGCAGGAGCCGCAGCGGGCGCAGGCGACGGCCGAGACCTGGATCGGCAAGGACGGCGACGCCTTCCGGAAGCAGATGACCGAGTTCGGCGACGGCGTCAAGGCCCTGGCCGCGGACATCCGCGACCTCAAGGGCACCCTGGACATGATCGCCGACATCTTCGACATGGTCGTCGAGTTCTTCGTCCAGACCGTCACCGAGCTGATCATCGGCCTGATCGTCCAGTGGTTGGCGGCCCTGGCGGCGTCGTGGGTCACGGCCGGAGCATCGGTCGGCGCGGCGAGCGCGGGCACCGCGGTCCAGGTCGGAGCCACCGGTGTCCGCATCACGACGCGCGTCATGCAGGTGCAGCGCAAGCTCTTCCAGATGTTCCAGAAGATCGAGAAGCTCCTGCAGAAGCTGCGCGAAGCAGGCAAGCTCCGCAAGGTCATCGACAAGATGAACGACCTGCGCGAGGGCAACGTGCTCGAGAAGGCGATCGCGCGCAAGGTCGACTCCAACCCGGTCGCCAAGTTCCTCACCAAAGCGGACGGCAGCGATCTCACGACGAAGGGCGGCAAGTTCCTCCAGGACGTGGAGAAGCAGCACGCCGGCACGCTCCGGAACTTCGACGACCGCATCGCGAACGCGAGCGGTGATGCCAAGGCCGCGCTCCAAGCGGAACGCGATCAGTTCGTGAAGGACGCCAAAGGTGTGCAGGGGTTGGCGCACACAGCGACGTCGCACGTTCTCGGCGGTGCTCTCGGCGGCAAGGCCACCTTCGGTCAGGCAGCGATGGCCGCCGGAACCGATGTGGTGACGGGTGCGGCGATCGAGCAGGGCGCGAACGCGGCGTACGACACGGGCAAGGGCTGGTTCTCCGGGGATCTGTCGGACGAGCAGCGCGATCAGGCTCAGGAGCGTGGTTTCTCGTGATCGAGGTGTTGTCCGCCCGGGCGTTCTGGTGTTCTCCCGATGAACGGATCCTGTGGTGCCATCCGCTTGCACCGGTCAGCACGCATTACGTCCTCTACCAGGTTTCCGGGCTGGACGAGTGGGGCGACAAGCGTTGGACCGCGGGAAAGGTGCTGGGCGGGATCGCCAGCGGTGTTGCTGGGACCGCCATGGAAGTGCTGTCCCCGACGGACGGCGACAGCTACAGCACGCCGAGCATCCAGCATGCCGTCGTGTCCGGCCGCGACCGTGATTGCTTGGCCGTCACCCACCTCGCGCAGTGGCAGACCAGTGGTGTCAACACCAAGGGAGGCGGGCGCGAGTTCGTGTGGGCGCTGACCTCGCACCGACTCGGTCTGCTGGAGTTCGCCAAGAACGAGTCGGACGGCGGTGGCTTGCTGGGCGGGCTGAAGAAGAAGATCGGTGGTTCGGGCCAGGACGATGCCGGAAACGGGCAGCGAGCGGTTCAGCTACCGGGACTGGTCGTGCACGCCGAGTTCCCGAGGAACATCATCTCGAACGTCGCCGTGGCCGAGCACAAGGTCAAAGGGCAGGAGCGCAAGTTCCTGCGGGTGGCCCTCGCGGACGGATCCGCCATCGACCTGTCCGCTCCCGGGAGCGGCACGTACAGCGACGGCAAGGTCGATCGTTTGCTGGCCATGACCTTCGGCCGGGAATAGGTGTTTGGGTATGCGATCAGAGAAGCAGCTCGTCAAGCTCCTGGAAGACGGGTGGCTGCAGCCGGGGGAGAAGCTGCAGCGGTACGGCGGTGGTGACCGCGAGCGGTTGCACTTCGGGGCGACCATCGGAGGCCACCACCAAGCCCCGTACCAGCCATCGCGCCCTGCGGCGCACAGCTTCGACGTCGACTTCGGCGACGTGCCACATCCGACGGTTCCGGTTCAGCAAGGGCGCTTTCACGGCGACGAGTGGGTTCACGACCCGACCATTCGAGGCTGGGTCCGCGCCGACTCGCCTGAACGAGCGGCGGTCGCATGTGCGGACCTGCTGGTCGCGGCCGGGCCGGAAGCGTGGTTCATCGGTACCGATCGCCGCATCGCAGTCGTCGCCGATGCCTCTGCGGTGGGCGAGCCCGGGCAGGAAGACCAGGAGACCGGCAACGGCTCGGAGGGAAGTGCCAACGGCTTCGGGCGGTTGCTCGGCAAGGCCCGCTCCGCGGTGAGTGCGGTGACGGAGCTTTCCGAGTCCTTGATCGGTGGATCGGAGCTGGTGACGCTCTGGGAGTGCCCGTTGGAGCAGCTCGCCGAGGCGACGGGGGACCTCAAGGGGCGCACTGCGGATGGCGCCGGCTTCTCCATCAACCGGTTCGCGGACGGCTCCGTCATCGAAGTGGGCACCAAGATCCACCTCAAGGGCTTCATGTAGCTCGCCGCTGACTTGGTGACGGCTCGGTTCTCGGAACACAGGAGAGGTGAAGTGGCTGCTGAGGCTTGGCGGTGGACTGCTGGGCGGGTGTCCGCCGTCGTGGTGCCGTGGTTGCTCATGGCCGGTGGTCTGGCCCTGGCGAAGGTCGATCGTGACAGCGGGCTGGCGTGGGCCGGGCTCATCGTCGGGTTGATCGCGGCCATCTACAGCTCGTTCTACTGGGGCAAGTTCAGCAACAGCGACGGGATCGCGAAGGTGCGGCTCTCGCCGTTGGCCTGGATCGCGCGGATCATCTGCCACGCGCTGACCCTGTTCTACCTGTTCGCCGCAGCGGTGTTCTTCTTCGTCTAGCCGTCCGGGTTCGTGAGTACTTTGGGGCGCTGGGGCACCCCAAAGTACTCACGAACCTCGCAGCACCCTGGCCGGAGCGCAGTCATAGCACCGACTCGTGTTCCCCGGGTGGTTGGGGGTTGGCCACTGTGGACAGTGCTTCGGCTAGTTCGGCGATGGTCGGGCGTTGTTGCGGGTGTTGGCTCAGGCATGCGTCGATCGCGGCCGACATCGTGCTGGGGAGTCGTCGTCGGGTTCGGATCGGTGGGGCTGGTTCGGTGAGCTGCGGGCAGCGCTCCTGCAGCGCCGAGAGCGAGTCGAACTTCGCGTCTTCGCTGATGGTTCCGGTGTCGAACGGTTGGAATGCGGTTGCCGCTCCGTAGAGGACCAGGCCGATCGCCCAGACGTCGGTTTCCGGGCCCAGCTCGCCGCCGCGGACCTGTTCGGGGGCCATGGCGCACGGGGTTCCCGCTCCGGTGCGGCTGCGGCCCGGTTCGCGGGCGAAGTTCAGATCGATGACCCGCGCCCGGCCCGCGTCCGCGATGATGTTGCCCGGGTTCAGGTCGAGGTGCAGGTAGCCGCGGTCGTGCATGTACGCCATCGCCGAGCACAGGTGCAGGCCCAGGTGGGCGAGTTCGGGGGCGGAGAGCCGGCGGGTCCGCGTTGCGATCAGGTGCGAAAGCGTCGCCCCGGACAGGGTTTCCAGCACCAGCACCGGCCCGTTCTCGTCGGCGACGATCTCGTACGCCCGGACGATGTGCGGGTGGGTGAACGACAGCAGCAGGTGGCCCTCGAGCTCCAGCCTCTTCCGGACGCCCTCGTGGTGCGCGCGGTCGGGGCGCACGGATTTGATGAAGCACCGGCAGTAGCGCTCCTCGCTCCAGGCGTCGTACGTGTCGAGTTCCCGCCCGCGGCGCATGTGCTGGATGACCCGGTAACCCGGGGCGATCTCGCTGCCCGGCGGATGCGGGTCCGGCGCGGATTCGGTCGGCCTGGGCGCGGTGTTGATCGCGGTCATCGAATCTCCAATCGGTGGATACCTCCGCGGGGCGGAAGTCACGCTGTCCCTTGCGCCGCGACCGGAGCGGTGTGGTCGCGCTCGTGCAGCCGGTAGAGCTCGGCGTACCGGCCGTCGCGGGCCATCAGCTCGGGGTGCGTGCCGGCTTCGGCGATCCGGCCGTGGTCGAGCAGCAGGATCTGGTCGGCGTCCCGGACCGTGATCAGGTCGTGGGACACGACGATCGTGGTGCGGCCCGCCATCAGGCGGCGCATCGGCGCGAGCACGCGTTCGGTCGAGGCCGCGTCGAGCCCGACCGTCGGTTCGTCGAGCAGCAGGATCGGGGCGTCGCGGATCATCGCGCGGGCGATGGCGATCCGCTGCCGCTGCCCACCGGACAGCAGCCGCCCGTGCGGACCGACCCGGGTCTCGTAGCCGTCGGGCAGGGCGGTGATGAACTCGTGCGCGTCGGCGGCCCGTGCTGCGCGCACGATCTCGTCGTCGGTGGCGTCCGGCTTCCCCCAGAGGATGTTGTTCCGGACGGTCGTGTCGAGGGCGAGGACGTCTTGGAGCACCACCGCTACGTTGTTGCGCACCGATTTCTGCTGCATGGAGCGCAGATCCGCGCCGTCGAGGGTGATCGCGCCGGAGTCCGGGTCGTAGAAGCGCAGCAGGAGCTTCCCGGCCGTGGACTTGCCCGATCCGCTGGCGCCGACCAGGGCGATCGTCTGCCCGGGCGCCGCGGCGAAGCTGACGCGGTGCAGCGCATCGCGCTCGGCGTGCGGGTACCGGAAGCTGACGTCGTCGAAGGTGATCACGCCGCGAGCGCGGTCCAGTCGCCGCGGGCGGATGGGGTCGCGGACGGTCGGCTGCTGGTCGAGCAGTTCGATGACGCGTTCGGCGCTCGCCGCGGCCGCGAAGACGGTGTTGCTGAGCTGGCCGAATCCGCGCACCGGCGAGTAGAGCTGGCTGAGGACGCCGAGGAACACCAGCAGGCCGCCCAGCGTGATCGTGTTCCGGGTCAGCTGCCAGGTGCCCAGCCCCACGATGATCAGCACTCCGGCCAGCTCCAGGAGCTGGACCAGCGGCGTGAACAGCGCGCGGAGCTTGGTGGCGACCAGTTCGGCGGCGAAGCTGCCGACGTTCTCGCGGTGCAGGCGCTCGGTTTCGGAGTTCTCCCGCCCGTACGCCTTCACCAGCGCGGCGTTGTTCAGGCTCTCTTCGGCGACCGAGCTGATCGACCCGGTGCGCTCCCGCTTCTCGCGGGAGGCCGCTTTGATCCGGTGCGAGAAGAACCGCGCGGTCAGCCAGAACGCCGGGATGGCCACCAGGGACACGGCCGCCAGCTGCCAGCTCAGCACGAACAGCACCCCGGTGAACAGCAGGATCTTGAAGGCGTAGGACAGCGTCTGGGTCAGCCCGGACAGCACCAGGTTCTCGATCGCGGCGATGTCGCCGGTGATCCGGGACAGGGTGTCGCCGATCTTGCGCCGTTCCAGGAATTCCACCGAGAGTTCGTGGAGGTGCTGGAACAGGTCGGTGCGCAGGTCGAGCAGGAACCGCTCGGCCAGCCAGGTGGACAGGTACCGGTCGCTGAAGGAGACCAGCCCGGCGCACAGCGTGACGCCGATGTAGGCCGCGGCGAGCCACGGGAAGAGGCTGAAATCGCGCGGTACCAGGACCTTGTCGACGAGGACCTTGAAGAACCAGATGTTGGCCGTGCTCAGGACCGGCGCGATCATGATCAGTGCCAGCACCGCGTACAGCCACCTGCGGTAAGGGCGGGCGTACGGCCAGAAGCGGCGGAAGATCTCGCGGACGCTGACCGGCGGCGCCGCTTCGGGCGCTTCTCCGGGGCCGCTCGTGCTGGCCCCGAACAGGTACCGGACTCTGGAGAAGAAGCTGATGTTCGCCATGGTCATCGGGAACCCGGCGGCGGCACCGGTCGTGAGAGGTGCCGCCGCCGGATGATCTAGTTTCCCGGGCCTCAGAAGCAGCCGCAGCCGAAGCTGATGAACCTGCGGCTGCAGAAGCCCCGGCTGAAGCCGTTGAAGCCGCGTCCGCTGAAGCCGTTGAAGCCGCCCCAGGCCGGTGCAATACCAGTGAAGACCATGAAAACTCCTCGTGTGTAGTGGTTTTTCGTGTCGAAGGACCCAACCCCCAGCGGGTAATGCCTGTCGGACAAGCATTTTGGGCCCGTATCTGGGCTTTCCTGCGTGCTGGTTGATCAAACGCCCTGGATGTCAGATTTTTTCGGAGCGCTGAGGCCGGATGTTGGCTCCCGCCCAGGAGTTATTTGCGATTGGGAACAGTGTCAACCGACCACTTGCCGGGGTGGATCTCGGATAGGGTCGCCGCAACTGGATCGGACCGTCGGCGCGGGGGGGCTTGGTGAGCGGGGAGATCGGCGGCGCGTTGGCCGCGCGGGTTGGTTGGTGTCGGCCCGATGAGGCCATCCGGTTGGTCGTCAGGTGCAGTCGGGTCGGTATCCGGTACGACGTCGGCGGGTTGTCCTGGGAGGGCGGCTCGCGGGGTGGCGCCGTGCGGGAGGGGATCGAGCGGTTCGGCGTCGCCGTGGCGGATGTGGTTTCGGGCGGCGATGATTCGGGTGCGACCCCGCCGCGCGTCGTCTACTTCGGACAGTCTCCGCAGGCGCGGATCGTGCGGGCGCTGGAGGCCAGCTGCAAGCCGGACACCGAGTTGATGTGGGTGCTCACCACGCATCGCCTCGGCTTGCTCGAAGTTCTCGCACCCGAGGTCGACGAGGATTCCGGTGGTTCGCTGTGGAGCAAGGCCCGCAAGTTCGGTGCCGGGGTGAAGGACTTCTCCCGCGACGTGGCCGACATCTTCCAGGGCAAGCAGCTCGGCGAGTTCGCCGCGGACACCCCGATCCCGGTCCGCGAGGTGACCGCGCACGTCGAGTTCCCGGCGCAGCTGGTGCGGTCGGTCGCCGCGACGAAGCGGAAGCTGCCCTCCGACTACCGGCCGAGGAAGGTGTTCCCGCTGCGCATCGAGCTCGACGACGGTTCCGGGCTGGAAGTGATCGCGCAGACCGAGGAGGCCGTGGCCCGGCTTCAGGCGATGGCGTTCGGCCGGGCGTAGGGGGCGAAGTGCTGAAGGATCCGTTCAAGCTGGAGAAGATCGCGGCGAAGACCTGGTGCGGGCCGGGGGAGAAGCTGCTGTGGCGGATCGGCCCGCGCTGGGGTCACGTCGCCTTCGACATCGCCGGCCGTCGCGGTGCTCCGCATCAGCACGACGGCGGCACCCGGAGCAGCACTGTTCCGGAGTGGCCGCTGCCCACCGAGGCCGTCGCCACCGGCCGCTACCACGGCGACGAGTGGGTGCACGACCCGTCGATCTGGGCCTACGTCCACGCCCCGCACCCCTCCGCCGTCGCCGCAGGCTGCGCGGACGGCCTCGCCGCAGGCCAGACCGATGCCTGGCTGGTGCTGTCCAGCCAGCGCCTGGCGGTGGTCGTCGCCGCCTCCGCGATCGACGAGCCCGCCAAGAAGTCCGGCTGGCTCTCCCGCGGCAAGTCGGAGGAGGAAGCCCTCCGGAGCCTCTGGGAAGCCCCCAGCGCCGCGATCCGCCACTTCGGCGCCCTGCAGATGGGCCGCGAGGTGGAGCCGGTGTGGATCGGGCAGGTGGCGTTCCAGGACGGTTCGACGGTGCTGATCCGGATGGAGAACGAGGTCGCGGCGGAATCCGTCGTGACGGCGGGAAATGCGATCTTCGGCGGCTGAGGAATCGGCCGACCGGGGGAGCGCGCCTACCGCAGCTGCCTGATATCTAGACCCGCGCCCAACAGGGCCGTCAACCTGCTCTCGCAGTAGACGTCGTCACCTGGTCGTCTCGCAGGCGCGTACGCCGGTTCGGCTACTGTCATTTCCGGGAGCGCAAGGGACCGGAGGGGTTGATGGGTGAGGCACCTCTGCTGGGTGGCCGGTACCGGCTCGGTGCCTGCATCGGCAGTGGCGGCATGGCCGACGTGCACCGGGCGATGGACACCCGGTTGCAGCGGGTCGTGGCCGCGAAGGTGTTCCGCTCCGGTGCCGACGCCGCAGGTCGGGAGCGCTTCGCCGAGGAGGCGCGGACCCTCGCCGGGCTCAGCCACCCGGGCCTGGTCACGGTGCACGACTTCAGCTCCGATCCCGACGAGCTCTACCTGATCATGGAGCTGGTCGAGGGCCGCACCCTCGCCGACGAGATCCGCACCGCACCGCTCCCGCCGCAGCGCGTCGCCGAGATCGGTTCCCGGCTGGCCGACGTGCTCGCCCACGTGCACCACAACGGCATCCTGCACCGCGACGTCAAGCCGTCCAACGTGCTGATCGCCGGTGACGACAGCGTCTACCTGGCCGACTTCGGCATTTCCCGGTTGGCCGCCGCGGCCGGGCGCATCACCGGCTCGGGCGTGCTCATCGGCACCGCCACCTACATGTCCCCGGAGCAGGTCAGCGGTGGTGAGGTCGGTTTCCCGGCGGACGTCTACGCGCTGGGCCTGGTCCTGCTGGAAAGCGCGACCGGCAGGGTTGAGTATCCCGGGTCCGGTGCCGAGAGCGCGGTGTCGCGGTTGGTCCGGGCCCCGGAGGTCCCGCTGGAGCTGCCCAGCGGCCTGCACCGGGCCCTGCTGGCGATGACCGCGACCGACCCGGCCAGGCGTCCGGACGCGGCGGAGTGCGCGGACCTGCTGGCGGGCCGGTCGACCGAGGTCATCCCCCGCATCCACGCGCCGCAGACCGCTTCCCCGCGCACCGAGGTGCTGCCGAAGCCGCGCCGGAGCCTGAAGCCGTGGCTGATCAGCGGCGGCGGGTTCGCGGTGCTGCTGGCGGCCTTGATCGTGTACCTCGCCCTGCCACCGGCCCCGGATCCGCCGGCGCTGCCGCCGGTGTCCGGCCCGCCGGGCGTGGCGCGACTGCCGGAAGACCTCGAGAACCTGGAGGGGCTGATCCGGGAATGAAACGCCTCCTGCTGCCAGCGCTGCTGCTGGTGCTCACCGGCTGCAGCAGCGCGCCCGACGGGATGGACGCGCAGATCCGCGAGCAGCTGCTCGGACGCGTCGACGACGTGAAAACAGCGGCGCTGAAACAAGATCGGGCTGCCGCGGAGGCGGCGCTGGGCGAGCTGCACCGCGCGATCGCCGAAGCCCAGGCGCGCGGGGAACTCGCCACGGAATCCGCCCGCACGCTGCTCACCGCCACCGAGCGGGTCGCCGAGGACGTTCGCACCATGCCGCTGCCGGAACCACCGGCGCCCGTCACCGTGACGGTGACCCCGGATCCGCCCGTCGCCCCCGAGCTGCCGGCGGAGGAGAACCGCGTCGACCAGCGCCAGCAGCAGCTGGAGGAGCAGGTCAGGAGGATGCAGGAACTCCGCCAGCACTGGGAGGAGAACCGCAAGCAGTGGCAGAAGGTCCAGGAGAACCGCGGCAACAACAACGGGAACGAGGACAACTGAACGGGAACGTTCCCGGTTGCCGCACGATTGGTTGTGCCAATTTCGCGGGATGTGGCAGGGTGCGCTCGCACTGATCTGATGCGGGCGCACCCCGCGACCCCGAGGAGGCGGAACTTGCGCGAGGGACTAGCTGCCACCGCGATCGCGGCCGGCCTGTTGCTGGCGGGCTGCAGTTCCGGCGCAACCCCACCAACCCAGCCGGAACTCCCGCAGCGAGCAGCCCCGCAGAAGTCCCTGACGGCGTCCGACCCGTGCACCCTGCTCACCGCGGACCAGCTGAAAGCCCTTGCCCTGGAACAAGAACCGAAGCAGGTCGACCAGGACGGCTACAAGGGCTGCGAATTCGGCTCCGGCACTCCGGACGGCCCTGGATGGACGGCCTTCGCAGCGGCGGATGAGAACCGCACGTTCCAGCAGTTCGCAGAACAGCACAAGGGCGCGCAACAGCTCGACGTCGCGTTCTACCCGACGGCGAAGGTGAACGACGAAAAGGGCTGCACCCTGGCGCTGGACGTGTCGGACACGGGAACCCTCCTGGTGCGGGCCCTGGTCCGCCCCGGAGCCCCGATCGAGGTGGGCGGCGGCTGCGAAGCGGCGATCAGAGTCGCCGAAGAGATCATCCAAACCCTCCCGGACGCGTAAGACCGACTTCACCGGACGTCGGGAGCCCAGGACAGGGCCCACGGCGTGGTGTCGGCCAAGGGGGCATCGGGCAGAGCTGCCGGACGGACGTACTCGACGCGCGTCACGGCATCGGGTTTCGGACCAGCATCGCTCGGGCGGAAGGCCTGCCGGAACATGTATGCGGGCAGGAGGCTTTCCGGGTTCAGGTAGTAGACGATGTCCGCGCCTGCTTTCGTGTTGTCCGCCGTCGGGAACGGGTGCTCCATCACGTTCGGTCCGGTCTTCTGGAACGCCCAGATCAGGTGCTGCATGTCCCAAAGGCGTCCCTCGGCATCCGGCAGCGCCCGCGCTCGCACCGGTAGCCGGAGGTAGGTCTTGCCGTTGACCTCGACCAGGCTCGGGTTTTCGGCGACGAGGAAGCGCCAGGACTCCACGTTCAGCTGGCTGATCATCGTCGTGGCTTGATCAGCGGTGAGTCCTGCCGGGATGATCCCGTCACCCAGGAACGGCCGGTACGGCTTGCAGAGCGGGCTGCTCCCCGGGCTCCAGGTCTGCCGCGATGGGCTGTAGTCGTGTTCGACGTCATCGACGCACTTGCCCCACAACGTGCTCGTCCCGCGCCAGTGCTCGATGGAGGCGCCGACGTAGCGCCGGGTGCGGAAGTCGTAGATCTCGTCGTGCACCTTGACCATGCGTCGCTGGGCGGCCAGATCCGGAGAACCGAAATATTCGCGCCTGGTGTGCAGGACCGGCTGTTGGGCTTGCCGGTAGAACATCTCCCAGAACAGCGCGTTCGGATCGACCTGGTCGATGTTGGCCCGTGTGACCGATCCGTCGAAGGCAGGCCGGGTTTCGACGGGCCGCACACGGTTCGGCGCAGCTGGTGAGGCACAGGCAGCAGCGGTGACCGCGAGCGTGCAGACGGCGAGCAGGATTCGTTTCATCTTTCAGTCGTCCTCGCTCATTCCTGGCCGCAGAGGGCTTCGACGACGTCACGGGCGTCGGCGTTGAAGGCGAGGTCCAGGAAGTAGAGCTTGTCAGCGAGTTCGGTCAGCTGCGCGCGGCTCACCACGACTTCGGTGCCGCCCTGTCTGATCGCCACTTCATCGCGGACCAGCATCGCGATGACGACCTCCTCGCGTCGTTCGTCCGCCGGAATGCGCCAGCGAGCGCACATGTTTCAGCCCTCCCGAATCGGATGTTCGCTTGCTGGAAGGACTCTCCGGAGTTCCCGAGCGGGCACGCAACGATTCTTTCGGGTGACTGGGGTTACTTGACCAGCTGGCAACCAGTGATGGTGATCGGGGGAGCTCAGATCGATTCCGAAACGGGGAGAACGCATGAACGGACGAGCAGGAGTCCCGGTCCGGGTGCGGAGGGTGTCGAGCGAACTGCGAGAGCTGCGCCTGCGAAGCGGCCTAGCAGCAGAAGAAGTCGCCGGAGCACTCGGCTTTTCGATGAGCAAGCTCAGCCGGATCGAGAACGGCCAACGCGGGTTGTACGCGGACGACGTAGCCGCACTGCTGGGGCTGTACCGAGTGCCCGCAGAGCGCCGCGAAACGCTGCTGACGCTCGTACGGACAGCATCCAGCCCGAACTGGTGGCAAGTCCAGGACGGCCGCTTGCCAGCGATGTGGGAGGACGTGATCCGCTTCGAGAAAGAGGCTGTAGCGCTCTACAACTACGAAACCATGCTCATCCCGGGCTTGTTGCAGACATCTGAGTACGCGACTGCCATCGTGCAGGGCACTGATCCGGATCTGAACCTCGCAGAGGTCGACACGCTCGTCACTGCTCGCATGGGGCGACAGATGTTGTTGAACCGGCCGACTGCGCCGACGCTCGAAGTGCTCATCGAGCAGAGCATCCTGGAACGCCCGGCTGGGGGCTCGGGCGTGATGTTCCGCCAACTCCGCCACCTGGTCAGCGCGACGAGCCAGGACAACGTGACGCTTCGCGTGTTGCCCACCGAACTCGGTGTGCATCCAGGGATGGCGGGACCGTTCGTCATCCTCGATTTCGAGAAGCAGCCCAGCCTGGTCTACCTCGAGAATCGAGGTAGCAGTGCGTTCCTCGAAGAATCCGAACACGTGGCTGCGGCGAAGGAAGCGCTCGAGGCCTTGCAGGGCATGGCGCTGTCGGTCAAGGATTCAGTGGACCTCATCAACAGCATCGCCGATCGGTTGGTGTGAAGACCGGCAAGGAGCAGCGCAGTGACCTCACTGGATCTCTCGGCGCTTCGCTGGCGCAAGAGCAGTCGAAGCAGCAACTACGGAAACTGCGTCGAGGTCGCGTTCAGCGGATCAGCTGTCGCGGCGCGTGACTCCAAGGATCCTGATGGTGGCCAGCTGGTGTTAGGTGCGGCGACCTGGGCTTCGTTCCTGGAAGGGCTCCGGCGCGGGCGGTTCGACGGGTAAGCGATCGACGCAGGAAAGCGGCATCCGGGCAGCTTCGCTCGGATGCCGCTTTTTGTTGAATGATCAACGTCGATTGTTGGCAAGCAGACGGGTCCGCTTGCCAGTTCTGTGGAGATGAGCGCCCGGCTGATCCCGGTCTCTGACGTGGTGTTTTCAGCTGGACGGAAACTGGCCGGATGCCTGTGCCCCATAGCTGACCTGCGTAGACTCCGAAACCCTTGCTTCTCCACCGAGGTCAAAATCACTCGGATGTCGCAATGTTCTCTGGTCAACTCCGCACCGAAATGACGCCTATGGGCGTTAAAGTTTGCCCCGGTGGCAACCTGAAGGCCGTCGCTGGACCTCGCGACGGTTGGCGAACGAGGGGAGTTCGACCGTGTCCGAGGGGGACGGTGACCAGGTCCAGTTCGATGCAACGGACCAGGCGTACATGCAGCACCGGATGAGCAACTCCGGCCTGTTTGGCTTCATGAACATGCCCGCTGCCGTAGCAGAGACCTTCGCTCGCGCGGAGACGAAGACGGCACTGGCCCACTCGCAGGCCGCTGGCGGCTCGATGATGGTCGACCCCGATCAGATCGACAAGCTGGCCCAGTTCTTCGATGACGAGGCGCAGGCGCTGTTCGACAGGGCAGGGGACGTGCAGTTCCTTGCCGACGTCCAGCCTCCTGGACATGATCCGGTGAGTGTGAAGTCGGCCAAGGTGTACCAGAACGTGGCTGCTGGAGATGACAGCGCTTATCTGGACAACTATCTGAAACTGGCGGAGTACTTCCAGAACACTGCGGCGAACCTTCGTGCCAATGCTCAGCAAAACAGGATCGACGACCAGAATTCGGCCGATAGTCTTGGAGGGAAACTTGCGTAAGGGGCTTGCTGCGGGGGCCGTTCTGGCCAGTTTGTTCTTGGCTGGATGCGGAGGTCAGGCAAGTCCTCCCGCTGAGAGCGCCGACGCGCCAACTCAGTCTGCAGAAACAAGCACGCCGAAGTCTGCTCGTACCGCGCCTGCGAAGTCGCTTGAAGTGGCGGACAAGTGCTCCATCGTTACAGAGCAGCAGGCAACCGCACTTGGTGCTGACCAGGCCCCGCGGGCAAGGGATTCAAATGGTCAGGCTGGTTGCACCTACCAGAAGGGCAAGGCGGGCACGACCGGCTGGGGCGCCTTCGTAGCTGCTTCCGAAGGTTCGACTTTCAACGCGGAGGTCGAGTCTCGCGGAGAAGCGACGAAAAAGGGTGAAGTTGCCGGGTACCCGACCGCTGGGTATGACTCCGGTCGTGGCTGCGTGTTGTTCGCTGATGTTTCCGATCAGGGATACCTGCTTGTCAACATCCTTCGGACCAGCACGGATGATCCAGGTGTTGATATGTGCCAGCAAGCTGAGAAATTCGCTGAAGCCGCGATTCAGAATCTTCCAAATGCGTGAGGGGCGAGATGACTGACACTAGACAGATTGAGCCCTCGGATTTTGAGGGCGCCAGCCTCGAACAGATGCGCGGCTGGGTTGAGAATGGTTCTGCCGACGGTTACTACGGCCAGTCCAAGTCGTGGACGACGGAGGACAAGTACCTTCAGGACCTCAAGGTTCGTGTTGAGGAAGCGCTGAAGAGCTCCGGTGCTTTCATGCAGTCTGAGTCGGGCGAGGCCATGCAGAACCAGGCCATGCCGGTAGTGCTCTGGACTGAGGTCACCGCGGAGAACGCCAAGGCGCAGTCGCAGCTGATGACTGACCAGGGTGAGGCCTTCGCGAAGGTGCAGTCCTCGATCCCGGGCAAGGGCGAAGAGCAGGAAGCGCCGGACAGCAACTGGTTCAAGGACACCTGGGACTCCATGGTGAACGGCCAGACCGACGCGGAAGCTGCCAAGGAGCACAACGAGAAGCTGCGGCAGGAGGCTGTACAGGCCTTCCAGACGTACCAGAGCACTTCGCAGAGCACGGTTGCTGCGAGTTCGAGGTTCGACCCACCTCCTGCGAGCGGTATGAACGTGGCGACGTCCAGCTCGCCGCACACCAACGTTGGTGGGGTGCCGCAGGTTTCTGGGAGTCCTTCCGGGACGAGCAGCCAGTGGGCTGGTGGTGGCGGCACCGGTGGGACCGGTGGCGGCGGGTACAGCTCGACCAGTCCTTCCGGTTACACCGGTGGTCCTGGCGGTTCTGGTGGACCGGGTTCGGTTCCCGGCGGTACGAGCCCGGTGTGGCGGGTTCCCGGTCCGGGCGGCGGCCCCGGTCAGAACGGGCCCGGTCAGACCGGTCCGGGTGGCGGTCGCGTGCCTGGTCCGGGTGTCGGCGGTCCCGGGATGTTCGGCCCGGGTGGCCCTGGTGGTAGCGGAAGCGGCTCGGGTTCCGGCTCTGGTGGTCGGGGCGTGGGCGCTGGCGGCGCCGGCGGTTCCGGCCGCGGTGGTGTCGGTGCTGGTGGCAGCAGCGGCCGTGGTGCCGGGTCCGGTCCGGGCGCTGGGGGTCGCGCCGGTATCGGCGGGCCTGGTGGCTCTGGGACGGGTTCCGGTTCCGGGTCCGGTTCGGGTGCTGCTGGCGGCCGCGGTGGTGTCGGCGGTGCCGGTGGTGCAGCCGCTGGTCGTGGCCAGGGCAAGCCGGGCGAGGAGGACCAGGAGCACGAGACTCCCGAGTACCTCAAGGGCGACCACGGTTTCTTCGACGACGACATGCCGAAGGTCGCGCCTCCGGTGTTCGGCGACTGGAACCAGCAGCAGTAAGTAGTTCGCAACGAAGCAGTCGATCGCGTGGGCGGCATCGCTCGATGCCGCCCACGCAGCGGTCTGGGGAGAATTCCGTGAAGTTCGAGCTGTCGAAGCAGGCCTTCCACGAGGCGTGGAAGCACTTCAACCTGGGGACCAAGCCGATCGTGCTCAACGTCCTGCCCGAGGGGATCCTGGAGTCCGAGCGCCGCGAGGTCCAGCGCCGGGCCTGGGACGAGCTGAACCGCCTCGGATTCGGCAACGAGATGCGCGAAGAGGACATCTGCGGCGTGTTCCTGCCGCTGCAGCGCTACGAGCGGGCCTTCGACATCACCTTCGGCGAACGCACCTCCGACGGCGAGCGGAAGACGACCGGGATGGTCGCCAACGTCCGCAACAACGCCACGCTGGCCGTCCTGAACGAGCAATCCGTTCGCCTGCAAGCACTTCCCGCGGACTCCATGGTCCGAGCCCTCCTCAGCGTCCTCCCGGACGACGTGAAAGCGGGCCAGGGACGCGGTGTTTCGCTCCGCAGCGCAGCGATGGCCGAAGCGGCCAAGAACGCGGGCAACTCCGACCGCGCGATGGCCGACGGCCTCGCCCGCCAAGGCGTCAAGCGCGACGACGCCCGCCTCCTGGTCGAGATGGCCGGCGGCGAGCGGACCGCGTGGGCCCAGTTCGGCGCGTCGGTGATGGACGGCCAGGGCAAGCGCCACCGGGCCCCGATGGTGACGAACTTCTTCGCCACCCCCAAGGGCTGGTACATGATCGAGACCAACACCCGGGGCGCGGAGCCCTGGACCACGGTCGCCCCGATCGACAAGCAGCGCATGGCCTCCCGGGTCCAGGACCTCATGAAGACCCTCTAGTCCAGGCGCGCTGAGGAGCTCCCGAACGTCTCCGAACTCCGGGAGCTCCGCCACGCCTGCCCCGCCCGGCCGCGAGCGCGCGTTCCGGGTCTTTCCCCGCCGCCGTGGAGCGGGTTTCGCGGTGGGGTCTGGATCAGTACGGAACTTCCGCGTTGCGGAAACTCCGCGGAGGTTGCAGAGGTCTTGATCACGTTGCGGATGAGGGGCATTTCACCCCGCTTTGACCTGCGAGGACGGCACCGGCATGGCTCAACTGCCCGGAAATCGGACAGATTTGATGAATTTTGCCGAGATTAGTGCACTTCAGCGGCTTTGTTGGTAGTACTTGCAGCGGCACCCCGATCGTGCGCGCCTCGTACGAGCGGGCCTGGTGGCGGACCTGGCTGAATCAGGCTCACAAAAACCGGACCCCAGTGGAACCCGGCAGAGCCGACTCGGTACCGTTCGCCGCACCGATCAAGAGAAACCCCACATCACGGAGGACATGGTGGCCCTTCCCCAGCTGACCGAGGAGCAGCGGGCAGCAGCTCTGGAAAAGGCGGCTGCCGCCCGTCGCGCCCGAGCGGAGCTCAAGGAGCGCCTCAAGCGAGGCGGAACCACGCTGGCGGAGGTCCTGGACACCGCCGACAACGACGAGGTCCTGGGCAAGATGAAGGTCTCCGCCCTGCTCGAGGCTCTTCCCGGCGTTGGCAAGGTCCGCGCCCAGCAGATCATGGAGCGGCTGGAGATCGCCAACAGCCGTCGTCTGCGCGGACTGGGCGAGCGGCAGCGCAAGGCGCTGCTCTCCGAGTTCAGCGGCGAGTGATCGACGCAAAAACCGGCGCTGAGCCGAGGACCGTCCGTCAGGGCGAGCCTCGGCTCACCGTCGTTTCCGGCCCTTCCGGCGTCGGCAAGTCCAGCGTCCTGGCCGAGGTGCGCAGGCAGGCCCCGGAGATCTACTTCAGCGTTTCCGCAACCACCCGCGCGCCCCGCGCCGGGGAGGTCGACGGCGAGCACTACCACTTCGTCGACACCGCCGAGTTCGAGCGGATGATCGAGGCCGGCGAGATGCTCGAGCACGCCCGCTACGCGGGCAACTTCTACGGCACCCCGCGCAAGCCCGTCGAGGAAGCCCTCGCGGCCGGGCGGCCGGCGGTGCTGGAGATCGAACTCCAAGGCGCCCGCCAGGTCCGCCGGGCCATGCCGGAGGCGCAGCTGGTCATGCTGCTGCCCCCGTCCTGGGAGGTCCTGGTCGACCGGCTCACCGGTCGCGGCACCGAGCCCGACGAGGTCGTCGAGCACCGGCTGACGACCGCGCGCGAGGAACTGGCCGCCGAATCGGAGTTCGACGCCACCGTGGTCAACGCCGACGTGCAGGCCGCGACCAGCGAATTGCTACGATTGATACTTGGCCGCGAACTGTGACGAGCCAGCGGTGAGCAGCACCGGAGTTCGGTCGACCGAAGTCCGGCACCCCGCGGTCCGCATCGCCGCCCCAAGGCAACGGCACCACGCCGCCGTCCACGAGGAGCAGGAGCCACTCACGTGAGCACCCCCAGCGCGCTGGCTGCGCTCAACAGCAGCCCGTCCACCAACACCGCCGAAGGCATCACCTACCCGCCGATCGACGACCTGCTCGAGCAGGTCAGCTCGAAGTACGCGCTGGTGATCTACTCCGCGAAGCGCGCGCGGCAGATCAACGACTACTACGCCCAGCTCGGCGAGGGCCTGCTGGAGTACGTCGGCCCGCTGGTCGAGCCGGGCCCGCGCGAGAAGCCGCTGTCGATCGCGCTCCGCGAGATCCACGCCGGCGTGCTCGAGCACACCGAAGGCGAGTGACCGAACACCGCGCCGAGGATCGCCCGCGGGTGGTCCTCGGCGTCAGCGGTGGCATCGCCGCCTACAAGGCGTGCGAGGTGCTGCGGCGGTTGACCGAGTCCGGGCACAGCGTCCGGGTGGTCCCGACCGAGGCCGCGCTGAACTTCGTCGGCGCGGCGACCTTCGAGGCGCTGTCCGGGCAGCCGGTGCGCACCGGCGTGTTCAGCGACGTCCACGAAGTCCAGCACGTGCGCCTCGGGCAGGAAGCCGACCTGGTCGTCGTCGCCCCCGCCACCGCCGACCTGCTGGCCCGCGCCGCGCACGGGCAGGCCGACGACCTGCTCACCTCGACGCTGCTGACCGCCCGGTGCCCGGTGCTGATGGTCCCGGCGATGCACACCGAGATGTGGGAGCACCCGGCCACCCAGCACAACGTCGCGCTGCTGCGCAGCCGCGGCGTCGTCGTCGCGGAGCCGGACAGCGGCCGGTTGACCGGCAAGGACACCGGCAAGGGCCGGCTGCCCGACCCGGCCGAGATCGTCGACCTGGCCCGCCTGCTGCTCGCCGAGCCCGCCGCGCTGCCGCGCGACCTCGAAGGCCGCCGCGTGGTGATCTCCGCCGGTGGCACCCGCGAACCGCTGGACCCGGTGCGCTACCTGGGCAACCGCTCGTCCGGCAGGCAGGGGTACGCGCTGGCCCGCGTGGCCGCGCACCGCGGCGCGGACGTGACGCTGGTCGCCGCGCACACCGCCGACCTGGTGGATCCCGCCGGGGTCCGGGTGATCAAGGTGGGCACCGCGGAGGAGCTGCGGTCGGTGATGCTGGCCGAGGCCGACGGCGCGGACGCCGTGGTGATGGCCGCCGCCGTGGCCGACTTCCGCCCCGCCAAGCTCGTCGAGCACAAGATCAAGAAGTCCGGTTCGGACCCGGAGCCGCTGGCCCTGACCCAGAACCCGGACATCCTCGGCGAACTGGTCGAAGCGCGCGCCGCCGGCAAGCTGTCCGCGTCGCTGATCGCGGGGTTCGCCGCCGAGACCGGCGACGCGACCACCTCGGTCCTCGACCACGGCCGCGCCAAGCTGGCCCGCAAGGGCTGCGACCTGCTGGTGGTCAACGCCGTCGGGGACGGCAAGGCCTTCGAGGTCGAGGAGAACGCCGGCTGGCTGCTCGCCAGCGACGGCACCGAGCAGCCCATCCCATTCGGCGCTAAATCCCGTCTGGCGTCCACGTTGTGGGATGCTGTGACCGGGCAGCTGCGCCGCAAGTAGGGTGGCTGCGCACGTCAACCACCATGCGGTGGGTTTTGAAAGCACTTCAGGGAGAGTCGTGAGTCAGCAGTCTGACCTGCGCACCGGTCGCAGGTTGTTCACCAGTGAGTCCGTGACCGAAGGCCACCCGGACAAGATCTGCGACGCGATCAGCGACTCGATCCTGGACGCGTTGCTGGGCCAGGACCCGCGTTCGCGCGTCGCGGTGGAGACGCTGGTGACCACCGGCCAGGTGCACGTCGCCGGTGAGGTCACCACCGACGCCTACGCCGACATCCCCACCATCGTGCGGGAGAAGATCCTGGAGATCGGCTACGACTCCTCGGCCAAGGGCTTCGACGGCAACTCCTGCGGCGTGAACGTGGCCATCGGCTCGCAGTCGCCGGACATCGCGCAGGGCGTGGACACCGCGCACGAGTCGCGGGTCGAGGGCGTGATCGACGAGATCGCCAAGCAGGGCGCCGGCGACCAGGGCCTGATGTTCGGCTACGCCTGCGACGACACGCCGGAGTTCATGCCGCTGCCGATCGCGCTGGCGCACCGCCTGTCCCGTCGCCTGACCAAGGTCCGCAAGGACGGCGTGCTGCCGTACCTGCGTCCCGACGGCAAGACCCAGGTGACCATCGAGTACGCCGGTGACCAGGCCGTTCGGCTGGACACCGTGGTGCTGTCGACGCAGCACGCTGCCGACATCGACCTCGAGGGCATGCTCGCCACCGACATCAAGGACAAGGTGGTCGGCCCGGAGATCGAGCAGCTCGACCTCGACGTCTCCGACACCCGGCTGCTGGTCAACCCGACCGGCCGGTTCGTGGTCGGCGGTCCGATGGGTGACGCCGGTCTGACCGGGCGGAAGATCATCGTCGACACCTACGGCGGCATGGCCCGCCACGGTGGCGGTGCGTTCTCCGGCAAGGACCCGTCGAAGGTGGACCGCTCCGCCGCCTACGCGACCCGGTGGGTTGCGAAGAACGCCGTCGCCGCTGGTCTGGCCGGCCGCATCGAGGTGCAGGTCGCCTACGCGATCGGCAAGGCGGCTCCGGTGGGCCTGTTCGTGGAGACCTTCGGGACCGAGAACGTCGACCCGGCCCGCATCCAGTCGGCGATCAACGAGGTCTTCGACCTTCGCCCGGCCGCGATCATCCGCGACCTGGACCTGCTGCGCCCGATCTACGCCCCGACCGCGGCGTACGGCCACTTCGGCCGCCCGGACCTCGACCTCCCCTGGGAGCGCACGGACCGCGCCGACGCCCTCAAGGCCGCGGCCAACGCCTGACGTCCCACCCCGAAG
>NZ_JAQGLA010000092.1 GCF_027853915.1 Saccharopolyspora oryzae
GTGCCTGGGATCCGCAGTTTCATTTGAAACTGCAGTCCCACCGGCGTGTCGGGACCCCGACATGCCGAGGTGCGTCGGGATCCGACACGCCGACAGTTGTGGACAGGTCCGGGTTCCTGTGGATGAGTTCCGCAATTTCAATGGAAATCGGACCTCTGATTTCCATTGAAATTGCGGAAGCCGGGACGGGACCCCCTGCGGTCAGGGCTTTTCGACCTCGGCGGGGAGGCCGTTGGTGATGCGGACGAGCTCGTCGAAGGTCGTGGGGAACATGGCGTGCTTGGTGCCCGCGCCCGCCCAGACCACGGGGTGGTCGGCGAGCATCCGGTCCACGACCGTGCGGATCTGCCGGGGGTGGCCGACCGGGCCGACTCCGCCGACCGGCTGGCCGGTGGCCTCCTGCACGAACTCCGGGGTGGCGCGGCGGATCTTGCCCACGCCGAGGAGTCGCGCGACGTGCTTGGTGTCCACGCGGTGCGCGCCGCTGGCGATGATCAGCAGCGGCTCGTCGTCGGCGGTGAAGACGAGGCTGTTGGCGATCGCGCCGACCTCGCAGCCGAGCTGTTCGGCGGCCGCGGCGGCGGTCGGCACCTCGGTGGTGAACTCGACGACCTGACCGGGCACGTCCAACCCGCGGAGGCAGGCGGAGAAGGTGTCGGTGGCATTGCTCATGCCGCGCAGAATCCCCCAAGCCGAGCCGCCGGAACAACTCAATTGCCGCGCGAGACCCGGTCGGGTAGCGGTTCAGCCCTGGCGCCGGGCCTTCAGGACGACGTCGTGGACGTGGTGGGTGCCCGGCGGCGCGGGAGCAGTGCGCGGTCGGGTCTCGTCGATCAGGACGGTCCAGCTGTCGTCGAGGAGCGCGACGACGTCCTCGGGCCGGTAGAAGTCGTCGGGGTCGAAGTCGCGTTCCTGGTCCGGCGGCAGGTCGGCGGGGTCGTGGCTGGCGAACAGCAGGGTGCCGCCCGGTGCGACGGCGGACAGCAGGCCGCGCAGCGCGGAGTGGCCCGGCTGCTGCAGGAGCGGGAAGTACTGGACGTTGACCAGGTCGAACGAGTCCGCCGGCGGTGGCGTGGTGGTCGGGTCGCCGTGCTGCCACGCGATGCGGTCGGCGAGGTCCGCGCTGGTCCGGGCGGCGCGCTCCAGGGCGACTCGGGAGATGTCGACCCCGGTGACGCACCAGCCGCGCCGGGCCAGCCAGAGCGCATCGGCGCCTTCGCCGCACCCCACGTCGAGCGCCTGCCCGGGCGGCAGGTCGCTCGCCTCGGCGACGAGCACCCCGTTCGGGTTGCCGCTGAAGAGCTGGTCGCGGCTGCGGTACCTCTCGTCCCAGAACTGCTCGTCCACGTTTCCCCATCTCCGTCGTTCCGGTCTGCCACCAACTTGCCCGCGTGAGCGGCAGGTCGACAAAGTTCTTTGCGGGAACCGCAAAGGAGGACGGCGACGCCGACGGCCATCCGGTCGAACTCCTGGGCCCGCATCGAGGCCGTTGTTCGTGCGGCGGAATGAAAACCCAAGTGGGGAAAGGGAATTCGCCGCCCTGCTCGATCGGGTCAACGAGCGTCCGGGGCGCAGTCACTGCGCGTTGCTTGTGATCCGGGACACGGCTGTTAACACCGCTCGGGGCTCGATCGAAATCCCGGGTGCGGCCCGGTTGTGGCCGTTGTTCCACCTGACACCGAGAACGGGTCTGGTCTTCTTGGCCGTCCGCAGTTGCAGGGTCATCCCCAACCGAACACATCGCACCGCTGACCCCGTCATGCCCTGACGAGGTCGCGGATCCCCCAGCTCCACGCGATCGACCCCCGGGTCGTCGTGCGATTCGTGCTGCCCTGCCCACCCCGCCATCCCGAGGGACGCCAATGCAATTCCGGCTCCTGGTGCTCGCCGTCGGCACCTTCGTCATCAACACCGGGTCGTACCTGGTCGCCGGGGTGCTCCCGGCCATCGCCGCGCACGTCGGTGTGCCGGTCACGACGGCCGGCCAGCTGGTCACCGTGCACGCCCTCACCTACGCCATCAGCGCCCCGGTCCTGTCCACTGTGGTCGGTAAGTGGGAGCGCCGGAAGCTGCTGTGGCTGTCGCTGGGACTGTTCGTGGTGGGCAACATCGCCACCGCGCTCGCACCGGACTTCGGCACCCTCACCGCGGCGCGCGTGGTGGGCGCGCTGGGCGCGAGCCTGTTCACCCCGACCGCGGTGGTGATCGCCGCCGATCTCGTGTCGCTGGACCGCCGCGGCCGCGCGGTGTCGGTGGTGCTCGCCGGGCTGACCTTGGCCACGGTGATCGGTGTGCCGCTGGGCGTGCTGCTGGAGGGATCCCTGGGCTACCAGGCGCTGTTCTGGATGATCGCGGGGCTCGGCGTCCTCGCCTCGACCGCGCTGCTGGCGCTGCCGCCGGTCCCGGCGCCGCCGGCGATGCGGGTCCGCGAGCGGGTGTCGGTGCTGCGCAACAAGGCCGTCGGTTGGGTGCTGGTGGTCTCGATGCTCGCGTCCCTCGCCGACTTCGCCGCTTACACCTACGCCTCGCCGATGCTGTCCGCGCTGACCGGCGCGGGCGCGGGAACGCTCGGCGTGCTGCTGTTCGTCTACGGCGTCGCGGGTGCGATGGGCAACGCCGTGGTCGGCCGGATCACCGACCGCTTCGGTTCGAGCGTCGGCATCGTGGGATCGCTGCTGCTGCTCACCGCGGGGCTGGCGTTCCTGCCGCTCGCGGGCGGTTCGCTGGTGGCCACCGGGGCGCTGCTGGTGCTGTGGGGGCTCGGCGGCTGGGGGATCATGCCGGCCGTCCAGCACCGGCTGATCTCGCTGACCCCGACCGGCGCCGCGGTGGTGATCGCGTTCAACTCCTCCGCGCTCTACCTGGGCATGGGCCTCGGCGGGATCACCGGCGGTGCGGTCGCCGCGCAGTGGGGCTGGTGGGCGCTGGGCCCGGCATCGGCCGTCGTCGCCGTCCTCGCCCTCGGCCTGTTCTGGCGGATGCCGACCACCCCGGCCGCGGAGCCGGTCGCGATTCCGGAGCAGGCAACCGCGACCGAGCACGAGGCCGTGCCGGCGTGACCCGGAGCGAACGGACCGTTCGCGCCATCTGGCGAGGCGAACGGTCCGTTCGCTCCACCCCCGAAGCTCAGAGCAGCAGCGGGAGCTTGTTCACCCCGGTCATGGTCGGAGCGGGCATGAACTCCGGCGGCGCAGCCGGATCGGTCCGCAGGTCGGGGAACCGGTCCAGCAGGATGTTCAGCGCCACCCGCCCTTCCAGCCGGGCCAGCGGTGCGCCCAGGCAGAAGTGGATGCCCCGGCCGAAGGCGATCTGCGGGTTCGGATCCCGGGTCACGTCGAAGACGTCCGGGTTCTCGAACTCCCGGGGATCGCGGTTGGCCGCCGCGACCCACATCAGCACCACCTGATCAGCGGGGATGATCTGCCCGCCCAGCTCCGTGTCCTTCCACGTCGCCCGCGAGACGGCCGCGAACGGGCTGAAGAAGCGCAGCGACTCCTCGATCGCCTTGGGCACCAGCGACCGGTCGGCCCGCACCTTCGCGAGCTGCTCCGGGTGCGCGTCCAAGCACAGGACCGTGTTGCCCAGCAGCATCGTCGTGGTGATGTGCCCGGCGATGAGCAGCACCATCGCGAAGTTGGCCACCTCGCCGTCGGTGAGCCGCACCCCGTCGACCTCGGCCTCGACCAGCTTGGTCAGCAGGTCCTCCCGCGGTTGCTCCCGCCGTTCCTGGGCGTGCGAGATCAGGTAGTCCGACAGCTCCTGGACCTGCTCCATGGCCCGGGCGAAGTACTCCTCCTGCTCCTTGCTCCGGGCCTTGAGCGTGACCTTGTTGGTGCTGTTGAACATCGCGTCGACCCACTTCTTGAACAGCCCGCGGTCGCTGCTCGGCACGCCCAGCAGCTCGGCGATCACGATCACCGGCAGCGGGTAGGCCAGGTCCGCGACCAGCTCGGTCCGGTCGGAGACCGCGTCGAGCAGCTCGTTGGTGAGCCCGGCGATGCGGGGTTCGAGGTCCGCGACGACCTTCGGCGTGAACGCGTGGCTGACCAGCTTGCGCAGCTTGTTGTGGTCCGGCGGGTCCATCTGCACGAGGTTGCCCTCGCTGGAGAACTGCCTGCCCAGGTCGGGGATGAGGCGCTGGGTGTTGGAGGAGAAGGTGCTGTGGTCGCTCAGCGCCTGCACGATCTCGGGGTAGCCGTAGACGTTCCAGAGCCCGGCATCCGGATCGTGCTGCACGGGCTGGTCGGGGTGCACGCCGCGCAGCCAGAACTGCGCTTCGTTGATTCCCCAGGTGTCGGCGAGGGTCGTCATCTGTTGCCCCTTTCCGTGGATCGAGCGGTGGGATCAGCCCCGCTCGGACTCCGGGTCGGCGTATATCCGCTCCCGGTAGGACGTGTTCAGCTCGTCGAACAGGTCGGCGATCTCGGCCGCGGCCGAGGCCAGCGAGTCGGGGTCGGGGTCGACGTCGGGTTCGAAGGCGTGCTGGACGGTGTGCGCCAGGACGTCCGCCGCGGCCTCGTCGTCCAGCGTCGCCAGGCCCGGCTTGATCGAGCCCATGGTGTAGAAGCCGGTGGTCGTCGCGTTGATCGCGTAGACCAGGTGCGGGACGTCGTCGCGCACCAGGCCGTGCTTGCCGACCAGCGCGAAGTAGCGGTCGGTGATCTGCTGCTCCCTGGCCCGCGCCGGGGAGTCGGCGAGGCTTCCGAGCAGCTCCGCGTCCGCGGTGACCAGCGCGCGCAGCAGCGGGCGGCGTTGGGTGGCGAGGAACGCGGTGCGCAGGAACCGGTGCGGTTGGATCTCCCGCGGATCGCGCCGCAGGTCGGCCGCCAGCTCGTCGATCAGCTCCGCCGACGCGCGCAGGATGAGTGCTTCGAACAGCCGCTCCTTGGTGCGCCAGTGCAGGTAGACGGTGCCCTTGCCGATGCCGGCCTGGCGGGCGACGTCCTCGATGGTCACCTTCCGGTAGCCCAGCCGGATCATCAGCTCACCGGCTGCGTCGAGGATGCGGTCGGCTCGTTCGGTCGGTTGCGGCACCGGCACCTCCGTTGACTCCGTGACCGGATTTGAAATCTGGTCATCCGGTCATGGGCAACGGTAGACCTGCGCTCAGCGCTCGGCAAGATCGCTCGAACGTGTTAACGCGATCCTGATGCTCTGCGGGTCCCGCGCGTCGGGCTTAGGTTCAGCGAGGCGGTGCGTAGCCCGAGGACTTATCCCGCAACCCCGAAGGGAGCACCATGGGTATCGGCGACTTCGCGGACAAGATGAAGGACCTGGGCAAGGAGCACGGGGACAAGATCGGCCAGGGGCTCGACGCGGCCGCGGACAAGGCCAAGGAGAAGTTCGGCCACGAGGGCGAGATCGACCAGGCCGTCGAGAAGGGCAAGGAGTTCCTCGGCGGCGAGTCGAAGCCGGAACCCGGCCAGCAGTAGACAGCAGAACATCGCCGCCCGACCCACGCTGCGGCACGGGACCTGGTGAGGGCCGTCCCGGTGCGGCAGTGGTCGGAGCGGATCATGGAGAGGCCGCCCCACGCACAGGGCGGCCTCTCTTCGTGCCCGGAACCCCCACCCGATCAGGCGCAGATCCTTCAGTCCGGACTGAACGCAGTTTCAATTGAAACTGTGATCCGCCGTGCCTGGGATCCGCAGTTTCAATTGAAACTGCAGTCCCACCGGCGTGTCGGGACCCCGACATGCCGGGGTGTGTCGGGGTCGGACATGCCGGGGTGTGTCGGTGCTGAGGGGTGTGGGCGGGTTCCGGGGTCGGTGGGGAGTTCCGCAAATTCAATGGAAATCAGAGGTCTGATTTCCATTGAATTTGCGGATCACGGGTGCGTCAGGACGGGGTGGGGAGTTCGACCTGGGCCGTGTCCGGGGTGAGGGCGACGACTCGGCCGCCGAGGTCGCCGAGTTCGCGGAGGCGCTCCGGGGCGTTGCCGTCGAGGCGGACGGTCGTGGTGGTGCGGGTGGTCGTCGCCAGGGCCTCGAGGGACCGGCGGGCCGCGTAGCCGGAGTCCACTGTGGACTTCAGGCCGCCGGTGGAGGCGAGGGAGCCGCGGGCCGCGCCCAGCCGGCCGAGGGCGTCGTCGACCGCGTCGAGCAGGGCGCTCCGGTTGCCCTCGGTCATGGCCCGGACCAGCTCCGGGGAGCTGCCCGCGACTCGCGTGCCGTCGCGGAAGGAACCCGCAGCCAGCGACAGCGAGAGCGGTCCGCCGTCCGCGCCGACGGCGGCGAGGACCGCGGCGAACACGTGCGGGAGGTGGGAGATCCGGGCGACGGCCGAGTCGTGCGCGGCAGCGGAGGTGGGCACCACCTGGGCGCCGCAGTCCAGCGCCAGCTGCGCGGCCTCCCGCCACGCCTCGAGGGAGGTGTCCTCCTCGATGGTCACCGCCCAGGCCGCGCCCCGGAACAGCTCGGCCGAACCGGCCTCCCAGCCGGAGCTCGACAGGCCGGCCATCGGATGTCCGCCCGCGTAGCGGGCTTCCGGCAGGACGCTGCGGACCTCGGCGTCGACCGGATCCTTGACGCTGACCACGTCGGTCAGCCACGCGTCGGGGGCGTGCTCGGCGATCTTGCGCAGCACGCCGCGGACGGCGGTCACCGGCGTCGCCAGGACGATCAGCGCGTCCTCGGCGGCGGCGCGGCTCAGCGCCTCGTCGATCTCGAGGGCCTCGAAGCCGTCCGCCCGCGCTGCGTCGGCGTCGGCTTCGGATTTGGTGCTGCCCCAGGCGGGGCGTCCGGCGGCGGAGGCGGCCCGCAGCACCGAGCCGCCGATGAGTCCCAGTCCGATCACGCACACGGCACGCATCCGTCCATCCTGCCCGAACCCGACCGGTCACCGCGCACCCGGTCGAGCGGGATTCGGTGCCCGGAAGGTTACGAGCGCGCAATAGTGCTTTCGGGTGGCGTTCGCACGCTTTACGGTGTCCCCATGACGCTGCAGGAGCCGGTCGCGGGCTTCGCCGTCGCCGTGGTGCGCGAAGACGGGCGGTGGCGGTGCAGCGCGATGGACAAAACCGCGCTGACCGGCTTGGACGCCTCGATCACGGCGTTGCGCGAGCTGCGTTCCACGGGTGCCGTGTTCGGCATGTGCAATGTGGACGACGAGTTCTTCGTGCTGATCCGGCCGGTACCCGGTGGGGTGGACCTGCTGCTGTCGGACGCGGCCGCGGCGCTGGACTACGACATCGCCGCCGACGTCCTCGACCTGCTGCGCGTCGAACCGCCCGACGAGGACGACGAGGAGGTCTGGCCGGAGGGCAACCTGTCCATCCTGTCCGACCTGGGGCTGCCCGAGGGCGAGCTGCTGGTGATCATCGAAGAGGTCGACCTCTACCCGGACGAGCAGCTGGTGATGATCGCCCAGCGCTGCGGGTTCGGGGACGACTTCGAGAAGCTGCTGGAGAAGTTGGAGCAGTGAGCGATTCCGGTTTCCGCGCCGGTGACGTCGAGCTGGTGCGGGCCGCGCTGCGCGTCGCCGCCGAAGCACCGTCCACAGGGGATGTTCCGATCGGCGCGGTCGTGGTCGACCAGGACGGCCGGGTGCTCGCGCAGGCGCACAACCAGCGCGAAGCCCTCCACGACCCCACCGCGCACGCCGAGATCCTCGCGCTGCGCGCCGCGGCCGCGGTGCACGGCGACGGCTGGCGGTTGGAGGGCTGCACCCTCGCGGTCACGGTCGAGCCCTGCACGATGTGCGCGGGCGCGTTGGTGCTGGCCAGGGTGGCTCGAGTGGTGTTCGGGGTGTGGGAGCCGCGCACCGGTGCCGTCGGATCGCTGTGGGACGTGGTGCGCGACCGCAGGCTGAACCACCGGCCCGAGGTCGTCGGCGGGGTGCTGGCCGACGACTGCGCCGCCGTGCTGGAGGAGTTCTTCGCCACCCATCGGAGTGATATCGACCGCTGAGCCGTAATGCGGCGGCTATCCGGGTACCCGAACTGGTGCACGTGTTCCCGAAGGGATGGAGTGACCGATGGGTGTGTTCGACAAGGCCAAGCAGCAGGCGGAGCAGCTGGTCGGACAGGCGAAGGAAGCCCTCGGCAAGGCCACCGGGAACGATGAGGTGAAGCGCGCCGGGCAACGCGACAAGATCGAGGGCGAGGTCAAGGAAACCGGCCAGGACATCAAGGACCGGGCTGCCGGAGCCGTGGACGAAGCCAAGGATCGCCTCCGCAAGGACGACGACAGCTAGGGCCGCTGCCGCGAAGGACGAGTTCAGCGGCCTTTGCGGAATATTCCACCGGTTCGGGTGGCCTGTCCTGGGCACCTTCGAGACCGGGGCCTGTGACGATGGGTCCGCTCCGCTACGTCGGGGCGGACCCATCGCGTTGCAGGGGAGTGACGTGGAGCCGACCGATGCGGTGTTGGCAGAGCGCATCGCCGCAGGTGACGATGCTGCCTTCGAACAACTGGTGCACCGCTGCTCGGCCCCGCTGCTGGGCATGGCGCTGCGGATGCTGGGCGATCGCGCGGATGCCGAGGACGTGGTCCAGGACGCGTTCCTCACGGTGTGGCGGCGGGCCGGGGAACTCGTCGAACCGGCGGCTCTGCGGACCTGGCTGTTCCAGATCGCGCGCCGCCGCTGCCTGGTCGTCCTGCGCTCCAGGCGCACCCGTCGAACCGAGCCGGTGTGGTCGGTGCCGGAGCAGCGATCGGTCGCCGGTGGTGCGCCGCTGGCCGACCCGGAGCGGGCGGTCGAGGCGGGTGCCGGGGTGATCGAGCTGCTGCGCGCCCTGGGTGACCTGCCGCCGCCGCAGCGCCAGGTCTGGGTGCTCGCCGAGCTCGACGGCCTGTCCTACCTGGAGATCGGCGAGCGCATCGGCGCAGGTGAGCAGGCGGTTCGAGGTCGCCTGTTCCGCGCCCGGACCGCACTGGCGGAAGCGCTCCGCGCTTGGCGCTGACCCCCTCGTCGAGTCGCGCGACCCGACCTGTAACCTAGTCGGCGGTAGCGTGTCCGAGCGGCCTAAGGAGCACGCCTCGAAAGCGTGTGTGGTTAACAGCCACCGTGGGTTCGAATCCCACCGCTACCGCTCGAAAGGGCCGGTTCCCGCAGGGGACCGGCCCTTCTTCATCCCCAGGCCTGCGCATTCCCAGGTCTGCCGGTCGCGGAGGTTCCAAGGAACCTCGAAGAAAACCCGGTCAAGCTGAGCAGGGTCCGATCCGACTTGATCAGGAGTCCTGCATGCCTGTGTTCCTCAACGGACTACCCGTGCACGTCCTCGTCGTGCACGCCGTCGTCGTCCTGGTGCCACTGGCAGTGCTGGCCACGGTGACCGTGGCGGTCTGGCCCGCCGCGCGCCGCCGGTACGGCTGGCTCGCCGTCGCCGTCACTGCTGCCGCCACCGCGTCGGTACCCGTGGCGACGAGCAGCGGCGAAGGGCTGGAGCACCGGCTCGTCCCCACCGAGCTCATCCGGCAGCACACCCACCTCGGCGACCAGCTCCTGGTCTTCGTGGCCGGTCTGCTCGTCGCAGGCACCGCGCTCGTGTGGCTGGACCGGCGATCACGCCGCGAGGGATCAGGAGCGACCAGCCGTCTCGCGATGAAGTCGATCGTCGCGGCGCTCGCCGTCGCCACGGTCGTCCTCGCAGCGGTGTCGGCTGTCCAGGTCGTGCGAATCGGCGATTCGGGAGCCCGGGCCGCCTGGGGGCAGACCCACTACGCAGCACCGCAGCCGGAGAAGGCGGACGACTGACGTCTCACGGGATCGCCGTCTGGACCTGGACCGGTGGCATGCTCCGGCGGGCCAGGAGGGCTCGGCCCGGTGGGAGGGTCCGGGAGGCCGTCGCGTTGATCAGGCGGCCTTCCATCCGGTCGCCGGAGAACAGGACTCCCGGGCTGCCCATGTCGCTCAGGGACTGGGTGAGCGGTTCGAACAGGAAGCGGGACGCGCCGCCGGTCCGGCGGGTCAGGACCAGGTGCAGGCCCAGGTCGCGGCCCTGCGGGGCGAACTCGGCCAGCGGGGCCAGCGGGTTCCCGGAGGCCGTGGACACCAGGTCGTAGTCGTCGACCACGACCACCACCTCCAAGCCGTCCCACCACGACCGGTCGCGCAGCTGCTGGGGCGTGACGTCCGGGCCCGGCATCCGCTCCTTCAGGCCCGTGCACACCTCCTGGACGACCTGCGCGGTCTGCGTGGCGGACGTGCAGTAGGCCAGCAGGTACTCGTCCGGCACCTCCTCGAGGTGGGTGCGGCGGTAGTCGACCAGCACGATGCCCAGCTCCGACGAGGTCATCCGGCCGGTCAGCTGGGTCAGCAGGCTCGACACCAGCGTCGACTTGCCGGTCTGCGGATCGCCGTAGACCTGCAGGTGCGGGTCGTTGCCGAACAGGTCGATGCGGGCCGGGCCGAGGTCGCGCTCGGACAGGCCGAGCACCAGGCCGGGGGCGTTCGGGTCGTCGTGACCCGGGATCGCGCGCAGCTCGACGCGTTCCGGCAGCACCTGCACCACCGGGACCGCGCCGTCCGGCCAGCGCTGGGCCACCTCGGCGATGAGCTCCTGCACGCCGGTGGTCAGGTCGTCGGTGGTGGCGCTGCCGTCGATGCGCGGCAGCGCGACCTGCGCGTAGTTCTCCGACGGCACCAGGACCCGGCCGGGCTGGTCCTTCGGCAGCTCGTCGGCCGCGCGGCGGTCGATGTGCGACTCGAACGGGTCGTTGAGCCGCAGCTCCAGCCGGCCGCCGAAGGAGGACGCCAGCCGGACGCGGACCTGGTTGCCGGCGTTGGCGGTCAGCACGGTGTGCACGCCCAGCGCCGGCCCCCGGCCCGCGATGTCCATGACCACTTCTTCCAGGTCCAGATCGGATTCGCGCAACACGCCCCAGCCGTCGAGCACCAGGAACACGTCGCCGAACACCGACGGCGGGACCTCGCCCGCCGCGCGCCGGCGGCGCAGTTCGGCGGCGGAATCCAGGCCGTGCACCCGGAACAGGTGCTCCCGCTCGTCGAGCATGCCCTGCACGTCGGAGATCGTCCGGCGCACGCGGTCCGGGTCGGCTCGGGTGGCCACCGCCGCGACGTGCGGCAGCTGCTCGAAGGGGACCAGCGTGCCGCCGCCGTAGTCGACGCAGAAGAACGCGACCTGGCCCGGCGCGTAGCGCAGGGACATCGACGCGAGCATGCTGCGCACCAGCGTCGACTTGCCGGTCTGCGGCGCGCCCAGCACCACGAGGTTGCCCTCGGCGCCGGTGAAGTCCCACTCCAGCGCCTGCTGCCGCTGCTCGGCGGGGATGTCCTCGATGCCCAGGAGCGCGGTGACGCGCTGCGGATCGGCTGCGGCGCCGTCGGCTTCGAAATCCAGCACGCGGTCCAGCGGCAGCGCGGACGGCAGCGGATCGACCCACACCTGCCGCACCGGGCGGGCGCCCGACTCGACCAGCCGCTGCACCGCCACCTGCAGCACCGTCCGATCGGACTCGGCGGCCTGGTCGGCGGCGTCCTGCGCGGCCTTGCGCGCCAGGTCCCGGCGCTGCTGGAGGAACCCGGCCAGCCCGTTGGTCGCGGTGTAGGGGACGACGAGATCGCTGCCGCGCTCCCGCTCCCGCGGCGGGCGGTACGGGGTGGTCACCAGGGCGGCCTTGAAGCGCTCGAAGACGCTGGTGTCGACCTTGAGGTAGCCCGAGCCCGGTTCCGGTGGCAGGTGGTAGGCGTCGGGAACGCCGATGACGTCGCGGGATTCGCCCTCGCTGAACGTCCGCAGCCCGATCCGGTACGACAGGTGCGATTCCAGCCCGCGGATCTTGCCGGACTCCAGCCGCTGCGTGGCCAGCAGCAGGTGCACGCCGATCGACCGGCCGATCCGGCCCACCGCCACGAAGAGGTCCGCGAACTCGGGTTTCGCCGACAGCAGTTCGCTGAACTCGTCGATGATCACCAGCAGGTGCGGCAGCGGTTCCAGCGGCGCGCCGGTGGCCCGCAGGTCCTCGTAAGCGTCCACATTGGGCAGATCGACGCCGGCCTGCTTGCCGGCGTCGGAGAGCAGCTGCTGGCGGCGCAGCATCTCGCCGTCCAGCGCGTCGCGGAACCGGTCGACCAGCGACAGGTCGTCGGCCAGGTTCGTGATCATGCCCGCCAGGTGCGGCAGCTGCCGCATCCCGGCGAAGGTCGCGCCGCCCTTGAAGTCCACCAGCAGCAGCGCCAGCCGGTCCGGCGAATGCCCGATGACCAGCGAGCTCACCAGCGTGCGCAGCATCTCCGACTTGCCGGAACCCGTCGCCCCGACGACCAGTCCGTGCGGGCCCATCCCGCCGAAGGCCGATTCCTTCAGGTCCAGCATGACGGGGTGCCCGTCCACGCCGATGCCGATCGGCACCCGCAGGAACTCGCGCATCGGGCGCGGCCGCCAGGTGCTCGCGGTGTCCAGCGCGGCGACGTCGGGCACGCCGAGGACGTCGGCGAGCCCGACGGTCGAGCTCAGCAGCTCCTCGCCCTCGGACTCCACGACCACCAGCGGGGCGAGTTCGCGGCCCAGCGAGGACAGCTCGGCCGGGGACAGCCCGTCGGCCCGGAACTGGGTGCTCTCGCCGGAGATCCGCGCGCTGCCGTCCGGGACGACCTCGACGCGCAGGTCGACGCGTTCCGGCTCCTCGCGCGGGGTGCCGAGCAAGCAGATCAGGTGGATGCCCAGGTCGGCCAGCGACGTTCCGGCCGCGGCCTCGATCCCGGCAAGCGACGGCTGCGCCTCGCCGTCCACCACGACGACCAGCCGCTGGGTGCCCGCGCCCGGCGGCTTGCCCCGGCGCCGGGACAGGTCCTCGCGGCGGTGCTCCAGCTCGTCGGCCAGCAGCTGGGCGAGTTCGCCGGTGGTGGAGCTGATCAGCCGGACCGGCACGGGACCGTCGGCGCGCGAATCGTCCAGCGTGTGCGGCAGCCACTTGGCCCAGTCCCACTGCTCGGCGAAGCGCTCGTGCCGGACCACGGCCAACCGCACGTCGTCCGGGGAGTGGAACGCGACGAGCTGCCCGACCAGCGCCCGCGCCACCCGCCGACCGGCCTCGCGGTCGCCGACGACCGACACGCAGCCCGCCTCGGCGAGCCGGATCGGCACCGGCTGATCGGCCAGCGACTCGTACCGGGTGACCAGCTGCTGCGCCGTGCCCAACGACACCGGGTCGTAGCTGACCAGCGGATTCGAGTCGTCGACGAGCAGGTTCAGCGGGCGGGCCAGCGGACGCGGGCCGATGCCGATCCGCAGCTCCAGGAAGTCCGGCGAGGTGGCCCGCCGCTCCCAGCGGCGCTGCGGCAGGCGCGAGACGTCCAGGAGCGTGTGCGGATCGGGATGCCGGAACGCCGCGCCGTCGCGTTGCAGCGCGACGATCTCCCGCAGCGTCCGGCGCAGGTCTTCGAGGTAGTCCAGGTAGCGCTCGCGCTGCAGCCGCATCCGCTTGCGCGGGCCCGAGCGGCTGCCGATGAACAGCACCACGCCCAGCGCCACCGACGCGATCAGGAACAGCATGCCCGCGGCGGCGAACAGCGGTCGGTCCTGGTTGGTGAGCGTGATCAGCAGCGACCCCGACCCGGACACCAGCGGCATGATGATCATCGCCGCGCTGGTGGACTGCGGGGTCGCGTCCGACTGCTGCGGCGGCGCGGCCACCACGATCGGCTCGACCCCCGGATCCGGCACGTCCAACCGAGCCGGACGCCGCACCTGCGTCGTCCCCACCTGACTACCTCACGAGATCAGTTCGACGGCTCCGCGCTCAGCGGCGTCGGCCTCTTCACGAACGAGCCCGGCGGTTCAGCCGGACAGCTGGGTGCCGGTGTCGATGCAGCGGGTGGCTCCGGTGACACCGCCCTCCGGCTCCTCGTCGTTGACGGTCACGTTCATGGTGACGTCACCGCGGGTGACCTTGTAGGTGATCCCGGTCCGGTTCCGCGGTTCGCGAACCCCGTTGGCCTGCAGGAACGGTTCCAGCACTTCCTGGCCGGTGCGGCCGTCCACCTTGACCTGGACCGAGTAGATCCACTGGTACTCGGTGCTCGGCTTGCCGTCCGGACCGGTGCCGGACATGCCGCAGGGCTCCGCGCGGTCGGTGTCGGCTTCCGTACCGGTCACCCCCGGGAGCTCGCCGACCAGCTGGTCCACCGCGGCGCGGACCTTCTGCGCTTCGGAGTTGAGGACTTCCTCGCTCTCCACTTTCCCTCCCTCGGCAGGTCGTTCCGGCTGGCCGCCGGGAGTCGCACAACCAGCGGCCGAGACCAGAACGGCAGACGCGACGATTCCGATGAGGCCCTTGGTTTTCACTTGACGTCCTCGTACTCCGGCTCGTAGTTGGGCAGATCCACCTGCTCCCGCTCGATCACACCATGCCCCGTGTCGATCCGCGCCGGTTCCTGGTACACCTCGACCTGGCCGCCGGTGTGGACGTTGTACATGTTCCACCAGGCGTCCGAGTCGTAGGAGAACACGTTGCTGTGCGACTTCGTGGGACCCGCGATGACCGAACCCGGCTTCTCGCCGTCGGGCACGTTCTTCGGGTCGTCCGAGTAGCGGCCCGTCTCCAGGCGCGTGACTCCGTCGAACTCGTCCGGGTCCGCGCCGTGGCCCAAGTTGCCCATCCCGAGCCAGTCCGGGCCGTTCTTGCCCTGGATGGCGCCGATCGCATCGCTCGGTGCCGTCATGGAGTACCGGGAGACGTGCTTGTTCGGGTTGTTGTAGTCGTCCGGGCTGTCCACGTTGTGCCCCATGCCCGCCGACTCGATGTGCAGGATCCGGTTGGCGTCCATGCCGTGCACTTCGCCCTTGCCGACGACCGCGCCGCCGTAGGAGTGGCCGGACACGGTGATCCCGAGGTCGTTGTCGGGGACGTTCCTGTTCATCTCCTGGCGCAGCTCGTGGGAGAAACCGGCCAGCTTCTTCCCGCCGTCCTCGGAGTAGTTCACGAACGGAGCGTCCTTCGGCACGCTGTCCGGCAGGTCCGAGCCCATCCAGGCGACCATGGCGAGGTTGTCGCCGGACCGGTCGGCTTCCCGGACGAAACCCTCGACCTTGTCGGCGACGCCGCCGAAGTTGTCGATGTCGGTGCCGGTCCCGGGCACGTGCACGCCGACGTTCTTGGTGTCCTTGTTGATGTTGCCGAGCAGCTCGGCCACCGCGCCGTCGTCCTTCGGGTCGAAGTACACGATCTTGCGGTGCACCTGGTTGGGCTCGCCCGGCAGGTGCCCGTAGTTCGTGCGGGTGTCGGTGAGCATGCCTTCCAGCGTCTTGGAACGGGTTTCCGCCGCTTCCAGCTGCTTCTTCAGGTCCTGGATCTCCTGCGCGATCCGGGCGTTCTCGAGGTTGTAGCCCCCGCCGTAGGGGTTGTAGCCGGAGGTGTCCGACAGCTCGCCCTGCAGCTTCTCGATGCGCTTCTTCAGGCTCGCGATGTCCGCGTTCTTGTCGCCCAGCGCAGCGTTGATGCGGACGCGGTTCGACGTCGCGCGCATGTCGAAGGAGGCGCCGGAGAGGTTGCCGATGGCCGGGGCCAGCAGGAGCGCGTACCAGTGCTGCTGTTCGCCGGACAGGCCGCCGAGCAGCTTGCTGATGCCCTGGGCGTCGCCGGCCTTGGCCAGGGCCTGGAGTTCCTTGGCGATCGGGTCGCTGCCCATGGAGCCCTGGCCGTGGTTCACCAGGGCCTGCGCGAGTTTGGGGTCGTCGGGGTTGGTCAGGGCCTTCTCGACTTCAGCGGCGCTCATCTCGGCGAACTTCGCCGGTAGCACGCCCTTGTCGATGAGGCTGGCCAGCAGGGCGTGGGGGCGGGCCGGGGTCCAGTCGCTGCCGAAGAGGGAGGTCGCCGCCAGGGGGAGGAGGCCTGCCGCGTCGAGCTGGTGGAGGGCTTCCGGGGTCGGGCCGTTGGTGAGCTGGCTGCCTCGGGTGCCCGCCTTGTCCTGGAAGCGCTCCCACAGGTCGGCGGCCTTCTTGTTGAGCTCTTCGAGCTTCGCGGACTTGGCCGAGGCGACCTTGCTGTCGTAGGAGGAGAGCTTCTCCTGCTTCTCGTCGGCCGGGACCTTGGCGAGCTCGGGCTTCTGGACGCCGAAGTTGCTGTCCTCGGCTTCGTTCCACTGCTTGATCAGCTTTTCGCGCTCGCGCTTGAACCACTCGACGTCCTCGGCCCAGCCGTCGGTGACGGCCTGCCCGAAGATCACCGCGGACACCGCGGTCTGGCAGGCGGATTCGTTGTAGGCAGCCTGCGAGGTGATGCGCGAGGAGATGAGATCGGAGAACGACTTGGCGGTGGTGCGCAGCGCGCTGCCCACCGACTGGCCGTGGCCGGTCAGACTTCCGGACACCGCTTCCAGATCGCCGGCGGCGGATCGGATGGTGCCCGCGTTCGCTTTCGTGTCTCGTGGATCGAAACTCACGGTTCGCGTCCTTCGTCCTCGACTGGCATCCGAGATTCAACCATCGGTGTGACGTTCGAGGCGGACGTCCGGTTCCACTTGGCGGGTTCTGGTCGCCCGCTGCTCAGCGGCGATTCACCCGACGTACAGCGAAACCACCAGGAGAACCCCGAGCGGAGCGAGCACCAGCGCGGGGATCCCGCGCAGCAGAACCGATTTCGTGGTCCTCCCGCGGACCGCGACGACCACCTGGAGCACGCACAGCAGCAGGCCGAGGACGCCGAGCACGACCGGGGTGCCCATCGCTTCGGCGCAGTCGGAGTCGTCGAAGTCGTCGGTGCACATCGCCGAGAACCCGAACAGCAGCAGGCAGAACCCCAGCCAGGGCATCAGCACGACGAACGTGGCCAGGGACACCGCGATCCGCGCTCCGACCGGCGCGGGGGTCTGTTGCTCAGCGATCACACCGGCCAGTCCAGCCGATCGCGGTGCGGTGGATAAGTGTGGAACTACTCAACCAGCTTTCACCTCGCGGTCTTCTGAAATCGATACGCTGCGGCGGAACGCGAGCGGGCGCGAGGACGTCGGAGTTCTGGAGAGGTCGACACGGGAGGGAACGGGTTGACGAGGGCCTACAGCCGCGTGACGGTGCTGTCGGAGGACCGGCGGGTCGACGTCGCGCTTCCCGGTGGCAGCGCGGTGTCCGAGCTGATGCCGCAGCTGCTGGAGCTGTGCTCCCCGAACACCGAGCGCACCGAGCCCGCGCGGTGGGTGCTGGCCCGCGTCGGTGGCGCCGAGATCGCGCCGGACCGGACCCTGACCGACGCCGGTGTCACCGACGGCGACCTGCTCGAACTCCAGGTGCGCGGGACGCAGAACCGCCCGGCCTACGTCGAGGACGTGCGCGACGCGCTCGAGGACGCGATCGACCACGCCGGACTGCTCTGGAACCCGCGCGCCACGTTCCGATTCGCGCTCTACACCACGGCTTTCGCGCTCGCTCTGCTGATGTTGTTCGGCGAGGTGCGCGTGATCGGGCAGCCGCTGCCGATCGTCTCCGCCGCTGGATTGGCGGGTGTTCTGGTCGGTGCCGCGCTCTGGGCGGCGTGGCGCGGCGAGCGCGCTGCGGTGCGCGTGCTGCTCGCGGTGGCTTGCGGCTGGGGCGCGCTGTGCGGGTGGTTGCTGGCGGGTCTGTGGGCGTGGCCGAGTTTGGCGGGCCAGGCCGCGGGCGCGGTGGTCGCCACGGTGGTCGCGGCGGGATCGTTCGTCGGAACTCGCCTCGCCGCACCGCACCTCGCGGCGACCGGCACGGTGGCGATCGCCAGCTCGGTGGTGGCCGCGGTGACGGCGTTCGACGTGTCGTCCTTGCAGGTCACGAGGGCTGTTGCGGTGATCTGCGTGCTGGTGATCGGTGCTCTCCCGAGGGTTGCTTTGGCCGCTGGTGGCGTCGCGAACGCCGACTACCAGGTGCGCAACGCGAGCGTGCTGGGCGCTGCTCAGCTGGCCAAGCGCATCCGGCTTTCCGCCGAGCTGCTCACCGGTTCCGTGCTCGGCATCTCCGCGGTCGCGATCTGGCTGGTGGGCGCGCTGGCGCTGTCCGAGCAGCTGTCGGACCGCTTGCTCGCCGCGGTCGTCGCGGTCGCCGTCCTGCTGCGCTCGCGGGTGTTCTCGCAGGTCCACCACGTCGTGCCGTTGCGGGTGGCCGGGCTGGTCGGGCTCGCGGTGAACGGGCTGCACCTGTACTGGGACGACCTCCCGGCGCGGCGGCCGCTCCTGCTGCTGGCGCTGGTCGCGGTCGTGCTGGTGGCGCTGGTGCTGAGCTCGCTGGCGCTGTCCGACATCGTCCGGGCGCGGATCAAGCGCACGCTCAACATCGTCGAGCTGGCCGTGGTCGTGCTGGTCCTGCCGGTGGCGGCGACGGCGCTCGGGCTGTTCGACGCGATCGGCGGGATGACGCGGTGATCCGGGAGGGAGTGGCATGAGCGACGAGTCCCAGGGCGAGGAGCTGCAGGCCGGGGCCCAGTCCAGCGCCGCGGAGCTGCGGCGGATGGGCATCGACCCGGCGGCGCTCGGCCTCAACCCGACCTCCTCGGTGCCGTCCGCCGAGCCGACGCAGAAGATCCGCCCGGAGGAGATCCAGGCCGGCCGCAACGCCCAGCCGCCGATGCCGCCCGGTGTCAAGGGCGGCTGGATGCCGCTCACCCCGCCTCCGGGAACACCGGCCGCGCAGCCGCCGGGCACACCGCCACCCGGGACACCGGCCGTTCGACCTGCGGCGTTGAACCGGCCGCTCGGCGCGAACCCGGCCCCGAGCGGACCGGCCGCGGCGCTGCGAGCGGTCGCGAATCCCGAGCCCCCGACGCTGGTCCCGCACGGTTGGCGACGGCTGCTCCGGTCGGTCAGCTTCGGGCTGGTCACGCCGGGAGCGGCCGAGATCGCCGAGCGGGAACGCCGCCTGCTCGCCCGGATCCGCGCAGGTCAGCAGCAGCCGCGGGTGATCGCCGCGGTCGCGGGCAAGGGCGGCGTGGGGACGACGACCACATCGCTGCTGGTGTCGGCCGCGCTGGCCGCGTTGCGCCACGACCCGGTGGTGATCGCCGACGCGCAGTCCGGCACCCACTCGCTCGGCCGGAAGCTCGCGCAGCAGCCCGCACCCCGCTCGGTCCAGGTCCTCAGCGCGCCCAGCGGGAACCGCCCGCTGCCGCTGGTGGCGCCCGGCGGTCTGCGGATCCTCGACAGCGCCCGCCGCCAGGACCGCATCACCGGCGGTGAGCTGGCGCGATACGTCGGACTGCTCCGCGAGCACCACGCCTTCACGGTGCTCGACGTCGGTGCGGGAGCCTTCGAAGCCGCGGACGCGGCGCTGCACAACGCCGACCAGGCGGTCCTGGTCACCACCTCGACCCAGGACGCGGTGCAGTCCGCGCACGACCTGCTCGGCAGGCTCGAAGCCCTCGGCGCGCGGCGCCTCCTCGGCTCCCTGCTGATCGTCGTGGTGTGCCTGCCGGGCACGGACCGCTGCAAGGTCACCGCAGAGCTGCGGAAGCGCTTCGCCGAGCAGGCGAAGGTCGTGGTGGTCCCGTTCGACCGCCACCTGGCTCGCGGCGGGCAGCTCGACCCGACCAAGGTCGCGCCCCGAACCCGCGAGGCCTACCTCGAGATCGCCGCCCAACTCGCCGCCCCGCGCCGGTGACCGGCACTCGGCCCGACACGCCGGGGCATGTCGGGCCGGGGAGTCTTGATCAGGTCAGCGGTTCATCCGCCCGATGACGCCGTGGAAACCGGTCGCGTTGTCGTGGTCGGTCTGGGACGCCGCGCCGCCGCCGGACTGGGAGTTGTTGCCCAGCGTCATGCCGTGCTTCTTGAGGTCGTTGATCGCCGAGACCGCGTCCTCGCCGAACGGGTCGTACCCCTTCGCGCAGGGCTGCTCGACGGCTGCCGTCCGGGCGCTCTCCACCGCGCCGCGCAACGCGCTGGCCACGCTGTCGTAGTCGCCCGCGGTCTGCTCGGCGTTGCTGCCCGTGCTGACCGCCTGTCCGGGGTTCACCCCGATGTCGCCCATTCGCCGTCCTCCATCCGCTTCCCGGGATGCGCTCGCACCTGGTGGGACTTTCCCAACGCCGCAACGGTTCCCGACCGTATCGTTGTGCACACCACCGCCGCAGCCGCTTGACGCGGTGCGCGCCGGTGCCCTTGGCTGGCTTCGGGGGGAACCGCTTTCGGAATTCGTGCGTCATATCCCGGGAAAGCCGGTGAGCGCCTCGCGCGCGTCGGCCGGCCAGTCCGACGAGAGGAATCGGCAGGCATGAGCAATTTCGTCGGCCTCACCAACGCCAACGCGATGGGCCAGGGAGGCCAGAACCTCGGGACCGAAGCGCAGGGCCTGCGCGCCCAGCTGCAGAACCTGATCAACGACATGGCCAAGGACAAGGACGCCATCCAGGGGTCCGCGCTGGCCGCTTTCCAGCAGGCCCGCTACGAGCTGGAGACGCGGTTCGACGAGCTGGTCCGCTGGTGCAACGACAACGGCGTCGACCTCGGCGAGGCGCAGACCCAGGTCGGCACCAACGACCAGACCACCCACGACGACTTCCGGACGGCCGGCTCGCAGCTCGCGGGCATCCCGGCCAAGATGAACCGCTGAGCGAGGGGGCGACTACGCGATGTCTTCCGGATCCGGATTCGAGGTCTACGGCAACGTCGGCGCGCTGCAGGGGCTGGCCGGGGAGCAGCAGGGCTACCTGTCGCGCTTCAAGGCCATCATGGCCACCATCGACAGCCACGCCAAGGAGACCATCAAGCAGTGGGAAGGTGCCGGTCAGCCCGGTTTCCAGTCCCGCTCGAACGAGTACAACCAGCAGTTCCAGTCGGTCAACAACGCCTTCGCGAAGCTGATCGACAGCACCGACGGCGCGGCGAACAACTACTCCAAGCTGACCAACCACCTGAACAACCTCTTCGGTTGATCGACGCGGGGGCGGCCACCCGGTGGTCGCCCCGTTCGCGTTTTTCCCATTGGGAGACCGGAAAACCCCGAGGAATCGCAGCCGTGGCCGGACCACCGCAACCACCACCGCCACCGGCGCCGCCTCCGCAGAAACCGGAGGAGGCGCCGAAACCGACTGTGCCGCAGGTGTACGCGAGCACGCCGAACGCCGAGCGGTACCTGCTGGAGTCGGATTCGCTGCGACGGCGGCAATTGCGCTCCGCGCTGCTGCACGGCTCGGAGCGCACTTGGCGCGACCGGCAGCGCGTGTGGCCCGCAGCGCTGGCCGGAATCCTGCTCGTGGCAGTGGTCATCGCCGCGATCACGGTGGCCAACGCTTTCGAGAAGCAGCAGCGGATCAACGAGGAGAAGCAGCGCAAGCAGCAGCACGCGCTGGTCCAACCGGTCCTACCGGGGGATCTGTTCACTTGATCGTGTGTCGTTCGTCGCTTCGAGCCGGTAACTTCGCCACGATCAGATCGCTTGGCGAGGGGAAGCCGAAGTGCGCGTCACGTCAATGCTCATCGCTACCGGGGTGCTGCTGTCCCTAGCTCCCGCCGCCACCGCGGAACCGGTGGTGCGCATCCACGACATCCAGGGCACCACCCGGGTGTCCCCGCTGGACGGTCAGCAGGTGACGGGCGTTCCCGGCGTCGTCACCGGAATTCGCGCCCAGGGCTCGGTCCGCGGATTCTGGTTCCAGGACGCCGAACCCGACGGCGACCCGCGCACCAGCGAAGGCCTGTTCGTCTTCACCGGGCAGCAGACCCCGGCCGTGAAGGTCGGCGACGTGGTGGCGGTCGACGGCAAGGTCACCGAGTACTACCCGATCGCGTCCGGTGAAACCCCGGAGACCACCCCGAACCAGTCGGTGACGGAACTGGTCGGCGCGACCTGGCAGGTCACCGGCACGGGTGAAGTTCCGCCCGCCGAGGTCGTCGGCCCGGACGCGGTGCCGACCGAGTACGCGCCGCTGGACGGCAACATCGACAAGCGGGACCTGGAACCGCAGAGCTACGCGCTGGACTACTACGAGTCGCGCGAGAGCATGCTGCTGCGGGTGGACGACGCGCGCGTCGTCGGGCCGACCGATGCGTACCGCGCGCTGTGGATCACCAGCAAGCCGGACCAGAACGCCAACAGCCGCGGCGGCACCACCTACCCCGGCTACGCCGACCCGAACGCGGGACGGCTCAAGGTCGAATCGCTGGCGGACAGCCCGTTCCCGGCGGCGAACGTCGGCGACCGGCTGAACGGCACCACCGAGGGACCGCTGGACTACTCCCGCTTCGGCGGCTACGTCCTGGAAGCGACGCGCCTCGGCGAGCACCAGCCGGGTGGCCTGCAACCGGAATCGACCCGCAGGCAGCGCGAAGACGAGCTGGCGGTCGCCACCTACAACGTGGAGAACCTCGCCGCGGGCAACGACCAGTCGAAGTTCGACCGCCTCGCCAAGGGCGTCGTCGAGCACCTCGCGTCGCCGGATGTCGTTGCGCTGGAAGAGGTTCAGGACAACAACGGGCCGATCGACGACGGCGTGGTGGCCGCCGACAAGACGCTGCAGCAGTTCACCGACGCGATCGCGGCGGCGGGCGGCCCGCGCTACGAGTGGCGCCTGATCGACCCGCAGAACAACGCCGACGGCGGCCAGCCGGGCGGGAACATCCGGGTGGCGTTCCTCTTCAACCCGGCGCGGGTGTCCTTCGTGGACCGTCCGGGCGGCGACGCGACGACCCCGGTGCACCCGGTCGCGCAGGGGAACGGGGTGGGCCTGACGGCTTCGCCGGGCCGTATCGACCCGGCGAACGAGGCCTGGAAGGACAGCCGCAAGCCGCTGGCCGGCGAGTTCTCGTTCCGCGGCCGGACGGTCGTGGTGGTGGCCAACCACTTCAACTCCAAGGGCGGCGACCAACCGCTGCACGGCCGCCTCCAGCCGCCGGAGCGCGTCGCCGAGCTGCAGCGCGAGAAGCAGGCGCAGGCGGTGCGCGGATTCGTCGACGAAGCGCGGGCCATCGACGGCCAGGCCCAGGTGGTGGTCCTCGGCGATCTCAACGACTACGGCTTCTCCCCGGCGGTCCAGCACCTGACCGAAGGCGGCGCGCTCGCCCCGCTGGCCGAAGCCCTGCCCCCGCTCGAGCGCTACAGCTACGTCTACGAGGGCAACTCCCAGCAGCTCGACCACATCCTGGCGACACCGCCGCTGAAGGCCGACTACGACGTGGTCCACATCAACGCGGAGTTCGCGGACCAGACCAGCGACCACGACCCCCAGATCGCCCGCTTCACCCTCCGGTGACCTCGTCGGGCCCGCAGTTTCAATTGAAACTGCGGGCCCCACGCACGGCGGATCACAGTTTCAATTGAAACTGCGCATCCCCGGCACCCGGACAGGTGAAGGTCCCTGTCGGCTCGATCTGTTCGGAGAGGAGTGGGCTCTTCCGCGGGGTCGGTGGATGGAACTGCACCAGCGCGAAAAGGCGAATGCCCTCGCAAGACCCGGTCTTGCGAGGGCATTCGCCTCGAGAGCGGAGGATACGGGATTCGAACCCGTGAGGGCTATTAACCCAACACGATTTCCAATCGTGCGCCTTAGGCCGCTCGGCCAATCCTCCGTGCGGAAGCCTATCAGGGGCTTGCGCACCGCTCGCCGGTGGGGTTGACCGGCTCCTGCGTCGATGTAAAGTACTTTCCAAGTAGAAAGTAGATGACTTGGGGAGCTGGGATGGACGAGGCGAAGTCGGCGTTGGTGGCGGCCGGTTTCGCCATCCGGAACGTCTACCTGGGCATCGGGCGCGACATCGCGGAGGGAAGGGTGCGGGCATGATCGACCCCGTCATCCACCCGCTGCCGAGGCTGTCGATCTGCGCCCTGCTGGCCGGTGGCGCGGACTGGGTGGAGTTCAAGGCGGTCCGCGACTCGACCGAGCTCAGCGACTCGATGCTGTCGAAGCACTCGCGGGCCCTCGAGGACGCCGGTTATCTGGAGGTCCGCAAGGGCGCTGTCGGGCGGCGGCCGCGGACCTGGTTCCGGCTCACCGACCAGGGCAAGGCCGCTTATCTCGGGCACGTGGCGGCGCTGCGCCGGATGACCGGGGACGTGCCTGCGGAGCAGTGAGCGAGGCCGCCTCGCGGAGCACTGCGGGCGTCGGGTTACACTGTCCGTGGACCTCGTGCGACGTCCATCCTGTGAACTCCCCCAGGGCCGGAAGGCAGCAAGGGTAAGCGGGCTCTGGCGGGTGCACGGGGTCCCCTTACTTTCCGGGCCCCTTCGGGCCCTTTCCGGGTTGTCGGTCGTACCGCGTAGGGTTCTGGTCGTGGCGCTCGCCCTCTACCGCAAGTACCGTCCCGCGACCTTCGCCGAGGTCGTCGGGCAGGAACACGTCACCGAGCCGCTGCGGACCGCGCTGTCCTCCGGCCGGATCAACCACGCGTACCTGTTCTCCGGGCCGCGCGGCTGCGGCAAGACCTCCAGCGCGCGCATCCTGGCCCGTTCGCTGAACTGCGCGCAGGGTCCGACGCCCGACCCGTGCGGCGAATGCGACTCCTGCATCGCGCTGGCCCCCGAAGGCGGCGGCAGCGTCGACGTCGTGGAGCTCGACGCGGCCAGTCACGGTGGCGTCGACGACACCCGCGAACTGCGCGATCGGGCCTTCTACGCGCCCGCCCAGTCGCGGTACCGGATCTTCATCATCGACGAGGCCCACATGGTCACCACGCAGGGCTTCAACGCCCTGCTGAAGATCGTCGAGGAGCCGCCGGAACACCTGATCTTCGTCTTCGCGACGACGGAACCGGACAAGGTGCTGACCACCATCCGGTCCCGCACCCACCACTACCCGTTCCGCCTGATGCCCCCGGGCGTGATGCGCGAACTCGTCGAGCGCATCTGCGGCGACGAGGGCGTCCAGGTGGAGCCGGCGGTGTTCCCGCTGGTCATCCGGGCTGGTGGTGGCTCGGCGCGAGACACCCTGAGCGTCCTCGACCAGATGCTGGCGGGGGCGACCGAGCAGGGCGTCACCTACGAGCGGGCGGTCGCGCTGCTCGGCGTCACCGACGTGGCCCTGATCGACGACATGGTCGACGCGCTCGCGGCCGGAGATGCGGCGGCGGTCTACGCGACCGTGGACCGGCTGGTGGAAGCCGGGCACGACCCGCGCCGCTTCGGCTCCGACCTGCTGGACCGCCTGCGCGACCTGGTGCTGCTGAGCTCGGTGCCCGACGCAGGCGACCGCGGTCTGGTGGACGCGGCGGGCGACGAGCTGGAGCGGATGCGGACGCAGGCCGATCAGCTAGGCCCGGCGACCCTCTCCCGCTTCGCGGAGATCGTCCACACCGGACTGGCGGAGATGCGCGGAGCGACCGCGCCCCGCCTGCTCCTCGAACTCCTCTGCGCCCGGATGATGCTCCCGGCGGTGTCGGACGCGGAAACGGCGCTGCTGCAACGACTTGAGCGGGTCGAGCGCCGAGCGACCCTGGCACCGGCCGAAGGCGGAGCCCCCGCGGCCCCGGCGGAAGCCGCGCCAGCGGCTGACGGTGACGGTCGGCCGCGGCGGGTCTTCCAGCGCCCGCACGAGCGCGCGGCAGCTGCGCGAGCGGCGGAGGAAGCCGGCGCTGCGGAGCAGAGCGGCGCGGCTGGGCAAGGCGATGGTGCTGTCGCGGCGCAGCCGCAGAGCGGTGGAGCCGCGCAGGGCAGCGGAGCTGCGGAGCAGCAGAGCGATGTTGCGGCTCAGGCTCCGGCCGGTGCGACAGGCGGAGCTGCGGAGCAGCGGAGTGGTGCTGCGGAGCAGCGGAGTGGTGCTGCGGAGCAGCGGAGCGAGGTTTCCGGCGGAGCTTCGGCGCAGCCGCAGAGCGGCGCAGCGTGGAGTGGTGCCGCCGGAGGCGGCGCTGCGGCGTCGCCGAGCAGTGGAGCTGCGGAGCAGCGGAACGGCGTTGCCGGTGGTGCTGCGGCTGCGGCGGAGCCGCAGAGCAGCGCTGCGAACGCGAGCCGTGGCGGCGGAGCCGCTGAGGCACAGCGCGGCGGAGCGGCGCCTGCCGCGGCGGGAGCCGCGGGCGGGTACGACGCGGCGAAGGTGCGGCAGGTGTGGAGCGAGGTGCTGCAGGCCGTCGCGAAGCTGAACCGGCCGACGCAGGCGCTGTTGCTCAACGCCACCGTGCAGGACCTCAGCGATGGTGCGCTCGTGCTGTCGATGCCGACGTCCGGGCTGGTCAAGCAGTTCGCGCAGCAGCGGCGGCTGGACTTCGTCCGGCAGGCGTTGTGCCAGGTCATCGGCGATGCCGAGTGGGAGATCCAGTGCGTCGAGGCCGGTGCGGCCCCGCCGCCCGCTCCGGCGCGCCAGGCCGCTCCGAAGCAGCCCCTGCAGCGCAAGTCGACCGCTGCCGCCGCCGAGTCCGCGAACCCGGCGCCCGCCGAGCAGCCGAACAACCAAGCCCCCAGCCGTCCGAGCGCTCAGCCGTCGCGCCCGTCCAACGGGCAGGCGCGGGGCCAGTCGCCGCGCCAGGGCACGGTGCCGCGGCCGCCGGAACCGGACGACATCCCGCCGCCGCCCGAACCGCCGGACGACGAGCCCCCGCCGCCGGACGACGTCCCGCCGCCCCCGGAGCCGACCAGGCGTCCGGAGCCGCAGCGCGCCCCGAAGCCGGTCACCGACGACGAGGAAGACCCGGAAGCGATGCTCGCCGAGTCCTCCCCGTACGACGCGAACACCCCGGTCGGCCCGGACCCGGAAGCCGCTGCGGTCGAACTCTTCGAACGAGAACTGGGCGCCCGCCGAATCGACAACTGACCCGCCTCCACCCGAAGGCCGGCCCCCTCTCCCGAGCACTGCCTCGCTCCGAACGAGTGGGACAACTGGCCCGGTCAGAAGACGACTTCCGCAAATTCAATGGAAATTGGACGTCCAATTTCCATTGAATTTGCGGAAGGCCGGACGGCGGATGCCGGTGTGGTGGGGGTTTGGGCCGGTCACCGCGCCGGACAGCGCGGTCAACCGGGTGCTCGCGCCGTCGACGAGCTCGATCAGCTGCGTCGATCCGGACTCGTCGGAGCCGGCCAGCACCCGGCCGGAGCCGGCCACGTCGAAGGC
>NZ_JAQGLA010000093.1 GCF_027853915.1 Saccharopolyspora oryzae
AATCGGTGCTGGTCCTGGCGATGATCGCGACGCCGGCGGGCCTGGCCAACGTCGCCGAGATCTGCGCGACGCCCGGTCTCGACGGCGTCTACATCGGGCCGGCGGACCTGCGCCTGGCCGTCGGCGGCGCGACCGCGTCCGACCCCGCCGTGGACGACGTGTTCGAGGAGGCGGTGGTGAAGATCGCCGAGGCCGCCGCCGACGCCGGGATCGCCGCGGGCTTCCACACTCCGACCGGCGAGGTCGCCAAGCGCCGGCTCGCGCAGGGCTTCACCTACGCGACGGTGTCCTGCGACCTCGTGCACCTGGAGGAAGCGGCGATGGCCCACCTCTCGGCAGCGCGGGAGGGATGAGCGGTCAAGCGATGCGGTTCCCGCGTTCCCACGCGGTACCGGACAGCGCCGACCGGGGAAATCCCCGACTGGACGGCCGGTCGCCGACTACGACGCCGGTAGGAGAGCCGGGGTTCAGCTGAGCGAGCGGCGTCGTGGTCGTCCGGGCGCTCACGCGTTCGCGATGGTTCGGATCAGGCCCGAGTGGTCCAGGTCGCCGTCACCGGCGGCGACCATCCTGCCGAACTGGGCGCGCAAGAGCTCGGACACCTCCGACGGCGCACCGGCGCTGTTCGCCGCTTCGACGGCGAACACGAGGTCCTTCAACTGGTTCCGGGCGCTACCACCACCGGCGAAGTCCTCGCTCAGCCATCGCGCCGACTTCTGGTTCAGCACCTCCGATCCGGCGAGACCACCGGAGAGCGCCCGCAGCAGGTCGGCTCGGGGCAGACCGCAGCGCTGCGCCAGGCAGAGCGCCTCGCTCAACGCCGCGATCGTGCCCGCCACCACCACCTGGTTGCACGCCTTGGCCAGCTGACCGGCACCGCACTCCCCCATGCGCACAACCGTTTCCGCGACAGCGGAGAACACCGGCTCAAGCGACTCCACCGCACTCGGATCGCCGCCCACCATCAAGCTCAGCGAGCCGCGTTCCGCGCCGGGCACGCCGCCGCTCATCGGCGCGTCGACGACCCGGACGCCGTGGTCCGCTCGCAGGCGCTCGGCGAATTCCCGGACCGCGACGGGCGAGACGGTTCCGTGCACGACCAGGATCGGATCCACGACGCCGTTGCCGCGCCAACCCGCCAACAGGCCTTCCGGGCCGGTGAGCAGGGAGTCGACCTGCGGCAGGTCGGGCAGCACCGTGAGGACCACGTCGCAGGCGGCTTCGGCCGGCGACGCAGCCTGCCGAGCCCCCAGCTCGACTAAGCGCGCCGCGCGTTCCGGCGTGCGATTCCACACGGTGAGCGATCCGAGCCGGCGGACCAGGTTGGCCGCCATCGGCTCCCCCATCGGTCCCAGCCCGAGCAGGGAGGCAGAACGTGCGGCGGGTGTCGTCATCGGTCCTCGCGATCGTCGCGGGTCGGGTCAGCCCTGGGCGAGGAGTTGTTCCGTTTCCGCCCGGAGTTCGAGCACCTGCGCGAACGAGTCGTCGAGCACCACGTCGTCGCGGGTGAGTACCGCGCCCTTCGGGATGTCGCGCCGCAGCTCCACGTGGTGCGCCAGCGCGATGGGCAGTGCGCCCCGCTCGACCGAGGCCCGGGCCGAGATCAGCTTGCCCCACACGGTGTAGCCACCTTCGCCGTCGAGTTCCTCACCGGCCTTCAGGTCCTTCTTCGCGGTCGCCACCACATCGCCGAAGAAGCCCTTCGGCGCACCGGTCGCCACCCCGCGCAGGGCGGCGTTGGCGATGGTGATCCCGAGTTCCAGCCCGACGTAGTGGTAAGGGCGGTACAGCGCGGCGTACTGCTTCGTCGGGTCCGGGTGCCACGGGTACTCCCCGAAGCAGCCCGAGACGTAGTCGTTGGTGGCCTTGACGACGACGAAGACCCCCTCCTGCGTGTTGTGCGGAATCCAGTCGCCTTCGCGGGTCACGCTGGACATGACGTCCACCGATCCCTCGTGCGCCAGCACGCCGCCGACTTCCGCCGGCCGGCAGACGGTGGCGATCTCCTCGACGTCACCCGGGGTGAAGGTGAGCCCTTCGTCGGACGGGACCAGGCCAGCGGCGTTGGCGACCGCAGCCATTTCGATGGCCGCTTTCGTCCCGTCCCGGAACGCGGTGTGCATGTAGGGGTTGAGCTGCCCGGAATCGGTGAGCTCCTTGGAGAACTCCCAGTTCTCCCACACGTTGTCCGGGTTCATCTCGTGGTAGTGCTCCAGGTACTTGGCGCCCTTGCCCGCGCACACCACCTGGAAACCGGAAGTCCGCGCCCAGTCCACGAGTTCCATGATCAGCGCGGGCTGGTCGCCGTAGGCCAGCGAGTAGACCAGCCCGCGGTCGGCGGCCCGCCGGGCGAGCGCCGGTCCCAGCAACGCATCGGCCTCGACGGTCACCATGATGATGTGCTGGCCGGTCTCGATGGCCTTGAGCGCGTGCGAGGTCCCCACGATGGGGTTCCCGGTCGCCTCCACGACCACGTCGATGTCCGGGGTGAACAGCCGGCTCGCGTCGGGCAGGATCGCGGTCCGGTCGCTTGTCAGCGCGTCGTCCAGATCGGCGGCCACGGCTTCCGGCGGCCAGTCGACCAGCTTGAGTGCCTGGTGCGCACGGGCGAGGTCGATGTCGGCCACGGCCGCCACGTGCACACCCGGGGTGGCCCGGACCTGGGCGAGGAACATCGTGCCGAAGCGACCGGCTCCGATGACCCCGACCCGGATCGGCTTGCCATCGTGTTCGCGCGCCAGCAGCAAATCGTGCAAGTTCACCGGAACTCCCGAGGTGGTAGCATGTGGTAACGGTTCCAGTTTTGTACCACCCCGATTTCCGGACCGTCAACGCCCGACCGCGCCGACCACCTCCCGCACCGGTCCGCCGGCCCCGGTGGCTTAGGGTCCGTCCGAGCTCGGGAAGGAGTTCCATGAAGAAGGCGGCAACCATTCGAGACGTCGCCGCGCAGGCCGGCGTGTCCGTCTCGGTGGTGTCACGCGTCCTCAACGACACCGGCCCCGTCGCGCCCGAGAAGCGGGCGAAGGTGCTGGCGGCGATCGACGCCCTCGACTACCGGCCGCGCGCCGCCGCGCGCCAGCTGAGCCAGGGCGGGAGCAGCACCATCGGATTGCTGCTGGCGGATCTGGCCAACCCGTTCTTCGCCCGGCTCGCCGACCGCGTGGTCGCCGAAGCGCGCTCCCGCGAGCTGCAGATCCTGCTCATGACCACCCAGGAGGACCCGCACCTGGAGGCGCAGGCGCTCGACACCCTCCTGGACCGTTCCGTCGGCGGCCTGATCGGTACCCCGACCGGCGCCAACGTCGAGCGCTGGGAGAAGCTCGCCTCGCTGGACATCCCGGTGACCTTCGTGGACCGGGCGATCAACGGGCTCGCCCAGGTGGACGTGGTCAGCATCGAGAACGTCGAATCCGCCGCGACCGCGACCGCGCACCTGCTCGCCCGCGGGCACCGGCGGATCGGCCTCGTGTCCGGCCCCCTGGACACCACGACCGGGTTCGACCGGGTTCGCGGGTACGAGCAGGCGCTGCAGGAGCACGGCGTGGCCCCGGACGACCGGCTGGTGCGCCCGGTGCCGTTCCGCGGCGATCGCGGCGCAGACGTGGTGGCGCAGATGCTGGGCTTGGACGAGCCCCCGACCAGCCTCATCGTCGCCAACACCGCGCAGGTGCGCGTGGTGCTGCGCATGCTCTTCCAGGCGCGGGTGTCCATTCCGGACGATCTGTCGGTGGTGGTCTTCGACGACAACCCGTGGACCGAGCTGATCCGCCCCCCGCTGACCGCGGTCCGCCAGCCGATCGACCTGCTCGCGCTGCACGCGGTGGAGCTCATCCACGCGCGCATGCGGCAGAAGCTCGCACCCGGACCCCGCCACGTCCGCGTCGCCGCCGAGTTCCTGGAACGGGCCAGCACCGCACGAGTTCGACCTGTCAGCAACAGATCGGAGCGACCATGCCAGTGATCGTCACCGCCGTCTTCGAACCGCTGCCCGGATCCCGCGACGCGGCGAAGCGGGCCATCCAGGCCGCACTTCCGGCTGTCCACGAGGAAGCGGGCTGCGTGCACTACGCGTTGCACGACGCGGCGGACGGCTCGTTGGTCCTCATCGAGAAGTGGGAGTCCCAGGAACGCCTCGACGCCCACTCCGCCGGAGCGCCGGTGGCGCGGCTCAACGACTCCCTGGCGGGACTCCTCCAGTCGGCCCCGGCCGTCACGGTCATGGCACCGCTGCCCGGCGGGGACCCGGCCAAGGGCCAGATCTGACGCACCGTTGTGCCACCGAGCCGCGAAGGCGCGGTGGCACAACGGTTTTCGCGATCAGACTTCGGCACCTCGGCCGCCGGTTCGCGTCCGGACGACCATCCACGAGCAGTAGAGGCCGATGGCGGCCGCGATCACGGACAGCACCGGCTGGACGAACAGCAGCGCGACGGTGAGCAGGCAGGACGAAGCGGTCATCGCCCGCCAGATCGGGGCATTCCGCTGAACACCACCGCTGGTCCGGCTCGACCGGGCCGGTGCTCCGCTCGGCCGCGCCGGCGCGGCCTTCCACCCGAGGTAGACCTGCGATGCGGCGGCCAGGACGAAGATCGCGGCCCAGGACCACGATCCCTCGGCGACCCGGAAACCGGCCAGCAGCAGGAAACATCCGGTGCCCAGCAGGTATCCGGGGGTGATCCGCCACGCGGCGCTCATCGCAGGACCCCCGAGTACTGGGCCAGCGCGATGAGACCGGCGACGAGGAGCGCAGTCGAGGACAGGGCGATGAGCAAACGCCCGACGCGGCCGATCCGGAAGGTCTTCGGCAGCACCCGGCGTTCCAGCACCAGCAGGCCGAACCCGTAGATCCCCACCGCGACGGTTCCGCCGACGATGTTCGCCGGACTGATCAACGACACCAGGTCCGCCCCGGTGAGGATCAGCGCGACGCCGCCGACCAGCACGTAGCCGTAGACCCAGCGGCGGGTCCGCGCGACGCCTCCCTCGCGCACCCGCTTCGACACCGCGGACAGCGATTCGTGGGTCGTGCGGGTGTAGACCTCCCAGATCGCGTACATGGTGCCGAGGAAGACCATGATGATCGCGACGATGTAGAAGTACCGCAGGACCGGGTGGATGATGCCCAGCACGTCGCCCTGGTAGGTCAGCACGTTGTTCCCGCTGGGCACGTTGTGCGCGGCCCCGAGGATCTCCTTGCCGGTGATGGTGAAGGCGACCGCGGTCAACCCCATGGTCGCGAAGCTCAGCACGACGTCGCCCAGCGGCGCCCTGGCCCAGCCCCGCACCCGGCTGCGCTCCTCCGGGGTGTCGACCAGCTCCAGCGGCTCGGAGGTCGATGCCACGTCGTCGCGACCCGGCAGCCCGAGCGCACCCCACCGCTTCTCCCGCATCAGGCCCGCGTAGCCGATGTAGTCGTACATGCCGCCACCGAGACCGCCCATGAAGACCACGGCCTCCACCCAAGCGGACCGCGCGGCGATCTCCGGGTACTCGGTGAAGACGAAGGGCTCGTAGCCGAGGCCCTGCGGCACGAAGCCGCCGAGCACGTCGAGCCACTGCGGGTTCGCGGCGAACACCGCGACCACGACCAGCGCCACCTTCAGCGCGACGATCGCGATCTGGGCGCGTTCCAGCAGCGCGTACCAACCGAACCAGGCGATCGCGGCGGCCAGGACGAGCAGCACCAGTCCCCAGGCGACCGCCGGCCCGCCGACGACCTTGTTCAGGTAGCCGCCGATCCCCGAGGCCAGCGCACTGGCCACGAAGGGGAAGGACAGCACCGCCAACGTGCCGATGAGCAGCGGGAACCAACCGCGCGGCCCTGGGATCACGCGTGCCAACCCGCTCATCGGATGCTCGCCGGTCAGCACGATGTAGCGGTTGGAGGAGTAGATCACCGCGGCCTTCGCGACCGTGCCGACCACCACCACCCACAGCACCGCGAAGCCGAAGACCGCGCCCATCCGGGACGCGAGAACGGTTTCCCCGCTGCCCACGGTCAACGATGCGATGATCGCTCCCGGCCCGAAGAACTTCGCGATCGTGGCAAGGCTCAGCCTGCGCCGCGCGAGTTCCGCGGGAACTTCCGGCAAGCACGCCCGCTCCGCGGGCACATCCCGAGCGCTCATGATCGGGTCCCCACTGGTGGCGCAGGGGTTTCGAGAGGCCGATTTCGCCAGTCGCAGATGCGGGTGCAGGCAGTTCGGACGCCTTTCATGCTGACTCCCTCGTCAGTCATGTATAACGTTATACGAGATGTGCAACGTTGTACTTTGTGCCATCCGGCCACATCGGTGTCAACCCGTAGGGTGAAATCGCCCGGAGCGGCGAAGCTCCGGGCCGCGAAGGTGGCGGACGGCGGGAAGCGGAGGAGGACCATGGCACGCGGCCGGGCACCGACGGTCAAGGACGTGGCCGAGCACGCCGGGGTGTCGCCCGGCGTGGTGTCGCGAGTCGTCAATGCCAACGGATCGGTCTCGGAGCGGACCCGCAAGCGGGTACTCGCCTCGATCAAGGCGCTCGACTACCGCCCGCACAGCGCGGCCCGGGAACTGCGCACCCGCACCACGAACACCATCGGCCTGGTCCTGGCGGACGTGGCGAACCCGTTCTTCGCCCACCTCGCCGAGCACGTCGTCCGGCACTCCGCCGAGTTCGGCCTGGGCGTCCTGCTCACCACCACGCAAGAGGATCCGGCGATGGAACTGCGGAGCATCGAACTGCTGATGCAGAAGCGGGTGCGCGGCGTGATCGCCGCACCGGGCACGGGCAACGCGGCGGCCTGGCGGCACATGCGGGACCTCGGCATCGACCTGACCTTCGTCGATCGGGTCATCGACCGCATCCCGGGGATCGACGTCGTCGGCATGGACAACGAGAGCGCGGCCCATGCCGCGACGACGGCGCTGCTCGAACGCGGGCACCGCCGCATCGCGCTGGTGAGCGGACCGAGCACCACCTCGACCGGACGCGAGCGGATCGACGGTTATCGCCGGGCGCTGGGCGAGCACGACATCGCCGAAAACCCGGCCCTGGTGGCAGAACTGGCCTTCCAGCGCAGCGGGGTGGAGAACGCGGTGCGCGCGATGGCCGGGCTGGACGAGCCCCCGACCGCGCTCGTCGTCGGCAACACCGCGGTATCCGCCCACGTCGTGCGCTACCTGCAGGAATGCGGTGTGCGACTGCCCGAGGACCTCTCGGTGGTGGTGTTCCACGACGCGGAGTGGGCGAAGTTGATGACGCCGCAGATCACCGTCGTCCGCCACCAGCTCGACGCCCTCGCCCGCAACGCCGTGGAAATGCTGCACAGCCGCATGAACTCCGACGAGCCGTTGCGCCGGCGCGAGATCCGCCTGGACAGCGAACTCGTGATCAGGAGCAGCGTCGCAGCCCCCAGGAAGCGCCGCGCCCTCCTGGAGACGTGAGCGCGCGGGGCCGGAGGCGCTTCCTCAGGCCCCCGCGCGCACTCCCGGCGAGCGGAGCCGGTTGGCCGTTCGGGCTTTGCCTTCGCAGACCCGATCGCGTCAGAAGTGGCGGGTGAGCCACTCCACGAGGATCTCGTTGGTGCCCTCCGGGTCCTCCTGCTGGGTCCAGTGGCCGGTGTCGAGCATCCGCCGCTCGAGGGTTTCGACGTACCGGAGCAGGTCGTCGCTCAGGTCCGGGTGGCAGATCGGGTCCCGGCGAGCGGCGATCATCAACGCCGGCACGGTCAGCTTCGGGACCGCGCCGTCCGGGAACAGCTCGGACTGCACGCGCCAGTTCCCCGGGATGCTCCGGTACCAGCTCAGCGGTCCGCCGAAGCCCGTGCGGGCGAACGCTTCGGCGTAGTGGGCGAGTTCGTCGTCGCCGACCAGCACCTCGCCGGGCCAGGTGGCCTCGTCCTCGGCGAGCAGGTGGCTGTAGCTCATCGACTCCGGGTCGTGCCGACCGGTTCGCGAGAGGGTCGTCCCGGATCCGGTGTCGCGGCGGAAGAAGAACCGGAGCGTCCGCGCCGGATCGCGCTCCATCAGCTCCTGCAGCTCCGGGGTCTGGAAGTGCGCGACGTAGTTGCGCGGCCCGTACGCCTGCGAGTACTTCTCCAGCGGGTCCTCGCGGGAGTAGCCGAACGGCGTGTTGAGGGTGATCACGCCCGCCACCCGCTCGGGATGCAGGTGCGGCATCCACCACGAGATCATGCCGCCGAAGTCGTGGCCAACCACCACCGCGCTCTGGTAGCCCGCGTCGGCGATCAGGCCGGCGACGTCGGCGGTCGTCTCCGCGATGCTGTACGCCGTCGGGTCGGCCGGGCCGGTCGAACGGCCGTAGCCGCGCAGATCCGGTGCGAGCACGTGGAATCCGGCATCCGCCAGCGGTCGGAGCTGGTGCCGCCAGGAGGCGGCCAGTTCCGGGAAACCGTGGCAGAGCACCACGCACACGTCCCGGGTGGCGCGCTCCGGCTTCGCCTCGTGGACGGCCAGCCGGACGCCGTTGGTGTCGACGAACCGCGGGGTCGGCAGCAGGCTCTTCGCCGTGGTCATCAGCTCACGCTCCGGTTCTGCAGGGTGCGGGGTACCGCGAAGGACGCGAGGGCGCCGATCGCTGCGGCAGCAGCAGCGACCAGGAACGCGCCTCGGAAACCGCCCGCCTCGTAGGCAGCACCGCTCGGGCCAGTGGCGACCACGAAGTGCGCCAGGACGGTGAACCCGATCGTCGAGATCAGGGTTCCGGCCATGGTCTGGGCGACGCCGACGAAGCTCGACCCGACGGCGCGCTCCGTCTCGGGCAGGGTCAGCAGGGCGAGGTTCGGGACGGCGGCGTAGATCATGCAGCCCAGTCCGAAGACCACCCAGATCAGCACCATCACGGCGGGCGCGGTGGGCACGGTGGCGAGCACGACGGCCGACACCGCGATGGCCGCCGCGCCGAGGGTGAGGTGGTTGCGGAAGCCGAGCGAACGCGCGGTGGCGCCGGCGATGAACCCGCTCGCGACGATCGCGAGCTGCCCGGGCAGCAGCCACCCCGCCATCTGGGTCGCGGAGAGCCCGAACCCGTATCCGGTGCTCTGCGGCGCTTGCAGCAGCATCGGCATCAGGGTCGCGAGCAGCGTCGTGGCGCCGTAGGCGATACCGCCCGCGATGACCGTGTAGCGCAAGCCCGGGTTGGCGAACAGGTCCAGGCGGATCAGCGGTTCCGGTGTGCGGCGCTCCCACCACACCCAGATGGCGAAGCCGACCAGCCCGATGCCGACGAAGGTCAGCGTCCGGGAGTCGAACAGGCCCCACGTCTTGCCCCGGGACAGGCCGAACATGACGACGAACATGCTGGCGGTGACCAGGGCCGCGCCGATCCAGTCGATCCGCGAGCGGGTGCGGATCGGCGTCTCCTGCACGACCAGCGCCGCGAGCAGAGCACCGAGGGCGCAGAAGCCGAACGCGAACCAGAACACCGAGCGCATCCCGAACTGGTCGATGAGCACACCGGCCACCAGCAGCGAGCCGACGCCGACCGCGCCGACGCCGGTGTTGGCGATGCTGATCGAGATCGACTGCATCCGCACCGGGAACGTGTCCCTGATCAGCGTGTACCCCAGTGCCATGCAGGCGAAGGCGATGCCGGAGAGGAACCGGCCGGCCACCAGGACGGCGAACGCCGGTGCCGTCGCCGACATCAACGCGCCCAGCGCACCGACGGCGGCGGTGACGACGAGCATCCGCTTCTTGCCGTAGCGGTCGGCCAGCTTGCCGATGATGGGCGAGGCGACCGCGCCGGACAGCGTGAACGCCGTCATCACCCAGACCACCTGGCTGCCGGGGAACTCGGCGGCGACCTGCGGAAGCGCGGGCGCGATCAGGGAGAAGCCGAGGGCGGACTGCTCGGTGAGCAGCAGCAGGATCAGCAGCACGCCGACCCAGTAGCCGGTGGAACGTCTTTCCGGGTCTTCAGTGGTGGCGGGGCCACCGGAGGCCGAGACGGACATGGGAACTCGCTTTCGTCGAGCGACTCGGGTCGATCAGCGGAGGGTGAAGTGCGCCGGGTCGGGCCGCCGGTGCTCGGTCCAGACGTCGACCAGCCGCCACGGGCAAGCGAGGATCACCCGGCCCCGGGCGTTGCGGTAGTAGGTGTGCGCGGTCGGGGTGTGCCGCCAGACGGTGCGCTCCATGTCGGCGTCGATGCGGGCGACGTACTCCTCGTAGGCGGCGCGCGTCGGTTCCAGCGATCGGGCGCCCCGCTCGGCGAGGAGGCGCAGGCACTCGAACAGGTAGTGCACGGTGACCTCGATGCCGAAGTTGTTTCCCGCACCGTGGCTGGGGTTCGCGTTGGGCGCATTGGCGACGAACAAGTTGGGGAATCCCGGCACGGTGCCGCCCCGGTAGGCGCGGGGGTCGTTGTCGGCCCACTCGTCGACCAGCCGGACACCGCCCCTCCCCCGGATGTCCACATCGGACAGGAAGTCGAGGTGGAACCCGGTGGCGTAGACGATGGCGTCGACCTCGACCAGGTCGCCTCCAGGCATCCGGATGCCGCGCTCGGTGATCTCCGCGGGCTCGGCGACGACGACGTCGACGTGGTCGCGGGTGAGCGCGGCGTAGTAGCTGCCCGGGTCGCGGATGATCCGCTTGCCGAACGGCGCGAAGTCCGGGGTCACCTTGGCCGCCAGCTCCGAGCCCGCGCCGAAGGTGCGGTCGATGTAGGCCAGGCAGTCCTGGAGCAGGACGTCGTTGGCCGGCGAGATCGACCGGTGGGTGGCGGCCCACTCCGGGTCGACGATGACGACCGGGTAGCCGTTGTCGGCGGATCCCCAGAACGCCTTGAGCCGCAACCAGTTCGCGTAGAACGGCACGTGCCGGCCGAGCCAGCGGTGGTGCTCGGGAACGTCGTCGCTGTCGCGCTTGCGCGGCGCCACCCAGTGCGGCTGGCGCTGGAACAGGGTCAGGTGGGCGACGTCGTCGGCGATCGCGTCGACGATCTGGGCCGCGGTGCAGCCCGCACCGATGACGGCGACCCGCTTGCCGGTGAGATCGATGCCGGAGTGCCACTCGCCGGAGTGCACGCTGATGCCCTGGAAGCGTTCCCGCCCAGGCGCTTTCGGGTACTGCGGCCGGTTGAGGTAGCCGGCCGCGGTCAGCACCGCGGCGGCGTCCTCGACGCGGGTGCCGTCGGCGTCGCGCACCCGGATCCGCCAGCGGGCGGCATCGTCGTCCCAGGTCAGGGCCTCGACCTCGGTGCCGAGCAGGACGTTCTGCCGGATGCCGTGCCGGTCGACGACCTCGCGCAGGTACTCCTGGTACTCGCCGCCCTTCGGGTAGTAGCTCGTCCAGTCGGGGTTGATCTCGGTGGACAGCGAGTAGTACGACGACGGCGTGTCGACCCCGACGCCGGGATAGGTCTGGGTCAGCCAGGTGCCACCGATGTCGTCGTTGCGCTCGTAGATCCGGTACCGGACGCCCTCCCGCTGCGCGGCGAGCGCGGCGGCGATCCCGGCCAGACCGCCGCCGATGATGGCCAGGTCGATCGTCGACGGCAGCGGCTCGACCGGCTGGGCGGCTTGAAAACCCCCTTGCTCCAACAACATCGGGTAGTACTCCGGCCCCGGCGTCACGCCCATCGCGATCGGCACCAGCCTCGTGAAGAACGCCAGGTCGTCAGGGGCCGGGCCGCTCTCCGGTGTCCGGTCCGCGGTCAGCGCCGCGACCAGCCGGTCGATGATCGCCGCAGCGGTGGCGGTGTCGGTGCGGCCCGCCAGCTCGGGCGGATCCGGCACGTGGGTGAGCGCGCCGCCGAACTCGTCGAGCACCGACGCATCACGGGTGACCTGGGCCAGCACGGCCAGCAGCACCGCGGGGTCGGCCCGGCTCAGGTGCGCGCGCAGCTCGTCGACGTCGAGGACGTGGGCAGGAGCGGAAGCGGACAAGGCGACTCCTAGCAGGGGCATGACGGGAAGTCGCGGCGCAGCGGGTCCGCGCCGGTGCGAACGGTCCGGACGGAGCTCGTCGGACGGCCGGAGATCGAGGCCGAACGACGTTGTGAGCCAGGACACTAAGCGGCCGAGGGAGCCTTGTCCATACTCACGTCTCGGTTTTCATATCGATGGCTCGAAATTTCGCCTCCTGGTCTACCCGAGGGGCTCCCGGTCGACTACCGTCGCGATTCCGTTCGCCCGAACGCCGCATCCGGAGCCCCTCGAGAAAGGTCCGGCCGCCATGGATCAACTGCGCTTCGACGACCAAGTAGCCCTGATCACCGGCGTTTCCACGTTCGGCCTCGGGCTCGCCTACGCCCGGCTGCTGGCGGCTCGCGGCTGCCGGATCGTCATCAACGACCTCGGCCGCGACTGGACCGGCTCGGCCACCCCGCCCGGCACCGACGAGGCGGTGCGGATCATCGAGGCGGAGGGCGGCATCGCCGTCGGGGTGACGGGCGACGTCGTGGCGGAGGCCGAGCAGATCGTGCAGGCCGCCGCGGACGCCTTCGGACGGCTCGACATCGTGATCAACAACGCGGGCGCCGGCGGTGACTTCGACACCCAGGTCGACGTGCACCTGCGCGGCGCGCACCGGATCAGCGAGGCGGCCTGGCCGCACCTCGCCGCCACCGGCGCGGGACGAATCCTGAACATCTCGTCCAACGGCAGCTACGGCGCACCCGCGATGCCCGGATACGCCGCGGCCAAGGGCGGCATCCTCTCGCTCACGCGCACCCAGGCGATCCTCGGCCGACCGGTCGGCGTGCGGGCCAACACGATCCTGCCCGCCGCGTGGACCCGCTCGACCGCGGGCATCGAGCAGCCCGGCTTCTCGGACTTCATCTCCACCCACTTCCCGCCGGAGGCCGTGGCCGCCTTCGCGACGTACCTCCTGCACCGCGACACGACGCTCACCGGCGAAGCCTTCGCCGTCGGCGGCGGGCTGGTCACCCGCGTGGTCCAGGCCGAGACGCGGGGAGCGCAGGCCGCCGAGCACGTGCCCGAGGCGTGGTCCGAGCTGATCGACCAGGTGCTGGCGCCCGAGTCGATGACGATCGCCGGCTCGCTGTGGGCGCAGCTCGACGCGTTCGTCGGCCGGCTGGGGCCGGAGGCGCGGGCGGACTGGGCGAAGATCAAGATCGCCCCCGACGTGACCGGGAAGGTCGGGTCGTGACGCCCGCGTGCGCTTTTCCGCCCGGCCGCGGGAGTTTCGCTTGAGCGCGGGACTTCAGTCGACGCGCAGCGCCGCGCACCAGACGTCGGTGATCGTCTCGATCGCGCCGGCCCGGTCCGCCGGCCAGCCGCGCACCAGCCAGGTGTTGAGGAACAGCTCCAGGCCGCTGATCAGCAGCAGCGCGCGGCGCTGCACGTCGGCCTCGTCGAAGCGCTGCCACAAGACCGCGTTCGCGGTGAGCGCCGCGACGAAGCGGTGGTGGTAGTCGAGGTAGAACTCGTCGTAGCGGACCAGCCCGGAGCTCTGCACCCGCAGCCGGTCGGCGTCCTTCTCCCAGGCGGCGACGACGTGCTCGACCCACCCGGCGATGCTCGCCCGCGTCCACTCCTCGAGCGCCCCGAAGTCCTGGTACAGCGACTCCGCGCGATCCCACATCTCGATGACGATCTCGCGGACGATCATGTCCTTGCTCGGGAAGTACGAGTACAAGGTCGCCCGGCTCGCCCCCACCGCCTTCGCGATGTCGTCGATCGTGGTCTCGCGGAAGCCCCGCTCCCCGATCAGCTCGGCGGCGGCGTCGAGCATGGCCGCCCGCGTCTGGCGCTTCTGCCGCTCCCGCAGGGACGGACGCTGCTCGGGTCTGGATTCCATACTCCGAGTCTAGTGTCCGGAACGCCCACCTCACCGGTGGACGCGCGACCCCGCGCAAATCCACAGTGGACGATTTGCTGAGGAGCTGGGCACTCCGCCTGGCGTGGTGGCGGGCCAGCTGCTTGTCTGGCGGGGAGGGACACCACCGACCGGGGAGGACTTCATGAGCGAGGCACGGACCGTGGCTGTGCTGGGCACGGGGATCATGGGCGCTGCGATGGCCCGCAACATCATCCGCGCTGGTCACACCGTGCACGTCTGGAACCGCACGCGGGCGAAGGCCGAGCCGCTGGCAGCCGACGGAGCGCACGTCGCCGACACGCCCGCCGGAGCGGTGCACGACGCCGACGTCGTCGTCACGATGCTGCACGACGGCGCTGCCGCGCTGGAGGTGATGCGGCAGGCAGCCGCCCGCCCCGGCACGGCCTGGATCCAGTCGACCACGTCCAGCATCGGCGACGTCGGCGAGATGGCGGAGCTGGCCCGCGAGCAGCAGCTGCTCTTCTTCGACTCCCCCGTCCTCGGCACCCGCCAGCCCGCCGAGGACGGACAGCTCGTCGTCCTGGCCGCCGGACCGGCCGAGGGCCGGCCTGCGGTGGCACCGGTGTTCGACGCAGTGGGTTCGCGCACCGTGTGGACCGGCGAGGACGGTGCCGCGGCCAGCTCCACGCGCCTCAAGCTCGTCGCCAACAGCTGGGTCCTCGCCGTCACCAACGCCGCTGGTGAAGCGCTCGCGCTGGCCAAGGGGCTGGGCGTGGACCCGCAGGGGTTCTTCGACATCATCAGCGGCGGCGCGCTGGACATGGGCTACCTGCACGCGAAGGGCGCGGCGATCCTGGAGGACCGGCTGACCCCGCCCAGCTTCGCGGTGACCACCGCGGCGAAGGACGCCGAGCTGATCGTCCAGGCCGGCCGTGAGCACGGTGTCCGCCTCGACGTCGCTGAAGCTGCAGCACAGCGGTTCAACCGGGCCACGGAGCTGGGGCACGGCGGCGAGGACATGGCCGCCGCCTACTTCGCCAGCTTCGACAGCTAGCGGCGGCGGGGTTTGCCGTGCCTGCCACCTCGGGAGTTCCCCGCGCCGCGCGGCTTCGGGCGACCGGTCGGCTTCTTGGTCTCGGCCGGTCGCTTGCGCTTCTCCTCCGGAGGGGTCTGCGGGCGGCCGCGCGTGCTGTTGACCGTCCGGCCGCGGACGATCCCGATGAACTGCTCCATCAGGTCCGTCGTCTCCTCCTCCAGCCAGGACAGCGCGACGCGCGACTGCGGGGCGTCGGTCAACGGCCGGTAGACGAGGTCCTTGCGGTGGTGCAGGCGGGCCAGCGACTGCGGGACCACGAGCAGTCCCACCCCGGCCGCCACCAGCTCGATGGCGTCGCCGGTCGTGGCCGGGCGCTCGATCGCGGGCTGGCCGGGCGGGCGCTCCCAGCCGAGGGTGTCGTCCAGCGGGTGCAGCACGAGCTCGTCGGCCAGGTCCTCGCTGGTCACCTCGTCGACGGCGGAGATCACGTGGTCCTTCGGCACGACCACCACGGTCGTCTCGGTGTAGAGCGGGATCGCGTGCAGGCCCGTGCGGTCGGTCGGGAACCGGAGCAGCACCATGTCGGCCTCGCCGCCGCGCACCAGGTCGGCGGCATCGGCGGCGGACACCTGGACGAGGTCCAGCGGCACGTCGGGCATCCGCTCCGCCCACTTGCGCACCCACTTGCCGGGCGTCACGCCCGGCACGTACGCGAGCGTGAACGAGGGCTGCTCGTCCGAACCAGTCACGCGCCACAGGTTACCGGGCGTCACCGCAGGTGGTGCGGGTGCGGGTCGATACCCTGGGGGCATGACATCGCGCAAGACCTCCCAGACGATGAAGCCCGCGACCGCGGCGAAGAAGCTCGACGTGTACCTCGGAGCCTGCCCCGCGGAGTTCCAGGAGGGTGTCGTCTCGCGCGATGAGCTCAACGCCCTCCAGGCCGACCCGCCGGAGTGGCTGCGCGAGCTGCGCCGCAACGGCCCGCACCCGCGCCAGGTCGTCGCGGCCCGGCTGCGCGTGTCCATCGGCGGCCTGACCCGCAACGGCATCACCGACCCGCTCACCACCGAGCAGATCAACGCGCTCAAGGAGGAGGACCCGGAGTGGCTCCAGCAGGAGCGCGAGACCCTGCTCGAGGCCAAGCGGGAAGCCGCCCGCGTCCGGGCCAAGGCCGAGCAGCGCAAGGAGAAGGCCGAGCAGCGCCGCGAGTCGCGCGGCTGATCACCGATCCCGGTCCACAGTGGACCAGAATGGCCCCCTGACCGCCGAGAACGCTCAGGCGGTCGGGGGGAACCGCGTCTCGTTGCGGTCGATCTTGGCGTTGGCCGCTTCGACGAGGTCGATGCCGCAGACGTCGGTCAGCCTGATGAGGTAGAGCAGGACGTCGGCGGCTTCATCGGCCAACCGCTCCTTGAGCCCGCCTTCGGCCAAACCCGCAGCGGCGCCGTCGTCGTCGACCCACTGCAGTTCCGCGACGAGCTCCCCGGCCTCCCCGCTGAGCGCCATCGCCAGGTTCTTCGGCGTGTGGTACTGCTCCCAGTCCCGCGCCGCCGCGAAATCCCGCAACCTGCCGCGAATCCCCTCAACGCTGTCCATGCCCACACCGTAGTGCCGCTGGCCACCGGACTTCCCCCGCACTCCACGTGGCCGCGAATACGTGCACGAACCCACGCCGGTGTCGGTGCCTCACGCACAATGGCGAGTCGTGGAGATCAGAGCGGATTTTGCGCTGGAAGAGCAGCTGGAAGGCATCGCTGCTGAGACCGCTGCCCCTGAGGTCAAGGAAGCTGTCGCCGCTGTGCTGACCCATCTTCGAAGCGGAAAGGGACGACATCGTCGAGGCGGCCAAACCCTGGTCAGGCTACTGGAACAAGCCCGCCTGCGCGCTTCAGAAGAAGACGAATGGCACGTTGTGCGACTCCTGCAAGATTCGCTGGACTACAGCACCGGAAGGCTGTTGAGACCTTCATTCGAGGAGAACTACCGGCTCTTTCAGGAAGGAAAGGAACGAAACCCAGCGCACCGGGACTTCCTGGCGAGCACTGCGAACGCAGCACTTGGTTTCTGGGAGGAGCAAGGACGCCGGTTCCTCCGCGAACATCCCGACGCCACCGCGAACGAGCTGTTCAACTACTTCGTCGGGCTTCGAGAAGACCTACCGTTCTTGCAGGCCCCCGCAGACCAGCCAGGGCGCTACAAAATAGTTCGAGGCAGTGCCGAGATGGCACTCTGGTTGGAACGCGTCCTGCGTAACCGCGTTGACGTGGAGGATCCGGCTGAAGCTGCCGGACGGATCGCCATGTCACCGGAAGCGCTCAAGGTCCTGGCGGAGGACGAGAACGGCCAATCACTGCTGAAAGCCGCCGAGCTGAAACGTCGTGCGGCCAGCATCACCGAGCTCCGCGGCCTTTCAGAAGATCCCGCTGCCACCGAACACGATCTGCAGCGTGCTCTTCAAACGCAGCCGTGGATCTTCGGCGGGCAGTTCATCCGGACAGCAGCTCACCGGCGGCTTGTTTCTGGCGATGAAGTGGACATACCTCTGCTGCGCGCAGACGGCACCCTGCACCTGGTCGAGCTCAAACGGGCCATGGGTGCCCGTGCTCTGGTGAAGCGCCATCGCAACGCATGGGTACCGACCTCCGAAGTCCACGATGCCGTGGGACAGGCGATCAACTACCTGGTGGGGCTGGACGAGAACCGACAGCGCATCCGCGAGGAGTTCGGCATCGAGACCCGCCGGGCCAGTGCGCTGGTCCTTATCGGGCATCCCGCCCTGCACCCGGACCTGGCGGAAGAGGATCTCAACCAGGTCCTTCGAACGCTCAACACGCACACCAACCGGGTAGAGGTCCTGACCTACGCAGAGCTCCTCGACAGCGCCGAGCGGTCGCTGGGCGGAATTCCGACGACCGCGTAGTTTCCGACCAATTCTGGAGCATGCCTTTTGTCCGACCTGAACTCGGCGGACGAACCGCGCCAGCAAATCCCTGCGCGACGCCCTCGCCCATGCGGTGTCCCAAACGCCTGCGCCCTCGGGTCGTGAGTGCGGAGTCGGGGTGGAGCACTGCTGCGCGCTCACGACCGCAGTGCAGTGCTCAGACGCTGCGGAGGACTGAGACGACGACGCCGAGGACGACTGCGTTGTCGCCGTCGATCACTTCGTAGGCCGGGTTGCGGGGTTCCAGGAGGACGTGGCCGTTGCGGCGGCGGTAGACCTTCACCGTCGCTTCCTCGTCGATCATCGCCGCCACGATCTGGCCGGAGTGGGCTTCCTGCTGCTGGCGGACCACCACGATGTCGCCGTCGCAGATCGCCGCGTCGACCATCGAGTCGCCTCGCACCCGCAGGCCGAACACGGTGCCGCGGCCGGTGAGCTCCCGGGGCAGGCTCATCACGTCGTCGAGGTGCTCGTCCGCGGTGATCGGGGTACCGGCCGCGATGTCACCGACCACGGGCACCGGCACCGACGTCTCCGACCCGCTCGCCGCCGTCGGCTGCAGGAACGCCCGCACGTCCATCGGGCGGGACACCGTGGCGCTGCGGCGCAGGAAACCCTTCTCCTCCAACGCGTTCAGGTGCTTCGACACCGAGGAGGACGAGCGCAGTCCCACGGCTTCGCCGATCTGGCGGGTGCTCGGCGAGTACCCGTACCGGTTCACCCAATCCTGGATCGTGGCCAGGATCCGCTGCTGGCGCAGCGGCAGGCTCGAGGCGTCCAGGTGCTCGAAGGCGTCGAAGTCGTAGGCGGCCACCCCCGAATGGTAGAGGTCAACACCGCCACCCGGAGCACTGCCCCGGCGGGCGCCCGACGCGGGAACGCGCCCCGACCGGCCGGTGTCCGGGAGAGCGGAGCCGACCCGTCGCTGGGTACCCTCACCACGATCGTGGACAGCGAGGTCTTCGGCCAACGCCTGCTCCCGCACCCAGGAGGTTCTCGTGCCCGAATGGCGTCCCCGGTCCCTGCGCAAACCGCGGCGAATCGTCGAGCCCCAAGCGCCCGAGCACTCGATGGACCCGCGCGCGGACGACGACCGGCCGCTGGCCGACCGGCCGCTGATCGACACCGCGATCTACCGCGACGGGGTCCGCACCTCGACCCCGCCGAGCCTGGCCGAGACCTACCGGCAGCTGCGCAGCGAACCCGGCACGATGGCCTGGATCGGGCTGTACCGGCCGGCCGAGGAGGAGCTGCTGGCCGCGGCCGAGGAGTTCGACCTGCACGAGCTCGCCGTCGAGGACGCGATCGTCGCGCACCAGCGCCCCAAGATCGAGCGCTACGGCGACACGCTGTTCGTGGTGCTGCGCGCCGCGACCTACGTGGACGAGACCGAGGAGGTCAGCTTCGGCGAGCTGCACCTGTTCATCGGCACGAACTTCGTGCTCGCCGTCCGCCACGGCCAGTCCCCCGACATGTCGGCGGTGCGCAAGCGCATGGAGGACGACCCCGACCTGCTGCGCCGCGGACCCGAGGCGGTGCTGTACGCGGTGCTGGACAACGTCGTCGACGGCTACGCGCCGGTGATCGCCGGGCTGCAGAACGACATCGACGAGATCGAGACCGAGGTCTTCCAAGCCGAACCGCACGCATCGCGGCGCATCTACGAGCTGTCCCGCGAGGTCATCGAGTTCCAGCGCGCGACGCAGCCGCTGCTGAACATCCTGCGCAGCCTGGAAGCCGGGTTCGACAAGTACGGCATCGACCAGGAGCTGCAGCGCTACCTGCGCGACGTCGCCGACCACGCGACGACGGTCGGCGAGCGGGTGGACGGTTTCCGGCAGCTGCTGGACAAGATCCTCACCGTCAACGCCACGCTGGTCACCCAGGCGCAGAACGAGGAGATGCAGAAGATGACCGAGGCCAGCCTGGCCCAGAACGAGGAGATCAAGCGCATCTCGTCGTGGGCGGCGATCCTGTTCGCCCCCACCCTGATCGGCACGGTCTACGGCATGAACTTCGACCTCATGCCGGAACTCCACTGGCCCCTCGGCTACCCGTTCGCGGTGGTCCTGATGCTCGCGGTCTGCCTCAGCCTCTACACCATCTTCAAGCGCAAGAACTGGCTCTGACCCGACTGCGAGCGCGGCATTTCCGCAGGTGGCGCCCCGTGAGTCTTTTGGGGCGCTATAGCAACCCAAAGTACTCACGGGGCTTGACCAGCGACGACGGAGGTTTTCGGACGTCTCTGCCCGAAGTCGTCGCTCCGGCGGGTGGCGTCCTTCCGGTGGATTGCGGGTGAGTGCCGGGGTGCAGCAGGCTTCGTAGGGATCGCCCCCTGTGGTCGGTGCTGCGGGGGCTTCTGCCGCGCGGTGACCCGGGAGGCCGGATGGTGCGTCCGATGCAGAGCGCTCGCCCTTCGCTGCTCGGCGCGAGGGTGCCCCGGGTGGAGGACGACCGGCTGGTCGCCGGGCGGGGGCGCTTCCTCGCCGACGTGGTGCTTCCCGGCATGGTCGAGGCCGCGTTCGTCCGCAGCGAGCTGCCGCACGCCCTGGTCCGCGGGGTCGACACCTCGGCGGCGCTGGAGTCGGACGGGGTGCACGTGGCGATCAGCGGTCCTGAGCTGGGCATCGGGCCGGTTCCGGACCTGGTGCAGTGGGTTCGCCCGGTCCGGCACTTCCCGCTGGCGCGCGACCGGGTCCGCTACGTCGGCTGTCCGCTGGCCGTCGTGGTCGCCGACGACCGCTATCTCGCCGAGGACGCCGCCGAACTCGTCGACGTCGACCTCGAACCGCTGCCCGCCGTCGACGACGTCGATGCCGCGCTGGCACCCGATGCTCCGCTGCTCTACCCGGAGTGGGGCGACAACCGGTTGCTGTCGATGGCGCCCGAGAACCCGGCCGTGGACGAGGCGTTCCGCCGCTTCCCCACCATCAGCGGCACCTACACGATCGACCGCTGCACGGCCGCTCCCATGGAACCGCGCGGCGTCGTGGCCGAGTACCGCGACGACCGGCTCACGGTGTGGACCTCCACCCAGGCCGCGCACCTCGTGCGCACCATGCTGGCCGACGTGCTCGGCATGGCCGAGCGCGACATCCGGGTGATCACGCCCGACGTCGGGGGCGGGTTCGGGCAGAAGAACACGATCTACCCGGAGGAGTACCTGGTGCCGTGGCTGGCGATGCGGTTGCGCCGGCCGGTCCGCTGGGTCGAGGACCGCCACGAGCACCTGCTGACCTCCTGCCACGCCCGCGACATGCGCATCGAGCTGTCCGCCGCGGTCCGCGACGACGGCACGATCGCCGCGCTGCGCGGGCGGATTCGCACCGATCTGGGTTCCGGCGAGACGTTCCCCGGCGGGTTCGGCCCCAGCGTGGTCGCCGTCGGTTCGCTGTGCGGGCCGTACCGGATCCCGCACCAGTGCGTGGCGGTGGAAGGCGTGGTCACCAACAAGACACCGCTCGGCGGGTACCGCGGTTACGGCATGCCGGAGGGCACCTTCGCGATCGAGCGGCTGGTGGACAAGATCGGCCGCGAGCGGGGCATCGATCCGCTCGAACTGCGCCGCCGGATGATCCTCGCCCCTGACGACCTGCCCTACGAGACCGCGGCAGGTGCGCGGATCGACTCGGGCAGCCACCGCGAGGCCTTCGAGCGCGCGGTCGAGCTCGGCGAGCAACTGCTCGCTGAAGAGCGACAACGCACCCCGGACGCGCACTTGGGCGTCGGGTACGCCACCTACGTCGAGGGCGTGGCCGCCAGCGCCTTCGCGGTCACCGGCATCCGGAGCGGCCAGGACTCGGCGGACCTGCGCTTCGACCCCGATGGCGGAGTCACCGTCGCGGTGGGGATTTCGGCGATGGGCCAGGGTTCGCACACCATGGTGGCCACGCTCGTCGCCGAGGAGCTGGGCCTGCCGATCGACCAGGTCCGGGTGGTGATGGGCGATACCGACACGGCCCCGTTCGGTCTGGGCAGCTTCGCCAGCCGCAGCGCGGTGGTGGCCGGCGGCGCGATCGCGCAGGCCGCGGAAGTGTTGCGGCGCAAGGGAACCGAGATCGCCGCGCACCTGCTGGAAGCCTCGCCGGACGACCTGGAGCTGGCCGACGGCGGGTTCCAGGTGCGCGGCAGCCCCGGCAGTTCGGTGCCCTGGTCGCAGGTGGCGCGGGTGGCGTTGACCCGCACGTTCGAGCTGCCACCGGGAACCGATCCGGGACTCGACGCGCGCGCCAGCTACGAACCGCCGGGCATGGACCACGCGCCCCGCCCTGACGGGAAGATGAACGCCTCGGCCAACTACACCAACTCCACGCACGCCGCAGTCGTCGAGGTCGATCCCGGTACCGGTGTCGTGCGGGTGCGGCGGTACGCGGTGGTGCACGACTGCGGTCATATCATCAACCCGCTGACCGTGGCCGGGCAGATCCACGGCGGAGTCGCGCAGGGCATCGGCGGGGTGCTGCACGAGCAGCTGCCCTACGAGGACGGGCAACCGCTGGCCACCACGTTCGTCGACTACGTGCTGCCCACGGCCTGCGAGATCCCCGACATCACGACCGAGGAGCTCTGCAGTCCGGCACCGGAAATCCCGTTCGGCATCAAAGGTGCTGGTGAAGCGGGCATCATCGGACCGCCGGCGGCGATCGCCCGCGCGGTCGAGCACGCGCTGGAACCGCTGGGCGTCGCCGACGTCGACACCACCCCGCTGACCCCGTCGGCGGTGCGGCGGCTGATCGAGGGGGCCCGGTCGTGAAGCCGCCACCGTTCCACTACGCCCGCCCCTCCGACGTCGCCGAAGCGGTCCGGCTGCTCGCCTCGGACGAGGACGCGAAAGCCCTCGCCGGTGGCCAGAGCCTGCTGCCGATGATGAACTTCCGGCTCGCCCGGCCGAGCGTCCTGGTCGACATCGGCCGCCTGCCGGAGCTGGCGGAGCTGCGCCGCGAGGACGACGTCCTGGTCATCGGCGCGGGCGTGCGGCAGCGCACCGCCGAGACCTCGCAGCTGGTCCGGGAGACTTGTCCTCTGCTCGGCCAGGCGCTGCGGCACGTCGGACACCACCAGATCCGCTCCCGCGGCACCGTCGGCGGATCCCTGGCCCACGCCGACCCGGCCGCGGAGCTGTGCGCGGCTGCCACCGCTCTGGACGCTGAAGTCGTGGTGACCGGCATCAACGGCCGCCGAACCATCCCTGCCGCCGAGCTTTTCGTCGCGCCGTACGAGACTTCGCTGTCCGCTGACGAAGTCCTCACCGAGGTGCGCGTGCCGATCCGCGATGCGCGCTGCGGATTCGCCGAGATAAGCCCTCGTTCGGGCGATTTCGCCATCGCAGGCGTCGCAGCGGTGCTTTCCGACGAGGTGCGGCTGGTCGGTTTCGGCATCGGCGGCACCGTCCAGCGCCTCCCAGAAGCGGAAGCCGCACTGGACGGGACAGCGCTGGAAGCCGAGAGGATCGACACCGCCGCCCAGCTGGCAGCCGACTCCACCGCTCCACCGGACGACCTCCACGCCGACCCGGCGACCCGGCGCGCCGCTCTCCGCGCGGCCGTGCAGCGAGCCCTGAAGCAGGTGGCGAATGCCTGAAAACCCCTCCCCCACCAGAGAAATCACGCTGACCGTCAACGGCCACCGGGTCCAGCGCACGGTGCCGGTGCGCCGCCTGCTGGTCGACTTCCTGCGCGACGACCTCGGCCGCACCGGAACCCACGCGGGCTGCGAACACGGCGTCTGCGGAGCGTGCACGATCCTGATCGACGGCGAACCGGCCCGCTCCTGCATCACCCTGGCGGTCCAGGCGGACGGAACCGAGGTCACCACGGTCGAAGGCCTCACCCCGGAAGAAGGCCTGAACCCGGTGCAACAGGCCTTCAAGGACTGCCACGGCCTCCAATGCGGCTTCTGCACACCAGGTTTCATCGTCACGCTGTCGGCGGCCAACCCCGAAGACCACCCCGACGACGACTCGATCCGAGAACTCCTCGCCGGAAACCTCTGCCGCTGCACCGGCTACCACCACATCGTCGACGCGGTGAACCAGGCCTGGGGCCGTTGAAGCCGTTCGGTTCTTCGGGCCAGTAGTTCTCGGAGTCGTCCCACAGGTAGGCGATCGCCGTCGTCGCGTCGTCCATCACCAGGCGGTACACGCCCTTCTTGCTGCCGCCCGCGACCCGCTCGACCGCCTCCAACTGGCGTCCGCCGCCCAGCGCGGCCCGAGCCGCACCGGCCAACTGGGCCCGCGTCACCGCCCTGGGTGCCACGTACCGAACCGCCTCTCCGCCACGACGACCCGTCTCGACGTCAATGGACGGTCACGGGGGCCAGCCACATGCCCACGATGCCGTCGATCAGGCCGTTCGCCGCGTCCTCCCACGTCGCTCGCGGGGTCGATTCCCCTTCGGCCAGCGCTCGTTCTCGCTCCGCGATCATGTGCACCATCAGCTGGCGCGCCATGTCGCGGCGTTCCAGGCGCACTTCCAGCGGCAGGTCGGGCAGGCAGCTGTTGAGCCCGTCGGTCGCGCGCAGCAGCGCCGGCGAGTTGAGCGACTCCGACACCACGATCTCGCGGTAGGCCGGGTCGGTCATGGCTTGCGCGCCGAAGCGGCCGAACCAGGTCGGCGCACCGAGGTCGGCGAAGTAGCGGGTGGACGGGCGGACCACGCAGGCCACCCAGTCGCGCACGTCCGACGAGTCGCCGACGGCCGCGACCATCTCGCCGCGCAGCTCCTCGATCGGTCCGCTGTGCTTGCGCATGATCGCGCGGACCAGGTCGGCCTTCGAGCCGAAGTGGTAGCCGACCGCGGTGTTGTTGCCCTGCCCGGCCGCCTCGCTGACCTGGCGGTTGGACACCGCTGCCACCCCGTGCTCGGCGAAGAGCCGCTCCGCGGCCGAGAGGATCAGCTCCCGCGTCGCCGCGGCCCGCGTCGAACCTGCCGTTCGCGCCATCTCGATCACCACCGCACTGGACTCTCGCGCGGCTCGCCGACTGCGAGCCCCTCCGACTTGGCGCAGCTCCGCGACGGGAGCCTGCTCCAGTGTGACCTGCAGTTCGACGCGCCCCGACGCCCACCCCGGGCCGGTGCGCCTCGGACGTGGCTCCAGTCAAACCGCTGCTGCTATCGTCAGTCAATCAACTGACTTAATTCAGGCGAGTGCGCTGGTCCCCGACCGCGCGACGATGGGAGCCCTTCCGCACATGACCCGCGCCTCCAGCACGCGGCCCGCCACGCCGCCGCAAGTGCAGTCCAGCACCGTGGTCCCGGTGCTGGCGTTCAGCGGCATCGTCGTCTCGCTCACCCAGACGCTGATGATCCCGCTGGTGCCGAAGCTGCCCGAGCTCCTGCACGCGAGAGCGGCCGACGCCGCGTGGGCGATCACCGCCACGCTGCTGGCCGCCGCCGTCGCAACACCCACCATCGGCCGGCTCGGCGACATGTACGGCAAGCGGCGGATGCTGCTGTTCAGCCTCGGGATGCTGGTGCTCGGTTCGGTCGTCTGCGCGCTCTCCGACGGGCTCGCCCCGATGGTGGTCGGGCGCGTGCTGCAGGGCTTGTCCTCCGGTGTCATCCCGCTGGGCATCAGCATCATGCGCGACGAGCTGCCGCCGGAACGGCTCGGTGGTGCGACCGCGCTGATGAGCGCCTCCCTCGGCGTCGGCGGCGCGCTGGGACTCCCCGCGGCCGCGTTCATCGCCGAGAACGCCAACTGGCACACGCTGTTCTGGGTCGCCGCAGCTCTCGGCGCCGTCGCCGCGGTGCTCGTGACCTCGCTGGTGCCGGAATCGCAGGTCCGCACCGGCGGGCGGTTCGACCTGCCGGGCGCGGTGGGCCTGTCGGTGGCGCTTCTGTGCCTGCTGCTGGTGATTTCCAAGGGCGCCGACTGGGGCTGGACCGGCGGTGTGACACCCGGCCTGCTCATCGCCGGACTGGTGGTGCTGGCGGCGTGGGGCCGGTGGGAGCTGCGCACGCCGCAGCCGCTGGTCGACCTGCGCACCACCGCGCGCCGCCAGGTGCTGCTCACCAACATCGCTTCCGTGGTGTTCGGGTTCGCGATGTTCGCGACGTCCCTGGTCATCCCGCAGCTGCTGCAACTGCCCGAGGCCACCGGTTACGGGCTCGGGCAGTCGATCCTCGCCGCGGGCCTGGTGATGGCGCCGAACGGGCTGATCATGATGGCGATGGCGCCGGTGTCCGCGCGGATCTCGCGGACCAGGGGGCCGAAGGTCACGCTGATGGTCGGCGCGCTCGTGGTCGCCGTCGGCTACGGATCGAGCCTGCTGATGATGTCGAGCATCTGGCAGCTCATGATCGCCTCCAGCATCATCGGCGCCGGGGTGGGGCTGGCCTACGGCGCGATGCCCGCGCTGGTCATGGCCGCCGTTCCGGTGTCCGAAACCGCTGCGGCCAACAGCCTGAACACCCTGATGCGCTCCATCGGCACGTCGCTGTCCAGCTCGGTCGCGGGCGTCGTGCTCGCGCACATGACGATCGAGCTGGGCGGGGCGGCGCTGCCGTCGCTCGGCGGATTCCGCGTCGTGCTGGGCATCGGCGCGGTCGCTGCGCTCTTCGCCCTGCTGATCGCGGCATTCCTCCCGGGCCAACCCACCAACCGAGACCAGGAGCTCGCATGAACGAATCGCAGGCCGGTGCCCTCCGCGTCGGGTTCGGCCCGGCGCCCGCCGTGGCGGCGCTGCGCGAGCGGCCCGGGATCACCCGGGTGCCGACCCCGTTCGGCCCGTCGGCGTGGATG
>NZ_JAQGLA010000094.1 GCF_027853915.1 Saccharopolyspora oryzae
CGCGCTGCCGCTGGTGGACCGCCGTCCGGCGCCGGAGATCTCGGCCTACCCGCCGGTGCTGATGGACATCGCGCTGGTGGTGGACGCCAAGGTCGCGGCGACGGACCTGATCGACGCGGTCCGCGCGGGCGGCGGTGACCTGCTGGAGGACGTCCGGCTGTTCGACGTCTACGCGGGTGAGCAGCTGGGCGAGGGCAAGAAGTCGCTGGCCCTGGCCCTCCGCTTCCGGGCGCCGGACCGCACCCTCAAGCAGGAGGAGGCCACCGAGGCCCGCGACGCGGCGGTCAAGTCCGCTGCCGACCGCCTCGGCGCGACCTTGCGCGGCTGACGCGAACGCCCCAGCGGCCCCGTTCCTCACCGGGACGGGGCCGCTGGCTTTTCCGGGGAGGTGCGGAGTGGTAAAGCTGGATCGGTTGATCAACGTGCTCGGCGGGTTCGGGGCTCGGCTGGTCAGCGCGCCGCGGAGCAGGTCCGCGGATCTTCGTTCCGTGGCACTGCACGATCCGGCTGATCCCGGTGCCACCGGTGATGTGCTGCTCGCGGTCGGCGTGGACCCCGATGACGCGGGGTTGATCGAGCGGACCCCGGCCGCGGTCGTGGTGTTCCGGGCCGCTTCGGTCGGGGACCAGGTGGTCGCGGCTGCGCGGGAGCGCGGTCTGGCCGTCGTGCTCGTCGATCCGGCCGTTTCGTGGGGCCAGCTGGCCGGGGTCGTGTACGGGCTGGTGCTCGAGGGCCGCGAGACCGAGGCCGGGCGCGGGCCGACCGACCTGTTCGCGCTGGCCGACGCGCTCGCGGATTCGGTGGGCGGTCCGGTCACCATCGAGGACCACCGGTCCGGGGTGCTGGCGTACTCCCGGCGGCAGCTGACCGCCGACCGGGCGAGGTTGGCGACGATCCTGGGGCGGCAGGTCCCGGAGGAGATCCGGCGGACGCTGGCCGAGCGGGGCGTGTTCCGGCACCTGGAGACCTCGGACGAGCCGATCTTCGTGGCGCCGCTGGAACCGCAGGACTCGCACGGGCGCGTGGTCGTCGCGATCCGCGCGGGCCGGGAGCTGCTGGGGTCGATCTGGGTGGAGACCCAGCACCCGCTCACCGCCTCGCACGAGGCCGCGCTGACCGGCGGGGCTCGCACCGCCGCACTGCACCTGCTGCGCACCCGGGCCAGCGCGGACCTGGAGCGGCAGGTCGAGTCGGACCTGGTCATAGGCCTGCTCGAAGGGCACGAGGAGGCTTCGGCCGTGCTGAGCAGGCTCGGGCTGCGCAGCGAGCAGTTCCGGGTGGTGGCCGTGCAGGTGCACAGCGGCGCCGCGCCGGACGAGACCGCGCTGCTGGCCTTCGAGCGGTCGACGATCGGGTTCGGCTGGTCGCGGCCCGGGCGCAGCGCGCTGTTCGCCAACACCGTCTACACGGTGCTGCCCTACGACGACGCCGCGCGCGCCCGCGAGTGGGTGCGGGCGCTGGTGCGGGAACTGCCGTCGGACACCACGATCCTCGCCGGGGTCGGGGGAGCGGCCGGGCCGAACCAGCTCGTCGACAGCCGGCGGGAAGCCGATGAGAGCCTGGCCGTCCACGAGTCCCGGCCCGGTCAGGACGCCGTGGTCTACGACGAGGCGTGGCACGAGATCCTGCTGCGCCGCCTGCGGCACGCCGCCTCGACCGGCCGGTTGCCGGACCGCGGGCCGGTCGTGGACCTCCGCCGGCACGATCGGGAGCAGGGCACGCGCTACGTCGAGACGTTGCGGGCGTGGCTGGAGTGCCAGGGCGATCTCGGGGCGGCCGCGGCGCGGTTGGAGATCCACCCGAACACCGTCCGGTACCGGATGCGGAAGATGGCCGAGCTGACCCGGTTGGACCTGGACGATCCGGCCACCCGGCTGGCGATGATCATCGCCATCGCGGTCGGATAGTGGATTCCGGCCAAAGGACTCGCCTGGAATTGTTCGGATCGAACACTGGCTGCGCCGGGTAGCCGAGGCATGCTCCTCTGCGAGGTCCGCACCTGAGGAGGAAGCATGCGCGAGGACGGGATCGACGGGATTCCGCGACGGGCAGTGGTCGTCGGGGCCGGGGTGGTCGGGTTGTCCACCGCGTGGTTCCTGCAGGAGCACGGCGTCGAGGTGACCGTGCTCGACAAGCAGGACGTGGCGGCGGGATCGTCCTGGGGCAACGCCGGGTACCTCTCGCCGGGCTTCTCCATCCCGCTGCCGGAACCGGGAGTGCTGAAGTACGGGCTGCGCACGCTGTTCTCCCCGGACGCCCCGCTGCACGTGCCCGCATCGCCGGACCCCGGTCTGTGGGCGTTCCTGACGCGCTTCGCCGCGCACTGCACGCCGTGGGCGTGGAAGCGCTCGATGACCTCCTTCGTGCCGATGAACAACGAGTGCCTGGACGCCTTCGACGCGCTGACCGCGGGCGGGGTCGAGGCGAAGACCGAGTCGGCGCCGATCACCGCCGCGTTCGAGAACCCCGCGCAGGTCGCCGAGCTGCGCCACGAGTTCGACCAGATCCGGCAGTGCGGCCAGCAGGTCGCCACCACCGAGCTTTCGGTTTCCGAAGCGGGCGTGCCGCAGCTGTCCGACCGCATCTCGGCGGTGCTGCGCGTCGACGGGCAGCGCTACGTCGACCCGGGCGAGTTCACCCGGGCCCTCGCGCGGTCCTTCGTGGCGCGCGGCGGGACGCTGCGCACCGGGTTCACCGTGCGGGAGATGGTGCGCACCAGCGGTCAGGTGATCGTCAAGTCCGACGCGGGCGACCGGGTCTCCGCCGAGGTGGTCGTGCTGGCCACCGGCGCCTGGATCAGCAAGCTCGCCAAGCCGCTGGGCGTGCGCACCCCGGTGCGCGCCGGCCGCGGCTACTCCTTCACCGTCCCGACCGACGAACCGGTGCCCGGCCCGATCTACCTGCCCGCAGCGCGGGTGGCGTGCACGCCGTACCAGGGCGCACTGCGCGTCGCGGGGACCATGGAGTTCCGGCCGGTCGACGCCCCGCTGGACCGGGGCCGCATCGAGGCGATCGTGCGCTCGGCCCGCCCGCTGCTGAAGGGCGTGCGCTGGGAAGAGCGCCACGACGAGTGGGTCGGTGGACGTCCGGTCACGCCCGACGGCCTCGCGCTGATCGGTGCGACCAAGCAGCCCGGCACCTACGTCGCGGGCGGGCACGGCATGTGGGGTCTGACCCTCGGCCCGCTCACCGGACGCCTGCTCGCCGAGCAGATCACCACCGGCAAGCGCCCGGCGCTGCTGCGGCCGTTCGACCCGTTGCGATGAACGAGCTCACGACCGCGGAGCGCGAAGAGCTCGACCGGCTCCGCCGGGAGAACCGCCTGCTGCGGGTGGAGAAGGAGATGCTGCTGCGCATCGCCACCGAGTACGCGCTGGACCACGAACTATCAACGCACCCGGACCCGATGCCACGCTGAGGAGCGGGGCATCGGGCCGTCGGATGAATCGCCACTTAAGCGGCTGTGGGAGGGTTCTTGACCACAGCCGCTAGGTCGTTCAGCGCGGCTACGACGACATTCCAAGCGATCCGGACTGTGCCATCTTTGGGAGAGTAGGATTGAGTCCACTGCTTCTTCGGGTGAACGAGGTTCCGGTGATCTCGGAGCACGTGGACGTAATCAGTGAGGTCCTTGGCGATCCACCCCTTGACCTGAGCCAGGTTGATCAAGGACTCCAGATGGTCCGTGGGAGCTTTGCCGTCTCCTGTGTGAAGATTCCGTGCAACGTCGTAGAGCACACCTTCCATCACGCTGCCGAGCATGATGATGGCAGCTGTTGGTGCTCCGGATTGCCAGCAGACGAGGGCTTCGTCGAGTCGTGATTGCAGCTGCTGGCCGAAGGCTTGGTCGCTCACGATTTCGGCGATGCTCGTTGTGAGGGCGATCGGGGTGTCGCTCGCTGGACGCGACGTCATTGGTTCGTCCACGACGAGCTGTGGTCTCGTGCCATGGAAGTTAACGCGGAAACCTTCGATTGCCAGCAGCTCGTTCAGCTCGGCGACGACGGTGTCCCACACTTCCTTTTCATCGAGGTACTCCCGTCGGTCGGCCAATCGCAGCACGACCGCTTGGATGCGGTCCGGCCGGTTGCGGTGCCTGTGCAATTGTTCGAGCACCCACTGCTTGCGATAGCCTTCGAGTTCCCCGACATCTGTCCAGCCAGCAGCGCGGAAGAAGTTCTCGATCTCGAAACTCCGCCGGTAGTACGGCGTGCTGTCATCGCCGCATATCAAGTTGGCGAGCCTGGACAACACGTTGTCGTCCAAACGGAGTTGCGTTTCGTCCTGCCCGGTCACCAGGCCTCCTCGTGATCTTGTCCGGCACCCAGTTCGATGGGCTTCCACCGATTGTCGGAATTGGTGTCGTGCAGCCCAGGTTCGATTCCCTTGTCTGACAGGGCGTTCCACAGCGGCGCGAGTTCCTGGTCGGGATCGGCTGCGAACTCGCTCTCGCGAACTCGGATCGTGGTCCACCCCATGCGTGCCAGCTCTCGATCTCGGCGGGCGTCATTGTCCTGTTCGTGGTGGCCAACATGCCAGAAGTGCCCGTCGCATTCCACGGCGAGTCGACCGCCGTCGCCCACCACGACCAGATCCAACCGTCGAGATCCAACCGGGTACTGGGGAACGACGTGGTAACCGCGCCGTTTGATTTCTCGGAAAACCCGCTGTTCGAAGAGCGAGTCGAACAGCGGGTTGTGCTTGTCCGGACTGACTTCATCGAGTTCGGGCGAGTGGCCGAAAACTGAGGGTGGAGAAAGCATGTAGGACAGCAATGAAGCCCGGAGGTCGTTGGGTTTAAACTCTTCGAGATCCAAGGAAGTGAACAGCCACATCTGGTCCCGAGCGCGACTTGCTGCCACGTTGAAAGCCTGCCGGTACGATTCTCCGCCGACTGCGTGCGGCGGCGTGGCGACTACCGTCGACAGCATCACCACGTCGCGCTCATCTCCCTGGAAGTTCGGCGCGGTGCCGACGCGGATCTGTCGTTCCTGCCGCTCTTCAGGGGTGAAGTACTCGTTGATCAGGTGCTCTAGGTACTGGATGTGTCCCACCGCATTGCGCAGCACCACGATGCCGAACGTCTTGCCCGCGTAATCTGGGGAGTCGACACAGTTGCGCAGTGTCTCGATGAGTTGTTTTGCTTCCACGCGGTTCCGGAGTCTGGTGTCCCTTCCCTCGGTCACGGCACCATCCACTTTGGTCACCTTGAGCGGCGGTAGGCTGTCGCCCTTCCGCTCTCGGAGCGGGATCAGTCCGGAGTCGCCACTGCCGTCATCGTAGAACTGGTCGGAAGACCACTTGATGATCTCCGGCATGCACCTGAAGTGCTCCCTGAGCCGGACCAGTGCGTCCTTGCCAGACCGAGCCGAGAGCACTTCATAGAGGTGGGACTTTGGTGTGAAGATCCGGCGGATGTCCTCGTCGATGCCGGCGAGATGTTCTTCGTTGCGGGAGAACACGGCGTCCAGTCGGCCCAGTGAGGTCACGCCGGGAGTGCACTGCTTGTCATCACCTACGACGATCACTCGTGGAGCCATCCACAGCAGATAGAGGTGTTCGATGCCCACTTGGCTCGCTTCATCGACGATTAGCACGTCGAACCTGTTGTGCTCTGCGGAGATGTTCTCCAGCAGATTCGGCAACGGCACGACCCACGCGGGTACGGCGTCTTGGGCCTTTTCCATGGCAGTCCGCGCAGCACGGCGGAACTCCCTTGTCTTCTTGCCCGTTCCCGCACCGACCTTCGACATGTGCGCGCGGTAGGTGTTGAGTGCCCGAACGTGCTCATCGGACATGTCCTTGAGGCAGCTGCTGATGGCATCGACTGCAACAAGACGCTCGGTTACGTGCTTGAGTCGGTCTTCTGTTCGCTCGAACTTCTCCGCCAGGAGCCGTTCTTCTGCAGCGTCGCGCCTGCGTCGAATGAACTGGTTAGCTCGTGACCAGGCCCATGCGCCACCGATGTTGCGTTCCTGCCACGCCGGATCGGTCGCTGTTCGGGTCCACAGGTCGGCCAGCTCCGAATGCGTGGCGGCAAGCACCCTGATCAGCTCAGCACAGCGGATTTCGGATGATTGCTCGGACCTGGCGGTCTGCAGATCAGCTCGGCAGTGTGCGTACCGTTCGACGTCCCGTTCCCCGATAGCGGTCAGCAAACCGGCGAGCTCTGGGCATGCGTTGGGGCGACTGGCCCAGGAATCAACGTTGCGGTAGAGCTCGCGCACACGGTTGCGTGCGCAGTCGAGCGCGACCTGTTGTCGCGCTGCGGGAACTTCCTGCAAGGTTCCGATGAGAACCGCGAGTCCGGAGACGTCGCAGGAGACCTGGTGGTCCACCAGGGTCTTGGCGACCACGTCGCGGAGCTGGCCCAACTGCTGCGCTGCGTCGAGAGTTTCCGCATGATCGGCGAGTTCGGACAGGGCGACCGTTACCTTCCGGGTGGGTACTTCGACGCCCACGTCCACCCATTTGGCAGCAAGTTGAACTGCAGCCACTTCAGCTTCAATCCGGTTCAGGGCGGCTTGAAGCTGTTCGGAGGTCTTGAGCGGCGCGCCGTCGACACGAACAGCCTCGAGCAGGCTCTGGGCATCCTTCTGAGGTTTGCTCGCCCAGATCTGTCGGATTTTGCCCCCTTTTTTCGAAGTAGTCGAGGAGGCTGCGGCCACTGCGCAACCAGCCTCGGGCGATGTCCACGTTCTCCGCGGTGATATCGGGTTTGGCCACCAGCGGGCCCATGCCCTGCTGGCGGAGGCGTTCTTGGAGGCGCTGGGGTTCCTCGCGCACTTCCAGCAGGTGCGCCCATAGGCCGCTGTTTCGATTGGCGAGGCGGTCGCGGACAGCGCGAGCCACCCATTCCTCTTCGAAGGAGGAGTCGTCATGGCTGAAGCGGCACTTGCGGAGGGTCTTGTGGAGCTGCTTCCGTAGCTGATCGAGGAACTCCAACTGCGCATCGGGGAGCTGTGCCAGCTGGCGGGCCACATCGCTGGCCGCTCGGTCCGCAGCAGCCTCGGCTTCCTTCTCCTCCCGCACCAACGACGCTAGATCAGCAGGCGATGGAAGGTCCTTCGCAGTGGGTATCTCCTGGTGCAGCCGGTTGGCGCGTGCTGTGTTCCGGTCCGCCAACAACTTGCAAAGCTCGATCAGTTCGCTCTCGGACAGCGGCGGGGTGTCCGCAGCGGTCTCGGGAACTGGCGGCATCCAGTCGTGGAAAGGTTCACCATCCCGAACCTGTTGGACGATGCTGGCCAGCGTTCCGCTGTAGAGATTCCGATCGTAGCCAGGTGCGACTGCTGGGAAGATCAGTTGCTCGGTTTCGCGCAGTTCCATGATTCGCGCGTTCAACTTGGCGCTTTCGTCGCGCAGTCGATCGCGTTCAGCCCTGAGACCGGCAGCGGTTCTGGCCAAGCTGGTGGTGTCCGTGGAGGCGACAGCTTGAGAGAGCGCATCGAGGCCGCGTTCGAGTTCAACTGCGGCATCCTTGCTGCCACCTGCCAGGAGAACGCAGAGCTTGCGTACTTCGGCGGGAATCTTGTCGCGCAGGACTCTGAGCGCTTGATCCTTCTGGCTTGTGACCAGCACGCGTTGCCCCTGCGCGAGAAGCGCGGACACCAAGTTGGCGATCGTGTGCGTCTTCCCGGTCCCCGGCGGTCCCTGCACCACGATTCCGGTTTCGGTGCGCAGCAGCTCCATCACACGTGACTGCTCGTTGTTGGCGGGAAGAGGGAAGAGCGGGTCCTCGCCGAGAACATCGCCGCGCTCAGCACCCTGTACGGCCAGCCAGTGGTCGCGTTCGTGACGTTCGGTGTTCACCACCAACTGGGCGAGTGCGACGGGAACAGGAGTGTCCGGGGCGCTCAGCTTCTCTGCGATTCGTTGGTACGCCTCGGAAATGAGTGCCGAGTTCCGGCGACGTAGGACCAAAGCCGGCGACGGGCTGAAGGTCAGCGTTTCGGGGAGGGGAGAACCGCGCCCGGAGCGTGCGTTCCGCGTTACGAAGGGCACGTCCAACGCGGACCCCATCCATTCCTGCAGTGCTTCCATGCTCTCTGTGCTTGGCAGCGGTGAGCTGGCCTTCTTCAGCTCTTCCTTGTGTGCTTTGCCTCGTTCCGGGTGATACGTGGGCAAGCCATCGAACAGCTCCCGATCCTCCAAGCGCCGTTTCCCGGGGATGCGGTTGACGGTCACCGTTCCGGAATCGTCCAGCAGCGGAATTGCTTGCTCAACGAGGATGTGGCGGAAGATGTCCCGGTCATTCGGCCCGGCCCAGCTGACCAGTCCGACAGCAACGACGAGCTCGTATTCGTCATCCTTCTGCTCGAGCTCGCGCGCGGCTGATTCCAGTTGTTCGTAAAGCTCACGCTGGCGCTTGCGGCGGCGAGCCTCTTCGGCCCAGGCACGCCACCGCGCGAGCCAGCGGTCGAAGGTCCTGGTGATCTCATCTGCATTCTCCGTGACCTGTTCGTCGAGGGCCGCCTCATTGGCGTGGCGAAGTTTCGGCTCGGGGCCATCAGGGCGGGCGATCGTGCTGACCTCGATGTGGTCGCGAAGGTGTTCCGGCACGTCAGGTGGCGGGGCGTTCCGCACCGGACGCACCTGGAGCAGGGTTTCGTCAGCCGTTGGGTCGACCCTGATGCCATCCGGAAGGTCGTCGAACCAGATTACCTTCGGTGCATCACGATGGTCGGAGGTTATGTCGCGCAGTGGGTTCTTGTTTGCTGCGTTGGTCAAGTCAGCGAGGTAGTTGACCAGACTAGAGGTTTTCTGCAGAGCTTCGGAGTCGCGACCCCCGGCCGGCGCCATGAAATCTCCTTGTCGTAGGAAACAGATCAGAATGCAGGCTCCGGGGTAGATCCTCAAGCTCGATTAGGAAGATGACGATCTTTTTGGGTTTTTGTCCACCTTTTGGAGCAGTGGAGTCACTCTTTTGGTCTAGTCAAATGATTGGGTTAAAGATCAAGACTGGTGTGCTAGCCCTTCAGTTCGATATCTGAGCGGTCTGAATCTGGTGGGGGCAAACGGAAGTCTTGTTCGCTAGTTCGAGGTGTTGCGGGACGCGGGCAGTGAAATTTAGTGCATGGCGCCAGGTCATGTAGTGGGGCGAGCGGCCAACCGCGTGCCCTTGGTTGGCGTCGCTCGCCCCATGACTTCCTTTTCGCAAGTAGTTCAGATAGGCAGTTCACGAGGTGACGGCGCACTGGCCGCGGTCCTCGACGGTCGGTCCGGCCGCCGTGGGGCGGACGTCGAAGTCGAAGATCGCGGTGGGCAGGTACAGCGTGCAGCAGGCGTTGGGGATGTCCACGATGCCGCTGATCCGGCCCTCCACCGGTGCCGACCCGAGCAGCAGGTACGCCTGCTCTCCGGTGTAGCCCCACTTCTTGAGGTACTCGATGCCGTTCTCGCAGGCCCGGCGGTAGGCGATGGTGGCGTCCATGTAGTAGTTCGTGTCCGACTGGTGGTTCACCGAGATCCCGGAGAACGACAGGAACTCCGAGTACCGCGGTTCGACGTTGCCCGGCATGAACAGCGGGTTGGTGGTCACGCCGTACTTGGCCATGCCGTCCTTGATCAGGTCGACGTGCAGGTCGATGAACCCGCCCATCTCGATCGCACCGCAGAAGGTGATCTCGCCGTCGCCCTGGCTGAAGTGCAGGTCACCGACGGACAGCTTGGCGCCCGGCACGAAGACCGGGAAGCAGATCCGCGATCCGCGGGAGAGGTTCTTGATGTCCTGGTTGCCGCCGTTCTCGCGGGCCGGCACGGTCCGCGCCCCTTCGGCGGCGATGCGATCTGCCTCGGCACCGCTGGCCTGACCGGCCAGCGCGCCGTGGACCGTGGGCGGCAGCCCGAACGGCGGCACCCGGCTCGGGTCGGTGTCGATCAGCGCCTGCTCCCGCCGGTTCCACCTGGCCAGCAGGTCGGCGGACGGTGCGGTACCGATCAGGCCGGGGTGGGTGATGCCGGTGTAGCGGACGCCGGGCAGGTGGCGGGAGGTGGCCTGCTGGCCGTGGAAGTCCCAGATCGCCTTGTAGGAGTCGGGGAACTGCTCGGTCAGGAAGCCGCCGCCGTTGTTCCTGGCGAACACCCCGGTGTAGCCCCAGCCCTGGCCCGGGGCGTCGCCGGCTTCCGGCACCGGCCCGAGGTCGAGGATGTCGACCACCAGCAGATCACCGGGTTCGGCGCCCTCCACCCCGAACGGGCCGGAGAGCATGTGCGTGACGTCGAGGTCGACGTCGCGGACGTCGTTGGCCGAGTCGTTGTTGCCGAGCTGCGCGTCGGTCCACTCCCGGCACTCGACCCGGAACTCCTGGCCCGGCCGCACCGTGTGGGCCACCGGGACGTCCGGGTGCCAGCGGTTGTGGCCGGGCACCGCCTGCTCGCGCATCGACTTCGACTGGTCGACGCTGAACACCACTTCTGGCATGGCAAATCCTCCTCGCGGATGCGCTGATCAGCGGGACACCGGCATCGCCCGATGTCCCCGTTGGAAGCCCCGCAACGACCACTCGTGGGTGGTGCCCCACCACAGGGCGCCGAACACGACCACGCCGAACACCGCCAGCGTCAGCGCGGTCGCGCTCGGGTTGCGCCAGTTGCCGGTCAGGATCAGGAAGGACGGGATGGCGGCGGTCACCCAGCCCTCGATCGCGGCGACCCAGCCGGTGTAGCGGGTCAGCTTCTCCCGCTTCAGCCCGAGCAGCAGGAAGAACAGCAGCCACAGGAACGACCAGTACAGCCAGATCACGCCGAACGGGCTGTCGCCGAGCAGCTGGAAGTTCGCGTACGAGTAGCCCAGCGCCATGATCGCCACGAACAGCGAGAACCAGCCGACGCCGCTGCTGTCGAAGTCGCCGAGCAGGCCGATGCCGACGTAGAGGTAGGTGAAGCCGAACAGGTAGATGCCCGAGGCGCTGAGGATCGTGACGGGGTCGGCGAGCGCAGTCGCGATCAGCACGGTTGGCGTGATCACCTGGAGCGCGCCGACGAAGATGTTGAAGACGCCGATCGACTTGGGGTCGGCCTTCCCCAACAGCATGACGCCGTTGAGGAACAGCACGGCGCCGACGTAGAGCAGTCCCACGTATGCCACCGGTGACACCTCCGGGTGCCTGGCTCGGTCAGGGGCGGAGGCGGGAAGGGGAGTCCGGCACCTCCGTGACGACCTCCGGTTCCGCCCGGCTGCGCTCCTCGCGGGCGAGGGCGGCGCTGAGCTGCTCGGGCACCGCGTTCAGGTGCGGTGCCGAGAAGACCCGGTGGGCGTTGCCCAGGCAGGTGGGGCAGGTGTGCGAGTCCGCCGCCGTCCCCATCGGTTGCCGGGTCTCGAACCGACCGCACCGAGGGCAGTCGTACTCGTACGTCGCCATCCGGTCCCTCCCCCCGAGACCTGTGCGGGCCCCTCGCCCACGGCCCGAGGGAAACGCCAGGTCATGGGCCTGTCAAATGGACCTCGACGGGCCGAGCGGGTGTGCGACGAGCTGTCCACGGCTGTTGACCCCGGGTGCTCGGTGCGTCGATAATTCCCGCCCACACGAGTGAAGTGCTTGCCAGCGGGCTTCACGTTGCGCGTTCAGCCCCCGGCATGATCGAAGTGGGTGGCTGCCCGTGATCCCCCGACGAGACCCCGCCGGTCACATCATCCTGACGGCCTGGATGTGCCCCGACTGCGACGTAGCGGGCCGAACGGCGCCCGAGAACGAACCGGAGTGCTGGAACTGCGGGGGCCAGGTGATCGTCACAGCGCGTCCCGCGATCCCGGCCCCAGTACCGGACGCCGCCCCGGGAGTCGTCGCACCGTCGTGAGCCCTCAGCGGGCCCGGGGGAGGCGGCGGGTGGCGAACTCCTCGGCGGTGATGCCCATCAGGACCAGGTACTGGGCTCCGCCGCAGAGGAATTCCGGGTCGCGGAGGTGGCCTTCCTCGCGGAAGCCGAGCCTGGCGTGCAGGGTGAGCGATGCGGCGTTGCTGCTGTAGATGCCGACCTCGCACTTGGTGAAGCGGCGGTGGCCGAACATGTAGCCGAGCAGGGTGTTGATCGCGTCGTCGGCGTAGCCGTGGCGGCGGTGCTGCGGGCCGATCCCGATGCCGTAGCTGAAGATCCCCGCTTCCGGCTGGCTCGTCGACAGCGAGCCGACCAGGGTGCGGTCCTGCCGGGTTTCGATCGCCAGCTGGAGGTCCTCGCCGGCTTCGAGGTGGTTGGCGCGGTGCGCCGCCCAGTGCCGGTAGCCGTCGAACTGCGGCGGCCCCTCGCTCGCGGACTCCCGGTCGAAGCCGACCAGGGTGCGCCGGTCGCCCGGTTCGATGCCGCGCAACCGCACCCGATGCCCCACCCAGCCTGAAGTCGGCCGCGACGCGCGGTGGACCGCGCTCGGGCGGGGCGGGATCATCGTCATCACAACGATGATCCCTCGCCGCCGCAACGATCACGCAAGGGGGTCGGGTGAGCCACAGCACTTCGGGAAGCCCGACCGGAGCTCATCCCGATGGGTGCGCAACGCCCGAAACGTCCGGTTGGCGGATGCGTCAGACGACCGGTCGCTTCGGGCTCTGGTCCACGCGGAGCTCGAAGACGTCCGGGCGCGAGTAGTGGCCGACGGCGTCGAAGTCGAACTTGCCCTCCGCGATGCGGCCCAGGTCGAGTTCCGCCCGCAGGATCGCCGGTCCTCCGGTGGCGGGGCCGGCCAGCACGGTGCCGAGCGGGTCCACGATCACCGACGCGCCCCGGCTGAGCACCGCGTCCGGCTCGGCGTCGACGGGGTAGTCGGCCGGGTAGTCCGAGCGCCGGGTGAACTGGTTGGCGGAGAGCACGAAGCAGCGGCCTTCGCAGGCGATGTGCTGCATGCTCGCCACCCAGGTGTCGCGGGGGTCGGCGGTCGGTGCGCAGTAGAGCTGCACGCCCTGCGAGTACATGTGCATGCGCATCGCGGGCATGTAGTTCTCCCAGCAGATGACGGTGCCGATGCGGCCGATCGGGGTGTCGTGCACGGGCATGGTCGAGCCGTCGCCGAATCCCCACACCAGGCGTTCGCTGCCGGTCGGCATCAGCTTCCGGTGCTTGCCGAGGAGCCCGCCGTCGGGCCCGAAGGTCAGCGCGGTGCAGTAGAGCGTGCCGCGATCGCGTTCGATGACGCCGATGACCAGGTGGATCCCGTGCCGCGCGGCGGCGGCCCCGATGCGCTCGGTGGCCGGGCCGGGCACCTCGATCGAGGACTCCCAGTACCGCCGGTACAGCGCTGCCGCCCCTCAGGTGTCCGCTGCCCGACGGTCGCCCCGAAGGTGACGCCCCGGGGGTAGGCGGAGACGAACGCCTCCGGGAACACGACGAGCTCGGTCCCGCCGGCGGCGGCCTCAGCGGCGAGCCGATCGACCTTGCCCAGCGTGGCGTCGAGATCGAAAGCAACGGGAGCGTCCTGCACAACAGCGGCCTGCACGGTGACCATCACGCCTCCTACGCATCGGGACCCGCTGCGATCCGACCACGTCGAACGGCCCGGTGCGAGCTCCAGTCTCGTGAGTACTTCGGGGCGCTATAGCCCCCCGAAGTACTCACGAGCAGCTGCGCACGAGCCGGGTGGCAACCTAGCCCTTCGAGCCCGGCTTCCACTCCTCGGCGAGGAGGCCGAGCAGCACTTCGTCCACGAACTCGCCCAGCACCCAGGCGGAGGAGCGCAGCACGCCTTCGCGGACGAAGCCGTTGCGCTCGGCGGCGCGCAGCATCGCGGTGTTGTCCGCCAGCGTCTCGATCTGCAGGCGTTGCATGCCGCGCACGGTGAATCCGTAGTAGCACAGCGTCTCGACCACGTCGGTGCCGTAGCCCTTGCCGCGGCAGGAGGGCAGCAGTCCCAGCCCGATGTGCGCGCATCTGTTGTGGTTGTCGATGCCCCACAGCGTCGCGCTGCCGACCAGCGCGCCGCTGTCCAGCTCCACCACGGAGAACGGGACGACCTGTTCCTTCTGGTTCTCGTCGGTCACCACGAGCCGGGGGTCGTTCGAGCCGGGCGTGATCGGCCGCCACGGGCCGGCTTCGGCGCGCGAGCCGTTGACCACGTCGTCGTAGAGCTCGGCCCGCAGGACCGGGATGTCGTCCTCGTGCCGGGCCCTGAGCCCGATCGACTTGCCTTTGAGCATTCAGGTTTCCTAGTCGAGCGGCCGGGCCGGCGGCAAATCATTTTCGCGCGTGACGAATGCCTGTTTGATTAATGTTGCATGAGGGTGCATAATCATCCGCATGACGGTTCGAGTGGCGGTTGCCGGTGCCAGTGGCTACGCGGGCGGGGAGCTGCTCCGCCTGCTGCTCGCGCACCCCGAGGTGGAGATCGGTGCGTTGACCGCGGGCGGCAACGCCGGGAGCAGGCTCGGCGAGCACCAGCCGAACCTGCTGCCGCTGGCCGACCGGGTGCTGGCCGAGACCACGGCCGCCGAGCTCGCCGGGCACGACGTCGTCTTCCTCGCGCTGCCGCACGGCCACTCCGCCGCGATCGCCGCCGAACTCGGCGAGGACACCGTGGTGATCGACTGCGGTGCCGACCACCGGCTCAACGACCCCGAGGACTGGTCCCGCTGGTACGGCGGCGACCACCCCGGCACCTGGCCCTACGGCGTGCCCGAACTGCCCGGCGCGCGCGAGCGGCTGCGCGGCGCCAAGCGCGTCGCCGTCGCGGGCTGCTTCCCCACGGTGTCCTCGCTGGCGCTCGCCCCGGCGCTCGCCGCCGGGCTGGTCGAGCCCGAAGCGGTCGTCGTCGCGGTCACCGGGACCTCCGGCGCCGGTCGCGCGCTCAAGCCGCACCTGCTGTCCGCCGAGGTCATGGGTTCGGCCAGCGTCTACGGCGTCGGCGGCGCGCACCGGCACACCCCGGAGTTCATCCAGAACCTCAGCGCCGCGGCGGGCCAGCCGGTGAAGGTCTCCTTCACTCCGGTCCTCGCGCCGATGTCGCGCGGCATCCTCGCCACCTGCAGCGCCGCGCTGCGCGAGGGCGTCGACGCCGCCACGGCCCGCAAGACCTACCTCGACGCTTACGGCGACGAGCCCTTCGTGCACGTGCTCCCCGAGGGGCAGTGGCCGCAGACCTCGGCCACCCTCGGCGCGAACACCGTCCACCTGCAGCTGGCCGTGGACCCCGACGCCGATCGGCTGATCGTCGTCGCCGCCGAGGACAACCTCACCAAGGGAACCGCGGGCGGTGCCGTGCAGTGCATGAACCTCGCGGTCGGCCTGCCCGAGACCACCGGCCTGCCGACGGTCGGGGTGGCCCCGTGACCGGCATGGCGCTGCGGCTGCACGGCGAACCGTTGGCCGTCGGCATGGTCCCCGAGCACGTCAACCTGGCGCTGACCGGCGGCAACGCGCCGATCAAGGGCAGCATCACCACCAGCGCGGGCCGCACCATCGTCTTCCCGCACTCGCTGGCCGCCGAAGCCGGGCGCGACGTGCGGGTGGAGGGGCCGTTCCGGGCGCTGGAGGTGCACGGCCCGCTGGACTTCGCGCTGACCGGGGTCCTGGCCGCGCTGCTGGTGCCGCTGGCCGACGCCGGGATCAGCGTCTTCACCCTGTCCACGTTCGACACCGACTGGATCCTGGTCCCGGCCGACGCCGCCGAGCAGGCCGCGGAAGTGCTCACCGCTGCGGGGCACACCGTCGAAGACACCGAGGAGAGCAAATGAGCGTGACCGGACCTGCCGGTTTCCGGGCGGCCGGGGTGGCCGCCGGGATCAAGGCCGGGGGCAAGCGCGACCTCGCGCTCGTCGTCAACGACGGGCCGCAGCAGGCCGCCGCCGGGGTGTTCACCACCAACAAGGTCAAGGCCGCGCCGGTGCTGTGGTCCCAGCAGGTGCTCAAGGAGCGCAAGCTGCGCGCGGTGGTGCTGAACTCCGGCTGCGCCAACGCCTGCACCGGCCCCGAGGGATTCCAGGACACCCACGCCACCGCGGAGAAGGTCGCCGATGTGCTCGGTGCCGGCGCGATCGAGGTGGCGGTCTGCTCGACCGGTCTGATCGGGGAGCGGCTGCCGATGGACGCGCTGCTGCCCGGCGTCGACACCGCCGCCCAGGCGCTCGGGAACGACGAGCAGGCCGGTTCCGACGCGGCCAACGCCGTGCTCACCACCGACACCAAGGCCAAGCAGGCCTTCAGCCAGCACGACGCGGGCTGGTCGATCGGCGGCTTCACCAAGGGCGCCGGGATGCTCGCGCCGAACCTGGCCACCATGCTCGGCGTGCTCACCACCGACGCGGTGATCAGCGGCGACGACCTCGACGAGGCGCTGCGCGCGGCCACCCGGGTCACCTTCGACCGGCTCGACGTCGACGGCGGCACCTCCACCAACGACACCGTGCTGGTGCTGGCTTCCGGCGCCTCCGGCGTCGATGTGTCCAAAGAGGACTTCACCGAGCTGCTGACCACCGTCTGCGCGGATCTGGTCCGCCAGCTGCAGGACGACGCGGAGGGCGCCACCAAGGTCATCGACGTCGTCGTGCGCGGCGCGGTCAGCGAAGCCGACGCGGTCGCCATCGGGCGCACCATCGCCGAGGACAACCTGGTCAAGACCGCGATCTTCGGCTCCGACCCGAACTGGGGCCGCATCGCGATGGCGCTCGGCCGGGTCGACGCCGAGATCGACGTCGACAAGCTCGAGATCGCCACCAACGGCGTCACGCTCTACGCCGGCGGCACCAAGGCCCGCGACCGCAGCGAGGCCGACCTGTCCGGCCGCGAGGTCGAGATCGTCGTGGACCTGCACCTCGGCGAGCACACCGCGACCATCCTGACCACCGACCTGTCCCACGCCTACGTCGAAGAGAACAGCGCGTACTCGTCATGACCCCAGAAACCACCGACCGGCTGGCCACCGCCGCGGAGAAGGCCAGCGTGCTGGTCGAAGCGCTCCCGTGGCTGCAGCGCTTCCACGGCGCCACCATCGTGATCAAGTACGGCGGCAACGCGATGGTCGACGACGAGCTCAAGCAGGCCTTCGCCACCGACATGGTGTTCCTGCGCCTGGCGGGGCTGCACCCCGTCGTGGTGCACGGCGGCGGCCCGCAGATCACCTCGATGCTCGACCGCCTCGGCATGGAGGGGGAGTTCCGCGGCGGACTGCGGGTCACCTCCCCGGAGACCATGGACGTGGTGCGCATGGTGCTGGTCGGCCAGGTCGGGCGCGAGCTCGTCGGCCTGATCAACCAGCACGGCCCCTACGCGGTCGGCATGTCCGGCGAGGACGCCGGGCTGTTCACCGCCGAGCGCCGCACCGCCACCGTCGACGGCGAAGCGGTCGACGTCGGCCTGGTCGGTGACGTCGTCTCGGTCAACCCCGACGCGGTGCTGGACCTGATCAACGCCGGTCGCATCCCGGTCGTGTCCACCGTCGCCCCGGACGCCGACGGCGTGGTGCACAACGTCAACGCCGACACCGCCGCCGGCGCGCTGGCGGTGGCGCTGGGCGCCGAGAAGCTGGTGGTGCTCACCGACGTCGAAGGCCTCTACACGAACTGGCCGGACCGCTCGTCGCTGGTGTCCCGGCTCGACGCCGACCAGCTGGCCGAACTGCTGCCGGACCTGGCCTCGGGCATGGTCCCGAAGATGGAGGCCTGCCTGCGCGCGGTGCGCGGCGGAGTCCCGCGGGCCCACGTCATCGACGGACGCCTCGCGCACTCCTTGCTGCTGGAGGTCTTCACCAGCGCCGGCATCGGCACCATGGTCGTGCCAGCGCAGAACACCGAGGAGAAGTGATGAGTGATTCTGTGCCGACTGGGGCGCATCTCAACCGCACCTCAGGGGACCGTGACGCAACTCAGCCACAAGAAACCTCGAAACGTGAGATCAATCCCGAACGCGGCCACCACTGTGAATCGCGGAGAGGCGGAACAGTCGGCAACGCCGCGGGCGCGCAGCGCTGGCAAGCGTCCATGATGGACAACTACGGCACGCCGAAGCTGACCCTGGTCAGCGGGTCCGGCGCCGAGGTCACCGACGCCGACGGCAAGACCTACCTGGACTTCCTCAGCGGGATCGCGGTCAACGCGCTCGGCCACGCCCACCCGGCCATCGTGCGAGCGGTCTCCGAGCAGGTCGGCAAGCTCGGCCACGTCTCCAACCTCTACGTGCACGAGCTCGGTCTCGAACTCGCCGAACGGCTGCTGGACCTGGCCGGGGCGAGCGGTCAGGGCCGCGTGCTGTTCTGCAACTCCGGCGCCGAGGCCAACGAGGCCGCGTTCAAGATCGCGCGGCTGACCGGCCGGGCCAAGATCGTGGCCACCGACGGCGGCTTCCACGGCCGCACCATGGGCGCGCTCGCGCTCACCGGCCAGCCCGCCAAGCAGCAGCCCTTCGAACCGCTGCCGCCCGGCGTGGTGCACGTGCCCTACGGCGACGTGGCCGCGCTGGAGTCCGAAGTGGACGACAACACCGCCGCGGTGTTCCTGGAACCGATCCAGGGCGAGAACGGCGTGATCGTCCCGCCCGAGGGCTACCTCCAGGCGGCCCGCGAGATCACCGCCCGCAACGGCGCGCTGCTCGTGGTCGACGAGGTGCAGACCGGCATCGGCCGCACCGGGGCCTGGTTCGCCTTCCAGCGCGCGGGCATCACGCCCGACGTGATCACCCTGGCCAAGGGGCTCGGCGGCGGCCTGCCCATCGGCGCCTGCATCGGCATCGGCGCAGCGGGCGACCTGATGCACCCCGGCCAGCACGGCACCACCTTCGGCGGCAACCCGGTGGTCTGCGCCGCCGCGCTCGCGGTGCTCGACACCATCGCCGCCGACGACCTGCTCGAGCACGTCGAGAAGGTCGGCGGGGAACTCGCCTCCGGCATCCGGCAGCTCGACCACCCGCTGATCGGCGAAGTGCGCGGAGAAGGCCTGCTGATCGGCGTGGGCCTGACCGAAGCCGTGTCGGCCAAGATCGCCGCCGCCGCGCAGGACGCCGGATTCCTGCTCAACCCCATCCAGCCGAATGCCATCCGGCTGGCCCCACCGCTGATCGTGCGGTCCGAGCAGGTGCAGCGACTGCTCGCCGCCCTGCCCGCGCTGCTCGACGCTGCCAAGGAGAACGACTGATGCCCCGCCACTTCCTCCGCGACGACGACCTCACACCCGAGGAGCAGATCGAGGTCCTCGACCTCGCCGACCAGTTCAAGGCCGACCCGCTCGGCTCCGACGCGCTGGCCGGGCCGAAGGCCGTCGCGGTCCTGTTCGAGAAGAACTCCACCCGCACCCGGCTGTCCTTCGAGGTCGGCATCGCCCAGCTCGGCGGCCACCCGGTCGTCGTGGACGGGCGCATGATGCAGCTCGGCCGCGAGGAGACCATCGAGGACACCTCCCGGGTGCTGTCCCGCTACGTCGACGCCGTGGTGTGGCGGACCTTCGCCCAGGCCCGCATCGACGCCATGGCCTCGGTCTCCAGCGTCCCGGTGATCAACGCGCTGACCGACGAGTTCCACCCCTGCCAGGTGCTCGCCGACCTGCAGACCATCCGCGAGCGGCACGGCAAGCTCGAAGGCCTGACCCTGACCTACCTCGGCGACGGCGCCAACAACATGGCGCACTCGCTGATGGTCGGCGGCGTCACCGCGGGCATGCACGTGCGCATCGGCGCCCCGGAGGGCTTCCGCCCGCTGGAGTGGGTGCTGGAGGCGGCCAAGGCGCGCGCCGCCGAAACCGGTGGCTCCGTCGAGCTGTTCAGCACCCCGAACGCCGCCGTGGACGGTGCCGACGTCCTGGTCACCGACGCCTGGACCTCGATGGGCCAGGAGAACGACGGCAAGGACCGGGTCAGCCCGTTCCGCCCGTTCCAGGTCAACGCCGAACTGCTGGCCGCCACCGGCAAGACCGGCACCAGCGTGCTGCACTGCCTGCCCGCGCACCGCGGCATGGAGATCACCGACGACGTGATCGACGGCCCGGCCAGCGCGGTGTTCGACGAAGCCGAGAACCGCCTGCACGCGCAGAAGGCGCTGCTGGCGTGGTTGGTGCGACGACCATGACGAACCGAGTGGCCCGGCAAGCCCGCATCGTCGAACTGGTCTCGTCGAACGGCATCCGCAGCCAGACCGAACTGGCCAAGCGGCTCGCCGACGACGGCATCGAGGTCACCCAGGCCACCCTGTCCCGGGACCTCGACGAGCTCGGCGCGGTCAAGCTGCGCGGCGCGGACGGCGGGGCGGCGGTCTACGTCATCCCCGAGGACGGCAGCCCGGTCCGCGGCGTCCAGGGCGGCACCTCGCGGCTGAGCCGGCTGCTCGGCGAACTGCTCGTCGGCGCCGACGGCTCGGGCAACCTGACGGTGCTGCGCACCCCGCCGGGGGCGGCGCAGTTCCTGGCCAGCGCCATCGACCGGGCCTCGCTGCCGGAGGTCGTCGGCTCCATCGCAGGTGACGACACCGTGATGATCGTCGCCCGCGAACCCCTCACCGGCCACGAGCTGGGGGAGCGGTTCACCGCGATGGCCGCCGGTGCCCGGCCCGCCGACGAGGACGCACCGGAGAACAACGGCAGGACCTAGAGCGCGGATCGGGTGGCGGCTCCGAGCGGAGCCGCCACCGGCGCGGGAAGTGGCCCGGATCCGCGCCAGCACTGAGGAGCAGAGCAGATGAGTGAGCGCGTGGTGCTCGCCTACTCCGGCGATCCGGACTCGTCCGCGGCCATCCGGTGGTTCGCGGAGCGGACCCGGGCCGAGGTCGTTGCCATCACGGTCGACCTCGGCCAGGGCGGCGAGGACCTGGCGGCGGTCCGCCGGCGCGCCCTCGACTGCGGAGCGGTCGAAGCGGTCGTCACCGACGCCCGCGACGAGTTCGCCGAGCAGTACTGCCTGCCCGCGCTGCAGGCCAACGCGCTCCCGCCGGTGCCCGCGCTGTCCCGGCCGATGATCGCCAAGCACCTCGTCGCCGCTGCCGACCAGTTCGGCGCGAACGCCGTCGCGCACGGCTGCGCGGGCGAGCACGGACATCTCGAAGCCGATGTCCGCGCCCTCGCGCCCCGGCTGGGCGTGGTCTCCCCGGGCCGCGGCCACCACGACGTCGGTGGGAAGGCGCACTGCGCGATCGAGCGGAACATCTGGGGCCGGAGCGCGGAAACCGTTCCCCCGCAAGACGTTTGGGGCACGCCCGACGCCGAAGAGCTGACCATCACCTTCGACCGGGGCGTTCCGGTGGCCATCGACGGCGAGACCGTCACGGTGCTGCAAGCGATCCGGGAGCTCAACCTGCGGGCCGGCGCCCACGGCGTGGGCACCGCCGCGAGCTACCAGGCACCGGGAGCGATCACGCTGATCACCGCGCACCGGGAGCTGGAAGCGGCGACCCTGGAACCCGACCTGGCCCGGTTCAAGAGCACCGTCGGGCACCGCTGGAGCGAACTGGTCGAAGACGGCCTGTGGTTCTCGCCGTTCAAGGACGCCCTGGACGCCTTCGTCGCCGACTCGCAGCAGCAGGTCTCCGGCGAGGTCCGGATCGCCCTGCACGAGGGCCGCGCGATCGTCCGCGAACGACCCTGGCGCGCCCCGGACCTCCCGACCTGGTACGACTCCTCCGAACGGGAGCTCGGCCAGTTCTGCGGCCAAGCCTGAGACCGGCCGACCTCCACCCAACTACGAGCACACCTAAGGAACACCCGTGACGCAGCAAGGCAGCGAGCCCACCAAGCTCTGGGGCGGCCGGTTCGCCTCCGGCCCGGCCGAAGCGATGGCCGCGCTGAGCCTGTCGACCCACTTCGACTGGCGGCTGGCGCCCTACGACATCGCCGGATCCCGCGCCCACGCCCGCGTGCTGCACCACGCCGGGCTGCTCACCGCCGACGAGCTCGAGCGGATGCTGCAGGGCCTGGACGTCCTCGCCGCAGACGTCGAATCCGGCGCCTTCAAGCCGGTCATCGACGACGAGGACGTGCACACCGCCCTCGAACGCGGCCTGCTGGAGCGGGTCGGCACCGACCTCGGCGGCAAGCTGCGCGCGGGCCGTTCCCGCAACGACCAGGTCGCCACCCTGTTCCGGATGTGGCTGCGCGACGCCAACCGCCGCGTCGCCGCGGGCGTCCTGGACGTCGTCGACGCGCTGGTCACCCAGGCCGCCAACCACCCCGACGCGGTGCTGCCCGGTCGCACCCACCTCCAGCACGCCCAGCCGGTGCTGCTCGCGCACCACCTGCTCGCGCACTGCCAGTCGCTGCTGCGCGACGTCGCGCGCATCCGCGACTGGGACGCCCGCACCGCGTACTCGCCCTACGGCTCCGGCGCGCTGGCGGGCTCCTCGCTCGGCCTCGACCCGCAGGCCGTCGCCGCCGAACTCGGCTTCGACGGCGCCACGGACAACTCCATCGACGGCACCGCGTCCCGCGACTTCGCCGCCGAAGCGGCGTTCTGCCTGGCCATGCTCGGCGTGAACCTCTCCCGGATCGCCGAAGAGGTGATCATCTGGAACACCGCCGAGTTCGGCTACGTGACCCTCGACGACGCCTGGGCCACCGGCAGCTCGATCATGCCGCAGAAGAAGAACCCCGATGTCGCCGAACTCGCCCGCGGCAAGTCCGGTCGGCTCATCGGCAACCTCAGCGGTCTGCTGGCCACCCTCAAGGCGCAGCCGCTGGCCTACAACCGCGACCTGCAGGAGGACAAGGAGCCGGTCTTCGACTCCGTCGAGCAGCTGGACCTCCTGCTGCCCGCGATGGCGGGGATGCTCGGCACCCTGACCTTCCACACCGAACGGCTCGCCGAACTCGCGCCCGCCGGTTTCACCCTCGCCACCGACATCGCCGAGTGGCTGGTCCGCCAGGGCGTGCCGTTCCGGGTGGCGCACGAGGTGTCGGGGGAGTGCGTCCGCACCGCCGAAGCCCGCGGCGTCGGCCTGGAGGAGCTGACCGACGAGGAGCTGGCCGCGGCCAACCCGGCGCTGACCCCGCAGGTGCGCGAGGTGCTCACCGTCGAGGGCTCGATCGCCTCCCGCGACGCGCACGGCGGCACCGCCCCGGACCGGGTCGCCGAGCAGCGCGAACGGGTGGTGGCCGCGGTGCGCGAACATCGCGGCTGGCTGTCTAAGTGATCACGGTTCAGCCACGACCGGTACTGTCTACGGTGTGCGCCAGGTGACACGCGACGAACTCGCCCTCGACCCGCTGTGGGTGGCTCGACGGCTCCTCGGCTGCGAGCTGCGCTCGAACAGCCCCGAGGGCGAGGTCGGTGTGCGCCTGGTCGAGGTGGAGGCCTACCGCGGGCTGGACGACCCCGCGTCGCACTGCTACCGCGGTCGGACCGAGCGCAACGCGGTCATGTTCGGCCCGGCCGGCCACCTCTACGTGTACTTCGTCTACGGGATGCACTTCTGCATCAACGTGGTGTGCCTGACCGACGGTGTCCCCGGCGCGGTCCTGCTCCGCGCCGGGGAGATCACCGCGGGCCACGACCTGGCGCGCTCCCGGCGACCGGCGGTCCGCAAGGAGTCCCAGATCGCCAGCGGCCCGGCCCGGTTGGCCGGAGTCCTGGGCATCACCCGGGAGCACAACGGCATCGACCTCACCGACCCGGCCTCACCCATCCGGCTGGTCAACGGCTCGCCGGTCGCCGAGGACGACATCCGCAGCGGCCCGCGCGTCGGAGTGGCCGCGGCCATGGACCTGCCGTGGCGGACCTGGGTGGACGGCTCGGACGCCGTCAGCAGCTACCGGCGCGGCGCCCGCCGCCGGGTCCAGGCCCGGGCGTAAACCCGGTTGCTCGCATGAGCGAGACTGGCAGGCGTGAGTGAGAACATCCTCGACGAGCTGACCTGGCGCGGACTGATCGCGCAATCCACCGACCTCGATTCGCTGCGACGGGAACTCGACCAGGGGCCGCTCACCCTCTATGCCGGTTTCGACCCGACCGGGCCCAGCCTGCACGCCGGACACCTGATCCCGATCCTGACCCTGCGCCGCTTCCAGCAGGCCGGGCACCGACCGGTGGTGCTGGCGGGCGGAGCCACCGGCCTGATCGGCGACCCGCGCGACGTCGGTGAGCGCAACCTGCACGACGAGAGCACCGTGCTGGAGTGGACCGAGAAGATCCGCACCCAGCTGTCGGCGTTCGTCGACTTCGACGACTCGCCGACCGGCGCGATCATGGAGAACAACGCGCACTGGACCGCGGACCTGCCGGTCACCGAGTTCCTGCGCGACATCGGCAAGCACTTCTCGGTGAACACCATGCTGGCCAGGGAGACCGTCAAGCGGCGGCTGGAGACCGACGGCATCTCCTACACCGAGTTCAGCTACATGCTCCTGCAGGCCAACGACTACGTGCAGCTGAACCGCAAGTACGGCACCCGGCTGCAGCTCGGCGGCTCCGACCAGTGGGGCAACATCATCGCCGGCGTCGACCTGGTCCGGAAGCAGGAGGGCGTCGCCGCGCACGCGCTGACCCTCCCGCTGGTCACCGACTCGGAAGGCCGCAAGTTCGGCAAGTCCACCGGCGGCGGCAACGTCTGGCTCGACCCGACGATGACCACGCCGTACGCCTGGTACCAGTACTTCGTGAACTCGGCCGACGCCGACGTGGCGAAGTACCTGCGGCTGTTCACCTTCCTCGGCCGCGAGGAGATCGCCGAGCTGGAGCGCACCACGGCGGAGAAGCCCCAGCTGCGCGCAGCGCAGAAGCGCCTCGCGGAGGAGCTGACCACGCTGGTGCACGGCGCGGACGCGACGCAGAAGGTCATCGCGGCCAGCCAGGCGCTGTTCGGCCGGGGCGAGCTGGGCGAGCTCGACGAGCCGACGCTGGACTCGGCGATGGCCGCGGTGCCGACGGCGGAGGTGCGGCTCTCGGACGGTCCGAACCTGGTCGACCTGCTGGTCGAGACCGGTCTGGCGAACGGCAAGGGGGCGGCGCGGCGCACCATCAAGGAGGGCGGCGCGTACGTCAACAACACCAAAATCGCTGATGAGGAGTGGTCTCCGAGCAAGGAGGAGCTGCTCCACGGGCGTTGGCTGGTAATTCGTCGTGGCAAGCGTCACACTGCGGGCGTTCGGGTCCTGTACTAGCCTTGAATCAGCACCGGAACGGGGCGCTGACCTGCGTGTTCGCTTCTTTCCGGTGCTGATCCCCGCGGATTTGACTTGGCGCGGATCGGCGCGTAAATTAATTCAAGTCAGCGCGACACGGGCCGGGAAAACCGGAACGAGCGCGACAACGGGGTAGCGAACCAAGCTCCCATCTCCGGATGGTAGAGTGGGCACCTCGATCGGGAAACCGGAAAAGCAGCAGCGGGCCTTCGCGTCCGAGGTGCGGATTCGGGTCCCAAACCCAGATCTTTGATGAAAATGCGCTTGACTGCGGTCGGGACGAATAGCGAGCCGGATTTTGAACGGTGCGGCGGCGGGAAGCGAAAGCGACCCCCCTGAAACACCGGAAAATGGGCCTGCTAGAGTTACCGGCACAAGAAAGCGAACAGAGGAAATGCTCCCCGGAGCTTCACGGCCTGGAATTGGTTGTGGGTGATGGTGTGGGTGTGTTCTTTGAGAACTCAACAGCGGACTGTTTT
>NZ_JAQGLA010000095.1 GCF_027853915.1 Saccharopolyspora oryzae
GGGCGCCCGCCACGCCGGAGGAGGTGGACAGGTGCCGGGCCCTGTGGAGAACGTCCGCAATTTCACTGGAAATCAGACGTCCGATTTCCATTGAAATTGCGTCGGGGATCAGGCGGTGCGCTCGTCGGTGCCGGCGATCTTGCCGGTGGCGAGCGCGATGCGGTTCCAGGTGTTGATGCTGAGGATCAGCGCCAGCAGGCTCCCCAGCTCCTCAGGCTCGAACTGCTCGGCGGCTCGGGCGTAGACCTCGTCGGGCACGCCGCGGTCGGAGATCAGCGTGACGGCCTCGGTCAGCTCCAGCGCCGCGAGCTCCCGCTCGGTGAAGAAGTTCGTCGCCTCGCGCCACACACCGACCATGTGCAGCCGGTTCTCGTCCTCCCCGGCCTTGCGGGCGTCGTTGGTGTGCATGTGCAGGCAGTACGCGCACCCGTTGAGCTGGGACGCGCGGATTCGCACCAGTTCGCCCAGCACCGGGTCGAGTCCTTCGCCGGCCGCGGCTTCGAGGGAGCGCTGGGCGCGGAACGCCTTGGGGGCGGTCTTGGCGAATTCGATGCGGTTCTGGTTCGTCATGCGTTCGACGCTACGACGCGCATCGACCGGTCGTAGAGTGCAATTCCGTGGCGAAATCTTGGGCCAATTCGGCGGCGGTGACCGGTAGTGACCTCCACCTGGACCTGTCCGGTCCGGGGAGCAAGAGGGCAGTGCTCACCGCCGCGCTGCGCGAGGCGATCAGGGCGGGAAGGCTGCAGCCGGGCACCCGCCTCCCGCCGTACCGATCGCTCGCAGCGGATCTGGGATTGGCCCGCAACACCGTCGCCGCCGCCTACGCCGAGCTGATCGCCGAGGGATGGCTCACCGCCCGCCAGGGCTCGGGGACCCGCGTCGCGCACCGCGTCGAACCCCGCCGCGCCAGCCGTCCGGCCCGGCGGCCGCAACGCCCGGAACCGGTCCACCACCTGCGGCAAGGGCAGCCGGACCGCTCCTCCTTCCCGCGAACCGCCTGGTCGGCCTCAGCGCGCCGAGCCCTCAACGCGGCACCCAGCGAGGCATTCGGCCCGGGTGACCCGCACGGCAGGCCGGAACTGCGCCGCGCACTGGCCGACTACCTGGCGAGAGCCCGCGGGGTCCGCGCCGAACCGGAGCGGATCGTGATCTGCTCCGGGTTCGCCCACGCCCTGGAGCTGCTGTTCGGCGGGGTCCTGCGCGGCCCGCTCGCCGTCGAGTCCTACGGCCTGCCGTTCCACCGCGAGCTGCTGGTCGAGGCCGGGGTCCGCACGATCCCGCTCGGTCTCGACGAGCACGGAGCCCGGACCGACGAGCTGGACTCGCGGATGCGCGCCGCGCTGCTCACGCCCGCCCACCAGTTCCCGACCGGCGGACCGCTGCACCCCGAACGCCGTGCCGCGGCGGTGGACTGGGCGCGGTCCAGCGGCGGGCTGGTCCTGGAGGACGACTACGACGGCGAGTTCCGCTACGACCGGGAGCCGGTGGGAGCGGTGCAAGGCCTCGACCCGGAGCGCGTGATCTACCTCGGATCGGTGAGCAAGAGCCTGTCGCCGGCGGTCCGCCTCGGCTGGATGGTGCTGCCCGAACACCTGGTGGACGAGGTGCTGGCGGTGAAGGGGCTGCGGGAGCGCTGGGCGAGCGTCCTGGACCAGCTGGCGCTGGCCGACTTCGTCGAGTCCGGGCACTACGACCGCCACGTCCGCCGCATGCGGCAGCGCTACCGGCACCGCCGCGACCAGCTGGTCGCGGCACTGGCCGAGCACGCGCCGCACATCACCGCCACCGGCATCGCCGCAGGTCTGCACGCCGTGCTCCGCCTGCGACCCGGCACCGAGCAGGCCATCGTCGCAGCCGCTGCGGAACGAGGTGTTGCGGTGGAGGGGCTCGACGACTTCCGCCACCCCGACGCGTCGAAGTCCGCGGCCGACGGTGTCGTCGTCGGCTACGCCACGCCGCCCGAGCACGGGTACGCGGCAGCGCTGGACGCGCTGATCACTGCCCTTCGATGACGTCCGGGTCCAGTCCGAGGTAGGTGGCGACCTGCTCGACCAGCACGTCGTGCAGCAGGTCCGCCATGTCCGTGCCGTCGCGCGCCCGCGCTTCCAGCGGCCGCCGGTACAGCACGATCCGCGCGCGCGTGGGCAGCCCGCGCCGGTCCACCCCGGCCGGGACCAGCCGGGCGAGCGGAACGTTGGAGTCCACCACCACGTCGTCGTCCCAGACGACCTTCTCGGGAGTGGTGCTGGTGATCTCCGGTACCTCGTCGACGGCGACGTCGAGCTGCGTCAGCTCGGCGTGCCAGCGCTGCTCTATCGGCTCCAACGCCTCCAGCACCAGCGCGTCGAAGCGCTGCGAACGGCTGCGCGACACCGGGACCGAGGACGGGTACAGCGGTCCTCGCAGGCCGCGGCCGCGCCGATCCCGCCGGAAGCGGATACGGCGCCGAGATCCACGTGCGGTCACCACGCGCTGAGGGTACGCCTTCCGCGCCCGGAGCCGGGATGAGCATCGGGTGGAATTCCGCACGCGCGGGCGCGCAGGCGCGCGGAACCGGCCGTTCCGCGGTGCGCGGCGTGATCGACCAGGCGAAACGCCCGGCGCCGGAGCTCGGTCCGCACCGTCCTGACCTGCGCTGACCTCGGCCTGGAGGGCCCGTTCAACATCGGTTTCCGCGTGCCTTCGCCGCGCACCGGATCGGGCGCGCTATCGTGCGTGTCGTGCGGAGCGTGAGGCGGTGCTCGCGGACCGGGTGTCTCAACCCGGCCGTCGCCACGCTCACTTATGCCTACGCGGACTCCACCGCGGTCGTCGGCCCGCTGGCCACTTACGCCGAACCGCACAGCTACGACCTGTGCGAAGCCCACGCGCTGCGGCTCACCGTGCCGAAGGGCTGGGAGGTCGTGCGGCACGAGGGCGAGTTCGCCCCGCCGGAACCCTCCGACGACGACCTGACCGCGCTGGCCGAGGCGGTCCGGGAAGCCGGGCGGCCGGACCGGCCGGTGGAAGCCCAGGGAGCCGGTACCAGCGGCAGCCGCCGCGGGCATTTGCGAGCCTTGCCCGATCCGATCGACGAGTGAATTGATCGTGACGAACAGCTCGCGTGCGTCCAGCGGACGCCACCGCCCGATCGTTCGCCGGTAGGCTGCCAACCACGTCGTGTCTGGCGCGGAATCGGGGAGGGTGCAGCGTGCGGGACCTGTCGGGGATCGTCAAGGCGTACGACATCCGCGGGGTGGTCGGGGATGGACTCGACGCTGACGCGGTGCGGGAGATCGGCGCCGCCTTCACCCGTCTGGTGGGTGGTCCGGCCGTGGTCATCGGGCACGACATGCGGGATTCCTCGCCGGGTCTGGCCGAGGCCTTCGCCGAAGGCGTCACCGGCCAGGGCGTCGATGTGATCAACATCGGCCTGGCCAGCACCGACATGCTCTACTTCGCCTCCGGTCGGCTGGAGCTGCCGGGCGCCATGTTCACCGCGAGCCACAACCCGGCCCAGTACAACGGCATCAAGCTCTGCCGGGCCGGTGCGGCCCCGGTCGGCCAGGACAGCGGCCTTTCCGAGATCCAGGAGCTGGTCGCCCACGGCGTGCCCGAGTTCCTCGGCGCCAAGGGCAGCACCAGCAGCCGCGAGATGACCGCCGAGTACTCCACCTTCCTGCGCGAACTGGTCGACGTCAGCGGCATCCGCCCGCTGAAGGTCGTGGTGGACGCCGGCAACGGGATGGGCGGGCACACCGTGCCGACCGTCTTCGACGGGCTGCCGATCGAGCTGATCCCGATGTACTTCGAGCTCGACGGCAACTTCCCCAACCACGAGGCCAACCCGCTGGACCCGGCCAACCTGGTCGACCTGCAGGCCAAGGTCCGCGAGGTCGGCGCCGACGCCGGGCTGGCCTTCGACGGCGACGCCGACCGCTGCTTCGTGGTCGACGAGCGCGCCGAACCGGTCGCGCCGAGCGCGATCACCGCGCTGGTCGCCGTCCGCGAGCTGGCCAAGGAGCCGGGCGGGACGATCATCCACAACCTGATCACCTCCAAAGCGGTGCCCGAGATCGTCGCCGAGCACGGCGGCAAGCCGGTGCGCACCCGCGTCGGCCACTCGTTCATCAAGCAGACGATGGCCGAGACCGGGGCGATCTTCGGCGGCGAGCACTCCGCGCACTACTACTTCCGCGACTTCTGGCGCGCCGACTCCGGCATGCTGGCCGCGCTGCACGTGCTGGCCGCGCTGGGCGGCCAGGACCTGCCGTTGTCGCAGCTGATGGCCGACTACTCGCGCTACGCCGCCTCCGGTGAGATCAACTCGACCGTCGAGGACCAGCAGGGCCGGATGCGCGCGGTGGCCGCGACCTTCGGCGACCGGTCGGGCGCTCGTGTGGACGAGCTCGACGGGCTTACCGTGGAGTTGTCGGACGGCTCCTGGTTCAACCTGCGCCCGTCCAACACCGAACCGCTGCTCCGGCTCAACGTGGAGGCGAGGGACACTGACGCGATGGCCGCGCTGCGCGACGAGGTGCTCGCGGTCGTCCGAGGGTGAAGTTCGGCCGCGAGAGGTCGGAGCGCGAGCTCGCGCTGGGTGCGCGGGCGAGTTTGGGGAGGAAAAGTGGCCGTTGACCTGGAACCGCAGTTGCTGGAGATCTTGGCTTGCCCGTGCCCGCAGCACGCCCAGCTCCGGCCGGGGCTGGCCGATGATCCCCAGGCCGACTACCTGACCTGCACCTCCTGCGGTCGGGCCTTCCCGGTGCGGGACGGAATTCCGGTGCTGCTGCTGGAAGAAGCCGTCGGGGGACCGGCGCCTTCCGGGGAGGGGTGAGGCCCGGTGCTCGACGACACACTCTTCGACGATCCCGCTCGGCTGGTCGACGCCGATGCCGGTGGTCTGCTGCGCCTCGCGGCACTGTCCGGTGCGCAGGTCCGCGCCGCGGCCGAGACCGCGACCGAGGTCGGCATGGACGACCTGGCCGACGACCGGCCCCGCGCGATCGTGCTGCTGGTGCGCCCCGGTGTGGGGCTCGGGGTCTGCCAGCTGCTGGCCGCTCTGGCCGGGCCGCGCTGCCCGGTCCCGGTGGTGGTCACCGACACGATCCCGGCCTGGATCGGCGCGCTGGACGTGGTGTTCGCGCACAGCGACGACGTCGGCGACGCGGTGCTGGCCGAATCGGTGTCGACGGCCTGCCGCCGCGGTGCGACGGTCGTGCTGGCGGTCCCGCCGGACGGTCCGGTCGCGGCGGCCGGCGCGGGCCGCGCGAAGGTCCTGCCGCCGCGCATCCCGGTACCGCCTGCGCTGTCCTTCGCGCACGCGTTCGCGGTCGGGCTCAACGTCTTCCGCGCGCTCGACCTGGTCCGCTTCGACGCCGAGCAGTTGGCCGACGAGCTGGACAAGGAGGCCGAGCACGCGCACCCGAACCAGGACACGCTGACCAACCCGGCGAAGTCGCTGGCGCTGCGGTTGGCCGACCGCGCGCCGCTGCTGTGGGGCTTGGACCGGGTGTCCACTGCGGTCGCCACGCACGGTGCCTTCGCCCTCGGTGCCCACGCCGCAACGCCTTGCCACGTGGCCGACTACCAGCAGGCCGTGGCCGAGCACGCGCTGCACCGGGCCGCCTCCTCGGTCGGCTCCGAAGCGGACCTGTTCGCCGACCCCGAGGACAACCCGGGCGCTGCCCTGCGCGTGTTCCTGGTCAGCGCCCGGTACGACGCGCAGGGGGAGGCGCAGGAACGGGGCGCGGTGCGGGACCTGCCCGGTGCGGACCTGATCAGCCCAGGTGAATCGGTGCGCGACGACGCGGTGCTGCGATCCGCGACGCTGGCCGCCCGGTTCGACCTGGCCGCCGTCTACCTGGGGCTGGCGGCGGGCACGCTGAACGGTCCGGGGTGGCCGGCGCTGGCCATGCACTGAGGGAAGTTTCAGGGGAATGCCCCGATGCCGCCCGGCGGTCCAACGCGGTGTGCTGTGCTGGGCGCTGGGACGAGCAGGCGCGAAGACGAGGAAGCGAGAAACGACTGTGGAGCTACTGCGGAACGCGGTGCGCCCCTATGCGTGGGGCTCGCGTACCGCTATTGCTGATCTGCTCGGTCGGCCCGTCCCAACTCCGCACCCGGAAGCCGAGCTGTGGATGGGCGCGCACCCCGGCGACCCGTCGCGGGTGGTCCGGCCCGACGGCGACGAGGTGTCCCTGCTGTCGCTGCTGGAGGACGACCCGGCGCACCACCTGGGGCCGGTGTGCGTGCAGCGCTGGGGCGGGCAGCTGCCGTTCCTGCTCAAGGTGCTCGCCGCGGACGAACCGCTGAGCCTGCAGGCGCACCCGTCGGCCGAGCAAGCCGCGGAGGGCTTCCGGCTGGAGGAGCGGGCGGGCATCGCGCGCAACGCGCCCAATCGCAACTACCCGGATCCCACCGCCAAGCCCGAGCTGATCTGCGCCTTGACGGAGTTCCACGCGCTGGCCGGGTTCCGCGAGGCCCAGCGCACGGTCCGGCTGCTGGACGCGCTGGCGGTGCCGAGCCTGCGCGCGCACCGGGAACTGCTCGCCGCGCAGCCCGACGCCGACGGTCTCCGCGCGCTGTTCACCACCTGGATCACGCTGCCGGAGACCTACCTCCGCGAGGTGCTGCCGGAGCTGCTGGAAGCGTGCGTCGAGCACGTCCGGGAGCACGGCGAGTTCTCCCTCGAGTGCCGGACGGTGCTGGAGCTCGGCGAGGCCTACCCGCACGACGCCGGTGTGCTGGCCAGCCTGCTGCTCAACCGCATCGTGCTGCAGCCCGGCGAGGCGATCTTCCTGCCCGCCGGGAACCTGCACGCCTACCTCAACGGCACCGGCATCGAGATCCTGGCCAACTCCGACAACATCCTGCGCTGCGGTCTGACCCCCAAGCACGTCGACGTCCCGGAACTGCTGCGGGTGCTGGACTTCGCCTGCGGGGACATGCGGGTGCTCAAGGGCGAGTCGCTGGACGCGAACCTGACCGCGTACAGGACGCCGGCCGACGAGTTCGAACTCTCCAGGTTGGACTGGACGCCGGCCGAATCCGGTGTCGTGCACCTGGATTCGCCGGGCCCGCAGATCCTGCTGTGCACCAAGGGCAGCGTCCGGTTGACCAGCAGCACGCACAACGGATCGCTGCCGCGCGAGCTCCGGTTGGAGCGCGGGCAGTCGGTGTGGCTCGCGGCGTCCGACCCGGCGGTGCAGGTGCGTCCCGCCGAGCTCGACGACGACGGCCGGGCGCAGGTGTTCCGCGCCGCGGCCGGGGCGTTCTGAACCGCCGAGCGGGGACAAAAGGGACAGAATTCGGGCGAGTTCCCGAACCCGCGGTGCGGCCGCCGCGTCGGCCGGTAGATTCCTCCCGTCCTTGACCGGGTGACCGGTCGACCTGCGCACCGCACGGGAGAGAACGTGTCAGCAAGCGGCGGAACCAAGGCGATCTTGGCTGCGCTCACCGCCAACGCGGGCATCGCGGCCGCCAAGTTCACCGGCTTCCTGTTCACCGGGTCTTCGTCGATGCTGGCGGAGTCGGTGCACTCGTTGGCCGACACCTCGAACCAGGGCCTGCTGCTGCTCGGGCAGAAGACCTCGCAGCGCAAGCCCACCGAGGAGCACCCGTTCGGGTACGGCCGGGACCGCTTCTTCTACTCCTTCGTGGTCGCGCTGCTGCTGTTCAGCCTGGGTTCGGTGTTCGCGCTCTACGAAGGCATCCACAAGATCCAGCACCCCGAGCCGCTGACCTCGGTCTGGGTCGCGGTGCTGATCCTGCTGGTCGCGATCGGGCTGGAGAGCTACAGCTTCGTCACCGCGATCAAGGAGTCGCGCACGATCAAGGGGAAGCTGACCTGGTGGCAGTTCGTCCGGCAGGCCAAGACGCCGGAACTGCCGGTGGTCCTGCTGGAGGACCTGGGTGCGCTCATCGGCCTGGTGCTGGCCCTCTGCGGCGTCGGTCTCACCGCGCTCACCGGCAATCCGGTGTGGGACGGTGTCGGCACCGCGTGCATCGGGGCGCTGCTGGGGGTGATCGCGATCGTGCTGATCGTCGAGACCAAGAGCCTGCTCATCGGGGAGGGCGCGAACCGCGAGGTGCTGGCCGCGATCGTCGGCGAGCTGGAGCGCGGCAGCGTGCAGAAGGTCATTCACATCCGTTCCCAATATTTGGGACCCGAGGAGCTCCTGGTCGCCGCGAAGATCGGCATGACCCCCGCGATGTCCGTGGCGGAGGTCGCTGCCGAGATCGATGAAGCGGAGGCGCGGGTCCGCGCGAAGGTCCCCGAGGCGCGGCTGATCTACCTCGAACCGGACCTCGAGCGGACGCTGACCCGCTGACCAGGCCCGTTTCGTTCAGGGGCGCAGTTGTGCACATCACAAGGAGTTAACGAATGGGCGTGAGGACTAAAGGCACCCAGTTCCGCCCGCAACACTGCCGGGTTAGGGTGCGACCCACCATTTGGGATTACTGAGGAGGCGACAGTGCCAGGTACTGGGCTGTGGCGTACCAAGTCGGTAGAGCAATCGATCTTGGATACCGACGAGCCGGACACCAAACTTCGAAAGAACCTCGGCACCTGGGACCTGATCGTCTTCGGTGTTTCCGTGGTCATCGGCGCCGGCATCTTCACGTTGGCCGCGAGGACCGCCGGCGACATGACCGGACCTTCCGTTTCCGTGGCGTTCGTGCTCGCCGCGATCGCGTGCGGTCTCGCAGCGCTCTGCTACGCCGAGTTCGCCTCCACGGTGCCGGTCGCGGGTAGCGCCTACACCTACTCCTACGCCACCTTCGGCGAGTTCATCGCCTGGATCATCGGCTGGGACCTGATCCTCGAGTTCGCGGTCGCCGCGGCCGCGGTGGCCAAGGGCTGGTCGGTCTACCTCCAGGAAGTGTTCAAGCTGGGCGGGTTCGACCTGCCGACCTCGTTCGAGCTCGGCGGCGGGCTCCAGTTCGACTGGGGCGCGGTGCTGCTCACCGCGGTCCTGTGCACCCTGCTGGCGCTGGGCACCAAGCTCTCCGCCCGGGTCAGCCTGGTCATCACGCTGATCAAGGTCGCGGTGGTGATGCTGGTCATCGTGGTCGGCCTGGCCTACGTCAACACGGCGAACTACACGCCGTTCATCCCGCCGGCCGCCGAGGCCGGTGCCAGCGACACCCCGAAGATCGAGCAGTCCCTGCTGTCACTCATCCTCGGCGGTGAGACCAGCACCTACGGCATCTTCGGCCTGCTGGCCGGTGCGTCGCTGGTGTTCTTCGCCTTCATCGGTTTCGACATCGTCGCGACCACCGCGGAGGAGACCCGCAACCCGCAGAAGAACGCGCCGCGGGGCATCCTCGGCAGCCTCGCGATCGTCACCGTGCTCTACGTCGCGGTCGCGCTGGTGGTCACCGGCATGGTGCCCTACACCGACCTGGCGACCGATGCGGAGGGCAACCGGGCCACGCTGGCCACCGCCTTCGCGCAGCACGGCGTGAACTGGGCGGCCGCGATCATCGCGGTCGGTGCGCTGGCCGGTCTGACCACGGTGGTCATGGTGCTGCTGCTGGGTCAGACCCGAGTCCTGTTCGCCATGTCCCGCGACGGCCTGGTGCCGCGCGGTCTGGCCAAGACCGACCCCAAGCGGGGCACCCCCACCCGCGCCACCATCCTGGTCGGCGTGGTCGTGGTGGTGGCCGCGGGCTTCTTCCCGGCGGACAAGCTCGAAGAGATGGTCAACGTCGGCACGCTGTTCGCGTTCGTGCTGGTCTCGCTCGGCGTGATCGTGCTCCGCAGGACCCGGCCCGACCTGCCGCGCGGCTTCCGCGCCCCGCTCGTGCCGCTGGTGCCGATCCTGGCGATCCTCGCCTGCCTCTGGCTGATGCTGAACCTGACCGCGCTGACCTGGATCCGGTTCGTGATCTGGATGGTGGCCGGTGTGGTGATCTACTTCCTGTACGGCCGCAGGCACTCGCGGCTGGGGCAGCGGGCCCAGGCCGGTGAGGTCGAGACCGGTGGCGAGGTGCCACGAGGCTCCGGTTCGAGCGAGTAATTCCTGGTAAGAGGCGCGGTGGCGTCGTCCCGTCGGGGCGGCGCCACCGCGCTTTTCCGTGCGCGGGGGAGGGCCGCGCTTCCGCTGGTTCTGAGAGCTGCTCAGGTATTCGAACAGATGTTCACCTGCTCGAGTGATGATCTTTGCTGGTCAGCGCGGCAGCATGGACTGCATGGAACTCGAAACGACAGGAACCAGCCGGCGAACGACTCTCCGCAAGGCGCGTGCTGGAACGTCAGCCCCGCATCGCGTCGGTGGTGGAAGAGCACCGACCGTGGACCCACCGTTGCGCGCAGAAGAGAACGGTGGCGCGGTCAGTGCTGGACCACGCCACCGGTTAGGAGTTGAGCGCGGGGCTCAGTTCTCGCTGCTGCCCAGCGACATCGCGCGCTCCCACGGGGCGCTGCGACCGCGGGGCTCGGTGATCTCGGGCAGCACGGCGGGCTTGGGACGGGTTTTCACATCCTGCTGCTCCGGCACGGTGACCGGGGTGCTCTCGTCCTCCGGCGCGGCCTCTGGCTCCTCCGGTGCCTGGGTCAGCTCTTCGACGGAGTCGGTGAGGGATCCGCCGTCGCCGCCCTGCGCGGTCAGGTGCTGGGTCTTCGGTGCGCTCGGCACGGCCGGGGCCTGTGCTGGCGTGGGGGTCTGCGGGCGCAGCGGCAGCGTGGCGCCGCGAACCGGGGTCTCCAGACCGGCCGCCATCGCGACCGCCCGGTCCCACTCGGGGTCGCCGGGGTAGTCGGTGTGCCCCAGCACGCCCGGCACCCAGCGGCGGCAGGCGAACGGTCCGCGCTGCGGATCGGGCAGCCAGTGGTCGCCGCCCAGGACCAGGGCGCCGGTGGGGCCGCGGGTCGCGGCCGGCAGCGGACCTTCCGTGCCGTCGGCGCGGAACCCGACGCCGATCAGCATGCCGTCGTAGACCTGCCGGTTCCACGTGGTCACCGCCCCGCCGAGCGGGTCGGTGCCGCGGCACAGCGAGCGCCAGCGCCCGCCGAGCGTGCCGGCCAGGTCGCGCAGCGACATGTGGGGGACGACGCCGGGGAAGGCGCGCGGGTAGGCCCACTGCAGCTGGGACCCCGCGGTGACCAGCCCGACGCGTTCGCGGTCGGCCTCGGGCAGCGAGTCGAGCAGCCGGGCGGTCGCCACGGCGGCGAGCAGGCTGCCCTGGCTGTGCCCGACGATCACGACGCGGGTGTTCGGGTCGGCCAGGTGCTCGGTGGCGCGTTCGGCCAGCTCGGGGATGACCTTCAGCGCGTAGCACGGCGGAACCACGGGGTGCGCCTCGCGCGGCCAGAACAGCACGAGGTCGCAGAGCACACCGAGGTAGCGGGCGGTGTCCCGCTTGCTGGCCGCGAGGAAGACCATCCGCAGCAAACCGGCCGCCAGCGCGGCCAGCGAGGCGACACCGATCCCGACCAGCCAGTCAGTGTCGATCAGCGGCGGGAGCTCCATGGTTCGCGCCACCACCGTCAACGCGGTGCTGACCGCCAGTACCCCGGCGATCACGAGGAGGACGATGTGCGAGTAGCGGCGCTGCAGGTCGGCCCACTTCCAGGCGTTCGCAGCAGCGCGCTGGTCCTCCGGGCGACCGGCGTGCAGCAGGGCGATCTCGTCCGGGATCGAGCTGTCGCCTTCGGTTCGGGTGGTCCGCCACCGCTTCAGCAGCAGCAACGGGATGCCGATGACCGCGGCGATCGCCAGCAGCACGGCGGTGGTGCCCCAGAAGATCGTGACGTCGTCGAACGCGTCGGGGAGCGTCGGTCCCGGGGAGCCGGGGGCGTTGTCGACGACGAGGGTCTGGCGCACGGTGAACGCGAGCCCGGCCCCGAAGCCGTTGCCGAGCATGCAGGCGAACATCAGCACCGGCGCGGACATCCAGCCGCCCGCCCACGGGCGGAGCGGCCGCGGGCAGGTCTTCCAGGTGGACCGCGCCAGCAGCGTGGCCGGGGTGAGCAGGACCGCGACGGCGACGCAGGTGACCACCAGTGCGCTGGTGATCGCGTCGATGGTGGGGCCCGAACCGGGCAGCGGCGCGTTGAGCGGGCCGGGCAGCAGCGCGACCGAGCACAGCAGCAGCGCGGAGGCGGTCATCAGCACGCGCCGCGGGGTGCGGCCGAGCAGGCCTCGCAGCACCTTCTCCTTGCCGTCCGGCTTCATCCGGGCGGGGTCGTCGAGCCCGACCGTGCCCACCACGGAGATTCCGATCAACGCGGCGGCCAGGATCCACCGCGGGTCCGCGGTGGTCAGGAACGGGCCGCCGAGCGCGAGCATCGCCACAGTGGACAGTGCGGCGATCACGTGCAGGGCGCGCAGCGCGGGGGTGTCCGGGTCGGCGACGACGTTCGCGCCGGGCAGCATCGGCGCGCGTGCGGAGTGCTGCGGCTTGTCGGTCTTCCGGGCCGAGACCTGCCAAGACACAGTGGACAGACGATGCATGAGGAGGACGACGAGAACGACCGGCAGCAGAGCCGCCGACGCGCGCAGCACGTCGAGGGACCTGACTGCGCTCGGGACGAACTCGAGGCAAGGCGCGCCGGGGCTCAGGCACTGCGCTGCCACCAGGTCGAGGCTGACCACGGTGATCTGCGCGACGAACAGCATCGTCAGCAGCAGCGCGGACAGTCGCAGCAAGGCGCGCAACACCGTGGAGAGACCGCGGCTGAGCGCGCTGCCGCTGCGGACCGGCGGCAGCATCCAGTGCGCCATGTTCGCCAGCGCGAACGGGAACAGCAGTGCCCAGGTCGCCTTGGACAGGCCGCCGGAGGTCATCCCGCCCCAGACGTAGCCTTCGACGATCCTGGGCACCGAGCGGTCCCCGGTCGAGAGCACCGGTCCGGGCACCGGTCGGCGCAACCGGTCGGCCGGACGCATGATCCGCCCGACGCCGTCACCGGCGACGTCGACCGAAGCGACGGAGTCGGTCAGCTCGTCGCCGGTGGCGCCGAGGATTCCGTGCACCCGCAGCTCGACCACGCGAGTGTCGGGCCCGGGGATTTGCACTGGTTCCTCCCGAGTCGTAGCGATCATCGGTCGGTGATCGATTCTCCACGGTTGATCGACGTCTGGCGACCTCTGCCCCGATGATTCTGGTCGCGCGGCGTACCTCCTGTCCCGAGATCGGAGGAGTTCGCATCGACCGGAGTCATGCGGACCGCGGAGGACCTGGGTGAACGCCGACCCACGAGCGGAGCGCTCGGCTCATCCAGCGGCGGTGATCTCCGGTTCGTGGCGGACGGGGAAGTTGACCGAGTTCGCGATGTAGCACTTGCGGTGGGCCTGCTCGTGCAGTTCGCGGGCCTTGGGCAGGGTGGCCGGATCGGCGATCTCCACCTTCGGGCGGAGCACGACTTCGGTGAAGTGGCCGCCGGTTTCGGGCACCTCGACCATGGTCGCGCTCGCTTCGTCCCGGTAGGAGGTGACCACGACGCCGGAAGCGCTGCACAGCCCGAGGTACCAGAGCATGTGGCACTCGGAGAGCGCCGCGACCAGGAAGTCCTCCGGGTTGGGCAGTTTCGGGTCACCGCGGAACGCGGGATCGGCCGAGGCCGTCAGCTGCGGCTTGCCGTCGATCTCCACCACGTGCTCGCGGCTGTACCCGCGGTAGGAGGCAGTGCCCTCACCGGTGTTGCCGGTCCACGTCACCGTCAGCTGGTACGAGTGAGTCTTCTGCATGCAACGTGTATACAGGCGAACTGGCTGGCAGCAAAGCGAATTCACGTGCTTCGGAGCAGATCGGGGGAGGCCGTCGGGAGGTCCGCGGCGCTCGACTACCGTCGATGCCGTGGGTCGACTAATCGTCATCGAGGGCTTGGACGGTGCGGGCAAGCGCACGTTCGCCAACGGCATCACCGCGGAGCTCACCGCCCGCGGCCACTCCGTGGCGCGCGCCGCGTTCCCGCGCTACACCGAGGACATCCACGGTGAACTCATCGGCGAGGCGCTGCGCGGTGGTCACGGCGACCTCGGCGACTCCGTCTACGGCATGGCCGTGCTCAACGCGCTCGACCGCCGCGCCGCGGCAGCCGCGCTCCGCGACGACCTCCGCGCCCACGACGTCCTGCTGCTCGACCGCTACGTCGCCTCGAACGCCGCCTACGGCGCCGCCCGGCTCCACCAGGACAGCAGCGGCGACTTCGTCGCCTGGGTCCAGGAGCTCGAGGTGTCGCGCTTCGCGCTGCCCAAACCGGATCTGCAGATCCTGCTCCAGGTTCCGACCGAGGTGGCGGCCCGCCGGGCCGAGCACCGCGAACGGACCGAAGTGGACCGTCAGCGCGACAACTTCGAATCGGACGCGGAACTGCAGCAGCGCTGCGGCGAGGTCTACGCGCAGCTCGCGGCGGCCGGCTGGTGGTCGCCGTGGTTGGTGGTCGACGGTTCCGGCCAGGTCGACTTCGCCGGGATCGTCGACGAGCACGTCCTCGCCTGACCAGCGGGCCGGGCTGGGCGGCTCAGATCACCCGGCCACTGCTCCGTTCGGCGGTATGAACTGGGCTTTCCCGGGTATCAACGGTCCGACCTGCGGTGACGATCTGCGGGTGCGTGCACGGCAGGAGATGCAGAAGTGCAACCATGTTGGGCATGAAGGCACGCGTGCTCGTGGTGGACGACGATCCGGCCCTGGCCGAAATGCTGACCATCGTGCTCCGGGGAGAGGGGTTCGAGACCGCCGTCGTCAGCGATGGCACCAAGGCGATGCCTGCCCTGCGGGAGCTCAAGCCGGACCTGGTCCTGCTGGACCTGATGCTGCCGGGGATGAACGGCATCGACGTCTGCAAGGCCATCCGCACCGAGTCCGTCGTGCCGATCGTGATGCTGACCGCCAAGAGCGACACCGTCGACGTGGTGCTCGGTCTGGAGTCCGGCGCCGACGACTACGTGGTCAAGCCGTTCAAGCCGAAGGAACTGGTCGCCCGGCTGCGCGCGCGGCTGCGCCGCACCGATGCGGAACCGGCCGAGGTGCTGACCATCGGCGACGTGACCATCGACGTGCCCGGTCACGAGGTGACCAGGGACGGCCAGCCGATCGCGCTGACCCCGCTGGAGTTCGACCTGCTGGTGGCGCTGGCCCGCAAGCCGCGCCAGGTGTTCACCCGCGAGGTCCTGCTGGAGCAGGTCTGGGGCTACCGCCACGCCGCCGACACGCGCCTGGTGAACGTGCACGTCCAGCGCCTGCGGTCGAAGGTGGAGCGGGACCCGGAGCGCCCCGAGGTCGTGCTGACGGTCCGCGGTGTCGGCTACAAGGCCGGCCCTCCGTGATCCGGTAACCGGACCTGGAGCGCCTGCTCGCCGAGCGGGCGCTCTTCGCATGTCGCGGGCCGGTGCGGTCCGCGGATCGACCCTTTGACACAGTTGCCGACCGGGGTCGTAGTCGTGGAGGGCGACGGTTGCCGTGAACGTGTGGACGCGTCGGAGCCGCTGGGTGCGGTGGCTGGTGAGTCGTGTCCGGGAAGAGGTCCGCGACCGCTGGCGCCGCTTCGAGGCGGTCTGGCGCCGCTCGATGCAGCTGCGCGTGGTCGTCAGCACCCTCGCTCTCTCGCTGGCCGTGGTGATCGTGCTGGGCATGGTGCTGCAGTGGCAGATCACCTCCCAGCTGCTGAACTCCAAGGAAGAGGCCGCGCTCACGCAGGTCGACACCAGCCTGCCGATCCTCGAGCGCGAGCTCACCGCGGTCGACCCCAACTCCGACAGCGTGTCCGAGCAGCTCAAAGCGGCGCTGAACCGGCTGACGACGTCTTCCTCCGGCCAGTCCACGACGGAAACGGTGGCGGGCGCGTTCACCCCGGTGCTGGTCGACGGGCTCGCACCGGTCGACCGCAGCGAGCAGCCGGTCGCCGGTCCGGTGAACGACGTGCCGGACGACCTGCGCCTGTTCGCCGAACGCGGCCAGCTCGCGACCAAGATCAAAACCGTGGCCCGGGACAGCGGCCCGGTCACCATGCTGATCGTGGGCACGCCGGTCGGCAGCGCCACCCGGTCGTTGCAGCTGTACATGATGGTCCCGCTCACCGCGGAGCAGGAGACCCTCCGCGTCGTGCAGCAGACCTTGCTGGTCAGCGGTGTGGTGCTGCTGGTCCTGCTGGGGCTGATCACGAACTTGGTGACCCGCCAGATCGTGCGGCCGGTGCGGCAGGCCGCGCAGATCGCCGAGCAGCTCGCCGAGGGTGACCTGGACAAGCGCATGCGTGTGATCGGCGAGGACGACGTCGCCCGCCTCGCCGAGTCGTTCAACGAGATGGCCGACAGCCTCAAGCAGCAGATCACGCAGCTGGAGGAGTTCGGCCTGCTGCAGCGCCGGTTCACCTCCGACGTCTCGCACGAGCTGCGCACCCCGCTGACGACGGTGCGGATGGCCGCGGACGTGCTGCACGCCTCCCGCGAGCAGTTCCCGCCCGGCCTGTCCCGCTCCACGGAACTGCTGGTCGACGAGTTGGACCGCTTCGAGCTGCTGCTGGGCGATCTGCTGGAGATCTCCCGACTGGACGCCGGCGTGGCGGACCTGTCCGCCGAGCAGGTCGACCTGGTCGAGCTGGCGGAACGCTCGGCGGAGGCATTGCGCCCGATCGCCGACGACGGTGGCGTCGAGCTGCGGGTGATCGTGCCGTCCGGCGGTGACGGCGAGCTGTCGATCGTCGCCGACGCCCGCCGCCTCGAGCGGATCATGCGCAACCTGGTGGCCAACGCGATCGACCACGCCGAGGGCGGACCGGTGGAGATCCGCTTCGGCAGCAACGAGAAGGCCGTCGCGGTGACCGTCCGGGACTACGGCGTCGGGCTGCGCTCCGGTGAGGCCGAGCTGGTGTTCACCAGGTTCTGGCGGGCCGACCCGTCCCGGAACCGGCGCACCGGCGGCACCGGGCTGGGCTTGTCGATCAGCCTGGAGGACGCCCGGTTGCACGGCGGCGACCTGGACGCCTGGGGTGAGCCGGGCGAAGGGTCGTGCTTCCGCGTCACCTTGCCCCGGCGGCCGGGTGCGGAGTTCGACAGCAGTCCGCTGCCGCTGCCCGGCACCCGCCGCATCGCCGCGCCGGAAGCGCTGCTGGCAGCCTCGGTGGAGCGGCCGCAGGACGCCGAAGCCGGTGATGGCGAGATCCACGACCGGGGTCCCGCCCGGCTGTCCGAGGACACCTGGGAGGACGAATGATGGGAGGCCGGGTCACCCGCTGCCTGGCGGTGCTCTCCGCGCTGCTGCTCCCGCTGACCGCGTGCGCGTCGATCCCGGAGGAATCGGATCCGGTCGCCGTGCGGGAAGCCGACGAGCGCAACTCGACCGCCGAAGTGACCCCGCCGCCCGACAACCTCGACCCGTTGGCCCTGGTCCGCCGGTTCGTGGACTCCGCATCCCCGGCCAGCAACCACGAGGCGGCCCGGATGCACCTCGCCGAGGCGCAGGCCAAGCAGTGGTTGCCGACGCCCGGTCTGCTGATCGTGGACAACGTCGACACCATCCCGGCCCAGCAGTCGGGCCCGCTGCCCGACGGCGTGCAGATGGTGACGTTGCAGGCGGACAAGGTCGGCCGTCTGCTGCCGGACTCCTCCTTCGTGCCGGACGTCGGCGAGTACGAGGCCAACGTGCGGGTCGAGCGCCAGCGCGACGGGAAGTGGCGGATCACCACGCCGCCGCCCGAGATGGTGGTCAGCAAGAACGCGTTCAGCAGCGTCTACCGCTCGGTGCCGATCTACTTCCTCGACCACGACTCCACCGGCGTCGTGCCGGACGTGCGCTACGTGGCCTCCCAACCGGCGAGCACGCTGCCGCGCCGGGTCATCGACCTGCTGACCGCCGGTCCGTCGGACGGGCTGCGCTCGGCGCTGCACACCGCCATCCCGCCGGGGGTGCGTCCCCGGACGAACACCAGCGAGGCCACCGGCGACGGTGCGCTGGAGGTCAACCTCAGCAAGCTCGGCGACGTCTCCGACGATTCGCGGTGGCTGATCGCGGCCCAGGTCGTGTTCACCTTGCAGAAGGTCAGCAACGCTCGGGTGCGGTTGCAGGAGGAGGGCATGCCGCTGCTGTCGTCCGCGCAGGACCTGCGGCCGACCGACCTCACCAAGTTCGAGATCGACAACGTGCCGCGCCAGGACCTGGGTGGGCTGGCCGTGATCGACGAGCGGCTCAGGCGCTTGGACAGCAGCGCCGATCCGGTTCCGGGGCCGGCCGGGTCCGGTGAGTACCAGGTGTTCCGGGCGGGTCAGTCGCCGGACGGGCGCAAGATCGCCGCGGTGACCCGGCGGAGTCCGGACGAGGTCGCGCTGCGGGTCGGGCCGTACGGCGAGGCCCTCGCCGAGCTGGGGCCGGTCGGCAGCTTCATGAGCAAGCCGACCTGGCGCGGGAGCTCGGAGGTGTGGACCGTCGTCGGCGGCCGCGACGTGATCCGGGCCCGCAGCAGCGCCGGCGGCTGGTCGGTGGAGAGGGTCGACTCCCAGCAGTTCACCGAGGGGCGGCCGATCACGGACCTGCGGTTGTCCCGGGACGGCACCCGGGTCGCTGCGGTGATCGACGGGCGGCTGGTGATCGGCGCGGTGTCCGATCAGGACGGTGCGGTCGTGCTGCAGCGCCCGATCGCGCTGCCCGCCCCGCAGAACGCGCAGATCTTGGGCCTGGAGTGGCGGGACAAGGAGTCGCTGGCGGTGATCACCGACAGCAACAGCTCCCCGGTGTACGAGGTGTCGGTGGACGGCTTCCTGTGGAAGGCCTACACGTCGGCGAACCTGGGCCAGCCGATGAAGACGGTCACCGTGGGCCCCGGTCCGACGGTGATCGTCGCCGACCGCAGCAACATCTGGTCGTCCCGCGATCCGAACGACGTGTGGTCCCTGCTGGAGCCGCGCATCGGCAGCAGCTCCGTGCCGTTCTTCCCCGGCTGACCAACATCAACACCGGAGCCGTCGCCGGCGACCGCGCGTCACCGACCTCGACCGAGCTCGTGACCATCGACCAGGTGATGGGGAGTTCTACCCGGCGATCAGCGCCCGACACTCGTCGGTGAGTCGGCGGGCCGTTCCGCGCAATGCTCTGCGGATGCGCGCTTCCTGGCTCCGCGACGGGCGTTCCGGACTGATCGACCTGCTGCTGCCGCTGCACTGCGCGGGCTGCGGCACGGCGGGCACGGCGTGGTGCCCGGACTGCTCCCGCGAACTCGGCGGACTCCACCGCGTCGAACGCCCGCTGCTGCCGCCCGGACTACCGGTGTACGCGCTCGGGCGCTACCGAGACGCGGCCCGCCGCGCGATCCTGGCCTACAAGGAGTCCGGCCAACGCCACCTCGCCGACCCGCTGGCCGGGCACCTGGTCACCGGACTGCGCGCGATCACCGCGGAGCACCAGCTCGACCACCGCTGGTGCCTCGTGCCCGCACCGTCCCGGGCCATCGCCGCCCGGCGCCGCGGCGGTGCGCACGTGCTCCGCATCGCGCACCGGATGTCGGCCCTGCTCACCGCTCGGGGCTGGCCCACCCAGGTGGCGGACTGCCTGGTGACCGCGCGCGGAGCGGCGGACTCGACCGGGCTGGATGCGGCCGAACGGGTGCGCAACCTGTCTGGCCGAGTGCTGGTCCGGAACGGTCGAATTCCGCCTCCAACAGCGCAACTGGTCCTGATCGACGACGTCATCACCACCGCGGCGACCGTCGCGGCCTGCTCGGAAGTGCTCGGAACCGCAGGTCGGGCGTTCGGAGCGGTGCTGAGCCTGACCGCGACGGCGGGTTGAGACGAACGAGTGAACCACCGCTGCGCGGGCGAACCTGGGGAACTTCTCCCGCCGCGCACACGTTTTCCGTTTGTGAGCAGGCAAATTCCGCCCCCGCCGCGACTTCGCGAGGTGCACTCGCGGGGAGCGGCCGAACGGGTGAAAATCCGGGGTGGAGAGTCCTTGCGAGCACTGTCCGCGCACGCCTCGTGCGTGCTTCGAACGGTGGCACCAATCACTCTCGGTGGCCGCTTGACTTCGCCCGACCCGGGGGGTGTCACAAATCGGTAAACCGAGCTAACGTGCCTGTCAATCCAGCCAACCCCTGGCGGAGGGAAGGAGCGACATCCCATGTCCCTGGCGCCGGAAGCGAGCTGACGCGCAGCCTGGCGCCACGCACCTCTCCTACGGAATCGGAGGTCGTGAATGGATATCGTCGTCAAGGGTCGCAACGTCGAGGTTCCCGAGCACTACCGGGACCACGTCAACACCAAGTTGACCCGGCTTGAGCGGTACAACAAGAAGGCAATTCGGGCGGATGTGGAGCTCTTCCACGAGCGCAACCCCCGCCAGGCCAAGAACTGCCAGCGAGTCGAGATCACCCTGGTTGGCAAGGGCACGCCGGTGCGCGCAGAGGCCTGCGCCGGCGACTTCTACGCCGCGCTCGACGCAGCAACGACCAAGCTGGAGAGCCGTCTCCGGCGCATGCACGACCGTAGAAAGGTGCACTACGGACAGCACAACCCGACTTCCGTGGCAGAGGCGACCGCAGCGATGGCGGACCGGCCCGTCGTGATGGGCTCCGGAGCGGCCGAAGGCCGCACCCAGCTGCTCGAAGCGCCCCAGGAAGCACCCGAGTACAGCGCCGAAGTTCCCGGGCAGCGCATGGCCGAGGACGGTTACGAACCGGGCAGCATCGTCCGGGAGAAGGAGCACTCGGCCAAACCGATGACGGTCGACCAGGCCCTCTACCAGATGGAACTGGTCGGACACGACTTCTACCTCTTCTCCGATGCCGACAGCGGTAGGCCGAGCGTGGTCTACCGGAGGAAGGGATTCGACTACGGAGTGATCAGATTGGCGGACGCCCTGTAGGGCGAGTCTGCGCCAACGCCGACCCGAACGGCTGTCCCCCGCGTACCGTGGTTCGCGGGGGACAGCTGCGTGTGCGCGGGTCCGCCACCCGACCCCGCACCGGATGGCCCGTCCCCGCCACCAGCTCTAATACGATGGCCACAAAGCGTCCGTGACGGACGCGTCACGATCAGCTAGTGAGGTCGACCGGATGGTCCTGTCCCGACTGCTCCGCGCCGGCGAGGGCAAGATGCTCAAGCGCCTGCGCGCCATCGCAGCGCACATCAATGAGCTCGAAGGCGACGTAGCCGCTCTGTCCGACGCCGAGCTGCGGGGCAAGACCGACGAGTTCAAGCGCCGCCACGCCGACGGGGAATCGCTCGACGAGCTGCTGCCGGAGGCCTTCGCGGTCGCTCGCGAAGGCGCCAAGCGCACCCTCGGCCAGCGCCACTACGACGTGCAGCTGATGGGTGGTGCGTCGCTGCACCTGGGCAACATCTCCGAGATGAAGACCGGTGAGGGCAAGACCCTCACCTGCGTGCTGCCCGCCTACCTCAACGCGATCACCGGCAAGGGCGTGCACGTCGTCACGGTCAACGACTACCTCGCCCGGCGCGACGCCGAGTGGATGGGCCGCGTGCACCGCTTCCTCGGCCTGGAGGTCGGCGCGATCCTCGCCGACATGACCCCGGACCAGCGGCGCCAGGCCTACGCGGCGGACGTCACCTACGGCACGAACAACGAGTTCGGCTTCGACTACCTGCGCGACAACATGGCCTGGAGCCTCGCCGACTGCGTGCAGCGCGGGCACAACTACGCCATCGTCGACGAGGTCGACTCCATCCTGATCGACGAGGCCCGGACGCCGCTGATCATCTCCGGCCCCGCGGACCAGTCGTCCCGGTGGTACCAGGAGTTCGCCCGGCTCGCCCCGATGCTCAAGCGCGACGAGCACTACGAGGTCGACGAGCGCAAGCGCACCGTCGGCGTCACCGAAGAGGGCGTCTCGATCATCGAGGACCAGCTCGGCATCGAGAACCTCTACGAGGCCGCGAACACCCCGCTGGTCGGCTACCTGAACAACGCGCTCAAGGCCAAGGAGCTCTACAACCGCGACAAGGAGTACATCGTCCGCGACGGCGAGGTGCTGATCGTCGACGAGTTCACCGGCCGCATCCTGGCCGGGCGCCGCTTCAATGAGGGCATGCACCAGGCGATCGAGGCCAAGGAAGGCGTCGAGATCAAGGCCGAGAACCAGACGCTGGCCACGATCACGCTGCAGAACTACTTCCGCCTGTACGACAAGCTCGGCGGCATGACCGGTACCGCCGAGACCGAGGCGGCTGAGTTCCACACCACCTACAAGCTCGGCGTGGTGCCGATCCCGACGAACGAGCCGCTGGCCCGCGTGGACCAGCCCGACCTGGTCTACAAGACCGAGCCGGCCAAGTTCGAGGCGGTCGCCGAGGACATCGAGGAACGCCACCAGGCCGGGCAGCCGGTGCTGGTCGGCACCACCAGCGTCGAGCGCTCCGAGTACCTGTCGAAGCTGCTGACCAAGAGGGGCGTCCCGCACAACGTCCTCAACGCGAAGAACCACTCGCGGGAGGCCGCGATCATCGCGGAGGCCGGCCGCAAGGGCGCCGTCACCGTCGCCACCAACATGGCCGGTCGCGGTACCGACATCGTGCTGGGCGGCAACGTCGACCACCTCTCCGACGCCGAACTGCGCTCCCGCGGCCTGGACCCGGTGCAGAACCGCGAGGAGTACGAGGCCGAATGGCCCGCGGTCGTGAAGAAGATCAAGGCGCAGGCCGAGGCCGAAGCCGAGGAGGTCCGCGCCAGCGGTGGCCTCTACGTGCTCGGCACCGAGCGCCACGAGTCCCGGCGCATCGACAATCAGCTGCGCGGTCGTTCCGGCCGTCAGGGCGACCCGGGCGAATCCCGGTTCTACCTGTCGCTGGGCGATGAGCTGATGCGGCGGTTCAACGCGGCCATGGTCGAGACGGTGATGACCCGCCTCAAGGTGCCCGACGACGTGCCGATCGAGCACAAGATGGTCAGCCGCGCGATCCGCAGCGCGCAGACCCAGGTCGAGCAGCAGAACATGGAGATCCGCAAGAACGTCCTCAAGTACGACGAGGTCATGAACCAGCAGCGGACCGTCATCTACGACGAGCGGCGCCGCGTGCTGGCCGGTGAGGACCTGCAGGAGCAGGTCAACCACATGCTCAGCGATGTGGTCACCGCCTACGTCGACGCGGAGACCGCCGAGGGCTACTCCGAGGACTGGGACTTCGAGAAGCTCTGGACCGCGCTGAAGACGCTCTACCCGGTGGGCCTCGACTGGGAGGAGCTCGTCGACTCCGACGAGGACCTCACCAAGGAGCGGCTGCTCGAGCTGGTCATCGACGACGCGCGCGCGGCTTACGCCAAGCGCGAGGCCGAGGTCGACGGGAAGGTCGGCCCGGGTGCGATGCGCGAGCTGGAGCGCCGGGTCGTGCTCAGCGTCCTGGACCGCAAGTGGCGCGAGCACCTCTACGAGATGGACTACCTCAAGGAGGGCATCGGGCTGCGCGCGATGGCGCAGCGCGACCCGCTGATCGAGTACCGCCGCGAGGGCTTCGACATGTTCGGGGCGATGCTGGAGGCGCTCAAGGAGGAGTCCGTCGGGTTCCTGTTCAACGTCCAGGTGGAGGCTGCCGAGCCGGAGCCCGCGCCGGAGCAGCCCGCCGTTCCGGTCTCGGTGAGCCAGGCCGGTAGCGGTGCCGCCCCCGACGTCCAGCAGACCCCGCCGCCGGCCCCGCAGCCGAAGCGGGCCCGCCCGGCATCGGCCGGACCGGCGCTGAGCCAGCTCGGCGGTGCGTCGGCGCCCGCGGGGGAGAACGTCCCCAGCGCACTGCGCGGCAAGGGGCTCGGCACTCCGGGCCAGCAGCGGCTGAGCTACTCCGGTCCGAACGAGACCGGTGGCGTCGAGACCAGCAGCGACGGCGAGCAGGGCCCGGAGGGTCGCGGCGGCACTCGCCGCGAGCGCCGGGCGGCTGCTCGCGCTGACGCGAAGAAGAACCGGCGGCGCTGATCAGAGCAGGGACAGGCGGGTGCACACCCAGCGCCCGCCGCCCCGTTCGATCCGCAGCACCAAGGCCCGGACCCGGTCGTTCGTTCCGACGACCATGCACGCCTCCACCGCGAACTCGGTGATCGGGCAGGCGTGCACGGAACGAACCCGGTGGTCCGGGCCTCGTGCTGCGTCCAGCCGGGTGGTGAGCAGCAGCCTGGCGACTCGCGAGGAAACGCAGGTGCCGATGTCGGACACGGTCCGCCGGCCGGAGAGCGCGTCGAACACGAACCCGCCGACGGACGTCGCGACGGAGATGGCGCTCCGTTCGTCCAGGTCCTCGACGGCGGGTGGCGCGGGCGGGGCATCGGGTGCGAGGACTGCGGTCATGGGACCTCCGTGTCTCGGTGGAAGAACTCCTCGCAGTACTGAGGAACCAACCCCCTGAATCAGGTCACTTTTCGCTGCGATCCGCTCGATCGTGTGAGCTACCGTGCTGCCCGTGGAACTCACGGGACTGCTCCTGGACTACGCCGGAGTGCTCGACGATCCGGGTCGGGACTCCGCGGACGTGCCGCCGCTGCTCGAAGTGGCGCGCCACGCTCGCCGGAGCGGGATCCGCACGGCAGTCGTTTCCAATGCCAGTGGACTGCCGGACCCGCGAGTCGCGGACGACTTCGACGCGATCGTCCTCTCCGGAGCGGTGGAGGTCGCGAAACCGAGTCGCGAGATCTACCTGTTGACCGCTCGCCGTCTGGAGCTGGAACCGCAGCAGTGCGTGTTCGTCGACGACCTCCACCGGAATGTCGTCGGAGCGGTGGAAGCGGGAATGGTCGGAGTGCACCACCGGGACGTCGAATCCACGCTCGAGGAGCTGACCGTCCTCTTGGGCCTCGAAATGCCACCTGACCTGGCGATTTCCCGTTAAAGGGGGGTGGTGTTCAGGGGGTGTTTCGGGGTGTGTAAAGTTATCCAGGTCAGCGCGACACGGGCCGGGAAAACCGGGCCGGGCCTGACGCGGGGTCAAAACCGGGTCTCCACAATCGAGTGGTAGCCTGGTGTGGCTTCGGGAATGAAGACTTTGAAAATGCGATTCGCTTCGCGGTTGATAACTCCAGAGCTGGTTCGGTATCCGGGTGATAACGAAACGGGATCGGGACAACGGAAGTTGACCCCCCTGATTCACCGGGAAAACGGGCCTGCTAGAGTTAGCGGCACAAGAAAGCGAACAGAGGAAATGCTCCCCGGAGCTTGTCAGCGGTTGAATCGCTGGTGGTGATGGTGTGGGTGTGTTCTTTGAGAACTCAACAGCGGACTGTTTTGGTTAGTGTTCTTTTATGCCCCCGACCAAACATTTGTGTTGGTTGGTGGTTTCTTTGAGTATGACGCTCCAAACCTCTTGTGGGGTTTGTGTGAGTGTCTGCTGGGATTGTTTCAACAAAGCATTGTTGGAGAGTTTGATCCTGGCTCAGGACGAACGCTGGCGGCGTGCTTAACACATGCAAGTCGAACGCTGAAGCACTTTCGGG
>NZ_JAQGLA010000096.1 GCF_027853915.1 Saccharopolyspora oryzae
GCGAAGTGGTGATCAAGAGCGTGGCGGGCGGCGGAGTCGCCGAGCAGACCGGCGCCGCCGTCGAGCGGCTTCCGGATCGGGTCCTAGCGGAGCTGGCGATGCTCGGCACCCAGGTCGCCGAGCACTTCGGGCGCCCGCAGGACATCGAGTGGGCGTACGCCGCGGGCCGGGTGTTGTTGCTGCAGGCCAGGCCGATGACGGCGCTGCCGCCACCGCCGCTGCAGCTGAACCGGCGCCAGCGCAAGATCGGCTCGGTGCTGCTCGAGTACCTCCCGTACCGGCCTTACCCGATCGACATGTCGACATGGGTACCGCACGGTCCGGTGGGGATGATGGCCGCGGTCACCGGTGCGTACGGGATCCGCGGCGCGTACGACGGCTTCCTGCCGGAGGTGGACGGCGTGGTGGACCGGTTGGTGCCGCCCTCCCCTCGCCTGTCGCTCGGAGCCTTGCAGGCACCGTTCAAGCTGTTCGACCGCGCTCGGCGCTACGACCCGGCGCGATGGACGGAGGACCCGCGGTTCATCCGCTTCCGGGCCGACGTCCGCGAGCTCGCCGCGCTCGACCTGGCGAAGCTGCCGTGGTCGCAGCTGATCCGCGTGCCGAGACGAGCGCTGGGCCTGGTGTCGCCGGTCGCCGACCTGCGCATCGACTACCTCCCGGCGACCGGGTTGGCGCTGGTGCGACTGCTGATCGCGCTCAAGCTGACTGGACGGGAGGGGCTGCTGGGCGACCTGATCGCAGGTGCTCCGACCCGCACGGCCGATGCCAACCGCGCGCTGGCGGCCCTGGCCGATCAGGTTCGGGCCGACCCGCCGCTGAAGGCGGCCGTCGACGACCTCGACCCGGCGAAGGTGGCCGGTTTTCCGGAGTTCCACGCGGAGTTCACGGCGTTCCTGGCCGAGTACGGCCACCGCGAGACCGAAACCCCGGTGCTGGTGACGCCGCCGAGCTGGGGCGAATCCCCGGAAACGGTGCTCGGCCTGATCAAGGTGCTGGCCGATGGAGAACCGAGTCCGGACGGGCACGAGGACCGGGCGCTGGCGCAGCTGCGCAGTCCCCGCATCCGCAGGTTGGTGCAGCGAGCCCGCGCCGGCGTGGCCTTCCGGGAGGACAGCCACTTCTACTTCACGATGCCGCAGCCGATCCTGCGCCGGTCGCTGCTGGAGATCGGCCGCCGACTGGTCGGCGCCGGGATGCTCGACGATCCCGAGCAGGTCTTCCACCTGCGGTTGGAGGAGCTGGAAGCGCTCGCGGACCCGGCCGCTGGCGAGCGGCTGCGCGGACTCGTCGCGGCGCGGTCGGCTCGCCGAGAGGAACTGGCGGGCGTCCGGCTCATCGACCCGAACCTGGTCTTCCCGCGCGAAGACCGCGGTGACGCGCTGGTGTCCGGAACCCCGGCCAGCGGCGGCCGGGCCACCGGTCCGGCCCGGATCATCCGCGAACCGGCCGAGTTCTCCCGGCTGAACAGCGGGGACGTGCTCGTGTGCCGGTACACGAACCCGTCGTGGACACCGCTGTTCCAGCGCGCCGCGGCCGTGGTCGTGGACTCCGGCGGATCCGGCTCGCACGCCGCGATCGTGGCCCGCGAGTACGGCATCCCGGCGGTGATGGGCACGGCCGACGGCACGAGCACGATCACCGACGGCCTGACCATCACCGTCGACGGGGACACCGGACGAGTCGTCCCGGCGAACTCCGAGGAATCATGACCACCGACCACCGCAAACTCCCCCGCCGACGAGGCGACGAGCTCACCGCGGCGATCTTCGCGGCGACGCTGGCAGAACTGGCGGACGTCGGCTACGCGGGCCTGACCGTGGAGCGGGTCGCGGAACGCGCGAAGACCGGCAAGGCGTCGATCTACCGCAGGTGGCCGAGCCGCCGGGAACTGGTGCTGGCGGCGGTCTACAGCATCTCCCCGGAACCGGCGGATTCGGTGGACACCGGAACCCTGCGCGGCGACCTGCTCGCGGTGCTGCGGCACAGCGCAGAGGTGCTGTCGGGACCGGTGGGCGAGGCGATGCGAGGCCTGCTCAGCGACGTCCTGGCCGACCATGATCCGGCGAGGCAGCTGCGGGAGCTCTCCCGGTCGCGCGGTCGGCTGACGATGGAGGAGATCGTCCGCAGGGCTGCCGAGCGCGGCGAGCTGGACGCGACGGCGATCCCGCCCCGCCGCCTCGAGGTGGGGCAAGCGATGCTCCGCCAGCAGTTCCTGTTCAACGGCACCCCGATCCCGGACGAGGTGATCGTTGAGATCGTCGACACCGTCCTGCTCCCGCTGCTCCGGAACTAGCCGTTCGCGACGAGCTGGTGGCAAGCTCGGCGAAATGCTGAGCTTGCGCGTTCTCACGCCGGCCGACTGGGACTTGTGGCGGGACGTCCGGCTCGCCGCCCTCGCCGAGGCTCCGCACGCCTTCAAATCCCGGCTGGAGGACTGGGAGGAGGACGGCGAGCAGCGGTGGCGTTCGCGTCTGGAAGATCCGCACACCTACAACATCGTCGTCCTGCTCGACGGTGAAGCGGCTGGCATGGCCAGCGGAATCGCCGGTCGTGGCGGTGTCGTGGAACTCCGGTCCGTCTGGGTCGGCCCGAAATCCCGCGGAAGCGGTGTCGGGGACTACCTGGTGGAAGCCGTTCAGGCTTGGGCGGTGCGAGCTGGCGCTGTGGCGTTGAAGCTCGCGGTCATCCCGGGCAACGAATCCGCCATCGCCCTGTACCGCCGCAACGGGTTCGTCGCCGTGGACGAAGTCGGGGAACTGCTGCCCGACGGCGAGACCAGGGAGCAAGTGATGCGGAAGGAGCTGGGCTGACGTCGTGAGCGGCGATGGTGGTCGGAGCGACCATCGCCACTCACGAGGTCAGCGGCGGAGCTTGTCGAGGGCGAAGGCCCCGGGGCCGAACGCGGCGATCAGCAGGAAGATCCAGGAGTACAGGGCTGCCAGTTCGCCCTGGTTGTGCAGCGGGAGCAGGCCCAGCGGGGCGTGGTAGCCGAAGTAGGCGTAGGCCATCACCCCGGAGAGCAGGAACGCCGCGATGCGGGTGCCGAATCCGGCGATCACGCACAGCGCGCCGACGACCTCGATCAGGCTGGCCCACCATCCCGGCCACTCCCCGAACGGCATGGCCATGCCGGCGCCGTCGACGCCGCCGAAGAAGCCGAATCCCTGCAGGCCGTGGCAGAGGAACAAGAACCCCACCACGACCCGGAACAACCCGAGCACAACGGGCCGGGCGCGGTCAGCGGAGGCGGCGACGGTGGTGGTGGGCTTGGTGGCGGTCTGGACGCTCATGACGATGTCCTCTCAGGGGATCTCTCGGGGTGCTTTCACCCATGCGTCGAACGAGCCGCCCCCGGATCGACACGGACCCCAGAACTTTTTTCGGCGCCCCCTGACCGGGTCAGCGGGCTCGCCACCAGGGCTGGGCCTCGGTGGTGGGGAACATCCCGCCGCTGAGGACCACCCGGAACGGGTTCGGGCCGATCACCGCCCAGGCGTGCTTCGCGTGCTCCGCCGGGAAGGACGGGCTCGTGACCAGCTGGAACAGGTCGTCGAAGGCGTCCGAGAACAATTCGCTCAGCGGCTCGCCGAGCCGGTCGTACGCCCCGTTGCGGAGATGGGCGGCCAGCGCGTCCAGGTCGACCGACTCGAGCATGTCGACCGTTGCCGGGTCATCGGCCCGGAGGTGTTCGGCGACCTCGTAGCAGTCGTGGTGCAGTTCCCGGGGGATCTCGACGACCGACGGCAGGGTGCTGAACGCCGCCATCAGGTCGCCCACGTCCTGGTGCGGGAAGCGCTGGGCCTTGCCGAGGCAGTACGGGACGAACTCCGGGAACTGCATGGCCTGCGCCGCTTGCGCCACCCGGACCCAGAACTCGGTCGGGAGCTCGCCGTCGCGGCCCACTTCGTCCGCCCAGTGCCCGATGAGGTGCAGGGCGTTCATCCAGAAGTGGTGGTAGCCGTCGGCGATGCAGCCGGCCAGTTCAGCGGTCTGCCCGCTGTCGCTGCGCAGTGCTTCCGGGACGAGTTCGGTCGCGGTGGTCAAGTGCTCCACCAGGTCCCCGTGCGGGAAGGTCAAGCCGGCGGTCAACCAGTCAGGGGACATCGTTCGCCTCTCTGCCGGGCCGACCACCCGCAGGTCAGCGCACTGAGCGTTGCGACGCGCGGGTGCACATCGCAGTCCTCGGCCGCGGGTATCGAGGATAGTTCGGCCGTGCTGCTCATCAGCGGGCGAGACGCGGAAGGCACCTCCCGCCGAGGTCGGCGGGAGGTGCCTTCGCGAGCGGCGGGTCAGCGCCAGACGGCTACGACCGAGGGCCGGGGCTGGGAGTCCCCGCCGTCGGGCCAGTGCGAGGCGGGGTTGTCCGCGTTCGCCCCGTCGAGCTCTCCGGGGTGCTGGGCCGAGACCAGGACCAGGCCGTCCTCGACGACCGGTCCGCATGCCTCGGCTCCGCGCGGGACGGACAGGAACTGCATCACGTGCCCGCGGTGCGGGCCCTCCAGCGGAACCGCGTAGAGGCCGTCGTTGGCGCCCAGCGCTTCCGAGGAGTCGCTGCTGATCCAGAGGTGGCCGTGGCTGTCGAAGGTCACGTTGTCCGGGCAGGAGATCGGGCTGACCTGGGACTTGTCGAAGCCGCCGAAGTAGGTTCCCGGGTCGTTCGGGTCACCGCAGACCAGCAGCAGGCGCCACGCGAAGTGGGTGCCCGCCGGGTCGTCGTCGAGCTCCAGGACCTGGCCGTGCTTGTTGGCCGTGCGCGGGTTGGGCTCGTCGGCGGGGGCCTTGCCGTCCGGGCCGCGGTCGGAGTTGTTGGTCAGCGCGGCGTAGACGCGACCGGTCTTCGGGTGCGGTTCGACGTCCTCGGGACGGTCCATCTTCGTCGCGCCCGCCTTGTCCGCGGCGAGCCTGGTGAAGACGTAGACCTCTTCGGCGCTCATCCCGTCGACGAAGCTGGTGTCGTTGTGCGCCAACGGGATCCACTCGCCGGTGCCGTCGAACTGGCCGTCGGCCGGGAGCTCGCCGGAACCGTCGATCTCGTCGGGGCTGTTGCCGGTGAGCTTCGCGACGTACAGGGTTCCCGAGTCCAGCAGCCCCTTGTTGTGGCGGCGGGCGTGGGCGCTGTTGCCGGGCTTCACCTTCTCGTCGGAGACGAAGCGGTAGAGGTACTCGAACTTCTCGTCGTCGCCCATGTACGCGACGGCGCGACCGTCGTCGGCGAGGCGGATGTTGGCGCCCTCGTGCTTGAAGCGGCCGAGCGCGGTGTGCTTGACCGGCGTCGACTCCGGGTCGTACGGATCGAGCTCGATGATCCAGCCGAACCGGTTCGGCTCGTTGACCTGCTGCGCGAGGTCCCAGCGGGAGTCGAAGCGCTCCCACTTCCGCTCGCTGGCGCCGCCCTTGATGCCGTAGCGGGCCAGGCGCTCCTGGGTGGCCGGGTCGGTGACCTGGTCGGCGTTGGCGAAGTAGAAGTGGATGTTCTCCTCGCCGGAGAGGATCGTGCCCCACGGGGTCACGCCGCCCGAGCAGTTGTTCATGGTGCCGAACGAGCGCGTTCCGGTCGGATCCACCGGGGTCTTCAGCAGGTCGCTGCCGGCGGCCGGGCCGCGCAGCTCGAACTCGGTGTTGAGGGTGATCCGCCGGTTGAGCGGGTCCAGCACGGGTTTCGGCGCGCCCTCGCCGGTTTCGAGCACGACCACGGACAACCCGTGCGCGGCCCAGGCGGTCCGGACCTGCTGTTCGGTGGGGTTTTCCGGGTCGTAGCCCCGGAACAGGAATTCCTCGGTGGTGTACTCGTGGTTGTTCACCATCAGCCGCTGCGTGCCCTTGAGCGGCAGCAGCGCGCAGAAGTCGTTGTTGTAGCCGAACTGCGCTTCTTGCGCTTCGGGAGTCTGGTTGTCGAAGTCGAATTCCGGTGCGCCGGGCAGGATCGGATCGCCCCAGCGGATCACGATGTCGTGCTGGTAGCCGTCCGGGACGACGACCGCGTCTTGGCTGTTCGGCTGCACCGGGGTGAAGTCCAGGCCCGGCGGGTTGCCGGGGGCGGCGGTGGCCGATCGGGTGCTGAGTCCCGGCAGCACTGCGGCGGAAGCCGCGACGACTGCGCCCGCGCGCAGGAGGCCGCGCCGGTTCAGCGCGGTGGCCAGCAGATCCCCGAAGTACGGGTTGTCCGTGGGGTTCGGCGGGTGTTCGGAGCACTGGTCGCCGCAGCGGTACCGGCAGGTGAGCTTGGCCCGGCCGGCGGAAAGCAGCGGCAGGAGTCGACGTTCGTCCGGCTGTGGTGCCACCGATACCTCCAAGCTGATCGAGAATGGCTTGGAGCGTATGACAAGGTGAACGAATAGCAAGAGATATGGGAAAAGCAGGTGAATTCCCGCAAATCGCTTGCCCTGGCGGGATCAATGAGCGGAGAAAGCGAACGGACCGTTCACCTCGGTAGATGAGGCAAACGGTCCGTTCGCGTCAAGCAGTTCAGAACTCTTCGCCGACCAGCGCGGCCTCAGCGGGAACCGCGTGCTCGTTGCCCTTGGTCCGCAGCTCGAGGGAGAGCAGACCGGCTGCGATCACGCACAGCACCGCGCCGACGGCGAACGGGGCGTGGTTCGAGCCGAACCAGGTGGCGACGTGCCCGACCAGGGTGGCCGCGACCGCGCCGCCGAGCCAGCGGAGGAAGTTGTAGCCCGCGCTGGCGACCGGCCGCGGCGCGTCGCTGATGCTCATCGCGGTGCCGGTGAACAGGGTGTTGAGCAGGCCGGAGGCCAGGCCGCTGAGGATCACCGCCACGACCACGACCGGCTTGGAACCGATGGACATGACGCCGAGCAGGACCGCGAAGATCAACACCGCGATGATGGTGCCGCCGACCTCCCCGAAGCGGGCCGCGAGCCGCGGCGCCAGGAACACGCCGGCCATCGCGACGCACAGGCCCCAGCCGAAGAAGACCAGGCCGACCGCGATCGCGCCGAACTCCAGGACGAACGGCGCCCAGGCGAGCACGATGAAGAACGCGGCGGTGTAGAAGGCCGAGCCCAGCGCGGTCCGCAGCAGGCCGCCGTGGCCGAGCGCGCGGATCGGGTCGAGCAGCCGGACCTTGGGGCGCTCGGAGCGGGCACCGTCCTTCGGCAGGAAACCGGCGGAGAGGATCAGCGCGATCGCCATCAGCGCCGCGGTTCCGGCGAACGGTCCGCGCCAGGAGATGTTGCCCAGCAGCGCGCCCAGCAGCGGTCCGGTGGAGAGGCCGATGCCGAGAGCCGCCTCGTAGAGCATGATCGCGGCGGCCTGGCCGCCGCTGGCGGCGCCGACGATCACCGACAGCGCTGTGGCGATGAAGAACGCGTTGCCCAGACCCCACACCGCGCGGAGGGCGACGAGCTGGCCGATGGAGTTGGCCGCCGCGCACGCCAGCGTCGCGACCACGATCAGCGCCAGCCCGGTGACCACGGTCCGCTTCGCGCCGAAGCGGGCGCTGAAGGCACCGGTGATCAGCATCGCCACGACCTGCACGCCCAGGTAGGACGAGAACAGCAGGGTGACCTGCTCGGGACCGGCGCGCAGCGCCTCGGCGATCGAAAGCAGGATCGGGTCGACCAGTCCGATGCCCATGAAGGCGATCACGGCGGCGAAGGCGGTGATCCACACCGCTTTCGGCTGCCCCTTGAACACGTCGAGGAACCGAACGTCATGCCCGGCGCTCATCGGCCGACACCTCTCCCAGCAGGAAATGATTTCGTTTGCAATGCTAACAATCAGCATTTAGCAGCACAAACGAACATGAGCAAGCTCACCGGGAAAGGCTCCGACCAGTTGAAACGATGCCACCGTTCGCCGAGTGCGGGTGGTGCGAACGGACCGTTCTCCTTCTCGTGCGAGGCGAACGGTCCGTTCGCGGGGGCCTAGGCGCTGAGGCTGGCGCGGGCTGCGGTGGCGATCGCCTCCTCCGGGTGTTGATCGGCGATGACCTCGAGAACTTCGGTCGCGCTGGCGTGCGGACTGCTCGCGATTTCCGTGATCAGGGACAGCTGGTCGGACGCCGGGCGCCGGCCGAACTCGGTGAGGAACAGGTCGGAGTCCTCGTCCAGCGCCGCCGCCATGCCGTCCAGCGCCCATGACAGCTCATCGCCCGGGCGGAGCACGTCGTCCGCGCTTTGTTTGGACTGCAACCACATTCGCACCGCAGGGCCCGCCGCCTGATCGTCGACCAGCTCGCGTGCCGCTGCCGCGCCCTCCGCGCCGGTGTGCTCAAGGACTGCCAGCGCGGACAGCCGGACCGTCGGGTCGTCGACCAGGCGCAGCAAGGCTGTCAGCTCGCCGCTCGCCTGCCGGGCGCCGCGGTGCTCGATCCACCGCTCGATCAGGACCTGCTGGATGTCCGGAGGGGTGTCGGCGGCGGCCAGGACGAGCAGTTCCGCCGGGGCGGACACCAGGTCGTCCACCGAGGGCACGTGGAATCCGAAGGCGCGCAACGATTCCCGCGCTGCCCACTTGCCGGCCGGGAGCAGCTCGACCACCGTGCGGTCGGCGTCGGGAACTTCGGCGTCCAGCACCTCGATCTCCGCCGGATCAGTGGTGGCGTGCGTCCGGACGGCCTGCATCGACTGCCACTGGGCGATCATCTGGCGCACGACGTCGCGCACTGCCTCGCGCGCTGCCGGTTCGTCCTCGTCGAGCAGCTCGCAGGTCATCGTCACGATCAGCTCGAGCGGCACGGCGCCAGTGCGCGCGTAGAGCACGCTCAACGTCGCCTGCACGATCTCCGGCAGCGCATCGGCACCGTTGGCCAGCGCTTCCAGCCGATCCCGGAAGACGTCGTCCACCAGCACGAACCGCTGCCACAGCCGGGTCCACAGCAGTTCGGGTTGGGACAGCAGGGGATCGGCGATCTGGGTGCGCACCAGGAGGTCGCCGACGGGGCGCAGCAGGCCGGTGCGCTCGGCCCACTCCAGCAGCAGGTCGGCCTCTTCCGCGCTGCCTCCCAGCGCCGTCACCAGATCGTCCACATCGGACGGATCGCGGGAGTCGCCGACCCAGTCCAGGAGGATGCGGATCCGTTGCATGATCGGCGATTCCGCTGCGATCGCCCGGTGCGGTTCGGGTGCCGTGAGCTCGGTGGGCGGCAGCCACAGCGCGGGTTGATCGCCCGGCTCCGAGGATTCGCGGCGCTCGATCTCCTCGAGCACGTCGTGGTCCACGTCGACCTCGTCGGCCTCCACCGCAGCGGAGAACTCCTCCGCGGCCCGAGGATCTCCAGCGTTCACGCCGAGCTCCCGCATCGCGATCGCCCAGAACTTCTCCGAGCTCCACTCGGTCGGTTCGGCCATCGCCGCCAGGTAGTCCGGCGTGGCGCGCGCCACCGCCCGATGCAGGTCGGGAACCGGATTCGGGCTGGTCAGAAGGTGGTTCGAGGCGAGGAAGTCGATCCACTGGTGCAGGAAGTCCGGCACGATCGACCAGTCCGCCAGCACCGCCCGGCGCGGCACCACGGACACCAGGAACCTGGTTAGTTCCTCCTCGGACCACCAGGCCAGCAAGCCGTCCCTGGCGAACTTGTCGGTCAGCAGATCGTCGACCAGCCGGCAGGCGTCGAGCTCGGGGTGGTCGTGGTCGAACAACGCGATCAGCTCGGCGCGGGCGGCTTCGAACCGGTCGGTCTCGCCGTGGATGAAAACGGTGCGCATGGCGTGCTCCTCTTCGCTCAGGTGTGCGGATCACGTCGAGAGTAGGGAGTCCGCGGAGCATTTCCGGGTAGCGCAAGCAAGGTTCTGCACCCGTGTCGGGACCCTCTAACGGGTGAATTTGGTGGGGCGTCGGTATGCCCATCGGTACTTGTCCCGCTTCGGGCGCCAGGGCCGTTGGTCCATGCTTTCGCTGCGCTGGAGAACGGCGCACCAAACGCGAAGTACCTGCTCGGCAGCCCGGAGGAGACTCCGCCGCCCCGGTTCGGCCCACCCGGCCGGAGCGACGAGGCGGACTGCCTCAGCGAAGCCGCAACAGGGAGGAGGAATCGGCGACCGGGCGACGGCAAGTGCCCCAAGCTGTCTGCCGTCCGGCCTCCTTTCAGCGAGGTGGGTGGCACCCGTCCGACGAGGCGGCAACGGAGCCGCCGCACCCACCTCGCTGAGCCCCGCTCCGCGTTTCCCGTCCCCCGATCCCCGAAGGCCCGCGAATACACCGACATGTCCAGCCATTCCGAGTACCACGCAGCCGGATGGCGGGTCGATCACGACCCGCGCACCAACCGATCCACGCTCCTCGTCGGCGACCGCGTCAGCGCACTGCGCGCGCCCGCCGACTTCGCCGCTCACGTGCACCACGTGCTGGCCGTGCACCTGCAGGCCGGTCCAGTGCTCGCCGACGGCGCGGACTGGGTGCTGTTCACCCAGCTCTCCCCGCACCCCGAACCGCCGTCCGACCTGCCCGAACTCGCCGCAGTCCCGGCCGGCACCCGCCTCGCGCTCCCGCCGCTGAACGACCCGCGCTGGATCAATCCGCCGCGCATGGGTCTCGCGGTACCGGCGCACCAAGTCGTCTGCTCGGCCACCCGCCGAGCCCGCCTAGTCGCGCCCCTCGCCGCCGCCTGAGCCCCACCAGAACCACCCGCCGTCGTCGGTGGATCCGCAATTTCAATGGAAATCGGACGTCCGATTTCCATTGAAATTGCGGATCATCGGCGTGTCGGGGCACGACACGCCGAGGACGTGAGGGCTGCTCGGGTCATGGTTGTTCGGCGACCCAGACCGCGATCTGGGCGCGGGAGGTGACGCCGAGCTTGGACATGATGTGCTCGAGGTGGCTGTCCGAGGTCCGCTTGGAGATCACCAGCTGCTCGGCGATCTGGCGGTTCGACAAGCCCTGCGCCACCAGCCGCGCCACTTCGCGTTCGCGCGGCGTCAGCCGGACCGGCGCATCCGCCGCCGGGGCCGCGTGGCGCTCGCCCAGCGCGAACTCGATCAGCTCGTCCAGCGTGGACTCCGCGCCCCGCTTCCGCGCGGAGCGAAGTTCCGCGGTGGGCAGCGCGTTCCGGATCTTCGCCTCGGTTTCCGCGTGCCAGACCGCGTACGGGCGCAGCCCGAACAGGTAGCTGCCCACCGGTTGCCACAACCGGTTCACCGCCGCGCTCAGCTGCGCGGACCGGGCCGCCCGGCCCTGCGCAGCCGCCACCCACGACTCGATCTCGACCGCCAGCAGCTCGCCGAGCACATCGCCGAAGAGCTGCTTGATCCGCAGGCATTCGTGCAGGTGGGAGACGGCGTTGTCGAGGTCGCCCTGCCGCCAGCGGGCCAGTCCCAGCACCAGCTCGCACCACGACCGCGCCCACTGCTCGCCGTGCTCCTCGCAGATCTCCAGGCACCGCTCGCACAGGTCGACCGCGCGCTGGAGCTCGCCGTCGGAGATCTGCAGCACCGCCAGGCACGACATGCTGACCATCGCGAGCCCGTCGTGGCGCAGGACTTCCTCCTCCTCGAGCGCCTCGGCGAACCGGGCCATCGCGGAGTCGTGGTGGCCTCGGAGCAGATCGATGAATCCAGCGGTTTGCGGGACCAGTCGCAGCACCGCATCGGCCCGCACCTCGTGGGCCATCCCCTGCGCCTCGGCCAGCAGGTCCGAGGCCGCGTCGGAATCCCCGTGCCAGCCGCTGACCAGCGCGTTCACCAGCAGGGCGCGGGCCCGCTGCGGACTCGGCCCGGGGGAGACCTGCAGGGCTTCGCCCAGCCACGAGATGCCTTCGCGGAGAGCGCCGCTGGCCAGCCAGAAGAACCGCAGCGCTGCCACCATGCGCAGGGCTTCGTCGGTTTCGCCGGGCTCGGTGCAGCAGAACTCCATCGCGCTGCGCAGGTTCGCCCGGTCCAGCCGCAGCCGAGCCAGCCACTCCACCTGGTCCGGCCCGAGCCACTCGGCGTCGACGCGCTCGGCCAGCAGCAGGAAGTGGTCGCGGTGGCGACGGCGCAGCACGAGTTCCTTGGTGCCGCCGCCGAGCCGTTCCCGGCCGTACTCCTGGATCGTCCGCAGCAGCCGGTAGCGGGTGCGCGCGTCCGGCGGATCCTCCTTGACCAGCACCGACTTCTCCACCAGACCGGCCACTCCGACGAAGACGTCCTCCACGGTGACGCCGTCCCCGACGCACACCGCCTCGGCCGCCTCCAGCTCGAAGCCGTCGGCGAACACCGAAAGCCGCGCCCACACCGCCTGCTCCACCGGCGAGCACAGGTCGTAGCTCCACTCGATCGCCGCCCGCAGCGACTGGTGGTGCGGCGCCGCGCTGCGATCGCCCCAGGTCAGCAGCCGGTACCGGTCGCTGAGCCGGGCCAGGATCTCCGACACCGACAGCGACCGCATCCACACCGCGGCCAGCTCGATCGCCAGCGGCAACCCGTCCAGCTGCTGGCACAGCCGGACCACCTCGGCCTCGTTGTCGGGACCGATGGAGAAGTCCGGCAGCACCGCGGACGCCCGGTCGGCGAACAGCTCCAGCGCCTCGTGGCCGACAGCCCGCTGCACGACCCGGTCCTGCGAATCCAGCCGCGGCATCAGCAGCGGCGGCACCGGCCACACCTGCTCGCCGGCGATGGCCAGCGGGGCCCGCGAGGTGACCAGGACGCGCAGTTCAGGAGAGGTCGCCAGCAGCTGGCCGACCAGCGGTCCGCACGCCTCCAGCAGGTGCTCGCAGCCGTCCAGGATGATCAGCATCCGCTTGTCGGCCAGCTGCTCGGCCAGCAGGTCCTCGGCCGAATCGGGTGGTGAGCTGCGCAGACCGAGGCCGCTGACCAGCACTTGCGCGAGATCGCGGGTGGCCGGGACCTCGGCGAGCGACACCAGCCAGACGCCGTCGGGGAAGGCGCGGCGCAGGTCGCGCGCGACGCGGGTGGCCAACCGGGACTTGCCGACCCCGGCGACCCCGGTGACGGTCACCAGCCGGGACGTCGACAGCAGCCTTTTGACCTGCGTGATCGCTCCGCGACGCCCGACGAAGCTCGTCAGCTCGTCGGGCAGCCTGCCCACCCGCCGGGTTGCCATCGAGACCACCCGCACTCACCTGAACAATTTGGCGTGTCCGAGTGTAGGCCTGCAGAGACCCCGGTCACCCGATGAGAGCCGCCCCGACCGCGACGAAGCCGACGCCGCTGAACAGCAGGAACGCGATATCTCAGGCCCCGGGACTCAGTACGGGCGCGGTGGTCTCGACCGTCAGGCGGGTTTGTCGTCGCGGCCGTGGACCTGGGCCGGCGGGTGAGTGGCCTCCACGGCGGTGAACTCCTCGATGATCTCGTAGTGGTGCTTGGCGCCCTTCGGGATGATCCACGAATCCCCGGGCTCCAGCAGCACGACCTGGCCTTCGCTGTGCAGCTCGGCCCGGCCGCTGATCACGTAGCCGACGGTCTCGTAGTCCCGAGCGGCCGCTTCCTTCTCCAGACCGGGTGGTTCCTCGCGCCACAGCCGCATCGCCAGGCTGACACCTTCGGCGAGGTAGTACTGCCCCTGGGAACCGCGTGGCGAGTGCGAACCGTCCACCTTGATGATCGTGGTGTCGCTCATCGGACCCCCTCTCACGGGTGCCCCGATTCTCCCGCCGCCGCAGTGGAGGAGCAGCGCGACCAGGCCTGTCAAGCCCAGAACGCGGCGGCCAGCACCACGCCGAGGACGCCGGAGCCGATGCCGGCCAGGACCGTTCCGAGGACGTTGAGCACCGCGTACAGCCGCGCGCCGTCGGCGAGGAGCCGGACGCTTTCGTAGCCGAAGGTGCTGAACGTGGTCAGCGCGCCGCAGAAGCCGACGCCGATCAACGCCTGGAGCTCCGGGAGCTGCAGGCCGAACAGCGCGGCGCCGGTGAGGATCCCGAGGACCAGCGAGCCGATCGAATTGGCCGTCAGGGTGCCCCACGGGAACCCGGTGTCGTGGCGCGCCTGCACCCAGCGGTCGGTGAGGAAGCGCAGGCAGGCGCCGAACGCGCCGCCGATCGCGACGAGCACGAAGGTCACCGCTGCTCCCGTCCGGCGTAGCGGATCACCTCGACCTCGTCGAGCAGCACCAACCCCTCGGTGACCAGCTCGTCGAGCTCGGGCAGGAAGTCGCGCACCCGCTGCTCGTCGTCGACGATCACCACCGCGATCGGCATGTCCTCGCTCAACGACAGCAACCGCGCGGTGTGGATCGCCGAGGACGCCCCGAATCCCTCCACGCCGCGGAACACCGAAGCCCCCGCCAACCCGGCTTCCCTGGCCCGGCGCACGATCTCGTGGTAGAGCGGTTTGTGCTGGTAGGTGTCGGTTTCACCGAAGATCGCGGTGAGCCGGACGGCCTGTCCTCGAAGTCGCACCACCGATCATCCCCTCCCGAACGCGCGGGCCGCCGACCGCGCGGCGAGCAGTCCGACGGCGACCGCGAGCAAGCAGCTCAGCACCGTCCCGGCCAGGTAGACCAGGGCGAACGCGGGCTGTCCCCCGGCCACCAGGTGCACCGCGTCTGCGACGTAGGTGGAGAACGTCGTGAAGCCGCCCAGCACGCCGACGCCGAGGAACGGCCGGACCAGGCGGTGCGCGGTGACCAGCTCGGTGATCACGAACATCAGCACGCCGATGGCCACGCAGCCGATCACGTTGACCAGGAACGTGGAGAAGGGTCCTGGCCAGGTCAGGTAGGCGCCGTAGCGCAGCAGCGAGCCGAGCGCACCGCCCGCGGCGACCACCGCGAGCACGTCCAGGGGAGGCAGCGTCCGCGGCTTGCGCGCCCGGCGCAGCTCCGCGGGGAAAGCCGATCCCATGACCCCTCCAGCACGTTCTCGACCTGTGCTGGGAACGGTACCGGGCCACCGCCCACCGGACTCCGCCGTCCACACGGTGTCCTCCCCGCAATTTCAATGGAATTTCGACGTCCGATTTCCATTGAATTTGCGGAAGTTCTCCACAGCCAGGACGACTTGTCCACAGGTGTCGGCGTGTCGGGATGCGGACACACCGGCGGACCGCAGTTTCAATTGAAACTGTGATTCGCCGTGGGGGAGATCTGCAGTTTCAATTGAAACTGCGGCGGAACCTCGGTGGGGTCGCATCCCGACACGCCGAGGGGTTTCGTCGAGGTCGGACATCCCCCGGTGTGTCGGGGTACGACACGCCGGGGGATGCACACGACCTCTGGGATTTCCGTGGGATCTGCGGCGCGGCGGGTGGTTCGCGCCTGCGCGCCGTGGGCGGGCGTCGGTTCTCGACGTGCCGGCTCGCGGTGGTGCGTCAGATGACCTCGAGGTCGACCCGGCGGGCGCTGTTCGGGTCGCCTTCGGCGTCGCCGTTGCCGACGACCTGGAGCCGGTCGGCGCTGACGCCAGCCTGGCCGAGCTGGTCGGCGACCGCCTGGGCGCGGGCCTTCGACAGCTCCTGGCCGTCCTGCGAGGAACCGCTGGCCATCGCCGTGTGGCCGGTGACCTCGAAGCGCAGCTCCGGCGGGGCCTGCTTGATCATCTCGGCGGCCTTGGTGACGGCCTGCTTGCCCTGGTCAGTCAGGTCGGGGCTGTCCGGGTTGAAGGTGATCGGGGTTTCCTTGGTCAGCGACTCGAGGTCGCCCTGCAGCTTGGTCTTCGCCGCTGCGGCGTCGCCGCCCTGGCCGTTCTCCTGACCGTTGCCCTGGCCATCGCCCTGACCCTGGCCTTGGCCGTCCTGACCCTGGCCTTGGCCTTCGCCCTGGCCTTGCCCCTGGCCCTCCTGGCCTTGCCCCTGGCCCTCCTGGCCTTGGCCTTCGCCCTGGCCCTGCCCTTGGCCGTTCTGGCCCTCGCCGTTCGGCGGAGCGGTCGCGCTCGAGGACGCGTCGCCGCCCTGGTCCCCGTCGCCTCCCTGCCCGCCTGCGCATCCGGAGAGCAGTGCCGCCGTGCAGGCGACCAGCACGGCGGCGTACTTGATGTTGGTTCGGCGCATGATCCACCTCGTCCGTAGTCCGATCGTGAAGACGGGCAGATCGTGCGTTGTGTACGAGCCGGAACTGCTCTTTCGAGTGGGCGAGTCCGCCGGCTCTCACGCGAACGTGCGACATATTCCATGTCGCTCACCCGGTGCGGGGCGACGGTGCTGTATCCAGCGGCGATCGGCGGCGGCTGGGCCGTACGGGTGACGTCGAATTCCCCCGCTGGGTGGACGTCCCGGACGGGCTAATGCTCGGCGCGGTCGGCGTTGGCGTGGATCGCCGTGCGGATGTAGTCCGCCAGGCCGGGCTCGGTCTGCTCGTAGTGCGCGGTGAAGCGCTCGTCCGCCACGTACATGTCGCCGAGGCCCCGGTGGATCTCGTAGGTGCAGTCGTAGCACCAGCGCGTGATGTGCTGGCGGTGCTGTTCGGCCAAGTCCATCGCCTGCTCGCCGTCCGGGGCCGCGTCGGCCCGCTTGGCCTCCGCCAGTCGCTGCTCGATCTCGCGCTGCTCGGCCGTGAAGCGCTGCCAGTCCTGCTTGGTGAAGGAGCGCATCCGCTGCTGGGACTGGCGGTACGCGTCGGTGGCGCCCCAGCGCTGTTCGGCTTCCTCGGCGTGGTCGTCGGGGTCGAAGTCGCCGAACAGCTCGAACTTCTCCTCCTGCGTCAGGTCGATTCCCATCGTGCTCGCCTCCAGTTCGCGGTCCACTGCCGCGACCATCCGCTGCAGCCGCTCGATGCGCGCCAGCAGCAGTTCGCGCTGCCGCCGCAGGTGTTCGCGGTCGGTGCCGTCGTCGAGGATGGTCGCGATCTCGTCGAGGCCGAGGTCCATCGCCCGGTACCCGAGGATCCGGCGCAGCCGGTCCAGGTCCGCGTCGGAGTAGCTGCGGTAGCCCGCGGCCGTCCGGGCGCTCGGGGTGAGCAGTCCGATCTCGTCGTAGTGGTGCAGGGTTCGCACGGTCACGCCGGAGAGCCGAGCCGCTTCGCCTACCGAGTGGGGCACGGTCCTCACCTCCTCGGGGACGAGCCTGCGGCCTCACGCGACGTGAGGGTCAAGCCGGATTCTGCCGGGTGCGGTCGAGGTCACCCGGGTGCGCCGCTCGGTCGACCTCTTCGCTGGGCGGGCGATCCGTGCGATCATGAGCCGCTGCTCTCGGCCGCGGCGGTGAGTTTCGCGGGGAACCGGCTGGTCAGCTGGCCCGCTCGGGTGGTGTAGCGAAGACCGCCTTGGCAGAAGTTACTGTCAGGTAATACCCTCTTGTTACCGACGAGTAAGGGCTCGAGCCGGGCCCACCCGCAGCAGCGTGCAAGAGGGAGCCTTTCCATGGGCCACTACAAGAGCAACGTACGAGACCTCGAGTTCAACCTGTTCGAGCTGTTCAAGGTGCAGGAACGGCTGGGCAAGGGCGCTTTCGAGCAGTCCGATGAGGACACCGTGCGAGGCGTGCTCACCGAGCTCAACGAGCTCGCGACCGGGCCCCTGGCCGAATCCTTCGTCGAAGGCGACCGCAGCCCGGCCCAGTTCGACCCGGCCACCCACTCGGTGACCCTGCCGGAGGCCTTCAAGAAGTCCTACCAGCAGGTCATGGACGGTGAGTGGTGGCGGCTGAGCCTGCCGGACGAGCTGGGCGGCTACGGCACCCCGCCGAGCGTCATCTGGTCGGCCGCCGAGCTCATCCTCGGCGCCAACCCGGCGGTCTACATGTACATGGCGGGCCCGAACTTCGCGACGATCCTGTGGCGCAACGGCACCGAAGAGCAGCGCCGCTGGGCCGAGCTGATGATCGAGCGCGGCTGGGGCGCCACCATGGTGCTCACCGAGCCCGACGCCGGTTCGGACGTCGGCGCCGGCCGCACCAAGGCCGTCAAGCAGGAGGACGGCTCCTGGCACCTGGACGGCGTGAAGCGGTTCATCACCTCCGCCGACCAGGACATGACCGAGAACATCATGCACCTGGTGCTGGCCCGCCCCGAAGGCCCCGGCGTGGAGAGCAAGCCCGGCACCAAGGGCCTGAGCCTGTTCCTGGTGCCCAAGTTCCACTTCGACAGCACCACCGGTGAACCGGGCGAGCGCAACGGCGCCTTCGTCACCAACGTCGAGCACAAGATGGGCCTGAACGCCTCGGCGACCTGCGAGCTGACCTTCGGCCAGCACGGCACGCCGGCCAAGGGCTGGCTGCTCGGCGAGGTGCACGACGGCATCGCGCAGATGTTCCAGGTCATCGAGTACGCGCGGATGATGGTCGGCACCAAGGCCATCGGCACCCTGTCCACCGGCTACCTCAACGCCCTGGACTACGCCAAGGAGCGCGTGCAGGGCGCGGACCTGACCCGCGCCACCGACAAGACCGCCCCGCGCGTCCCGATCACCAACCACCCCGACGTGCGGCGCATCCTGATGCTGCAGAAGGCCTACGCGGAAGGCCTGCGCTCGGTGTACCTCTACACCGCCAGCTTCCAGGACCAGGTCTTCCAGGGCCAGCACGACGGCAGCGACTTCAGCACCGCTGAGCAGGTCAACGACCTGCTGCTGCCGATCGTCAAGGGCGTCGGCTCGGAGCGGGCCTACGAGATGCTGACCCTGTCGCTGCAGACGCTGGGCGGCTCCGGCTTCCTGCAGGACTACCCGATCGAGCAGTACATCCGCGACTCGAAGATCGACAGCCTCTACGAGGGCACCACCGCGATCCAGGCGCAGGACTTCTTCTTCCGCAAGATCGTCCGCAACAACGGTGCCGCGATCGGCCACGTCGCCGCCGAGATCCAGGCGACGCTGGAGGCCGAGGGCGCCGACGAGCGGCTGAAGGAGGAGCGCGCGCTGGTCGCCCGGGCGCTGCAGGACGCGCAGGGCATGCTCGGCACGATGATCGAGTTCCTGACCTCCTCGCAGGAGGACGTCAAGAACATCTACAAGGTCGGCCAGCACGCCGTCACGTTCCTGATGAGCATGGGTGACCTGCTCATCGGCTGGTTGCTGCTGCGCCAGGCCGAGATCGCCCTGGCCGCGCTGGACGCCGGTGCCTCCGCCAAGGACCAGGCGTTCTACCAGGGCAAGATCGCGACGGCGCACTTCTTCGCGAAGAACGTGCTGCCGGAGCTGACCGGTCGCCGCAAGATCATCGAGGCGGCCGACAACTCGCTGATGGAGCTCGACGAGTCCGTCTTCTGATCGCTCCCGGTCCGTGAGTCTTTCGGGCTGCCATAGCAACCCGAAAGACTCACGGGGCCGGACCAGCGCGAACGGAACTCCACCAGGCGCGGACCCCGCTGCGGGGCCGCGCCTGGTGCGCATTCAGGCCAGCTCGTAGTCGAACGCGTAGGGCACCGCGGGTTCGCCGTGGACGGCAGTGTAGGTGCCGGTGCCGCGGAGTCCGGCCAGGTCACCGGTGCCGGAACCGGGCACCACCTCGAAGGTGCTGTGGATCTTCCCGTCCGTGCCGAAGTGGCCTTGCTCCCGGACGGCGAACGCGCCCTCACGTCCGTCGACAGTGCCGCGGACCAGCTGCATGCCGTTGAACGCGCCGGTCTGATCGGCGTTGTAGACGAGGGCGTACGCGCAGGTCGTCTCGCCGCTGATCCCGCCGGAGAAGGCGTAGGCGACCGATGCGCGCGCGAGCTTCGGGTGCTCGTCGCCGACGACGTCCTCGTCCCAGCTGGTCACGGTGAAGCTGCCGGTGGTCTGCATGGAAATCCTCTCGATCAGTGCTGCCACCAGCATCGACGCCGTACCTGACACCTCCTGTCAGGTACGCGCGGCAGAATTTCCGGCATGCGCGCCGACCGCCTGCTCTCCCTGCTCCTGCTGCTGCAGAACCGCGGCCGGATGACCGCGCCCGAGCTGGCCGCCGAACTCGAGGTGTCGGTCCGCACCGTCTACCGCGACGTCGAAGCCCTCGGCGCCGCGGGCGTGCCGGTCTGCGCTGATCGCGGCCCCGACGGCGGCTACCGCCTGCTCGACGGCTACCGCACCCGCCTCACCGGGCTCACCGACGCCGAAGCCGGCTCGCTGTTCCTGTCCGGCGTTCCCGGCCCGGCCCAGGACCTCGGCCTCGGCGCAGTCCTGGCCACCGCGCAGCTGAAGGTGCAGGCCGCGCTGCCCGCCGAGCTGGCCGAACGCGCTCGCCGCATCCAGGACCGCTTCCACCTCGACGCACCGGGCTGGTTCCGGGACGCCGACGAAGTGCCGCACCTGGCCGAGATCGCCCGCGCGGTCTGGGAACAACGCGTCCTGCACACCCACTACCGCAGCTGGCGCAGCGAGGTGCACCGCGAACTCCACCCGCTGGGAATCGTGCTCAAGGGCGGCATCTGGTACCTCGTGGCCCGCGCCGGTGAAGCCGTCCGCACCTACCGGATCTCGCGCTTCCTGGACGTGCGGACCGAGCCCGGGACCTTCACCCGCCCAACGGGTTTCGACCTCGCCGCGAGCTGGGCGGAATCGTCCCGCCGGATGGAGGAGTCGATGGTGCGCGGAACGGCCCGGCTGCGGCTCTCGCCGGTCGCGCAGCGCCTCCTGCCCGCAAAGTTCGGCACGAAGGGCGCCCGGGCCCTGGCCGAAGCCGGCCCGCCGGACGAGCGCGGATGGGTTGAAGTCGATCTGCCGGTGGAGAAGACCGCTGTCGCCGTCCACGACGTGCTCCGCCTCGGCGTGGAAGCCGAAGTCCTGGAACCGGCCGAACTCCGCGCCGCCGTCACCGAAGCCGTGACCGCGCTGGCCGCGCGCTACGCCTCCTGAAGTCGCGGGGCCGGACGTCCCGGCAGCACGCGCTCATCACCTGGCGAGTCCACAGTGGATCGGGACTTCAGGAACACGATGAACAGCCCGACCAGCAGCGCCGCCCGACCCCACACGCCGATCATCAACGCCTGCGCGGTGAAACCGTCGTGGATGCCGCTCGGCTCGCCCATCATGTTCAGGTACAGCCAGCGGAAGATGCTGATCCCCATCGCCAGGTCCGCCACCAGGTACGCCGCGATCCAGCCCCAGCGCACCCGCACCAGCACGAAGAACGGCAGCAGCCACAACGTGTACTGCGGCGAGTGGACCTTGTGCAGCAGCAGGAACCCGACCAGCATCGCCGCCGACACCGGGATCCACGGGTACGTCCCGCACCGCTCGTAGCGCAGCCAACCCACCACGCACGCGACGGCGAACGACAGCAGCATCAGCAGCGGTGAGACCAGGCCCATCGCCGACTGGAAGTCCGCGGAGCCCGTCCAGTCCCGAAAACCCCAGTACCAGATCGAATTCGTGCTGATGTCGACCTGCCGCCGCGACTGGAACTCGAACGACGCCAGCCAACCGCCGAACCCTGCGATCATGAACGGCACGTTCACCACCACCGCGGTAGCGATCGAAGCGCCCACGACCTGCAGCGCACCACGCATGTCCCAGCGCTCCTTGCCGCTGGTCAGCACGTACAGCGCCAACGGCAGCACGAACAACGCCGGGTAGATCTTCAGCGCGAACCCGAGCCCCAGAACCACCGCGGCCACCGTCGCGCGCCGCCGCAACGACACCGACGTCCACCGGTGCACCAGAAAAACCGCTGCGACCGCGCACGCCACGACCGGCAGATCCCAGTTGTGGAACGCGTAGAGCACCAACGGCGGCGACAACGCCCACAACAACGCCCGCCAGCCGCTCAACCGGCCCAACCACCACGCGGTCGCGAGCCCGAACGGAGCCATCAGCAACGCCGACGCGGCCAAGAACCCGGCGTCGGTGTCGACGAAGAACGCCCCCGCCCACATCAACACCCCGGACAGCACCGGGTACTCGACGACCCCGCCGTACAGCGACCCGTCCGGCTCGATCCCGCCGTGCACGTACGGGAACACGTGCCGATCGATGTCCCGGCCGATCCACAGGTTCTGGATGTCGGAGTAGCAGACGTCGCCGTAGGCCCGCTCCTGGTACGCGGGCTCCGAACGCCCCCACTCGTCGAACTCCGGACCGGTGCAGCGCGCCTTGTTCGCGTACCCCAACGCCAACGACAACGCGGTCAGCACGCACAGCGCCACCAAACCGGAGATCGTCAGCCCGCGAGCCGTCCTGCTGATCGGCGATCCCTCCGTTCGACGCTCCCCCACCGGGAGCAGATCACTGCACCTTGTCGCGCAGGAAAGCGATGTCGTCGGCCTGACCCTCGGACGGGGTCTCGACGACCACCGGGGCGCCGGCGCTGGCGCAGACCGCGACCAGCAGGTCGGGATCGATGTTGCCCGCGCCGATGTTCGCGTGCCGGTCGCGCGACGATCCGAACTCGTCCCGCGAATCGTTCAGGTGCACCAGGTCGATGCGGCCGGTGATCGCCTTGACCCGGTCCACGACGTCCAGCAGCTCCTCGCCCGCGGCGTGCGCGTGGCAGGTGTCCAGGCAGAAGCCCGCGCCGAACTCGCCGACGGCGTCCCACAAGCGGGCCAGCGCGTCGAACTTGCGCGCCATCGCGTTGGCGCCGCCAGCGGTGTTCTCGATCAGCACCGGGACCTCGAAGCCGCCGTCCGCGGCCTGCCGCTCGAACAGCTTGCGCCAGTTCGCGAAGCCCTCGGACGGGTCGTCGTCCTTGGTCACGTGCCCGCCGTGCACGATCAGGCCCTGCGCGCCGACCGCGGCCGCCGCCTTCGCCTGCTGGCCGACCGCCTTGCGCGACGGGATCCGGATCCGGTTGTTCAACGACGCCACGTTGATCACGTAAGGCGCGTGGATGAACACCGCCAAGTCGCTGTCGCGCAGCTGCTCGGCCTGCGGGTGCGGCTTCGGTGCTTTCCAGCCCTGCGGGTCGGACAGGAAGAACTGCACGACCTCCGCGCCGCGCTCCTCAGCAGCGGTCAACGGGTCGTCATCGCGGACGTGGGCGCCGATACGCATATCCGGAAGTCTAGGCCGCCCGCCGACATCGTTCGCGGCGCCCGAATCCCACGACGTGAAAACCGAACCGAGCCGTCACCAATGGTGGTGTTCAAACGTTGTACACATCTGAGAGGTTCAGCTTTGGCAGAGTGATCACCGAACAGCAATGTCTGGGGAGGCGAGCCATGGGTGCACGGGGGCGGCCGAATCCGCTGATGAAGCCGAAGGTCCGCAACCGCGGCCTGTCCGCCGGAATCGTCGGCCTCGCGCTGACCGCCAGCACCTTCCTCGGCGCCGGAACCGCGCAGGCCGCGGACACCCTCGTCGTCGACAAGGCGCTGGCCGTCGTCGACGCCGAAGCCGGCCAGCCGATCGCCGTCGCGCCCAGCACCCTGGACTTCAAGGTCCGCGAAGCGGTGCTGCTGGCCATGCCGCTGGCCTTCGGGCCCGCCAAGGACGCCTCCGAGCGCTTCGCCGCGCTCAGCCCGATCCCGATCGGCACCGCGTCCGAGGGCAGCACCTTCTACTCGGGCAAGGACATCGCCGAGGCCGCCGGATCGCAGCTCTCCGAGATCGGCCTGCCCGCGGACAAGGTCGACTCGGTGCGCACGCACTTCACCAACCTCGTCAGCATCGGCAACGCCGTCACCGTGCGCGTCCCGAAGCACGAGGAACCGCCGCCCCCGCCGCCGTCCTCGGAGAAGCCCGCCCCGCCGCCGGACCCGACGCCGGACCAGACGCCGCCGCCCGCCCCCAGCCCGGAGCTGCCCCCACCGGCCCCAGCGCTCCCGCAGCCGGGCGGAGCACCGACGGCGATGAGCGTCCTGCCGCCCGACCTGCGCGGATCAGCGCTGACCTGGGCGCAGGGCAGCTACGGCAAGGCGCCCGGCATGACGCCTAACATCGGCGACCTCGTCCAGCAGGCCAGGCACGCGCAGGAGCAGCAGCAGGCGCGCGAGCAGCAGGACGAGGTCCGCGCGGCGGGCAAGGCCGAAGCGCTGCCGACCGAGGTCACCGAGCGAGTGGCGGTCCCGGTCCTGCTCGCCTCCGTCGCCCTCGCGGTCGCCACCGCGGCCCTGGTCCGAAGCTGGGTCCTCCGCCGCCAGTGATCCGCAGTCCGTGACCCGCAAATTCCATGGAAATCGAATGTCCGATTTC
>NZ_JAQGLA010000097.1 GCF_027853915.1 Saccharopolyspora oryzae
ATCGAGTACGACCGGCGCTCCTCCCGGCCGTCGACGCTGCGGCGCAACGTCAAGGACTGACCGGGCCGGAAGGCGAACTCCTCCGAAAGCTCCGGGGGGACCTCGAAGCTCACCGCGACCGCGTCGTCGCACAGCTTCTCCACCCGGCTGACGCGCAGCGGGTGGAACGCGGTGCGACGGCGGCCCGCGGACGGGGCGGGGGCGTCGACGGGGGCTGGAGTGACCACGTCAGATCTCCTTGATGTGCTCGAAAGGCTCGTGGCACGCGCGGCACCGGCGCAACGCTTTGCACGCGGTCGAGCTGAACTGCGAAACCTGCTCGGTGTCCGGTGAACCGCACTGCGGGCAGCGGACCTGCGAGCGCGGCGGGGTCAGTGTCAGCGGAACCGGGCCGGTGGGGCGGTTCGGAGCGGCGCCGGGCGGGGCGATGCCGTAGTCGGCGAGCTTGCGCCGACCGGCCTCGCTGATCCAGTCCGTCGTCCACGGTGGGTCCAGCACCGTCCGCACCTCGACCTCGGGGAAGCCGGCTTCGCGCAGGCGGCTGCTCAGGTCGCTGCGCATCTCGCGCATCGCCGGGCATCCCGAGTAGGTCGGGGTGATGGACACGATCACCGCGCCCTCGTCGGTCATCTCGACCTCGCGCAGGACACCGAGATCGGCCAGCGTCAGCACCGGCAGCTCCGGGTCGGTGACCGACTCGGCGACCGCCCTGGCGTGCTGGAGGTCCGGCTTCGTGCTGATCACCACGTCGCCTCCGGGTGTGCTCGGGCCAGGCTCTGCATCTCCGCCAGCAGGTAGCCCAGGTGCTCGGTGTGGATCCCGTCCCGGCCGGCGCGCCCACCCACTCCGGCCAGCGCCTGCCGGTCCGGCAGCTGCAGCGTCGCTGCCGCGCAGACCTGGTCGATCACGTCGTCGAACTCGGCGCGCACGTCCGCGGGGTCGACGCCGACTCCGGCCTCCGTCATCCGCAGCTCGGTCTCGTGCCGGACGAACAGTTCTCCGACCAGCGGCCACACCTCGTCGAGTCCCTGCTGCATCCGCTCCTTCGAGACCTCGGTGCCGTCACCGAGGCGCACCGTCCACTGCGCCGCGTACTCGCGGTGGTAGGCCAGCTCCTTGATCCCCTTGGCCGCAATCGCCGCCAGCACCGGGTCGCGGGACTCCGCGAGCCTGCTGAACAGCGCCAGCCGCCAGGTCGAGAACACCAGCAGTCGCGCGATGCTCTGGGCGAAATCGCCGTTGGGCGGTTCGACCAGCCGCACGTTGCGGAACTCCCGCTCGTCGCGGAAGTACGCCAGCTCGTCCTCCCCCCGCCCGGTGCCGTCGGCCTGTCCGGCCCGGGCCAGCAGCAACCGGGCCTGTCCGAGCAGGTCCAGCGCGATGTTGGCCAGCGCCAGCTCGTCCTCCAGCTCCGGAGCGCGGGTGACCCACTCGGTCAACCGGTGCGAGGCGATCAGGGCGTCGTCGCCGAGCATCAGCAGGTAGCGGCTGAACTCGACGCCGTCGACGTCGGCGGGCAGCGCGGTGTCCACACCGGACAGCGGATCGTCGAATCCGGTGCCGAATGCCCAGCGGGACTCGCCGTCCGGTTCGGCGGCGGTCAGCGCCTCGTAGGCGTTGTCGAACGACATTGAGCCGACCTCACATGTGGGGGACGTTGTCGGGGATCCGGTAGAACGTCGGATGCCGGTACACCTTGTCTCCGCTGGGGGCGAAGAACGGGTCCTTCTCGTCCGGGCTGGACGCGGTGATCGCGTCCGCTCGGACCACCCAGATGCTCACGCCCTCGTTGCGACGGGTGTACAGGTTCCGCGCGTTGTGCAGCGCCATCTGCTCGTCCGCGGCGTGCAGCGAACCCACGTGCACGTGGTTGAGCCCCCGCTTGCCCCGGACGAAGACCTCGAACAGCGGCCACGAGGGACGCGGCGCGCCCACCTCGGCGTCCGAACTCATCGCGCGACCTCCTCGCGTGCGGCTTGCTTGGCGGCGTGGGCGGCTGCCGCTTCGCGCACCCACTGCCCTTCCTCGTGCGCGGCGCGGCGCCGGGCCACCCGCTCCTCGTTGCACACTCCGCCACCGCTGATGACGCGCTTGAGCTCCGACCAGTCGGGCTCGCCGAAGTCGTAGTGCTGGCGTTCGGCGTTCCAGCGCAGCTCCGGGTCGGGAAGCGTGACGCCGAGCGCGTCAGCCTGCGGGACGGTCATGTCGACGAACTTCTGCCGGAGCTCGTCGTTGGTGTGCCGCTTGATCCGCCACGCCATGGACTGCTGGGTGTTGGGCGAATCCGCATCGGGCGGGCCGAACATCATCAGCGACGGCCACCACCACCGGTCGGTGGCGTCCTGCACCATCTGCTGCTGCTCGGCGGTACCGCGCATCATCGTCATCAGCAGCTCGTAGCCCTGCCGCTGGTGGAACGACTCCTCCTTGCAGATGCGCACCATCGCCCGCGCGTACGGGCCGAACGAGCTTCGGCACAGCGGCACCTGGTTGCAGATCGCCGCGCCGTCGACCAGCCAGCCAATCACACCGATGTCGGCGAAGGTCAGCGTCGGGTAGTTGAAGATCGACGAGTACTTCTGCCGGCGGTCGATGAGCTTCTCGGTCAGCTCCGAGCGGTCGACGCCCAGCGTCTCGGCCGCGGAGTACAGGTAGAGCCCGTGCCCGGCCTCGTCCTGCACCTTGGCCAGCAGGATCGCCTTGCGCCGCAGGCTCGGTGCCCTGGTCAGCCAGTTGCCCTCCGGCTGCATGCCGATGATCTCGGAGTGCGCGTGCTGCGCGATCTGGCGCACCAGGGTCTTGCGGTAGCCCTCCGGCATCCAGTCCCGCGGCTCGATGCGCTGGTCGTGGGAGATCCGGTCGTCGAAGTGCCGCTGCAGCTCGTCGTCGTCGAGCTGGTCGGCTCGCACCGTGGTCGTCATGGTCACTCCTGCGTGTCCGGCCGCTTGGCGACCAGGGTCAGCACGTCGTACTTGGCCACCGAATCGCCGTCCTGGTTGGTCACGTCCACGTCCCAGCGGACCTCGCCGTGCTCGGCCCCGACCCGCGGCGTGATCCGCTTGGCGGTCATGGTCACGGTGATCTCGTCGCCGGGGTAGGTGGGCGTGAGGAACCGGAGGTTCTCCAGCCCGTAGTTGGCCAGCACCGGACCCGGGTCCGGGTCCACGAACAGACCGGCGGCGAAGGAGACCACCAGGTAGCCGTGCGCGACCCGGCCGTCGAAGAACGGGTTGGCGCTGGCCGCTTCCTCGTCGGTGTGGGCGTAGAACGTGTCACCGGTGAACTCGGCGAAGTGCTCCACGTCCTCCAAGGTCACCCGGCGCGGACCGGCGACCACCGTGTCGCCGACGCGCAGGTCCTCCAGGTGCTTGCGGAACGGGTGCACGTCGGTGATGTTCCGCGGGCTGCCGGTCACCCACTGGCCGGTGATCGCGGTCAGCGTCGCCGGGTCGGCCTGCACCGCAGTGCGCTGCATGTGGTGCAGGACGCCGCGGATGCCGCCCATCTCCTCACCGCCACCGGCCCGTCCCGGTCCACCGTGGACCAGCGCAGGCAGCGGCGAACCGTGCCCGGTGCTCTCCTTGGCGTTGTCGCTGTTGAGCACCAGCATCCGGCCGTGCCGGGACGCCGCGCCCAGCACCACTTCCCGGGCGAAGGCCGGATCGGCGGTCACCACGGAACCGACCAAGCTGCCCTTGCCCCGCCGCGCGAGGTCGACCGCGTGCGCGGCGTTCTCGTAGGGCATCAGCGTGCTGACCGGACCGAAGGCCTCCACCTCGTGCGGTTGGGGCTGGTCCGGGTCGTCGCAGCGGACCAGCATCGGCGAGAGGAACGCGCCGCGCTCCGCGTCCGCGTCGACGACCTCGACGTGGTCGGGGTCGCCGTGCACGAGGGTCCCGGCTTCCAGCAACGCCTTCAGCGACCGCCGGACCTCCTCGCGCTGCTCGAGGCTGGCCAGCGCGCCCATCCGCACTCCCGACGAGTTCGGGTTGCCGACGACGACCTTCTCCAGCCGGGCCTTGGCCGCGGCCACCACGTCGTCCATCCGCCCCGCGGGCACCAGGGCGCGGCGGATCGCGGTGCACTTCTGTCCCGCCTTGACCGTCATCTCGGTGACCAGCTGCTTGACGAACAGGTCGAACTCGGCGCTGCCGGGCTCGGCGTCCGGGCCCAGGATCGAGCAGTTCAGCGAGTCCGCCTCGACGTTGAAGCGCACCGAGTTCGCCGCCACCACCGGATGCGCGCGCAGCCGCTGGCCAGTCGCCGCCGATCCGGTGAACGACACCAGGTCCTGGTCGGTGAGGTGCTCGAACAGGTCGCCCACGCTGCCGCAGATCAGCTGCAGCGAGCCCTCCGGCAGCAGCCCGGAGCCGATCATGAGCTCCACCAGCCGGTGGGTGAGGTAGGCGGTCTGGCTGGCCGGCTTGATCAGGCTGGGCACGCCGGCCAGGAACGCGGGGGCGAACTTCTCCAGCGGGCCCCACACCGGGAAGTTGAAGGCGTTGATCTGCACCGCGACGCCGCTCAGCGGGGTGCAGACGTGCTGGCCGAGGAACGTGCCGCCCTTGCCCAGCGGCTCCACCGCGCCGTCGACGTAGACCGTGTCGTTCGGCATCTCCCGGCGGCCCTTGCTGGAGTAGCCGAACAGCACCCCGATGCCGCCGTCGACGTCGAACTTCGAGTCGCCGAGCGTCGCGCCGGTGCGCGCCGACAGCGCGTACAGCTCCTCCCGGTGCTCCAGCAGGTAGGAGGCCAGGCTCTTCAGCAGCGCGGCCCGCTGGTGGAAGGTCAGCTCGGCCAGCGCTGGGCCGCCGCGTTCGCGGCCGTGCGCCAGCGCCGCGGCCATGTCGACCCCGGCCGAGGAGATTCGTGCGACCTCTTCGCCGGTGACCGCGTCGTGCAACGGCACGCCGTCCTCCACCGGCGCGTGCCAGTCACCGTTGACGTAGCTCCGCAGGGCAGCCATGCACCCCGACCTCCTCAAGCCTCGGACTCCGCTGGATCGGATTTCTTTACTGACCGTTCATTCGAAAAGTAGCACGCGTGTTCACCCCGCGACAGCACCCGGACCGGGTGAATCCGCCTTGACCGAGCCAGGAAGACCACTTCGGTCGAATGCTCTTGACAGCTCCGCGGCCACCGGGATTAATTACTGACTGTTCGTTCGGTTTCAAGGCGGTGCACAGTGCAGGAACCCAGCGCGACGGAGCGCAACCCGGCCCAGGTGATGTTCGACGGCGACCGTGCCTCCCAGGCGCTGGGCATCGAGCTGATCGACGTCGGCAGCGGCACCGCCCGCACCCGGATGACGATCGCCGAGACGATGGTCAACGGGCACGGGATCGCGCACGGCGGCTACCTCTTCCTGCTGGCCGACACGACCTTCGCCTGCGCCTGCAACAGCTACGGACCGACCACCGTCGCGGCCGGCGCGGACGTCACCTTCATCCGCCCGGCGCGGCTCGGCGACGAGCTCGTCGCCCGCGCGGTGGAGCGCACCAGGTTCGGGCGCAGCGGGATCTACGACGTCTCCGTGCACCGCGGCGAGGAGCTGATCGCCGAGTTCCGCGGGCACAGCCGAACGATCGGCGCAGCGCCGACCAGCCAGTCCGAGGGAGCCACGCGATGACCGCCACCACCGAAGCACACTCCGCACCGCGCAGGCTCGGGACCGCGCCGGACCCGGCCGACCTCGACCCCGCGGAGCGGTACACGGCCGACGAGCTGGCGGCGGTGCAGCTGGAGCGGCTGCAGTGGACGCTGCGGCACGCCTACGAGAACGTGCCGCTGTACCGGGAGAAGTTCGACCGCGCCGGGGTGCGGCCGGAGGACTGCCGCAGCCTGGCGGACCTGGCGAAGTTCCCGCACACCACGAAGCAGGACCTGCGGGACAACTACCCGTACGGCATGTTCGCGGTCCCGCTGGACCAGGTCCGCCGGCTGCACGCCTCCAGCGGCACCACCGGCAAGCCGACCGTGGTCGGCTACACCGACCGGGACCTGAACACCTGGGCGGACATGGTCGCGCGCTCGATCCGCGCGGCCGGCGGTCGGCCTGGCCACCGGGTGCACGTCGCCTACGGTTACGGGCTGTTCACCGGCGGTCTCGGCGCGCACTACGGCGCAGAGCGGCTGGGCTGCACGGTCATCCCCGCCTCGGGGGGCATGACCGCCCGGCAGGTGCAGATCATCCAGGACTTCCAGCCCGAGATCATCATGGTCACGCCGTCCTACCTGCTCACCCTGATCGACGAGTTCGAGCGGCGGGGCATCGATCCGCGCAGCACCTCGCTGCGGGTCGCGATCCTCGGCGCCGAACCGTGGACCGAGCAGATGCGCCAGGAGATCGAGGAGCGGCTGGACCTCGACGCGGTCGACATCTACGGGTTGTCCGAGGTGATGGGTCCCGGGGTGGCCAACGAGTGCGCGGAGACCAAGGACGGCCCGCACATCTGGGAGGACCACTTCTACCCCGAGGTGATCGACCCGTTCACCGAGGAGGTGCTGCCCGACGGCAGCGAGGGCGAGCTGGTGTTCACCTCGCTGACCAAGGAGGCGATGCCGATCATCCGCTACCGCACCCGCGACCTGACCCGCCTGCTGCCGGGCACCGCGCGGCCGATGCGGCGGATGGCCAAGATCACCGGGCGCAGCGATGACATGATCATCCTGCGCGGGGTCAACGTCTACCCCACCCAGATCGAGGAGCTGGTGCTGCGCACCGACGGGCTCTCCCCGCACTTCCAGCTGATGCTGACCAGGGAGGGGCGGATGGACCGGATGACGGTGCGGGTGGAGGCCCGGATCGACTGCCCCGGACCGCGGCGGGACGAGGCCAGCGCTGAGCTGGTTCGCGCGATCAAGGACGGCGTCGGCATCAGCACCGAGGTCGCGGTGGTGGATCCGGACACCCTGGAGCGCTCGGTGGGCAAGCTGCGGCGGATCGTCGACCGCCGTGAATCCTGACCGAACGTCCGGTCGACGCGACTGGGATACTCGGGCCCATGGCTGACAACGCTGGGCGGGCGAACCGCCGAGGTCGACCCGGCTACGACCTCGGCAGGCTGCTGGACGTCTCCGTGCGGGTGTTCAACGAGCGCGGCTACGAGGGCACCAGCATGGAGGTCCTCGCCCAGCGGCTGGGCATCACCAAGTCCGCGATCTACTACCACGTCTCCGGCAAGGACGAGCTGCTCCGGCTGAGCGTCGACCGGGCGCTGGACGCGCTGTTCGCGGTCACCGAGGAGGAAGCCTCCACGACCGGCCGGGCCATAGACCGGCTCGAGCACGTCGTGCGCCGCAGCATCGAGGTGCTGGTGGCCGAGCTTCCGTTCGTCACGCTGCTGCTGCGGGTCCGCGGCAACACCCGGGTCGAGCGGCAGGCGCTGGCCCGCCGCCGCGAGTTCGACCTGGTGGTCAGCGATCTGGTCAAGCAGGCCGAGGCGGAGGGCAGCATCCGCCCGGACGTCGACCCGGCGCTGACCACCAAGCTCCTGTTCGGCATGGTCAACTCGATCATCGAGTGGTACAAGCCGACCCGCGGAACGCGGGCCGAGCAGATCGCCGACGCGGTCACCAAGATCGCCTTCGACGGCCTCCGCACCGAGCCGCCGAAACCCGCGTGAAGAGTCGTTTCGGCCGGTTCGCGCGGGTTGGGCCCAGCCGCCGCGCATCGGCGTGCACGAGGGTGGTCACCCGCAGTCAGAACCAGCGCTGAGGTGCCGCCGCGCCGATGAGCGAAACGACCTCCGAAGGCAATTTAAAGAATTTTCGCGAAGTCACGTCACGCCCGGGGACCTCGCCGGTCTCGATCATGCGGGCGTTCTGGAGCGCCCGCGTGCGCGCGGGACGCAGAGGGGATTCCGCGCGCAAAAGGCCGCCGGTCGCGGCAGGGGTGGATGTGAGTTGCGACCGGCGGCCCCCGCACGTCCCACGTGGGTAACTCCCCCACCGCGCGAGAGCAATGTGGACGTCCCGGCGAATCGCCGGGAATCAGCTTGTGGGTGACAAAAGACCCCTGCGATCTAGCCGTCGAGCCGCTTAGGCTTCCTGCGTCGCGGCCGTTCGGGGCCCGGCGGTCGCCGAGGTGAATCGCTGAACTGGGGACAGCGGAAGCACTTCCGGGACGACGTGGCGCACGCCGACCGCTGGTTCGACAGCCCCCGCGGCCCGCTCTCCCTCTCGCCCAGGCGGACGCGCACGCACTTGGAGGCGATTTTGTCACGGCTTGAGTCGATCGCTCGCGCCTTCCTCCGGTACCTCTACGAGGACCACCGGTTCCGGCCGGATGTCGCGGACTTCTTCGACAGCCCCGCAGCCGAGGCCGCCGCGGTCCAGCCGTCGTGGACCGAGCTCGCGGAGGTGTTGGAGGCGCTGCGCGAGCGCGAGTTGATCGCCACCAGCGGTGTTGGGCAGCTGGGCACTCCGACGAGGGCCGGGTTGACCGGTTCCGGGCTCATCTGCGCAGGTCGGCACGGTGGTGACATCACGTCCTGGAGCAGGTCGCAGTCGGTGGCGGTGCTCGACGACCCGTCCGAGGCCGTCGTACCGCAGGCCAGGACGTCGCTGGAGGACGCGCCGCGCCGCATCGACTACTCCGGGCTGACCCGGGTCGCCAAGGTGGTCTTGCTGGCCTTGCCGACGGTGCACGCGCGCTACGGCGAGACCGTCGAGATCGAGCTGACCGCTCAGCGGCTGTGCGAGGCCACCAAGCAGGAGCAGCCGGACCCGGGGCGGGTCACGCTCCTGGCGCAGCGGTTGCGCACCGACCTGGCGACCGGCTCGGTCGCGAACACCCTCGGAGTGGTGCTGCTCGACGGCCTGGACGAGGCCCTGGCCGAAAGCGGGCTCGGCTAGCGGGGTTTCGAACACCACCGGGTCGGGTACCCGAAGCTCGCAGCGCAGGCGACTGTCCTAATCGGACTGCCGGTAGTGACGGGGTTCACCGCGAGCAGCTACCGTGCGCACGCCGGCGCACTCCGTGTGCTGTGATTTCCGGTATGGACACGGGTATCAGGTCGTCGGCGGTGACACGCCGCGAGCTCGACGCCGCCCGCATCCGGCCGCACCTGCGCCACGCCTACCAGCGGTGCCGGACGCTCAACGCCCAGCACGGACGCACCTACTTCCTCGCCACCCGCCTGCTGCCCGCAGCGCAGCGACCGTCCGTGCACGCGCTGTACGGCTTCGCGCGGTGGGTGGACGACATCGTCGACGAAACCGGTCCGCGGAGCGTGCGCGAGCGCCAGGATGCGGTCGACGAGCTGGACGGTGAGCTGCGCGCCGGACTGCGCGCCGGGTCCAGCGAGCACCCGATCCTGGCCGCGCTCATCGACACCACGTGGCGCCACGAGATCGATCCTGCGCTGTTCACCGATTTCATGGCGTCGATGCGGATGGACCTGACCGTCCGCGACTACCCCACCCGAGCCGAGCTGGACGCATATGTGCACGGTTCGGCCGCCGTGATCGGCCTCCAGCTGCTCCCGGTGTTCGGCACGGTGTCCCCCGCGGCGGACGCCGCGCCTTACGCCGCTGCTCTCGGTGAGGCCTTCCAGCTGACGAACTTCCTGCGCGATGTCGCCGAAGACCTCGACCGCGGGCGCGTCTACCTGCCGTTGGACGAGCTGGCCGCGTTCGGAGTGGACCGCGAACGCCTGGCGTGGTGCCACCGGACGGGTCGCCCCGACCGGAGGGTGCGCCGGGCCTTCGCCGACCAGGTGGCGCGCACCCGCGCGCTGTACCGGGGCGCGGAACCCGGTATCTCGCTGCTCGCGCCTCGCTCGCGCCCCTGCGTGCGCACCGCGTTCACCCTTTACGGCGAGATCCTCGACTGCATCGTGGAGTCCGGCTACGACGTGTTCCGCCGCCGGGTGGCGGTGTCCGGGACGCGACGGTTCGGCGTGGCCGCGGCGGCGGTGAGCGCGGTAGCCGCGGTGAGCCTCCGCACGCGCCTGTGAAGCATGTCGATCGGGCCGCTCGGGTAACCCGAACGGCGTGAGGCCTTCTCCGGTTCGGGGGCACCCGTGCGGAGCTGTCGGACGCTGTGGGGAGCGACCAGATGAGCAGCGGTACGCCGCGCTGGCGGAACGTCGAGACGACCGCCGAGTTGATCGAGCAGGCAGGTCGCCGGTTGGAGCACGGCTCCCGAGATCTCGCCAGGTCGCCGGAGGCGATCGTCGAGGCCCGGGAGGCGTTGCTCGTCATCACCGCGACCAGCGCGCGACTCGCCCGGCAGCTGGACGGTCTGGCGTCCGCTTTCAAGCAGCCCAACTCCGCCGAGCCTTCTGCCGTGCACGTCGCGCTCGACCAAGCGGCCGCGGCAGCCGAGGACCTCGGCAACAGCACCAAGGTCGCCGCGCAGGCCATTTACGACGGAGAATGACCCGCGCGCCGGCGTTGCGGAGGGTGCCTCCGGGTGATTCGCCTCGTCCGGAGGCACCCTCACGTGCTCACGGCGCTTGGACCAGTCCGGCACCCACGTCGGTGGCGGCCAGCGGCATCCGGCGAGCCGTCTGCGACAACCGGGCCCACAGGCCCCAGGCCCGCTCCGCGTACTGCTGGGCGTACAGCGCGGCCACGCCGGAAACGTGCGGGGTGGCCATGCTGGTGCCGCTGAGCTTGCGGTAGCGCTCCGCTCCCGGCCAGCTGGAGTAGACGTCGACGCCGGGGCCGACCAGGTCCACCTGCCCGATCTCGTCGACCGTCCCGGAGGAGAAGTCGGCGATCTGCAGCTGCGAGTCGATCGCGCCGATGGCCATGATCGACGGGCAGTTCGCCGGGTGCCCGACCGGCGCGATCGTGCCCGCCGAGCGCTCGCTCTCGTTGCCCGCGGCGGCGATGATCAGCGTGCCGCGCTCCATCGCCCGCTGCGCGACCTTCTCGAACGCATCCGAGTAGGGCGCACCGGGCTGCGTGGGCGCGCCCAGCGACATCGACACCACCGCGCAGCCGTTGGAGATGGCCCACTGGATCCCGGACAGGATGCCGCTGTCGCTGCCCGAACCGTCGTCGCCGAGGACCTTGCCCGCGTAGATGCTGGCTTCCGAGGCGATGCCGTAGCCCGGCCCCTCCGAGGAGGTCCGCGGGCCGCAGGAGGTCCCGATCACGTGCGTGCCGTGGCCGTGCCCGTCCTGGACGTCCTGGCCCTCGACGAAGGAACCGGTGACGATGTCCCGGCCGGCGAAATCCGGGTGCTTGAGGTCCAGGCCGGTGTCGAGCACCGCGATCCGGACGTCCTTGCCGGTGGGCTGGGTGCGGTCGGCGCGCACCGCCTGCAGACCCCAGGTGAACTCGCCGTCCTCGACGGAGGTCGACGGGTCGCCGATGGCGAACACCTGGCGTTCGGCCTCGATCCCCGCGATCGGCCCGCGCTCGCCCGCCGCCCGCTGCAGCGACGTGAACTGCTCCTCGTCGGCGCTGATCAGCGCGACGCCCAGGTCGTGCAGCACGATCCCGCCCGCGCTGCGGAACAGCTCACCGGGCGCCGCGCCGGCGGCGTCGGCGGTGTTGGCGCAGCGGATGCCGGTCAACCGGGACAGCTCCCGGGTTCCGATGATGGTCGCGTTGTCCTCCAGCAGCACCAGATAGCGTCCGGTGGTGGTCATGGTCGCTCACCTCAGATGTGGTCGGTGGCTCGCCACAGCGTTCCCAGATTTCGCCACAGCATCCCCAGGTGTATCGCGCACTACGTTGGGTCACAAGCACCCAGCCGGGTAAGGCCTGCACTTTCCGTACCGCGAGTCCCGCAATTCCACACTGGTTTTCCCAGAGCACAACGCTTTCGGGCTTAACCGGATGGGGTCAGGTCAGGTACCGGGCGCAGGCGCGGGCCGGCAGCGGTGACCTCCGGTTCGCGCACTGGCGGTAATCGCGGGGCAGGTCGTGGTCGCGGATCCAGGACTGGACGAGGTCATCGGTTCGTACTTCCATGGAACGCAAGCGCGCCGTGCGCTCGAGCAGGCCGGAGCTGGCGGAGGGCTGGTGCCATGAGCGAACGCAAGATCGTCGTCGGAGTGGACGGTTCGGACCCCTCGAAGTGCGCGCTGCGGTGGGCGGTGCGGCAGGCCGCGCTGCTCGACGGGTCCGTGCACGCTGTCGGGGCCTGGGAGTTCCCGGCGTTCTACAGCTGGGAGGGCGGTCCGATGCCGCCGGACGACTTCGAGGACGCCGCGCGCAAGGCCCTCGACGACGCCGTCGACCAGATCGAGGACGAGGACCTCCCGAGGGTGCCGATCGAGCGCACGCTCACCCACGGCCACGCCGCCCAAGCGCTGCTGGACGCGGCCGAAGGGGCCGAGCTGCTCGTGGTCGGCAGCCGGGGCCACGGCAGCTTCTACGGTGCGCTGCTCGGTTCGGTCAGCCAGCGCTGCGCCGTGCACGCCAAGTGCCCGGTCGTCATCGTCCGCTACTGATCAGCCGCGTTCGACGTGGCCGAGGTGTCCGGAGAGGGTGGTCGCGCCCTCCCGGACCAGGTCGCGCAGGGCTGCTTCGGTCTCGTCGTTCCAGCGCAGGATCGGGACCGCGATGCTGATCGCGGCCACCACCTCGCCGGTGTGGTCGCGCACCGGGGCGGCCACGCACGCCACCGCTTCGTTGGACTCGCAGTACTCGCGCGCCACCCCGTCCTCGGCGATCTGGTCGAGTTCGGCGCGCAGTGCCTTGCGGGTGGTGATGCTGTGCTCGGTCATCGCGTTGAGGCGGCGGTTGCCGTAGAGCTCGTCGACCTCGGCGCGCGGCAGCGGCGCCAGCAGCGCCTTGCCGACGGCGGTGCAGTGCGCGGGCAGTCGCCGGCCCACCGCTGAGACCATGCGGACCGGGTGGCTGCTGTCGACCTTGGCCACGTAGAGCACCTCGGTTCCCTCGCGGACGCCGACGTGCACCGTTTCCTGGCAGCGTTCGGCGATCTCCTCCGCGACCAGCTGCCCCTCCCTGGCCAGGTCGAGGCGTTCGGCGTAGGCCGAGCCGAGCTGGAATCCGCGCACCCCGAGGCGGAACTTGTTGCTGCCGCGCCCCGCGGGCATCAGGTAGCCGCGTTCGCTGAGGGTGCCGACCAGCTCGTGCACCGTGGTGCGCGGCAGGCCGAGCTGCGCGGTGATCTCCGGCGCGCTGAGCTCGTGGGTGTCCAGGAACAGCTCCAGTACGTCGAATGCCCGCTCCACCGCTGGTACCGCTCGTGCCACCGCTGGTGCTCCTCCCCGCCGAAGATCTCGGCGCGTGACCGATATTTCGAACATCGTATCCGATACCGGCCGCCGAGCGGGTGTCCTGCTTGACCGCATCATCCCCGGTTCATACGATTTTCCGAACGTCGTTTGGAATTTCGAACGGAGCGGATGCGTGCACCAGACCCGAGAGTTCCTGCGTTCCCAGGGCTTGCCCGGCGAGGACGCCCCTGTCACCAGCACCAAGCGGTTCCCCGACGGTGCGCAGTACCGGGTGGAGATCCCGAGCACGGAAGGCCCCGAGGTCCTCGACGCCGTGCTCGCCGAAGCCGAGGCACGCCAGGTCGTGGTGCACCGCATCTCGCAGGGCAGCGGCGGAATGCTGCTCACCGACGCGGAACTGCACACCATGGCCGAGACCGCCGCCGCGCGGTCGGTCGAGCTGAGCCTGTTCGCCCGGCCGGTCGCCGGGTGGGACACCAGCCCGATGGCCACCGCCCCGGGCGGCGGGTCGGTGGCAGCGCAGGCACGCGGTGCCGAACAGCTCGTGCACGTGCTCGAAGACGTCAAGCGGACCGCCGAGGCAGGCATCCGCAGCGTTCTGATCACCGATCTCGGCGTGCTCAAGACCGCGTCCGCGATGCGCGCGGCCGGCGATCTGCCGCCCGACCTGCAGTTCAAGATCAGCGTCCAAATGGGACTGGCGAACCCGGCTTCGGTGCGCATCGCCGAGGACCTGGGCGCCGACACCTACAACGTGCCCACCGATCTGAGCATCGGGCAACTGGCCGCGATCCGCTCCGCCACCGACCTGCCGCTGGACGTCTACGTCGAGGCGCCCGACGACATGGGCGGTTTCGTCCGGCACTTCGAGATCGCCGAGATCGTGCGCGTCGCGGCCCCGGTGTACGTGAAGTTCGGCCTGCGCAACGCCCCGAACATCTACCCCAGCGGAACCCACCTGACCCCCACCGCGGTGGCGCTGGGCCGGGAGCGGGTGCGCCGCGCCCAGATCGGGCTGGACCTGCTGCGCCGCTACGCACCTGAGGCCCGGGCCTCGGAGCTCGCGGCGGACGGGCTCGCCGTTCCCCAGCGGTGATCCACTGTGGACGACCGGGTTGGGCGTTGACGCTCGACCGCGCGGCGACCAGAGTGTGCCTGGACCGGCACCGGAGAAGGAGTCGCGATGGCAGCGCCCACCCAAGTCCCGGACGTGTTCGACCCGCGCAGGTACGCCGCCGGCGTGCCGCACGAGGACTTCGCGTGGCTGCGCGAGCACGCCCCGGTGAGCTGGCAGCAGGAGCGCGAGGTCGGCGACTGGCCCGCGGGCCCCGGTTTCTGGGCGGTGACCCGGCATTCCGACGTCGTTTCGGTGCTGAAGTCCGCTGACCGCTACTCGTCCTGGTTGGGCGCCACCCAGATCCGCGATCCCGCCCCGGAGGACCTGCCGTTCATCCGGCGCATGATGCTCAACCTCGACCCGCCCGAGCACGGGCGGCTGCGGCGGCTGGTCAGCCGGGCGTTCACGCCGCGGCGCGTCGACCGGTTCCGCGATGCCGTGGCCGAGCGGGCGCGGCTGCTGGTCGACGAGGCGATCGAGCGCGGCGGCTGCGATCTGCCGGTCGAGGTGACCGACGACTACCCGCTGCGCAACCTCGCGGACCTGCTCGGCGTGCCGGAGACCGATCGCGGGATGCTGCTGGAGTGGACCAACCGGGTGATCGGCTACCAGGATCCCGAGCACTCCGAGGTCACCCTGGACGCCGATGGACGACCGGTGAACCCACGTTCCCCGGCCATGCTGGCGGACATGTTCGCCTTCGCCCAGGACCTCGCGGCGTTCAAGCGCCGCAATCCGGCGGACGACGTGATGACCGCGCTGGCCAACGCCGAGCTCGACGGGCGCGGACTGGCCGACGCCGAGCTGGAGATGTTCTTCTTCCTGCTGTCCGTGGCGGGCAACGACACGGTGCGCAGCGCCCTGCCGGGCGGCGTGCTCGCCTTCGCCCAGCACCCCGACCAGCACCGGCTGCTGCTGGCGGAACCGGAGCTGCTGGACTCCGCGATCGAGGAGACGCTGCGCTTCCACCCGCCGGTGCTCAGCTTCCGCCGCACCGCCATCGCCGACACCGAACTCGGCGGGCAGCGGATCCGGGCCGGGGACAAGGTCGTGGTGTTCCACTGCTCGGCGCACTTCGACGACGCGCGGTTCCCCGAACCCCACCGCTTCGACATCCGCCGCTCCCCCAACGACCACGTCGCCTTCGGCGATGGGCCGCACGTCTGCCTGGGCGCGCACTTCGCCCGGTTGCAGCTGCGCGCCTTCTACCGCGAGGCGCTGTGGCGGATGCGCGACCTGCAGGTGACCGGGCCGGTGCAGCGCCTGGTGTCGAACTTCATCAACGGCATCAAGCACCTGCCGATGTCCTTCACGCCCGGTCCGCGCTGAGCCCACCCCCGGTCGCGGCCTATGGTCGGCTGATGAGCAATGCCGCAGCGCTGCGATCGCGGTCGGGCCGCTGGATCCTCCTCGCCACGATCCTGGGCTCCGGCGTGGCCTTCCTGGACGGGTCGGTCGTCAACGTCGCGCTTCCCGCGATCGGCCGCGAGGTCGGCGGCGGCCTCAGCGTCCTGCAGTGGGTGCTCGACGCCTACCTGCTCACGCTCAGCGCGTTGCTGCTGCTCGGCGGTGCGCTCGGTGACCGCTACGGGCGACGCCGCGTGTACGTGATCGGGTTGGTGCTGTTCACCATCGCCTCGCTGGGATGCGGGTTCGCGCCGACCGGCGAAGCACTCGTCGTGGCGCGGCTGCTCCAGGGCGTCGGCGGGGCGCTGCTGGTGCCCGGCAGCCTGGCGCTGATCAACTCGACGATCCGGCAGGAGGACCGCGGGGAGGCCGTGGGCAGGTGGGCAGGTCTGACCGGCGTGTCCTCGGCGATCGGGCCGTTCGTCGGTGGCTGGCTGGTGGACGCGGTGTCCTGGCGCGCGGTGTTCTTCATCAACGTGCCGATCGCCGCGGCTGCGCTGCTGGCGCTGCGGCACGTCCCGGAAACACGCAACCCGCAGGCCACAGGGCGACCGGACATCCTCGGCGCACTCGCGGTGACCATCGGCCTGTCCGGGACCGTATTCGCGCTGATCGAAATCCCCACGGTGGGCTGGACGCCGCTGACCACCTCGGCGGCGGTCGCCGGAGCAGCGGGCCTGGTGTCCTTCCCGCTGATCGAGCAGCGCCACCCCAGCCCGCTGCTGCCGCTGTCGTTGTTCCGCTCCGTCCAGTTCACCGGGGCCAACCTCACGACGCTGACCGTGTACGCGGCGCTGAGCGGTGCGCTGTTCCTGCTGTCGCTGCAGTTGCAGCAGTCCATGGGCTACACCGCGCTCCAGGCCGGCATCGCGACCTTGCCGATCACGATCATCATGCTGCTGCTCTCCGGCCGGGTCGGAGCGGTCGCGCAGCGCACCGGCCCGCGACTGCCGATGACGTTCGGCCCGATCATCTGCGCGGTCGGCCTCACCCTGCTGACCTGGGCCGTTCCCGGCAGCACCTATGCCTCCGGGGTGCTGCCGGGGGTGCTGGTGTTCGGTCTCGGCCTGTCGATCACCGTGGCGCCGCTGACCTCGGCCGTGCTCGCCTCGGTGAGCGAGAACAACGCCGGAGTCGCCTCCGGGGTGAACAACGCGGTGTCCCGACTGGCCGGTCTGCTCGCGGTGGCGGTGCTGCCGGTGGTCGCAGGCCTGTCGCACACCGCGGCCGGTGCCCCGCTCGGCCCCGGCTTCGGCCGAGCCCTCCTGATCTCAGCGGCCCTGTGCGCGGCCGGCGGAGTCCTGTCCTGGCTCACCATCGGCCGCGCGGAACGCGTGGACACCTATCCCCTGCCGGGCCTCAACCACGCCTGCCAAGACCCCTGCACCTGCCACCCGGACCGGTGAGGGGCTGACGGTCATCCGGAGGCGCGCTTCGCCTGGACGTCTTCGCTGGTCAGGGGCTTTCCCCCGATCGCCCACCCGCCGCTGGGCGTCTCGGTGATCACCACGTGCGTCGCCGGCCGCAGCGCTTCGCCCTCGACGGCGATGGCCGCTTCGGAGACGTCCTCCACGAGCCGCCGCTTCTCCTCGTCGGTGAACACTCCTGCGATCACCTTGATGTCGATGAACGGCATCGGTCAGCTCCTCTGCGCTAGGCGGGTGCTCAGTTGCTGATGCGGACTCCGGTCATGCGGCGGTAGCCGTCAGTCGTTGCATGCGGAGGAGCCAGAGCTCCAGTTCGGCGAGCTGGCCGTCCAGGCTCTCGCTGCCGTACATGTCCGGGCTCGCGCGCAGGGTCATCAACTCGTCCCAGCGGCGTTCCATCTGGTCCACCAGTTCTCGCACGGTCACTTGCGGCCCCTCTCCCCGATCGAGCAACCGCCGATGACGCTACGGCGTGGGTGTGCACGCTGGGTAAGGCCAAAAGTCACGGTTTCACCCGATCCGCCCGCAGCGGACCACCCCACGGCAGCGGAGCGCTGTGGTGTGATCAAGCCATGCGAAAAGGGCGTCGAGGGCACCCGTGCGAACCCGACACCAGCCAGATCGGCATGTGGACCTGCGACGTGTGCGGGCAGCAGTGGGAGATCCACGGAGTCGCCGACAACCCGCGGGTCCGCAGGGTGAGCCGGGTCGGCTGGTTCTTCGCCAAACTGCTCGGCTGAGCGGACGGGCGTGCGAAGCCCTGCGGGGCGGCTCCAGCGGGGCCAGGCTCGGTCGCCTGCGGCGGCGGGACAGCGGAACACCCCGCCGGGCCCCTTCCCGACGGGGTGCGCTCGCCGTGGTCAGCGGGGCTGCGCCTTGTCCGCGAACTTCGTGGTGTAGGTCTTCGACAGGTCGATCTGGTCGTGCTTGTCCTTGACAGTCGGGTGGAACCGGGCCAGCACTTCGAGGACGTTCTTCGCGCCCTCGGGTCGCATCTTGCCGGTTCCGTTGAACATGCCCTTCGTGTCGTTGATGGCCTTGAGGTACAGGTCCCGGTTACCTCCGGCGAAGTCCGGTGGCATCGCCGCCGCGATCTCCTCGGCGGAGTGCTTCTGGATGAAGTCGAGCGTCTTCACGAACGCGTTCGCCAGCTTCTGCACCTGCTCTTCGTGCTGCTCGACGTAGGCGCAGTCCATGTACAGCGAACTCGACGGGTACAGGCCGCCGAGCGCGGCGTTCGTGCCCTCCTCGGTCCGCATGTCCAGCAGCACCTTCGCCTTGCCCGAATCCACCAGCTTGGCCACCGTCGGATCGGTGGTCATCCCGGCGTCGATGCCGCCGTTGTCGATCGCGGCGATGAAGGTCTGACCTGCTCCCGCCTTCACACCGGTGTACTCCTGGGTCCCCACGCCGGACTTGGTCGCCAGGTACTGGGTGAGGAAGTCGGTGGAGGAACCCGGGCTGGTGAAGCCCAGCTTCTTGCCCCGGAAGTCGGCCGGGCTCTTGATCTCGCCGGCCGCCTTGCTGCCGACGACCTCGACCTCGCCGGGCACGTCGGCGAGCTGGACCACGCTGGTGATGCACTTGCCCTTGGACTGCAGGTCGATCGTGTGGTCGTAGAAGCCGACCACGCCGTGCACCTCGCCGGCGACCAGCTGGTTCTCCGCGCTGGCACCGGCGGGCTCGTCCAGCAGGGTGACGTTGAGGCCCTGCTCCTTGAAGAAGCCGAGCTGCTCGGTGAGCTTCGCGGGCAGGTAGATGACCTTGTCGATGCCACCGACCTCGAGCTTGATGTCGTTGGGGTCGCCAGCGGGGCCGCTGGCCGTGCTGCGGCAGGAGCCGAGGACGAGTCCGGAAGCCATGACGAGCGCAGCCAGAAGTGAGGCGCGAATCTTCATTGATCGCTCCTAGAAGGTGTACCGGTAGTGGTATTCGTTGCGGTGCGGGTAGCGAAACCGCAGACATCGCCTGGGTTTCCGCAGTTGATCAGATCTGGATCTCCGTCTTGCTCATGGCGGGTCGCCACTTCAGCAGCCGGTCTTCGAGCGCGGTCAACAACCATTCCGCGGCCAGGGCGATCACCGTGATCACGATCATCCCGGCGTAGATCCCGGCGGCGTCGTAGGTGCCCTGGGCCCGGTTGATCAGCAGTCCGAGCCCCTTGTCCGCGCCGGTGAACTCGCCGACCACCGCGCCGATCAGCGCGAAGCCGAACGCCGCGTGCAGCGAGGCGAGGATCCACGACATCGCGCTCGGCACCACGATCGTGCCGAGGATCTGCAGCCGGTTCGCGCCGAGGATCCGGGCGTTGTCGATCAGGTTCCGGTCGACTTCGCGAGCGCCCTGGAAAGCGTTGAAGAACACGGCGAAGAACACCAGGATGAACGCGGTCGCAATCTTCGACGTGAGCCCCAGGCCGAACCAGATCACGAACAGCGACGCGAGCACGATGCGGGGAACCGCGTTGGCCGCCTTGATGAACGGCGCGCAGATGTCCGACAGCACCGGACTGCGGCCCAGCAGGATGCCCAGCACGATCCCGGCGAGCGAGCCGACCGCGAAACCGCTGACCGATTCCTGCAGCGTGACCAGGATCTGCTCCCAGATCGACCCCTGGCTCGTGCCGGCCGTGAACCACTCCACCAACCGCACGCCGACCGCGCTCGGCTTCGAGTAGAAGAAGGGATCGATCAGGTAAGTGGCGGTCAGCTCCCAGCTGACCAGCCACACCACCACCAAGGCCAGCCGCGTGCCCCACACCTTGACGCGGCGGCGACGCCTCGCCGCCTCCGCGGACCGCACGATGTCCTGCGGTTCAGCAACAGCATCCGCCTCCGCCCCGGCTGGGGACTCGACGGTTCCCGTTTCACGCGACACGACCGACACCTCTCCCGCGAGTCTTCTCGACCTCTTCCTTCAGCGACTGCCAGATCTCCCGGTATATCGCCAGGAACTCCGGGGTCATCCGCACTTCCTCCACATCGCGGGGCCGTTCCAACGCGACTTCGAACGACGCCTTGACCGTCGCCGGGCCGGTGGTCATGACGACCACCCGGTCGGCCAGCGCGATGGCCTCCTCCAGGTCGTGCGTCACGAAGATGACGGCGGCCTCCGTGCCCGACCACAACCGCAGCAACTCGTCCTGCATCAACCCGCGCGTCTGCACGTCCAGCGCGCTGAACGGCTCGTCCATGAGGAGGATCGACGGCGCGTTCACCAATGTCTGGGCCAGCGCGACGCGTTTGCGCATCCCACCGGACAGCTGGTGCGGGTAGTAGCCCTCGAATCCGCCGAGACCGACCCGCTGCACCCACTCCCGCGCTTCGGCGCGGGCCGCCGACCGGGTCGCACCCCGGTACCGGGGGCCCGCGGCGACGTTGTCCACCACCGACCGCCACGGCATCACCGCGTCGCTCTGGAACATGTAGCCGATCCCGTCCGGAATGCCGGTCACCGGCTCTCCGCCGATCGACACCGTGCCCATCGACGGCGGTTCCAAACCGGAAACCAGGGACAGCGCGGTGGATTTGCCGCAGCCGGTCGGGCCGACGACCGCGACGAACTCCCCGCGCCCCACCGCCATCGTCAGGTCGCGAAGAGCGGTGTGCACCCCTCCCGAACCGCTGGGGAAGCGCTTCGTGACGTTCCTCAACTCGATCATGCGCGACTCCTGTGTCGTGCCGGGACACCGTCGTCCCATCGGGCCGGACGTCGATGACGCCCGTGCTGCTCGGGCACGAAGGTAGGTGCGCGGGTGCGCCGCAGCGGGGTTCTTCTCGCTGTACGCGTAATGAACGTTCCCAACGTTCTGCGCATTTTGCGCACGCAGATCGAACCTTGGGCGAGCCCGCGTCCGCGACGTAACGTCTGCGCATGGCCCCGGCACGCATGCGGTTCGCACACCAGGTCCTGGTCTTGCAGATCGGCCTGCTGACGTTGGTCGTCGCGGTCGGGTCGCTGGTGGCCGCCTGGATGGAAAGCGCGCAACTCGTGGGGCAGTACGGGCAGCAGGCGATCAACATCGCGCGCACCGTCGCATCCGACGTCGACCTCGCCGATGCGGTGGCGCACGACGACACGCAGGCGGTCCAAACCAGAGCGGAACGGGCGAGGCTGGGCACCGGCGCCCTGTTCGTCGTGGTGACCGATGAGAACGGGATCAGGCTGGCCCATCCCAACGCGAGCCTCGTGGGCCAGCACGTCAGCACCGACCCCAGCCAGGCCTTGAACGGCCACGAAGTCGTCAACGTCGAGCGCGGCACGCTCGGCCTGTCAGCGCGGGGGAAGGTTCCGCTGCGCGACCGCGCGGGCACCATCGTCGGCGAGGTCAGCGTCGGCATCGACGCCGCCGAGATCGACGCCACCAGGTGGCGCCAACTGGGCATGTCCGCGTTGTTCGGCGGCGTCGCGCTGCTGCTCGGGGCTTTCGGCGCGCTGTTGCTCACCCGGCTGCTGAAACGCCGCACCCTCGGCCTGGAACCGCGCGAGCTGGCCGAACTGATGCAGGAGCACCAGGCGGTGCTGCACGGGATCGGCGAAGGTGTGCTGGCGGTGGACGCCGCGGGCACCGTCTCGGTGTGCAACGGCGAAGCCAGGAGACTGCTCAGCACGCAGATCACCCCCGGAATACCGCTCACCGAGCTCGAGCTGCCGCCGCGGCTGCGCGCCGCGCTCGAGCACCGCGAGCGCGCCGACAACCTCGTCACCGTGGCCGGCGACCGCGTGCTGGTCGCGAACTACCGCGACGTGACCAAGGACGGGCGGGACCTGGGTGGGGTGCTCACCCTGCGCGACCGCACGGACTTGGAAGTACTCACCAGGGAACTCGACACGACGCGGGCGCTCACGGATGCGCTGCGCGCGCAACGCCACGAGTTCGCCAACCGGATGCACACGCTGACCGGGTTGCTGCGCACCCGCCACTACCGGGAAGCGACCGAATACCTGGACGGGATCTCCACCGGCCCGATCGTGCTGCTGGGTTCGGGCGGCGACCTCGTCGAAGACCCCTACCTGCAAGCATTCCTGTCCGCCAAGACCTCGGCGGCGGCGGAGCAGGGCATCGAGCTGCGCGTCGGGGGCAACAGCTGGGTCCCGGCCAAGGTGATCGCTCCGCTGGAGGTCACCACGGTCGTCGGCAACCTGGTGGACAACGCGTTGGAAGCTGCTCAACTCGGTTCGCGACGGCCGGCGGCGGTCGAGGTGGACCTGCTCGCGGAAGGCACCACGCTGCACGTCGCGGTCACCGACTCCGGGGACGGCGTGGCGGATCACCTGCGGGATTCCCTCTTCGTGGAAGGGGTGTCGACGAAGGACGGCCACGGGCGCGGGATCGGGCTCGCGCTGACCCGGCAGGCCGCCCGCAGCCTCGGCGGCGACGTGCGCCTCGCCGAGGCGGGAGGAACCGAGCGCGGCGCTCTTTTCCTCGCCGAACTGCCCCAGGTCCTGGAAGCGAGATCTGGCCGAACCTCGTCGGATGCCGAGCCGCTCGCCAGTCAGGAGGAGAAGTGAGGATTCGGGTTCTCATCGTGGAGGACGACATCCGGGTCGCCCGGGTGAACGCCGATTACGTCGAGCGCGTCCCGGGTTTCGCGGTGGTCGGCACCGCGCACACCGCGGCCGAGGCGCGGGTCCGGGTGCAGGAACTCGCGCCGGACCTCGTCCTGCTGGACCACTACTTGCCCGGCGAGTCGGGGTTGCGCCTGCTGCGCGAGATTTCCGCCGACACCATCATGCTGACCGCCGTGTCAGACACCTCCACCGTTCGCGCCGCGTTCGCCGCCGGGGCGCTGAACTACCTCGTCAAGCCCTTCACGGCTGAGGACCTGGCCGAGCGGCTCGCGGCTTACGCGCGTTACCGCGCGCAGCTGTCCTCTCCTGATCACACGGCGAACCAGGAAGAGATCGACCGCGCGGTCCGGCTGCTGCACGACAAGGACGGCAAAGGCACGCCGAAAGGCCGGTCCGCGGTCACGGCCCGGTTGGTCGCGGAAGCCCTGCGCCAACACCGAGAACCGGTATCAGCTTCGGAAATCGCGCAGGCCCTCGGCATAGCCCGGGCGACCGCGCAGCGCTACCTCACCACGCTCGCTGAAGACGGCCGCGCGATCATGAACCTCCGCTACGGGGCGACCGGTCGTCCTGAACACCAGTACCAGTGGGCGCAGCTGCCCGCTCAGCAGCCATGACGCGATCCGTCGGCTACCAACCCCAGCGGCACTTGATGATCTTCGCCAGGTACGTTGTCGCATCAGGAAACCTGGTTCACGAATCCACTGTGGAGAGTTCGTTGAGCGTGCTTGCGACGTTGCCCGTCGGCCCCGTCACCTACCGGCTCCGCCGGGCCACCGAGGACGACCTCACCGCTGTCATCGGGCTGCTGGCCGCTGATCAGCTCGGGGCGACCCGCGAGTCCGCTGCCGATCTCGCGCCCTACCAGGCGGCTTTCGCCGCCATCGACGCCGATCCGGCGCAACTGCTGCTGGTGGCGACCACCGGCGACCAGGTCGTGGCCACCATGCAGCTGACGTTCATCCCCGGCCTGGCCCGGCGCGGTGCGCTGCGCGCTCAGATCGAGGCGGTGCGCGTGCACGAGCAGCACCGCAGCCACGGTCTCGGTGGCGAGATGTTCAAGTG
>NZ_JAQGLA010000098.1 GCF_027853915.1 Saccharopolyspora oryzae
GCGGCTTCGGCAAGGACGACTTCACCGAGGTCGCCGACGTGATCGCCGAAGCGCTCAAGCCCGGCTTCGACGAGTCCGCCAGCGCCAAGCTGCGGGCCCGCGTCGAGGCACTGGCCGCCAAGCACCCGCTGTACCCGAACCTCTGACGGTTCTGACGACGGCCGGTGCGCGTTGCGCGCACCGGCCGTTTTTCACGCCCGGAACCCGGGCGTTGCGATTCGTCCTAAATAGACTTGATGCCCAATTTCCCGCAACTCTCCGGTATCGAATCGATCTCCTCCAGCAACGGTCGTTCCCAACTGCACCGAATCGCTTGCCAGCACCGGGAGGATGCCGGAGTATCTGCGCAGTTCCAGCGAAACACGCTGACGAACAACGTGTTGCGGGAGGCGGCCCACGCGGTTGCGCCACACTGAAGCCCCGCACCGCTTCTTGGAGGAGTCCACTTCGATGAGCCAACCAGCCACCGAGGAGTACCGGAAGGATCTGAGCGCCCGGCACATCAACATGATCGCCATCGGCGGTGCGATCGGTGTCGGGCTCTTCCTCGGTTCCGGAAAGGCGCTGCACCAGGTCGGCCCCGGCCTGATCCTGATCTACGCGATCGCCGGCGTGATGATCTTCTTCGTCATGCGGGCGCTCGGCGAACTGCTGATGTACCGCCCGGTGAGCGGTTCGTTCGCCGAGTACGCGGGTGAGTTCGTCGGGCCGTGGGCGCGGTTCGCGGTCGGCTGGGGCTACTGGCTGGTGTGGATCGTGACCGGCATGGCCGAGATCACCGCGGTCGGCAAGTACTTCCAGTTCTGGTTCCCGACCGTGCCGCAGTGGATCCCGGCGCTGGGCGCGCTGGTCCTGCTCAGCGCGGTGAACCTGATCGCGGTGAAGCTGTTCGGCGAGTTCGAGTTCTGGTTCGCGCTGATCAAGGTGCTGGCGATCCTGGGCCTGATCGTGCTGGCCGCCGCGATCCTGGTGTTCGGCTTCAGCGACCTGGGCCCCACCGCCTCGCTGAGCAACATCTGGGACAACGGCGGGCTGTTCCCCAACGGCCTGGCGTCCTCGCTGCTGGCGTTCCAGATCGTCATGTTCGCCTTCGTCGGCGTGGAGATGGTCGGCCAGACCGCCAGCGAGAGCAAGAACCCGCAGAAGGTGCTGCCGCGCGCCATCAACTCGGTGATGTGGCGGATCCTGATCTTCTACGTCGGCGCGCTGATCGCGCTGACGGCGCTGGTGCCGTGGTTCCAGTTCCCGGCGGAGGTCAGCCCGTTCGTGCACGCCTTCACCCTGATCGGCATCCCGGCCGCGGCGGGCGTGGTCAACTTCGTGGTCACCACGGCGGCGTTGTCGTCGTGCAACAGCGGTATCTACTCCACCGGCCGGATGCTGCGCACGCTGTCCGAGGACGGCCAGGCGCCGCGGTCGGTCGGCCAGCTCAGCGGCCGCGCGGTGCCCGCGCGGGCGATCGCGGTGACGTTCTGCGCGATGCTGATCGGCGTGGTGCTCAACTACCTCGTGCCGGAGCAGGCGTTCACCTACATCACCAGCGCCAGCACGGCCGGTGCGATCTTCACCTGGGGCATGATCCTGATCGCGCACATCGGCTACCGCCGCAAGGTGGCACGCGGTGAGCTCCCGAACGGCCCGTTCCGGATGCCGTTCGCTCCAGTGTCGAACTACATCGTCCTGGCGTTCCTGGCGTTCGTGGTGGTGCTGCTGGCCTTCGACGAGGAGACCCGCATCGCCCTGTACATCACGCCGATCCTGGCCATCGCCATCGCCATCGGCTACGTCGCAGCGCGCAAGCGCAGCTCGGAACCCGTTCCGGCTCGGAAGTAACCCAGCAACACCACCTCGGGTGGGTGCAGTTCCTCGCGGAACTGCACCCACCCGATTTTTTTGCAGCAGCACGAGGTTCGCCGCGAGCACTCGCGGGCATCGACCGTGCAAGATCTTTCCTCGCCGGATAGCTTTCTAGCATGCTAGCATCAGCGCATGGGTGGTGCGGAGGTCAAGCAGTTCAACGTGTACCTGCCGGTCGAGCTGATCAGGCAGGTCAAGCATCACGCGATCGAGGAGGGCATGTCGTTGTCGGCACTGGTCGCCGATGCGCTGCGCTCCTACCTCGACACCAGCGAGCAGCAGAACGCTTCCGAAGAGGAGTCCTGAGATGGCGACCGAAGGGATCGAAGCGGTCTTCCTGGAGACCCACAACTGGGGGAAGTCCGCGAAGTTCTTCCAGTCACTGGGTTTCGAACTGGAGACCTCCGCCGGCGACGGCTCCGGGGTGTTCCGCAACGGCGAGGGGGCTTACCTCGTTCTCGTGGAGATCCCCGAAGATCGAGCGCCCGGCACGCAGATCGCGCTGAAAGTGCCCGATGCGGACGACTTCCACGCCGGCCCCGCCGTCGAAGTGGTCACACCGTTCGAGGACACGCACTACGGGACCCGCGAGATGACCGTGCGGGATCCCGACGGTCGACTGTGGAGCCTGCAAGCTCCCGCCAAGAGCTGACTCCCCCGAACGAACCGAGCGCGGATGCGGCCGAGGTCCGACCGCACCGCGCTCGGGCGATCAAGTGCAGCGGAACCCGTTGATTCCACCCGATGGCGGTGCACCGCACCGCCGGTGAGGCGAGGGAAGAGATGCGAGCGGGAAGTTTGCGCGGCAATCCCTGGGCGGTGCTCGTCACGCTCAGCTCGGGGTTCTTCATGACGTTGCTGGACCTGACGGCCGTCAACGTCGCCATCCCCAGCATCGTCGACGACCTGCGGGCCTCGTTGGACGAGGTGCTGTGGGTGATCAACGTCTACGTCCTCGTCCTCGCCGCACTGCTGATCGTGTTCGGTCGGCTCGGAGATGCGCGCGGACCGCGCACCATGTTCATCGGCGGCGTCGCGCTCTTCACCGCCGCCTCCGTCCTGTGTGGACTGTCCCAGGGGGCGACCGAGCTCATCGCGGCCCGGGCGCTGCAGGGGCTGGGCGCGGCGGCCCTGATGCCGCAGACCATGGCCATCATCATCGACGTCTTCCCGCCCGCGCGCCGGGGTGCGGCGCTCGGCGTGTGGGGCGCGGTCGCGGGCGTGGCCACGATCGCCGGGCCCACGCTGGGCGGACTCCTCGTCAGCACGGCCGGCTGGCGGTGGATCTTCTTCGTCAACGTCCCGATCGGCGCAGCCGTGCTGGCGATGGCCGCCACCCTCGTGCCCGGGGGCCGGCGCGGTACCCGCCACAAGCTGGACCTGCCCGGCGTCCTGCTCGCCGCAGCGGCGCTGGCCGGCTTGACCTTCGCGCTCACCGAAGGCCAGCGGTACGGGTGGAACGCCGGGATCTGGGCGCTGCTGATCGGCGGCGCGCTGCTGCTCGCGGTGTTCCTGGTCCACCAGCGGACCCGGCAGCGCGGTGAACCGCTGCTGCCCTTCGCTCTCTTCCGCGACCGCAACTACGCGGTCATGAGCTTCGTGTCCGCGACCGTCCAGGTCGGGATGATCGGCCTGTTCCTGCCGGTGATGATCTACCTGCAGTCGGTGCTGTCCTTCAGCGCGTTGGAGGCCGGGCTGGTGATGGCACCGGCGATGATCGTGTCGGCGTTGCTGTCACCGGTCTCGGGCCGGATGGCCGACCGGGTCGGCGGCAAGTACGTCCTGATGTGCGGTCTCGCGCTGTTCGCGGCCGGGTTGGCCTGGCTGAGCTGGATCACCGCGGTCGGCCGGACGTGGTGGGACCTCCAGCCTGCGCTGATCGTCGCCGGGCTCGGCATCGGCTGCGTGTTCGGGCCGATGGTCGCGGTCGCGATGTACGGCGTGGAACCCCGGATGGCCGGCGCCGCCTCCGGCGTGCTGAACACGATCCGACAGGTCGGCACGGTCATCGGCAGCGCCGCGGTCGGCGCCGTGCTGCAGAACCGCCTGGCCGCATCGCTCCACGACGAAGCAGCCCGCCAGGCCGCCGGTCTGCCGTCCGGAATCCGCGAGCGGTTCGTGGCCGGTTTCGACGACGCCGCGAAGGGCGGACTGGAAGTCGGGCGGACCGGTACGGCGTTCCCACCGCCACCGGGCACATCGGCGGGCCTCGCCCACCAGCTCCAGCAGACGGCGGTGTCGGTCTTCGAGCACGGAGTCGTCCGCGCGGTGCAACCGACTCTGGTGCTGCCCATCGCCGTGATCGCGATCGGCGCCGTCCTGTGCTTCCTGGTGCAGCGCCGAGACGTCGACAGCCCGCGAACCGCCGTCGACGCCTCACCGGGACGTCCCGGCTACGACGACCGATGAGTACTCGCGGGTATTAATCGTGAGCAGTCGGTCCGGACTCCGCGCAGTGCATCACCGCGAAGACTCGGCGGACCCGATTGCTCCGCGCCCGCTGGTCCACCTGCTCAAGCGAGGGGTGAAGAGCTCCTACTCGACAGAGGATCTGCGTGGAGCTCTGTAACCACCGCAGACCTCGGCCTGCTTGCGGGGATCGCTGGCCCGCAACTCCTCGACGATCCGTTCGACCTGCTTTCCGGGAAGCTCCGGGCTCACCTGGAATCGCACGAGGAACTGGTCGTAATCCATGAGCTCACCGGAGGTCCGCCGGCGGTCGCTGATCACCTGCCTGGGCGGCGAGGTGAACGCCAGATCCACGTGATCGCGAGTGTCCGGCCTGGATCGGGCCCAGTCCAGGCTGCTGTCCCACTGCCCCAGCACGTTCGGTTCCTCGCGGAGCCTGCTCGTCAGCAGCCTCGCCACCGTCCAACCCGGCCACTCCCAAGAGCGTTCGCGGTCGGCGCGCGCGAGCTCGGCTTCGTACTGCGCCGAGTCGAAACGGATCTCGGGCAGGGACAGCTCGGCGTCGGGGTTGCGCCACTCGTCCCAGACGATCTGGTCACCATCGCGGCTGATGCGGACGAAAACCGCGCCGCAGCAGCCCCACGTGCACTCGGCTTCGGCGAGCATCACCTCGCGTGGCTCGTCCTCGGGCAGCAGGGGGCTGTCCGGCCCCAGCAGGACCTCGGGATCGAGTCTCGGTCCCTCGTCGAACTCCGGTCCGATCAAGTCCTGACCGTCGACGCAGATCTTGGTCTCCACCTGGTTCCAGGCGGAATCCTCGGGAAGGATCACCGAAATGCTCAGAATGCTGGACACGTCACCAGGCTAAGCAGGACGTCCACCTGTTTTCACGCGGTTCGACGCGCTGCGATGTCCGATGCGCACTCGCGGACACCAATCACGTCAGACGCCCAGTTCGGTGCGGAGCCAGTCGTGGAACTCGCCGATGTGGTGTTCGGAGGGGACCAGGACTCCTCCGGCCGCGTAGGCGCGGGAGCTCATCGCCGGTTGGCAGCGTTCGCAGGCTTCGAAGTCCTGCTCGTTGACCCGGTGGAACAGCTCCACCGAGCGGGAGATGTCGTGCCCCGCGTCGAGGACTTCCGGCGCGTAGAGCCAGTCGCACTCGACCAGGGTCCGGTCCACCGCGAGGGGGAACATGCGGTGCACGATCACGTGGTCCGGCACCAGGTTCACGAACACCTGGGGGCGGACGGTGATCGCGTAGTAGCGGCGGTCGTGCTCGTCGCCGACTCCGTCCAGGCGGCCGAAACCACCGGTTCCGTCCACTGTGAACCCCTCCACCTCCGCCCCGAACTCCGCGCCGTGGCCGACGTAGTACTGGGCCGCGTAGCCGTCGGCGAACTCCGGCAGCACCTCGGTGAGCTCGGGGTGGATGGTGGCGCAGTGGTAGCACTCCATGAAGTTCTCGATGATCAGCTTCCAGTTGGCGCGCACGTCGTAGCTGATGCGGCGGCCCAGCGACAGGCCGTCCACGCCGTAGCCGTCGATCACCTCGGTGCCGCCGAGCCGCTCCGCCACCGCGCCGACGACCTGCTCCTCGAACGACGGCGGCTCGTCGGCCAGGCACAGCCAGGCGTATCCGAGCCATTCCCGCAGCGCCACCGGGACCAGGCCGTACTCGGTCCGGTCGACGTCCGGCATCGAGGTGAGGTTCGGGGCGGCGACCAGCTTGCCGTCGGTGCCGTAGGTCCAGGCGTGGTACGGGCACTGGAAACTGCGCTTGACCTGACCGGATTCCACCGTGCACAGCTGTGCGCCGCGGTGCCGGCAGATGTTGAGGAACGCCCGCAGCGCACCGTCCCTGCCACGCGCGACGAGCACGCTCTCGCGCCCCACCTGGACGGTCCGGAACCGACCCGGCTCGGCCAGGTCCGCGGTGCGCACGGCGCAGAACCACGAGGTGTGGAAGATCCGGTCCTGCTCCAGCGCGAACAGGTCCGGGTCGGTGTAGAAGTGGCCGGGCAGCGTGGAGATGAGACTGGCCTGCCGGTCCGTCGCGGTCATGCATCCCTCCAGAACCTGGTCAACGCGATTTCCGTTGAACTTCTCGTTGTGCGCGGCACCCTCGCGGTGCGCAACTTCCGCAAATTCAATGGAAATCGGACGTCTGATTTCCATTGAACTTGCGGGAACCGAGGACGGCTCAGCTTCGTAGGCGCTTCATCTCGGGGTCGAACAGGGGCTCTTCGGCTACCACCGCGGGCAGGCGTTCGCCGAAGTACTCGACGTCGGCGCGGGTTCCGGGCACGGCCAGGGAGCTCGGCAGCCAGGCGTAGGCGATGCTCGCGCCGATGGTGTAGCCGTAGGCCGCGCTCGTGACGTAGCCGACCGGCCGGCCGTCGACGTGGACCGGCTCGGAACCCATGACCACGGCTTCGCGGTCTTCGAGCAGCAGCGGGCAGAGCCGGCGGTCACCTTCGCGCTCGGCCAGCGCCGCGCGGCCCAGGAAGTCCTTGTCCGTCCGGACGGCGAAACCCAGGCCTGCTTCGAACGGATCGTGCTCGGTGGTCATGTCCGCGCCCCACGACCGGTAGCCCTTCTCCAGCCGCAGGCTGTTGAAAGCGCTGCGCCCGGCCGCGATCACGCCGAGCCGCTGCCCCGCTTCCCACAGCACGTCCCACAGCTTCCGCCCCTGGTCCGCCGCGGCGTAGAGCTCCCAGCCCAGTTCGCCCACATAGGACAGTCGCATCGCGGTCACCGGAACACCGCCGACGAACGCCGCCTTGCTCTTGAAGAAACCGAAGCCCTCGTGGGAGAAATCGGTGCCGGTCAGCGGTTGCACCAGTTCGCGCGCGAGCGGCCCCCACACGCCGATGCAGCACGTGCCGGGCGTGATGTCGCGGACCTGCACGTCGGACGGCGCGTGCCTGCGCAGCCACTCCAGGTCGAGGTTGCCGTTGGCGCCGACCTGGAAGCGCTGCTCGGACAGCCGCGCCACCGTCAGATCGCTGCGCACTCCCCCGGCCTCGTCCAGCGACAGCGCGTAGGTCACCGAACCGGGCTTCTTGGCCAGGTTGTTGGTGGTCAGCCACTGCAGGAAGTCGAGCGCACCCGGCCCGGCGACCTCCAGCCGCTTGAGCGGGGTCATGTCGAACATCGCCACCCGCTTGCGGGTGACCAGCGCTTCCGCACCGGCGATCGGCGACCAGAACCGGGACGCCCACTCGCCGCGCGGCGGGACTTCGGCCACCTCCGGCAGCTCGGCGTTCGCCTCGTACCAGTGCGGCCGTTCCCAGCCCGACGCTTCGAGGAACACCGCGCCGAGTTCCTGCTGCCGCTCGTAGAACGGGCTGGTCCGAACCGGGCGCGGCTCCTGGCCGGGTTCCAGCGGGTGCAGGACGTCGTAGACCTCGACGAAGCTGCGGCAGCTGCGCTCCAGCACGTATTCCGGGCTGCGCTGGGCGGTTTCGAACCGGTTGAGGTCGCAGGAGTGCAGCGATTCGGCCGGTTGCCCGTCGACCAGCCACTGCGCCATCGCCCGCGCCACGCCCGCCGAGTGCGTGATCCACACGGCCTCGGCGACCCAGAACCCGCGCAGGTCGGGGTGCTCGCCGAGCAGCGGCATGCCGTCCGGGGTGAAGGAGAACAGGCCGTTGATGCCTTCGACGACCTCGGCCTCGGCCAGCTCCGGCAGCAGCGTCCGCGCGTCGTCCCAGGCCGGCTGGAAGTCCTCCGCGGTGAACGGCTCGATCGAGGGCATCACCGCCGAACCCGACTCGCGGATGGCCGCGGGGTCGATCGGCATCGGCCGGTGCCCGTAGTAGCCGATGCCGATCCGGTCGACGTGCTCCCGGAAGTACAGGTCGCCGTCCTGGTGCCGCAGGATCGGCAGTCCGGCCTCGGTGCGCTCGTCGTTGCGGCCGGTCAGCGAGGCCAGCGGCCCGGTCTTGGCGTACTGGTGCGCCATCGGCACCAGCGGGACGTCCAGGTCGACCAGCGCGCCGATCAGCGGACCCCACATGCCCGCGCAGGAGAGCACCACGTCCGCGGCGAAGCGGTCCTTATCGGTCACCACTGCGGTGACCCGGCCTGCGCTGCGCTCCACGGAGACGACCTGCTGACCGGACAGGAACCGCGCGCCTCGGGCCATCGCGCGCCGCGCCTGGGCCTCGGCGGCGCGGACCGGTTTGGCCAGGCCGTCGGTGGGGATGTGCAGCCCGCCTTGGATGCGCGCGGGATCGACCAGCGGGTGCAGTTCGGCGCACTCGCCGGGGTCGCGCAGGAAGCTCTCCACGCCCCACGAGGTCAGCCAGCCATGCCGCCGCTTCGCCTCGTCCCACCGCTCCGGCGACGCCGCGACCTCGAGGCCGCCGAGCGGCTGGAAGCACCACTCGCCCTCGAGCTCGCGGTACTTCTGCGCGGTGTAGGCGGCGAAGCGGGTCATGGTCCGGCACGGGTTGGCCTGGAACACCAGCCCCGGCGCGTGCGAGGTGGAGCCCCCGGTGGCGAACAGCGGGCCCTTCTCGAGGACGGTGATGTCGGTCCAGCCGCGTTCGGTGAGCTCGTCGGCGATGGCGCAACCGACGATTCCGGCTCCGATGACGACCACGCGGGGCTGAGTGCCCATGGGTGCCTCCAGGGCTCGTCGAGCGGTGGGGAGAGTGTTGCGCTATGCGCGCCGAGTTCCGATACGAGCAACACGGTCACCGGCGACCCCCGTCGCCGTCAAGTGCGGAAGCCGAGTTTTTCCGCCGCGTAACACGGATGGACGTCACGGACGAAGAATCGGCAGAACCCCCTTGACGCGCCCCTGATCCGAGCCGCACATTGTTGCGCATTGCACTCCGTGTTCTGGATAGCGCAACGGAGGTCCTGATGTTCGAAGCCTGCTCCCTGTCCGAGCTTCCCCCCGGCGAGTCCGTCCGCATCGACGCGCACGTGCCGATCGCGGTGTTCAACGTCGAGGGCGAGCTGTTCGCGATCGACGACACCTGCACCCACCAGGACGCCTCGCTGGCGGAGGGCTGGGTGGAGGACTGCCGGGTCGAGTGCCCGCTGCACGCGGCGGCGTTCGACCTGCGAACCGGGCTGCCGTGCGGCCTGCCCGCCAAGAAGCCGGTGCGGACCTACCCGGTGCAGATCGCCGACGGGATGGTCTACGTCGAGACCCAGACCGCGGAGGTCGCATGAGGACGGTCGCGGTCATCGGCACCGGCGAAGTGCCGTTGGCACACGTCATCGGCGAAGAACTGGGGCGGTGCGCGCGGCGCTGCACACCACCGCGACAGCGAGCAGACCGGCGTCCTGGCCATGAACAACCCGAAGCTGCTCACCAGGAACCGCAAACAACTCGCCGCGCTGCGCGCTTGAGCCCCGCCGCTCAGGCGGCGGACTCGACGTCCTCCGCAGTCTCCTCCGGCACGACCTCGGGCTGCTTCGCCCCGCGCTTGCGGCGCCCGAGCCAGATCGCCACGCCCACCACGACGACCACTGCAGCCAAGATCCAGCTCGCCCGCCCCAGCGCGTCCTCGATGTACTTCGCGGACGCCCCGGCCAGCCAACCGATGCTCACGTGCGTCGCGGACCAGGCGACCGCGCCGATCAGCGAGGTCACCGCGAACCGCGGGTAGGACATCCCGCTGGCCCCGGCCGCCGCCGGCATCAGCGTGCGCACCACCGGCAGGAAGCGGCCCAGCAGCACCGCGCCGATCCCCCACTTGCACAGCAGCTGCCCGGCCCGGTCCCAGTGCTGCTGCCCGAGCTTGCGGACCACCTTGGTCTCGCGCATCTTCAGCCGGTACCGGCGGCCCAGCCAGAACCCGATGTTGTCCCCGATGGCCGCGCACAGCGCGACGACTCCGGCCAGCACGAAGAAGAAGCCCACGTCGGTAACCGCGGCCGAGGCGATCAGCAGCCCGCTCTCACCCGGCACCAGGAAACCCAGTCCGATGGTGCATTCGCCGAGGACGAGAGCTCCGGTCACCAGTACCAGTAGCGGCTTCGGCAGGCTTCCGACAGCTGCCAGAACGTCGCTGATGAAGGTCACGGGACGGGCTCCTCGGGCGGGGGGCTTCAACTACCCCCGTCACGCTACCGGCGCAATAAGCGCCGGGTGTCCGTAATGCCCCCCTAGCTAACCCTGAGACTGAAGTCACACCTTCGTCTTAATGTAGCGCCGCTACCTGTGAAAACGCGTCCACACCACCACGCGCAGTAGTCCTCCGGCGAAACCCGGCGCTCAGCAGGCCTTGACCCAGGAGCACTCCAAGTCACCTTGGTAGACCTTGGCGTTCTGCTGGACTCTCTGCTGCGGCACCGGTGGTCGGCCGCGCTGCTGATCGTCGGCGCCCCGGTACTCCGCGAGGCGGATGGCGATCGCGTCCTCCAGGTCCTGCGGGGCGTCGGAGACGAAGTCGTTGAACATCACCGAGAACACCAGCTCGCGACCGTTCGCCGCGGTCACGTACCCGGACAGCGAGGTCACGCCGGTCAGCGAACCCGTCTTTGCGTGCACGTTGTTCTCCGCCGCCGTCCCGCCCATCCGGTTGCGCAGCGTGCCGCCGACCATGCGGTCCGCGACACCCGCCACCGGCAGCGAGTCGTACCAGGACCGGAACCAGGGGCGCTCGCGAGCGTTGTCGAGCAGCACGGTCAGCTGTTCCGGCGGCACGTTGTCCATCGTGGACAGACCGGAACCGTCGACCATGCGCAGCACCTCCGGCGAGAGCCCCAACCCGCGCAGCTTCTCGTCCAGCACCTCCAGGCCGGCCGCCCAGCCGCCTTCGCCGCGGACCTCCCGGCCCATCGCCTTGATCAGCACTTCGGCGTGCCCGTTGTTGCTCAGCTTCATGAACGGCACGAGCAGCTCGCGCAACGGCATCGACCGCCGGTCAGCCAGCACCCGCGCACCGTCCGGCGCCGCTCCGTCCCCCGCGTTGCGCACCTGAACGCCGTGCGCGGCAAGGGCTTTGGCGAACACGTCGGCGGCGTAGGCGGAGGGATCCGGCACGGTGGTGAAGTCCTCGACCGGCTCCGCTCCGGCCGGGACCGACCCGCTCACCACCACCCGCGATCCGCCGTGATCGCGCTCCACCGCGACGTCCGGCGCACCGTCCGGAGCGGACGTGGTGGTCCGGTTGTCGATCTGCACGACGTCGGTCGGCGGATCCAGCCGAACCCGGGCGGGCTGCCCCTCGGTCGTTGGGCTGACCAGCACCTTCGCGGTTCCGGCGTCGAAGTCGGTGTCCGGCGCCGCGGTCAACGCCGAGATCCGCGCCGAGTAGTAGTAAGGCTCGTCGTCCCAGGCCCACCCGGTACCCAGCGGCACGTCGTCGAGCCAGGTGTCGTCGGTGCGCAAACCGCCCTGCACCACGCGGATCCCGGACGCCGCCACCTGCTCGGCCAGCCGGTCGTAGTCGGCGGCGAGCACCGTCGGATCACCGGTGCCGCGCAGGTGCAGATCGCCGAGCAGAACAGGACCGACCTGCTGCGCGCCGGTGACGACCTCGGTCCGGAACTCGTAGTCCGGACCGAGCGCCTCCAGCGCGGCGGCCGAGGTCAGCAGCTTCGCGTTGGACGCCGGAGTGGCCCGCGCCGCGGCCTGCCTGCTGTAGAGGACTTCGTCGGTCGCGGGATCGCGGACCACCACTCCCGCGTGCGAACCGTCCAGCCGCGGGTCGGCGAGGATCTCGTCGAGGTCCGCGCGCAGCGCGTCCGGCCCCGTCGGGGCAGCACCAGTGGGAGCCACGAGGGAGAGCGAAACCCCCACCGCAGCAACCAACCCGAACGCCAAGCCCCAACGTCGACGCATCGCGCAACTCCCTCGGCTCACCCGGCCCGATCATGCAGAGTAAACAGATCGACACGGAGCGTCAAAGGAATTTGCGCGTGGTGAGCGGCGATGGTGGTTCTGACGACCATCGCCGCTCACGCGAACTCAAGCGACCGCGATCGAGGTGGCCATCGCCAGCAGCGCGCCGCCGCAGCAGCGCTCGAAGACCTTGCGCCGCCGCGGGTCGGCCAGCAGCGCCGACAGCCAGCGCACCGACGGCACCACGATCAGCCACCACACCGCGAAACCGCTCACCGCGACCGCGCTGAGCAGGGCGGCCTGGGTCATCGGGTCGGCGGCCGGGTCCATCGCCTGCGGCATCAGCGTCAGGAAGGTCAGCATGACCTTGGGGTTGAGCACATCGGTCAGCAGTCCGCGCAGGAACACCGAGCGACCCGAAGTGGGCACCACCAGCGCGGGCTCCTGGGTGGCAGCGGCGCCGGCCTTGCGCAGGATCTGGAAGCCCATCCAGGCCAGGTAGGCCACGCCGATCGCCTTCACCACGAGCAGCGCCGCCGGAACGGCGACCACCAGCGCGGAAAGCCCCAGGGTGGCTGCCGTCGCGTGCACCAGCAGGCCGCAGGTCGAACCGGCCGCGGCCAACCAGCCCCACCGCGCGCCGGTCGCCGCATTGCGGGTGACCAGCACGAAGTCGGGACCCGGTACCACGACGATCACCAGCAGCGCCAGCAGGAACGGCCCCCAGGCGATGTGCACGACTCCTCCTTCGAAAGAAGTGGTTGGGAAGTGCCGATATTTTCGGGTTCCCGTTCGCCGCTTCACCACCTGCGCCGTAGCATCTTCGGATATGCAGGACTCCGTAGAACTTGATTCGGTCGACTGGCGGATCTTGGAGCTGTTGCAGAACGATGCGACGCTGCCCAACCGCGCGCTCGCCGAACGGGTCGGCCTGGCGGCGTCCAGTTGCCTGCAACGAGTCCGCCGCCTGCGCGAACAGGGCGTGATCACCGGGTCGCACATCGACGTCAACCCGGCCGCGACCGGACTGGCGCTGGAGGCGGTGGTGGCGATCAACGTCCGCCCGCACACCCGGCAGGTCGTCGACCAGTTCCGCGAGTTCGTGATGAAGCAGCCGGAGACCCGCTCGCTGCTGCACGTCAGCGGTCAGGCCGACTTCCTGCTGCACATCGCGGTGGCCGACACCAAGCACATGCAGGAGTTCCTGGTCGACAAGCTGGCCTCGCGCACCGAGGTCCGCCACTTCACCAGCTCGATCGTCCTGGAACAGCTGCACACCAAGGCCCTGACCCCGCCCCGACACCTGCGCCCGAAACGCCGCCGCCGCACCTGAGAACCCGGCGGCGGAGCGCGAGATTGCGAGGACCGACGCGGCCTCCCACCGTGGGTGGAGCGACGTGCTGGTGGGGAGGGCTGTCCGGTTGGCGGAGCAGGAGCAGGCCGAACGCGTCCTGGGGTTGGTCACCGACCCCGACATGCCCGCGCAGGTCGGGTACCGCACGTCCGAGCAGATCACCGAGTGGCTGTCCCACCGCACCGGTGAGCGCTGGACCATCGACGTCCGCTCCGATCCGCTCACCGCGGACCACCGCACCAGCGAGGACCTGCTGGACGCCGTCGACCGGCACCGCGACGAGCAGGGCTGGGACTTCGGGATCTGCCTGACCGACCTGCCGCTGCTGCTGGCGAAAGGAGCGCTGCTGGCCGACGTCAGCACCGGACGCCGGGTCGCGCTCGTGTCCTTGCCCGCGCTCGGCGCGATCCGGACCTACCACCGCACCTACCGGCTGCTGACCCGGTTGCTGGACGACCTGCTCCCGCACCACCTGAGCGGACCGCCGACGGATCCCGGCACGGTGCGCCGCACCCACCGCGACGGACCGGTCGACGTCCGGTACACCACCCCGAGGCTGCGGGGCTGGGTGCGCCTGGTGTCCGGCATGGTCCGGGCGAACCGGCCGTGGCAATTGGTCTGGGGGCTGTCCAGCGCGTTGGCGGCAGCGCTCGCCGCCGCGGGATTCGGCCTGTTCACCTCGACGGTCTGGCAGCTCGGCGACGTGCTGAGCCCGCTGCGCGCGCTGACCACCTCGGTCTTCGCACTCTCGCTGATGACGGTGTGGTTGATCGCCTCGCACGGGTTGTGGGAGCGGGTGGGACGCCGCGCGATCCGCGACCGGCGGTTGGCCCTGCTCTACAACACCTCGACGATCACTACGCTGTCCCTGGGCGTCGCCTGCCTCTACGCCCTCGTCTACCTGGTGAGCCTGGCCGGTGCCGCGACCTTGCTGGACGCCGGCGTCCTCGCCCGCGTGCTCGGCCACCCCGTCGACTGGGCGGCCTACGCGCGACTGGCGTGGATGGTCGCCTCGATGGCGCTCGTCGCCGGAGCGCTCGGCTCGAGCTTGGAAACCGACGCCGCCGTGCGCCAAGCGGCCTACGGCTACCGCGAAGAACAACGCCGGGCCCAGCACGCGGAAGCGGGCTGAGCCCGGCGTCGCAACGCAGAGCAGGTCAGGCCGGGTCAGGTGTTGACGCGGAGGAGGCCTTCCTGGACGACGGTCGCGACGAGCTGGCCGTCGCGGGAGAAGAAGCGGCCGGTCGCCAGGCCTCGGCCGCCGGAGGCGCTGGGCGAGGCGCAGTCGTAGAGCAGCCACTCGTCGGCGCGGAAGCGGCGGTGGAACCACATCGCGTGGTCCAGGCTCGCGCCGTTGACGTCGTCCAGACCCCAGTACACGCCGTGCCGGGCGAGCACCGCGTCCAGCAGCGTCATGTCGGAGGCGAACGCCGCGGTGCACACGTGGAGCAGGTCGTCGTCGGGCAGCACGCCGTCCGCGCGCATCCACACCTGGCTGCGCGCTTCGCGCTTCCCGCTCTCGCGGCTCACCCACGGCGGGTCGGTCACGTAGCGCACGTCGATCGGGCGCGGCTGCACCTTCCCGAGCTTCTCGACCAGCGACCCGATCTGCTCGCCGTAGGTCGGCAGCGTCTCCGGGTCCGGCACGTCGGGCATCGGCTCGGCGTGGTCGATGCCGCCCTCGTCGACCTGGAAGGACGCCGACAGCGAGAAGATCGCCTTGCCGCGCTGCACCGCCACGACCCGGCGGGTGGTGAACGAACGGCCGTCGCGGGTGCGGTCGACCTCGTAGACGATCGGGATGCTCGGATCGCCGGGCCGGATGAAGTAGGCGTGCAGCGAGTGCACCCGCCGCTCCGGCGGCACCGTGCGACCAGCTGCGACGAGCGCCTGACCGGCGACCTGACCACCGAAGACGCGCACCGGCGAGGAGGCGGGGCTGACCCCGCGGAAGATGTTCTCCTCGATGCGCTCGAGGTCCAGCAGGGCCACCAGGCTGTCCAGCACCGGCTGGCCGTGGGGCATGCCGTTGACGTCCAGCGGGACGTCGCCCATCAAGCGGTTCCCCGCCGGGTCTGCGGCGGCGGCTCGGGCCGCTTCGGTCACAGCGCGCTCCTCATCAGGTCTGGCACCGGGTCAAGACGGACGGGAGCGCCGGGTGGCTCCCGTCCGAATCAGCGGATCAGACGTGGTCTTCCTCGCCCAACCGGTGCACGCGGATGAGGTTGGTCGAACCGACCGTTCCGGGCGGCGAACCCGCCACGACGACGACCATGTCACCGCGCTGCGAGCGGCCCAGGGACAACATCGCCTGGTCCACCTGCCGCACCATCTGGTCCGTGGTGTCGACCTTAGGCACCAGGAACGTCTCAGTCCCCCAAGTGAGAGCGAGCTGACTCCGCACCGACTCCTCGGGGGTGAACGCCAGCAGCGGCAGCCGGGTGTGCAACCTGGCCAACCGGCGCACGGTGTCGCCGGACTGCGAGAAGGCCACCAGGGCCTTGGCGTTGAGGCGTTCGCCGATGTCGCGCGCCGCGTAGGAGATCACGCCGCGCTTGGTGCGCGGGACGTGGCTCAGCGGCGGCGGCTCCGTCGACCCGGCCTCGACCGCTTCGACGATGCGCGCCATCGTCTGCACGGTCTCCACCGGGTAGCGGCCGACGCTGGTCTCCCCGGAGAGCATCACCGCGTCGGTGCCGTCGAGCACCGCGTTGGCGACGTCGGAGGTCTCCGCGCGCGTCGGACGCGAATTGTTGATCATGGAATCGAGCATCTGGGTGGCGACGATGACCGGCTTCGCGTTCTCGCGCGCGATCCGGATCGCCTTCTTCTGCACCAGCGGCACGTGTTCCAGGGGGAGTTCGACGCCGAGGTCACCGCGGGCGACCATGACGCCGTCGAAGGCCAGCACGATGGCCTCCAGGTTGTCCACCGCTTCCGGCTTCTCCAGCTTGGCGATCACCGGAACGCGGCGGCCGACCCGATCCATCACCTGGTGCACCAGGTCGATGTCGGCCGGACTGCGGACGAAGGACAGCGCGATGAAGTCCACGCCGAGCTCCAGCGCGAACTCCAGGTCCTCGATGTCCTTCTCGGACAGCGCGGGCACCGAAACGTCCATGCCCGGCAACGAGATTCCCTTGTTGTCCGAAACCGGACCGCCTTCGGTCACCTCGCACACGACGTCGTTGTCCTCGACGCCGGTAACTACCAGCCCCACCTTGCCGTCGTCGACCAGCAACCGGTCGCCGCTCTTGGCATCGTTGGCGAGGCCCTTGTAAGTGGTGGACACCCGGTCATGGGTGCCCTGGACGTCGTCCACAGTGATGCGCACGATGTCGCCGGTTCGCCACTCGACCGGCCCGGCAGCGAACTTGCCGAGTCGGATCTTCGGTCCCTGCAGGTCGCCGAGAATGCCCACGGCGCGGCCGGATTCCTTGGCCGCCGCCCGGACCATGTCGTAGACCTGCTGGTGATCGGCGTGGCTGCCGTGGCTGAAGTTCAGCCGGGCGACGTCCATTCCGCTGCTGACGAGCTCTGCCATCTTCTCCGGTGAGGCAGTGGCAGGGCCCATGGTACAAACGATCTTGGCTCGTCGACTCACATCATGCCAGCCTAGTCTGTTGACCGTCGTGCGCAGCACGCGCCATGCCCGCAGAAGGTCCATCGGGGAGATCGTTGCTGGATCATTACAGAACGCAGCTCACCCGGATACCGTTCGGCGTCGTCGCGCTGGCGAGCCTGCTCGTCCTGTTCATGCCCGCCTCGGGCGTGCCGTCCGCGCCGCCCGGCACGGACAAGGTCGTGCACTTCGCGCTGTTCGCAGCCCTGGCCGCCACCGGCCGGATCGCCGGATTCCCGCTGGTCAAGCTGCTGCCCGCGCTGGTGGGCTACGCGGCGGCATCGGAGGTGCTGCAGGGCCTGCTGCCGATCGGCCGCAGCTGCGAGCTGGCCGACGGCTTGGTGGACGTCGCGGGCGCGGTCGCCGGTTGCGCGGTCGTGGCGCTGGTGCGGAAGGTCAGCGGCGCTTCTTCTCGGTGATCCCGACGTGGTCGGCGCACCACTGGTTGAGCTCGCGGACGTGCGTCCACGCCTCCCGAACCCGGTCCAGGCAGCTTCGCTCGTGGAGCGCGTCGTCGGGTTCCCAGCGCTGGAAGGCGTAAAGCGTCCGGTGCTTGAGCAGGTCGAGCCTCGGGTGATCGGCGTCGACCCCGCGGGGACGGCTCTTCAACATCTCCCCCGCGATCTCCCAACCGGCGGCCGCCAGCTCGTCGAGCAGCCGCCGCAGGTGTTCGCCGTGGATCTCGGTGTCCACCGCGGTCCGGAAGCGCGCGAGCTGGTCGGACTCGGTGTGGAAGCAGCCGCCGGCGACCATCATCCCGGCGGCGCCGACCTCGACGTAGTAAGCACCGCCGCCGCGCCCCTGCTCGATCACGGCCCCGCAGTGCGTCTTGTACGGCGACTTGTCCCTGCTGAACCGCACGTCCCGGTGCGGCCGGAACACCTTCCCCGAGCCGAAACCGGGCCCGAACTCGGGCTCCAGCTCGGCGATCAGCGCCTCCATCGGAGCCCGCACGTGCTCCTTGTAGAGGGCCAGGTTGTCGCCCCAGAAAGCCTTCGAGTTGTCCGCCTCGAGCCCGTCGAAGAACTCGACAGCCCCATCCCCAAAACCCTCGAACCGCACGCCCCGACCTTATCCGCAACGCGGTCAGCGCCGGTCAGTCGCGCTGCCCGGGGATGCTGCTCCGCCAGAGCTCGACCTCGGGCACTCGCTCCAGCGTCCAGCCCGGGGCGCCGTCGACCTCGACGTCGGGTTCCGGGAACGGGTGCTCGGAGGTCGCGGGGTACTGGCTGAGCCACTTCGACACGTCTTGCCGGGTCACGCCGAGCTGCCGCGCGAGACCCGATGCGCCCAGGTAGTGCTGGGCGGTCATGACGACGCCGACCCGTGCATCTCGCCCCCCGGTGAACGGACGAGGACATTGTCCGACTCCGCGGCGGACAGCACCACCGGCCGGGCGGGCAGCCCAGCCGGTGGTGCGCGTTCAGCTCAGCCGCTGGCGTGCTCCCGTCCTCGCGGAGGTGCGGATGGCGTCGAGGACGCGATGCAGGCGCAGGGCCCGGGTGAAGTCCGGCGCCGTCTGCACTCCCGTGCGCAGGCCTTCGGCGATCTCGGCGTAGACAGCCGCGACGTTGCGGGCTTCTTGGGTGACGGGGAGCGCCTGAGGCAGTTGCACCGTCTCCCACGGGAGTCCGGGCTCAGCCGGGCGCCGGAGTTCGAGGTCGCTCATCTGGATCTGGGTGCCTCGCGGGTCCTCCGCTCCGGTCGAGGTGATCGCCAGGCTTCCCTCCGTGCCGACCACCTCCAGCCGGACCCGCGGATCAGCGGCTTCGGCGTCGCGGACGTTGGCCGACAGCGTCGCTCCCGAGCCCGACCTGGCGTTCAGCACGAGGTGGTCCGGGCTGTCCACGGGCGCTTCCTGCCCCGTCTCGGCCACGACCTGGTGCGGGTGCTGCAACGCGAGGTCCGCGGACAGCTCGGTGATGCCGCCGAGCAGGTGGTCCAGCACCGACAGGACGTGCCCGCCGTGGACTTCCAGCAGTCCTGCGGCGTTGGCCGACTGCAACGTGTAGGCCGCCCACTCCGGAACCCGGCCCGCCGCGCCCTTTCCCCGCGCGCTGTGCACGGCGGCCGAGGTGATGCGCCCCAACGCGCCCTGGTCGATCAGCTCCTTCGCTCGCACGATCGCTGGCGCGCGCAACGCCTGGAGGCCGATCACGTTGTGCACTCCGGCCGACCGCGCGCCTTCGACCAGGACTTCGGCTTCCTCCGCGGTGCGCGCCAACGGCCACTCGCAGTAGACGTGCTTGCCCGCGTCGAGCGCGGCCTGGACGAGCTCGCGGTGCTTGGGCACTCGCACCGTCACGACGACCAGGTCGACGTCCGGGTGATCGGCCAGCTGCCGCGCGTCCGCGAAGGCGTGCGCGGCGCCGAACTCCGCCGCCGCGCGCTCGGCGCTCTCCGGACGGCTGGTCGCGACGGCGGTCAGCTCGCACTGGTCCAGGGCGCGCAACGCCGGGACGTGCGCGCGGGCCGCCCAGCCCCGATCCGGGCTCGCCCCGATGATCCCGACCTTGATCCTGTCCACAACGCCTCCTGAACCGGACTCGATGAGTCCGTTTTTCTTCGACAAAACCGGACTTGCTGAGTCCGCTTCTGCTCCGCAGCCTAACCGGACTCCGCAAGTCCGGTTGTTAGGGTGGCCCGGTGAGCGCGGTGGAGAAACTGCTCGGCGAGTCCGCACGGGCGGACGCCCAGCGCAACGTGCGGCGTCTCGTCGCCGCGGCGCGCGAAGCGGTCGCGGAGGTCGGCGTCAACGTGACGGCGCACGAGATCGCCCGCCGGGCCGGAGTCGGCATCGGCACCTTCTACCGGCGGCTGCCCTCCCGCGAGGCCCTGCTGCAGGCGGTCGTCGAGGACACCATCTACGAGATCGTCGAACTGGCCCGGCAAGCCGTGCTCGATCCCGACCCGTGGCACGGTTTCTGCACCTTCGCCGTCGACTTCGTGCAGCTGCGCGCGATGAGCTGCGGGATCAACGAAGCGCTCGGCACCGACTGCGCGCTGACCCTGGACAGCCCGCTGGCCGAGCTGCGCGAGCAGATCCGGCTGCTCGTCGAGCGCTGCCAGGAGTCGGGCGCGATGCGCGAGGACGTGCCCTGGCAGGACGTCCCGTTCGCGCTGACCTCGGTGATGACCGGCGACCGGACCATCGGGCTGCCGGCGGCGGACGACCAGTGGCGGCGGAACCTCCGCATCGTGCTCGCCGGACTGCAGGCCCGATGAAGGAAATCTTCACACTTGTGGGGCACCTGATCCGCTCTGCTGCGTGATGGGCAGGAGGGGATCTGTTCCCTTGACCACACTTCTGGGTGACGGGGCGTGAGCGGGGACAAGATCGCAGGTCAGAGGGCATTTCCGCGGTTAAGCTCGTGGCGTGGTCTCTACTGCGCGAGCCCGTGTGCGAGATCCAGCGGGCAACCTCCCGGCCGACGTCACGAGCTTCGTCGGCCGTCGTCGTGAGATCACCCTGACCAAGCGCCTGCTCGCCGAATCCCGCGTCGTCACCCTCACCGGACCCGGCGGGGTCGGCAAGACGCGGCTGGCCATGCGGGTCGCGAACAACATGCGCCGCTCGTTCCGGGACAAGGCCTGGTGCGTCGGGCTGGAGGACGTGCGCGACGGCTCGCTGGTGGTCGACGCCGTCATCGAGCAGCTGGGCATCGGCGGGCCGACCGCCGACGAGGACCTGGACACCGTCGTCGAGCAGCTCAAGAACCGCGAGATGCTGCTCGTGCTGGACAACTGCGAGCACGTGATCGAGGACGTCGCGCACCTGGTGGACGCGGTGGTGCGGTGGTGCCCGGGCGTGCGGGTGCTGGCCACCAGCCGGCAATCCCTCGGCGTCGCCGGGGAGGCCACCATGGTCGTGCCGCCCCTGCAGGTGCCCGACATCGACCACCTGCCGCCGCCGGAGGCCTACGAGCAGTTCTCCTCGGTCCGGCTGTTCGTCGACCGCGCCCGGGCCGCCGTGCCCGAGTTCGAGGTGACTACCGACAACGCCGAAGCGCTGATGCGCCTGTGCTACCACCTCGACGGCAACCCGCTGGCGATCGAACTGGCCGCGGTGCGGTTGCGCTCGCTGTCCCTGCCCCAGCTGGAAGAACGCCTCGCCGAGCGGTACGACCTGCTCACCGAGGGCCGCCGCGGCGCCCCGGCCCGGCAGCAGACGCTGCGGGCGCTGATCGACTGGAGCTACGAGCTGGCCTCCGACCAGGACCGGTTGGCGTGGGCGCGGATGTCGGTGTTCTCCGGCAGCTTCGACCTGGCCGCCGCCGAGCACGTCGCGAGCAACGGCCTGTCCGACTCCGACGTGCTGAGCGCGATCCACTCGCTGGTGGACAAGTCCGTGCTGCTGCGCGAGGAGGACGGCGGCGAGGCGCGCTTCCGGCTGCCGCACGCGCTGCGCGAGTACGGCCAGGACAAGCTCGTGGAGTTCGGCGAGCTGGACGCCATGCGGCAGCGGCACCTCGCGTGGTTCAGCGACCTCGCCGGCCGCTTCGCCGCCGACTGGATCGGCCCCGACCAGGCCGCCTGGGTGCAGCGGCTGCGCAACGAGCAGGGCAACCTGCGAACCGCGCTGCAGACCGCCGCCGCGAACCCGGACACCGCGGGCGCGGCGCTGGGCATGGCCACCGACCTCTGGCAGTACTGGGTGATCCGCGGGCTCAACGGCGAAGCCCGGCACTGGCTGGACCAGGTGCTGGCCACCACGCCGCGCGAAGTGCCCGAGCGGGTGCGCGCGCTGCGCGTCAGCGCCTGGTTCGCGCTGCTGCACGGCGACCTGGACACGGTGCAGTCGACCTTGGAGCAGGCGACGGTGCTGGCCACGCAGCGCAGCGAGGACTCCGAGAAGCCGTACCTGGCGCTGGTGCGCGGGCTCGCGGCGTTCGCGGGCAACGATCCGTCGCGGGCCGCCAACCTGGTGGAGGACGCGCTGGGCCAGTTCCGCAAGCGCGAATCCGTGGCCGGCGAGCTGTTCGCCCTGTTCGGCCTCGGCATGGTCAAGGGCCTCAACGGGGCCACCGAGCAAGGTCTCGAGCTGCTGGCCGAGTGCATCCGGCTGTCCACCGAGCACGGTGAGCTGTACTGGCGCTCCTACGCGCTGTGGGCGTCGGCGCAGGTCGAGGCGCAGCGCGGCGATTTGGAGCGGGCCGAAGCCGCGGCGAAGAAGGCGATCAGGTTGCAGCGGCAGCTGGACAACCGGCTGGGCATCGCGTTCAGCATCGACAGCCTCTCCTGGATCGCCCAGCAGCAGGGCAAGTACGACCGCGCTGCCCGGTTGTTCGGCGCGGCCTCGTCGGTCTGGGACGCGGTGTGCGCGGCCCCCGGCTTCTGGGCCCGCTTCGCCACCGACCACGACGAGCACCAGGCGCAGACCCGCACGGCGTTGGGCGAGGAGGCGTTCCAGGAGGCCTTCGACCGGGGCCGCCAGCTGTCCGTGCAACACATCATCGACTTCGCGCTGGAGACCAAGCGGCACGCCCGGACGCGCACCGACGAGAACGTGCACCCGATGCCGCTGACCAGGCGGGAGCGGCAGATCGCCGAGCTGGTCGCGCAGGGCAACACCAACAAGGAGATCGCCGAGAACCTGGTGATCGCCCAGCGCACCGTGGAAGGCCACGTCCAGAACATCCTGACCAAGCTGGACTTCTCCTCGCGCGCGCAGATCGCCGGCTGGGTGGCCGCGCAGCGCACCGCGGGCGAAGCCGTCTCCCGGTGAAGCACTCCTCTTGAAGCCCGCGCCGCGGGCTGCCCTGGTCAGCGCGCCCGGCGGGCTGACGTGCCGTGGGCCACTCCCCAATCGGGCAACTTTCACTTTCCGTAGTCGAACCCCCGCGTAAAGTCCGCCGTTTGGCGGAATCTAGGTACCTACGTACGTGCAAACCTCGGTGCGGGTTCACTCTCCGTCGCGGAACCTGGATACCCGTGACCCCCGAACCAAAATCCCCCGAGAACGAAATCCTCGACCACCGAGATCCGCAGCAGACCGCACGGCACCGCTGGGAGAGGGCGGTGCCGAACACGGCGAGCTGGCTGCGAGCGGCATTCCTCGGCGAGAACTCCGACCGCCAGCACCGCGTCCCCCCGAAGACGCGTGCGCTGCAGATCGGTACCGCCGCGGCCGCCTTCGGCGTGCTGGGCGCGTTCGCCGGCATCGGCGGCCCCCAGACCGAGCAGCCGCACGTCGAGAACGCGGCGATGGTCCGCCCGATCACCGAAGCCGCCCCGCTCCAGGCCAACCCCGCCCCGCAACCGGCCGCCGCCCCCCGTCCGGCGGCCGAACCGGCCCCCGCCGCGCAGCCCGCCCCCGAGGCTGCTCCGGCGCCGGAGGCCGCCCCCGCCCCGGAGAAGCCGGTCGAGGAGAAGCCGGTCGACCAGATCGGCGCCTGGATCAACGACGC
>NZ_JAQGLA010000099.1 GCF_027853915.1 Saccharopolyspora oryzae
GCGGGCAGCAGCGCGGCGGTCGGGGCGGCGGGCTCGTCGGCCACGGCGTCGTCGGCCAAGACAAGCCCGCAGCCGACGTCGACGGTGTCCAGGGCGGCGAGGGCCTTCCTGGTAGCACCGAGCGTCCAACCGGTCCACCACCGGACGTCGGCGACGGTGGCCGGGCCGAACCGCCTCAGGTACTGCTCGACCAGGCGGGCCTTGGCATCCGGCAGCTCGGGGATGCCCTGCGGCCACCAACGCGACGCCGGTTCCCAGGTGTGCGCCCGGGACGTCCACGACCCGCGCGGTTCGCTGCGGACCATCCGCCCCTCGGCCCCCATCAACACCAGCACGGACGTGGTGATGTTGCGCTTCACGTCCCACTTCTTGTCCGAGGTCGGCAACAGCGCGGTCCGCAACCGCGGCTCGTCGGCCGACAGCTGGGCCGCGGTGGCCGAACCGCGTTCCGCCAGCGCTGCCTCGACCGACGACTCCAGCGACCGCAGCCAGCCGTCGACGTCGGCGGGCAGTTCCGGCTCGGTGGGGATGTCCGAGAGCTGCCGGACGAGCCGTTTGCGCTGCTGATCGGCGATGTCCAGCGATGCGGCGCGGTGCACGACCGGAACCAGGTCGGCGGGCACCACGAACAGCGTCCGGCGCATCGCCAGCATCCGGACCAGCGCGCGGTCGTCGTACATCGCCCTGGCCACGTCCTCGATCGACACCGAGGCGCAGCGGGCCAGCACCGACAGGAAGACCGTCGCCGGATCGGTCGCGTGCAGCACCACCACATCGGACGCCGCCCGGACCGGATCGCCCGCCGTCCCGGCGAGGTGGTGCCGGGCGACCAGGCGGGCCCGCCGCCCTTCGATGTCGAACCCCATGCCCCATGGCTACCAGCCGACCCCGACAACCGCCGGACGCACCGCCGCGAAACCCGCGGCCGTCGTGGCGGCGGTTCAGGCCGCCGGCTCGCGCAGTGCCTTGCGGCGTCCGTGCTGCCCGACCGACTTGTCCTTCAGGTCGATGCCCTTCGTCTCCGGCAGGCCCAGCACGACGAGACCGCTGATCAGGCCGAGCGCGAGGCTGTACCAGATGAACGCGCTGGCCATGCCGTGGCTGGAGAAGAACGTCTGCAGGTACGGGGCGGTGCCGCCGAACAGCGCCACGGCGATCGAGTAGGGCACGGCCAGCCCGACCGCCCGGATCCTCGTCGGGAAGATCTCCGCGTAGACGGCGGGCCCGATGGACGTCGACATGGCCAGGAAGATCAACGCGATCGACATCGCGAAGAACAACGACCACGCCGACTGGTTGAGCATCGCGTTCAGCGGGAAGCTCAGGACCGAGAGACCGACGAGCGCGGCCAGCAGGATCGGCTTGCGGCCGATCCGGTCCGAGAGCGCGCCGAACAGCGGGCAGGCGATCAGGAAGACTATCTGCGCCGCGACGCCGGCCCACAACGCCTGAGCCGCTGGCACCTTGATCACGCTGATGGCGTACGCGGGGGCCGAGATCGCCCACTGGTAGTAGAGGACGGTCATCCCCACGGTCATCCCGATGACCTGGAAGAGCAGCTTGGGGTGCTCCCGGACGGTCCGCCAGATGGCGCCCTTCTTGGTGCGGAGGTGCTGCTCGTCCTCGTTGGTGGTGGGGTCGTCGTGGACGGCTTCCTCCACGAATGCCTCGGTCTCGTGCATGCGCAAGCGCATGTACAGCGCGTAGAGGCCGAACACACCACCGAGGATGAACGGAAGCCGCCAGCCGTAGGCGTTCATCGACTCGGAGCTCAGCATCGTGGAGAGCACGGCGGCGAGCAGGGTGCCGCTGAGCTGCCCGACGGTGCCGGAGAAGTAGATGAGGCTGGACCACAGCCCGCGCTTGTCCTTGGGGGCGGCCTCGGCGATGTAGGTCTGCGCGGAAGGCAGTTCGCCGCCGTGCGCGAGGCCTTGGGCGAGGCGGGCGAGGACCAGGATGATCGAGGCGCCGATGCCGATGGTGGCGTAGTTCGGCGCGATGCCGATCAGCAGGCTGCCGCCCGAGGCCAGCGCGACGCACAGCGCCATGGAGAGCTTGCGGCCCATCTTGTCGGCGATCCAGCCGAACAGCGCGCCGCCGAAGGGACGTGCGAAGAACCCGGCCGCGAACACGATGAGCGTCTTGAGCACGTCGGAGACGGGGTCGCCGCCGTGGAAGAACTGGGAGGCGAAGAACGGGGTGAAGGTGGTGTAGACACCCCAGTCGAACCACTCCATGGCATTGCCGGAGCCGATGCCGAACAGCGTGCGGGCCTTGCTCTGGTCGGCGGAAGTCCGGATGTGGCTGCGGGATTCGGTGTCGCTCACGATGCGACCTCCTCGGCGAAGGCGTCCAGCCTGCGGGCGGCGAGGCCGGCGTAGACGGCGGACGCGTCGGACAGCACCGCCGGGTCGAAGTCCGCGCGCGGCGAGTGGTTCATCGGGGCGGCATCCGGATCGAGCCCCGGCGGGGTGGCGCCGATGCCGAGGAACGCCCCGGGGACGGCGGCGATGACCCGGGAGAAGTCCTCCGACGCCGATATCGGGTGGGGCATGTCCTGGTAGCGCTCCTCGCCGAGGACGTTGCGGACCACGTCGGCGCTGAAGTCGACCTCGGCGGCCGTGTTGACGGTCGTCGGGTACTCCCGGTCGAACCGGTACTCGACGTCGACGCCGTGCGAGGCCGCGACACCCTCCACAGCCCGCCGGATCGAGGAGGCGAGCAGCTCCGAGTTCGCCTCGCTGTAGCAGCGGACGGTCGCTTCGAACGTCGCGGTGTCCGGGATGATGTTGCGCCGCGTGCCACCGGTGAACTTGCCGACGGTGACCACGACGGGGTCGAAGATGTCGAAGGTCCGGGTCACCATCGTCTGCAGCGCGGTGATCATCGCCGCTGCTGCGGCGATCGGGTCCTTCGCCCGGTGCGGGGCCGAGCCGTGGCCACCGGCACCGCGGACGGTGACGTACAGCCCGTGCGAGGCGGACATGACCGTCCCGGCCCTGCTGGTGAACACCCCGGACGGCAGCTGGCTGGAGAACACGTGCATGCCGAACGCGGCGTCGACCCGCCTGCCCGCGGCGTCGAGGACTCCTTCGTCGATCATGACACCGGCGCCGTCGAAGCCCTCCTCACCGGGCTGGAACATCAGCACCACGTCGCCCTTGAGCGCGTCGCGGTGCTGGCACAGCAGCTTCGCGGCACCGACCAGCGACGTGGTGTGCAGGTCGTGCCCGCACGCGTGCATCGCGCCGTTCGTCGAGGCGAAGTCGAGCCCGGTCTCCTCGTCGACCGGCAAGGCGTCCATGTCCCCGCGTATCAGCACGGTCTTCGGGTCCGCCGCCTCCCGCTGCCCACCGCGGAGCACGGCGGTCACCGACGTCGTCCTCGTGCCCGTCGTGATCTCCAGCGGAAGCCCGGAAAGCGCGGAGAGCACCGCCTCCTGGGTCCGCGGGAGGTCGAGCCCGATCTCCGGATGGCCGTGCAGCCGCTTGCGCAGCTCGGCCAGATCGCCCTGCATCGCCGTGGCATCTTCGAGAAAGGTCATGCCCTGCTCCTTGCCTGCCCGCGAACCTCGGAACGCCGTTTTGCCCGAGTTCGACGAACCCGGTTCCGGCGCAAGCCGTTCCGGCCCGCCCGAGCCGGACCGTCCGAATTCCGCCAGGCCGCGATCGCCCGATCGGACGGTAAGAGATAGGACGACCGGTGTCCAGACGCCGCAACAAGATGGCAACAGCAGAACACCGAACCGGAACCAGCCGGTTCCACAAGCACGCGCGGCCGGTACTCGCGCAACGCGATCCGAATCGGCGCCAGTCGCCGACCATAAGACCACTGTGGACGGATCAGCTGGCACCTCCACGCGCCCAGCTCCGACCCTGCTTTCGCGGCGACACAACCACCTTGTTCACAGCGGAGCGCAGTGTAAGGTGAATCGTCCGATAGGGGCCAGTTCGGGGGGCGGCATGACGAGCACTGCAACGCGGCGCGGTCCGTGGATGTGCGCAATCGCGGGACTCTTCGCGACCATTCTCACGGGCTGCTCGAGCGATACCGACAGTGCTGCACAACCGAGCACGGACGCGCAGCCCGCACCTACCTCGGCGCCCGCACCCAGCACCGCAGCTGCGACGGATTCCCCTTGCGCGTACACACCATTCGGCGTCCCGCTCCCCAACCCCGAAGCGCCCGCCTACGCAGGACCCGGCCCGCACCTCGCGGTGCTGGAGTACGCGACCGGTGCCAACAACAGCGCCCTCACCATGCAGGACAGCGGCGTCACGAGCCTGCCGCCCGAGTGGCGACCGCCGTACAACGACGACAACGTCAAAGTCGGCGAGATCGAACCGCGCTTCGACCCGCGCGAGACGCAGTTGGTGATCTGCCTGACCGCGATGCGGCAGGCCGGGGCGACGCCGATCGGCACGTGCACGATGTACGAGATCGACATTCCCTCGACCTTCGAGGTCTACCCGGCGGACTACGACTTCACCGCCTACGACGCCCGCACCGGCAATGCGCTCACCTCCTTCTCCATCCGCGGCGACCAGACCGCGGAGCAGTCGTGCCCCGGAGCCTCGAACCTGGTCGGCAACGAACGCTTCGGACAAGCCATCCAACCGGACACCTTCGCGGCACACGTGCAAGACCTGATCACCCGCACGGCGTGAACCAAGGCCGGTTCCCCGCGGAACGCCGGTTCGACATTGATCCACTTTGGACTTCGATCACGTCCACAAGGGACGTGTCCGCGTTTGCCTGGAGGAGTGGTCGAGGCTGTCGTCCTGATCAGCCAGACCTCGTCCGCACCGTCGTCATGGCGAAGTTGTGTCCTGGTGGGCGCGTCGGGCTGCGAGTTCTGTTCGGGTGCGGATGCCGAGTTTCGCGTAGATGCGGGTGAGGTGGTACTGGACGGTCTTGACCGAGACGAAGAGCTCGGCCGCGACCGCCTTGTTGCTCTTGCCCTGCGCGACCAGGCCGGCGACGGCTTCTTCCTGGGGCGTGAGCTCGTCGAAATCCCGGTGCCCGCGCACCACGTTCACCCCGCCCGCAGCGAGTTCCCGGTCGCACCGCGCGACGTAGGTGTCCGCACCGAGCGCGAGGTAGCAGTCGCGTGCGGTCGTGATCACCGCGTCCGCCTCGGCTCGTCGCCCGGCGCGGCGCAAGGTCTGGCCGAAGGCGAAGTGCACCCGCGCCCGGTCGTAGCGGAACGGCAGCGGCTCCAGCAGGGTGATCGCGCGCTCGAACGACGCCCGCGCGGCGTCCAGGTCACCCCGCATGCCGTGCCACCGCCCGCGGGCGTACGAGAGCCGGGCGCGTGCCGATGCGTGCCCCCGCGCCGCAGCGTTCTCCTCGTGGTGGGTCAGGAACGCGTCGGCCTCGTCCGACCGTCCGATGAGGACCAGGGCATTGGCGTACACGTCGGCCCACGGCCAGTACCCGGGCTGGCTGACCCAATCCCTGGCCCAGGGTTGCGAAAGCGGCTCGAGGGCGCGCACCACAGCTGCGTAGTCCGCACGCGCCTCGCTGAGCGCGGCCCGCGCCATGGCCGCCGGAACGCGCATGATCTCGTAATCCCGGGCACCGGCGTCTCCGGCGCGCAGGGAACGTTCGGCCTCGTCCCAGTCACCCCGCAGGGCGTGCACCTGGGTGCGGGTCCAGGCCAGCAACGGCACGAGCAGGTGCATCCCGGAGCGCTCGGCGAGCTCGACACCGGCGGTCGCGGTCCGCAGCGCGTCGGCCCACTCCCCCGTCATGAACTGGACCCTGGCGAGCCATCCGTGCGCCCACAGGGAAATGCGCAGCGAGCCGCCGAGGAAGTCGGTCGGCAGCGCGCTCTCGAGCTCTTCCCGCGCGCGTTCGGGAGCGTCCGCGGCCAGGTGCAACCACCCGGCGGACATCGTGACCCGCTGCGCGACCGGCCCCTCCGGAACCCGCTCCATCAGCGCGGGGTAGCCGCGGAGCGCGACGTCGGTGCCGTCGATCGGTGCGACGCCGAGCCCGCGGATCGCAGCGGCCTCGACTGCCGACGGCTCGTCCGGCGCCACCAGCTCGATGGCCCGGTCCGCCCACTCGACGAGGCTCCGGGGACGGCAGCGCGCCAGGTGGTGGAGCACGTACCGCTGGGCGATGAGCGAAGCCGTGCCCGGGTCCCGGTGGGCGTTGACCAGTTCCCAAGCGCGGCCGAGGCGGTTCTCCGCTTCGGCGGGCCGGCCGCGGACCACGGCGAGGTAGCCGAGCACCGCGTTGCGCAGCGGGGTTTCGCGCAGCGACTCGAGCTGGGCGAGGTAGCGGGAGGCGCGGGGCACCTCGCCCGCTCCCACGAGCGCATCGACCGCCCGGAGCAGCCGGGCACCGCGGAGCTCGTGCTCCTCGCTGGCCTGCGAAGCGAGCATGAGCAGGTCGGCTGCGGTCGCCCAAGCACCCTGGTGGGCGCGCTCGGCAGCGAGCTCCTCGAGGCGATCGCCGAGCTCCGCGTCCGGCCGGGGCGAGGCGAACCACCGGTGCCGCAGCGCCAGCGCGGGATCGGCGACGACGTCCGCCGCCACCGAGTGCAGCTCCGATCGGCGGAGCGGACCGAGTTCGTCGAGCACGGCGCGCCGCGCTACCGGATCGGGCAGGCGCGCCCACGCACCGTGCTCGTCGAGCAGCGCCAGCAGCCCGGCCCGGGAGGCCAGGTCGACCGCCTCCGCCACGGCCGTCACGCCGGCAACGCGACCTGCGTCGACGACCTCGACGGCCCTGGCCTGGCGATCAGCGGCCTCCAGGACCGCGACGGCCGCCACGACCTGGCGTGCTTGCACCGGCAGGGTTTCGAGCCGGGCGCGGATCGCGCGGGCCGCCGTCGCGGGCGCTGGGAGCGAGAAGTGCGGGGCGGACCAGTCGGCGGCCGGTACCTCGTCCAGGATCTCGACGACGTCGCGGACCCGGCCGCCCGCGTGGCGGACCAGCCGCTCCACCTGGTGCGCCGGCAAGACGACGCCGTGTTGCTCGGCGAGCGCGGCGACGTCGTCCGCGGTCAGCTCGTCGAGCCGGACCACGCGCCGGGCGGCTGCGAGGACCGCGTCGTGGAGCAGGTCGTCCGCCGCGCCCGGAAGGGCCTCCCGAACAGGCTCGCGCCAACCGAGCACGATCAGCACCCGAGGCACGCCCGGGCGCTGTGCTGCGCTGACGAGCGCCTGGACCGAGAACGCGTCCGCGTGCTGGGCATCTTCGAGCACGACGACGGCGTCCCACACCGGTTGGCCATCGGTGCTCTCGGACGTATCGCCCAGCGAGTCCAGCCAGCGCCTCGCCGCTCTCGGCGGCGAGTCCGCAGGCCCGGCCATCAACCGCTCCAGCACGGTGCCGGGCTCGTCCTCCCACGGAAGGCCGAGCAGGCGGTGGGTCGAGGCGCTGGCGACGGCGGTGCCGCACTGGTCGGCGAATGCGCGCACGAACGTGCTCAGACCACCGCCGACGGCCGCTGTCACCACGACCAGCTCCGATGTCGCACCCGGTTTCGCGACGGCGCCGACGAGGTCGTCGAGCGCTCGCCGCCGGGACGGCACCAGTCGTGGTCCAGGGCTCATCGGACCACCGTAGGCCAGCTCGGCCTGCGCCCACGACGTCAGCCGAGGTCCCCACCGGCCACCGGCAGCACGGTGCCCGTGATGTAGGAAGCCTCGTCGGAGGCGAGGAACGCGATCGCCGCAGCCTGCTCGTCGAGCGTGCCGTAGCGGTGCATCGGCGACGAGGCGATCGTCTGGTCGATGTGCGCCTGGAACCACGCCCGCTCCTGGTCGTTGCGCGGTTCCGGGGTTCCGCGCGAGATCTTGCGTGCAGGCGCCTCGGTACCGCCCGGCGCCGTCGCGACGACGCGGATCCCGTGGTCGGCGTACTCGAGGGCTAGCGAGGCGGTGATGGCGTTGATGCCGCCCTTGGCCGCCGAGTAGGGGATGCGGTGGATGCCCCTGGTGGCGGCCGACGAGACGTTGACGATCACACCCGATCCGGCCGCCACCATGCCGGGCAACGCCGCCCGGCAGGCGAAGAGGGTGGTGAGCAGGGAGCGGTCGAGCTCGGCGCGGATCTCGGCGTCGGTGAACTCGGTGAACGGCTTGAAGTTGATCGCGCCCCCGACGTTGTTGACGAGCACGTCGACCCGGCCGTGCTGCGCGATCGCCCGCTCCACCAGCGACGCAGCGCCGTCCCACGACTCGAGGTCGGCGATGGCGGACGTCGCCGAGCCGCCGTGCCGGACCAGCTCCTCGGCCACCTCGCCGACCAGCTCGGACCTGTCGGCGAGCACCAGGTTCCCGCCCTCGGCGGCGATCCGGCGGGCGACCTGCGCGCCGATCCCCTGCGCGGCGCCGGTCACGACGACGACCTTGCCGGCGAACCGCCCGGGGGTGACGAACCGCGGGCGCGCACCGGCGGCGGTGTCCGCCATGGCGCGGCGCATGGTCTGCTTCGAGCGCTCGGCGTGGGCGGCGATGAGGGCACGTGCGCCGTCCCGGTCGCCGCGCTCGAACGCCTCGACGATCTCGACGTGGTCGGTGGCGCAGCGCGGGTGGCACCACGTCGCGTTGCGCAGGGCCTCGGCCATCCGGCCCTTCACGCCCAGCGCCTGGTAGGCGTGCAGCAGGTGTTCGTTCCCGGTGAGCGTGAAGAGGTAGTCGTGGAACGCCGCGTTGGTCTCGGTGTACGCCGCGGCGTCGACGAACCGGTCTTCCTCGACGTAGGGCAAGGTGAGTTCGGCGAGCAGCCGGTAGCCGGCGAGCTGCTGGGAGCCGAGCCGCCCGATGGTCAGTTCCAGCGCACCCAGCTCGAGTGCTTGCCGCGCCTCGAAGAGCGCGTCGGAGGACTGGACGTCCGGGTGCTCCTCACCGATCTGGTAACCGTCCGGTGCCGTCGTCGCCTGCGCGGCCACCGGAACCTGCTCCGGCGCCGGAACCTGTTCGGGCGCCGCGAACATCTCCTGGCCGGCGATGTTCCGCCCCTCGGCGGCGACCAGCAGGTCGCGGTCCGGGTCTAGCTCGGTGACCGGCCCGTCCCCCGCGGCCGACGCACCCATGAGCTGGCCCGCGATCCGCCGCGCGACGTCTCCGGGGTCGGTGTGGTCCGCGGCGCCCGACCACGGCCCGATCTCGGCGTCCGGGAACATGACCTGCCCCGCGATGTTCCTGGCCTCGGGGTCGGCGATCAGCTCCTCGACCGGGAGCGGCGCGGCAACCTCCGGCGCGCCGGTCCTGTCTCCGGCTGCGCGCTCGGCACCGGCTGCGGCGAGGGCGAACTTCTCGTAGTAGAAGCCGGTCGGTTCGACACCCGCGTCGGCGACGTGGCTGCGGACCGCTTCGACCATCGGCGGAGGACCGCAGAGGTAGATGGCCACATCTCCGCCGTTGAGGTGCTCGGGGCGGATCAGGCTCATCACGTAGCCCTTGTTGGTCGCCGAGCTGTTCGGGTCGGCGACGCAGTGGTCCCAGGTCAGGCCGGGGAGATCGGCCACCACGTCCTCGATCTGGTCGAGCGCGACCAGGTCCTCGTCGGTGCTGACCCCGTAGATCAGGTGCGCCCGCCGCTGACTTCCTTCGACGCGCAGCTTGCGGACCATGGACAGGACCGGGGCCAAGCCGGTGCCACCGGCCAGCAGCAGCACGGGACGATCGGTCTCGCGCAGGAAGAACGAACCGTTCGGCCCGGTGAAGGTCAGCTCGTCGCCGACCGCCGCGCGCTCGGTCAGGTATTCCGACATCACCCCGCCGGGGCTGAGCTTGACGAGGAAGGTCAGCCGCTCCTCGTGCGGCGCGTTGCTGAAGGAGTAGGAGCGCGACTCGCCGGTCCCCGGCACGGCGATGTTGACGTACTGCCCCGGCAGGAACGCCAGATCACCCCGGTTCGGGATCTCCACGGACAGTTCGACGGTCGTCGCCGAGAGCCGCCGCAGCTCCGCGACCGTCCCCGCGTACGACTCGGCGCGGGTCTTGGCGACCTCCGAGGTGCTCGCGATCTGCAGCACCAGGTCGGAGCGCGGCCGCATGCTGCAGGGCAGCACGAATCCGCGCTGCGCTTCGTCGGCGGAGAGCGCGTCGTCGAGGTAGCTGCCGCCGTCGAAGTCGCCCGACTCGCAGAACGCCTTGCACGTCCCGCAGGCCCCGTCGCGGCAGTCCAGCGGGATGTTGATCCGCTGGCGGTACGACGCGTCCGCGACCGTCTGGTCGGGACGGCAGGTGATGAACCGGGTGACACCGTCCTCGAAGGACAGCGCGACCTGGTGGGCGGCCACCTCGGTGGTGACTCCGCTGTCGACGCTCATGGGCCCGCTCACCTCCCGTCAGAAGTGGTAGATGTCGACCACGTGGTGGATGTAGTCGTTCTTCGGCACCACCGTCTTCCGGCGGATCAACGGCTGCTCGCCGGAGAAGTCGATGGTGTAGAAGGAAGTTCCGTAGTAGGGGTCGACGGTCTTGTAGCGGAAGTACATGGTGTGCCAGTTGAACCGCACGTCGACCACATCGCCGCGCCGCTCGATCACCTCGACGTTGCTGATGTTGTGGCTGGTGCGCGGCTCCGGGATGGACGTCGCCGACGACCGCTCGGTGCGGATCCGGAAGACCCGGTCCTCCAGGCCGCCCTTGTTCGGGTAGTAGATCAGCGAGATGTCGGTCTGCGGGTTCTCCACCAGCAGGTCGTCGTCGCCCCACGCCGGCATCCAGTACACGACGTCGTCGGCGTAGCACTCGAGCCACTTCTCGAACTCGCGGTCGTCGAGGTAGCGGGCTTCGCGGTAGAGGAACTGCTCGATCGAGTTCTGGGTGATCAGCTTGGTCTCGCCAGCCGAGGTGCTCATCTCAGATCCTGTCTTCGATCCTGGTTTTTGATCTTTCGTTTTGATGCGCCGCCAGGCGCATAGCCCACTCTCGGCGCTGGCACCGCCGCGGGTTCTCAGCGTTCGCCTGGCGAGGACGGCCCGACTGCCGTGTATTGGCATACATAAAGTCGGGCACCCGCAGTCCAGGCGGGCGCTGAGGTTCCGCCACCTGCACCGCCACGCAAAACGAGTTCAAAGACAAGCACTCAGGCCTCCTTCCGGTTCTGCTGGGCGCGCGCGGCTGCTTCGGCTTCCTCCTTGGCGACGGCAGCGCGCATGGTGTCGCGCCAGTAGCCGTGCTGGACCGGGTAGAGCCCCTCGTCCTCGTTCTTGAGACCAGCGGAGATGACGCCGTGCATGCCGAGCGCCTCCGCGACCTCGTCGGGACCGGTGAGCCAGTGCTCGGCGCCTCGGGACATGTCGTTCCACGGCGCGGCGGTGGCGCGGAAGGTGAGCTGGCAGGAGCGGAACTCCTCCAGGTCGTCGGGAGTCGCCATGCCGGAGGCGTTGAAGAAGTCCTCGTACTGCCGGATCCGCCAGGCGCGCGATTCGGGGCTCTCCCCCTTCGGCGCGATGCAGTAGATGGTGACCTCGGTCTTGTCCGGCGCGATCGGCCGGAAGTGCCGGATCTGCGTGGAGAACTGGTCCATCAGGTAGACGTTCGGGTACAGGCACAGGTTCCGCGAGCCCTTGACCATGAACTCGCCCTTGGCCTCGCCGAACTGCTCCTTCAGCTCGTCCATCTTGTTCCACAGAGGACGGTCCTGCGGATTGCCCGCCCAGGTCCACAAGCAGAGGTGGCCGTTGGGGTAGGACCAGTAGCCGCCGCCGGACTTGCCCCAGCTGCCCGCGTCGAGGGTCTTGGTCGAGTTGACCGACTCACCGGTGTTGCGGCGGGAAGTGGTCGCGGCGTAGTTCCAGTGGGTCGCGGTGACGTGGTAGCCGTCGGCGCCGTTCTCGGCCTGGACCTTCCAGTTGCCGTCGTAGGTGTAGGTCGAGGAGCCGCGCAGCACCTCCAGCCCGTCGGGCGACTGGTCGACCAGCATGTCGATGACCTTGGTGGTGTCGCCGAGGTGCTCCTCGAGCGTGCTGACGTCCGGGTTGAGGCTGCCGAAGAGGAAGCCGCGGTAGCTCTCGAAGCGCGCCACCTTGACCAGGTTGTGCGAGCCGTTGGTGTTGAACGACGGCGGGTAGCCGGCCCCGTCCGGGTCCTTGACCTTGAGCAGGGTGCCGTCGTTGCGGAAGGTCCAGCCGTGGAACGGGCAGGTGAGGGTCATCCGGTTGTCGGTCCGGCGCCGGCAGATCATCGCGCCGCGGTGGGCGCAGGCGTTGATCAGGCAGTGCAGCTCGCCGTCCTTGTCGCGGGTGATGACGACCGGCTGCCGCCCGATGTAGGTCGTGAAGTAGTCGCCCGGGTTCGGCAGCTGGCTGTCGTGGGCCAGGTAGACCCAGTTGCCCTCGAAGATGTGCTTCATCTCGAGCTCGAAGATCTCCGCATCGGTGAAGATCCGCCGGTTGGCCCGGTAAACACCGGCCTCCTGGTCCTCCACGACAGCGTTCGCGAGCGTGCTGCCGATGCGTTCCAGCGCCTCGGTCATGGGTCCCTCCGCGTCGAGTTGCCCGGACGTGCTTTTCCGGAACTCAAGCACGCCGTGTCACCCGTCACACCGGGGTTCTGCCCAGGTCTGGACTGGACGTCGATTCATAAGGACTCGTTATTAATCAGCGGATTTTTCATCTTTGTGTTTCTGAGTCGCCCCGATTAGCGTCGGTTGAAGTGATGCCGAGCACGCCCGGCGACCTGGTAGGAGGTGACCGTGGATCTCAAGCAACTGCGCTACTTCGACGCCGTGGCCGAGACCTGTCACTTCGGCCGGGCCGCCGAGCGGCTGCACCTCGCGCAGCCGGCCCTCTCCCAGGCGGTTCGCCGTCTGGAGGCGGAGCTGGGGGTGCGCCTCCTGGCTCGGACCACGCGGCAGGTGCAGCTCACGGCGGCCGGCGAGTTCTTCCACCGGGAGATCCGCCGGATCCTCGGCGAGCTCGACGCCTCGGTGCTCGGGGCGAAGAGCATCGCCGAGGGCAGCCGCGGGTTGCTGCGCGTGGGCTTCACCGCCACCAGCGCGTTCACGCAGCTCGCGCGGCTCTCCCGGATGGTCCGCTCGTCGCTGCCCGGTGTCGTGCTGGAGGTGCAGGCCGACCTGCTGACCCCGGCGCAGGTCGACCGGCTGCTGGACGGGCGGCTCGACCTCGGCGTGCTCCGCGGGCCGGTGGCCGAGCCGGGCATCGAGACGCGCACGCTGCTCCAGGAGTCGCTGGTGCTCGCGCTCCCGGCCGACCACCGGTTGGTGCCGGAGTCGGCGCTGGAAGTCGTCGACGTGTCGGCCGACGAGTTCGTGGCGTACGCCGACGCGCGCTCCGCGGTGAACGAAGCGGTCGTGTCGAGCTGCCGCCGCGCCGGGTTCTCCCCCGACATCACCCACCGCGCCCCGGGCACCGCCGCCCTGCTCGCGCTCGTCGCAGCGGGCCTCGGCGTCGCTCTGGTGCCGGATTCGGTGCGCAGCATGCACCTGACCGGCGTCGTCTTCCGCGACGTCGCCGGCGCCAACAGCATCGACCTCTCGCTGGCCTGGCGCGCCGACGAATCCTCGGCACTCGTGTCGAGCGCGCTGGACGTGCTGGACCACCACGGCTTCTTCACCGCCGCAAGCAGCTCACCCGACCTCGTCTGAGGACGCACATGAAGATCACCGCCATCGAGGCGATCCCGTTCCGGATCCCGTACCTGAAGCCGTTGAAGTTCGCCAGCGGCGAGGTGCACGTCGCCGACCACGTCCTGGTCCGGGTGCGCACCGACGACGGCGTCGTCGGGGTCGCCGAAGCGCCGCCGCGACCGTTCACCTACGGCGAGACCCAGCGCGGCATCATCGCCGTGATCGAGACGATCTTCGCGCCGCAGGTCCTCGGTCTCGAGCTCACCGACCGGGAGCAGATCGCGGCGCTGCTGGGGCGCACCGTCGGGAACCCGACGGCGAAAGCCGCCATCGACATGGCGGTCTGGGACGCGCTCGGGCGCACGCTGGGACTGCCGGTCTCCGTGCTGCTGGGCGGCTTCACCGACCGGATGCGGGTCTCGCACATGCTCGGCTTCGACCGGCCGGAGGCGATGGTCGAAGAAGCCCAGCGGATGCGCGAGGTCCACGGCATCACCACCTTCAAGGTCAAGGTCGGCCGCCGACCGGCGTCGCTCGACGTGGCCGTGGTCCGAGCGCTGCGGGAAGGCCTGGGCCCCGACGTCGTGCTCTACGTCGACGGCAACCGCGGTTGGACCGCGTCGGAGTCGGCCCGGTCGATGCGCCAGATGGCCGACCTCGACCTGGCCTTCGCGGAGGAGCTCTGCCCCGCCGACGACGTGCTCGGCAGGCGCTGGCTCGTGCAGCAGCTCGACGTGCCGTTCATCGCCGACGAATCGGCCACCACCCCGGCCGAGGTGACCCGCGAGGTCCTCGGGGGCTCGGCCACCGCGGTGTCCATCAAGACCGCCCGGACCGGTTTCACCGGGTCGCAGCGCGTGCTCCACCTCGCCGAGGGGCTAGGGCTCGAAGTGGTGATGGGCAACCAGATCGACGGCCAGCTCGGCTCGATCTGCACCGTCGCCTTCGGCGCCGCCCACCAGCGCAGCAGCCTGCACGCCGGTGAGCTCTCGAACTTCCTCGACATGTCCGACGACCTGCTCACCGAGCCGCTGCGGATCGAGGACGGCGCGCTCGCCGTCCGCCCCGGCCCGGGTCTCGGCGTCGAGATCGACGAGGACAAGCTCCGCCACTACCGCACCGACACCTGACCGACCGTCCACAGGAAGGATCGACGATGTCCACCGACACCACGTCCGGAACCGCCACCGCCGCAGCCTCGGGCGCCAGCGCCACCGAGCGCTTCCACTCCGACAAGTCGCCGTTCGCAGCCGTCGCGAACACCCCGCCCGCCCGGGTGGACAAGCTCGCCCGCCGCGTGCTGCAGGCCGTCCACGACACCATCCGCGAGGAGAAGGTCAGCTACGACGAGTACAACGCGCTCAAGGCGTGGCTGATCCAGGTCGGCGAGGACGGCGAGTGGCCGCTCTTCCTCGACGTGTGGGTCGAGCACGTCGTCGAGGAGGTCGCGACCGACCACCGCGAGGGCAGCAAGGGCACCATCGAAGGTCCCTACTACGTGCCGAACGCCCCCGAGCGCGGCGCGAAGGGCACCATCCCGATGCGCGACGGCGAAAGCGGAACGCCGATGGTGTGGAGCGGCCAGGTCACCTCCACCAGCGGCGACCCGCTCGGCGGCGCCGTGGTCGAGCTCTGGCACGCCGACGACGAGGGCTTCTACAGCCAGTTCGCCCCCGGCATCCCCGAGTGGAACCTGCGCGGCACCTTCACCACCGACGCCGAGGGGCGCTTCGAGATCACGACGATCCGCCCGGCGCCGTACCAGATCCCGACCGACGGCTCGTGCGGTCGGCTGATCGCGGCGGCCGGATGGCACGCCTGGCGGCCCGCGCACCTCCACGTGAAGGTCTCGGCCCCGGGCCACGAACTGCTCACCGCCCAGCTCTACTTCCCCGGCGACGAGCACAACGACGACGACATCGCCAGCGCTGTGAAGCCCGAGCTCCTGCTCGCGCCGGTCGACCAGCCCGACGGCTCGGTCACCGTCGACTACGGCTTCGTGCTGGACCCCGCCCGGAGCTGAGGGAGAACGATGCTCTACGCAGTCCGAATGGACGTCGACATCCCGCGCGACCTCGACCCGGCCGCGCGGGACGAGACGATCGCGCGGGAGAAGGCGTACTCCCAGCAGTTGCAGCGCAGCGGCGAATGGGCCCACATCTGGCGGATCGCCGGGCAGTACTCCAACATCAGCATCTTCGACGTCGAGTCCCACGAGCGGTTGCACGAGATCCTGTGGAACCTGCCGCTCTTCCCCTACATGGCGGTGGAAGTCACCCCGCTGGCCACGCATCCGTCCGCCATCTGAGGACCGCCGGGCGGGATCAGGCGGTCGCTGCCGCCGGGAAGTTGGTCTCGACCCACTTCCAACTGGCCCGCGCGCTGGCCAGCGGCGCCATCGACGGGCGGTCGACCTCGACGATGATCCAGCCGTCGAAGGTCTCCGGGAGTTCGCCGAGGTGGTCGAGCAGCGGCACGCCGCCCAGCCCGGGTTCGAGGAAGAGGCCGTCGGTCGAGGAGGTGTACGGCCCGGGATCGGCCTGCAGGTGCCGGACGCGCTCGACGTCCAGGTCCTTGACGTGCAGGGCCGCGATGCGGTCCCGGTACCGGCGCAGCAGCCCGGTCACATCGGCGCCCGCCCAGAAGAGGTGACCGAGGTCGAAGCCCGCGCCGAGCACGGAGTCGGGAATCGCGTCGAGGACGTGCTCGACCTCCTGCTGGGTCTCGACCCAGGATCCGACGTGGTTGTGGAAGGCAGGCCGGATCCCTTCTGCGGTGAGGATTTCCGCCGCGCGGCCGATGAGGTCGGTGTAGCGCTCCAGCCTCGCCCGGTCGAAGTCGTGGCCGACGCCGGCCACCTCGTCGAAGCGGGACATCCCGCCGCCGGTGACCATTTCGGCGGACAGGAACACGGTGTCGAGGCCGAGGGCGTGGGTTTCGTCGGCGCGGCGGCGCACCCCGTCGAACCAGTGGAACTCCTCCGCCGAGCCCGGGGTCAGCGCGATACCGTGCGCCTCCGGCAGCCGGATCTGGACGTAGCCCGGCGCGACCTGCACGCCGACCTGGTCGATCAGCCGGCGGTAGGACCTGATGGTCTGGGTCGTGAGGACTTCCAGCATCACAGCGGGAAACCCGGCTTCGGCGGCCTCGCGCAGCACGCGGGGCTGCTTGTCGAGGAATGCGGGGTCGTCGAACTCCCATCCCCTGGCCAGGTCCGTCCACTGCAGGGTGTTGATGGCGAACTGGGAACGGTTGAGCGTCACGGGGGCTCCTCCCTCGTCGCGGATGCGGTTCAGACGTTCTTCGCGGGACGGCCGAGCGCGGTCAGGGCGGCCCGGGCCGCCCGCACCGCGGTGGTCATGCCGGCCAGGGTCGAGTTGCAGACCAGCGCGGTGGGCACCACTCCGTTTCCCGCCACGAAGAGGTTGTCGAAGCCCCGCACCTTGCCGTGCGGGTCGCAGACGTTGGTCCCGTCGTCGGCGGGGCCCATGCGGACTGTTCCGGTGAAGTGCAGCGAGCATCCCGGGTCCAGCAGCGCCGATTCGGTCTCCGGGTCGAACGAACCGAGCGCGTCGCCGATCGCCTGCTGCACGTGCCGCGCCTGCTCGATCAGTTCGCGGTCGCGGTCGGACCACGCGAAGTGGACGGTGATGCGCGGCATCCCGGTGACGTCGGTGGCCTCGTCGGAGAACTCCAGCCGGTTGTCGGCCTGGACCTCGGTCGGGATGTACATGCTCGTCCCGACCTGGTAGGCCAGCCGCGTGCCGTCCTCGGAGGTGAACGTCTGGGTGCCGATCTGGACCTGGAACGGTTGCGCCGCACCGCTGTGCGGCTGCCAGTAGTGCTCGACCACGGTCTCGCCGTCGGCCTGGGTCGGCAGGGCGGCCAGGTCGAACCCGAGCCGTTGCGGGTCGGCGAGCACGCGCCCGGTGAGGAAGGCGTGTTCGTTGAGGTAGCGGCCCAGCGCGGGCGGCCGGATCCCGGAGCCGAACAGCAGTTGCGGACTGCGGATGGCGTCCGCGCAGACAACAGTCGTGGTCGCCCTGACCACCTGCGCCTCGCCGGATCGCACGTCCTCGAGCCTGGCTCCGCGCACCTCGCCGCCTTCGTGGATCAGGCGGGTCACGCGCGTGCCGGTCAGGAGCGTGAAGTGCGGATCGCTCGTGGCGTCGGCGATCGGCGGGAAGATCACGTTGGGTCCGGTCCGGCGGAGCACGCCGGCAGCGTCCCGTCGGGCGGCCATCGGCATCGGCTGGACGTTGCGGCCGGGGGCGTCGACGTCGGCGAACAGCTTCTCGATCGACGCGGTCACCACGCGCCCGGCCTCGGTCGGCGGGTAGGGATTCCGGTTGATCCGCAGCAGTTCTCCGGCCCGCTCCAGGTCGCGCAGCCACTCGTCGTCGTCCAAGAAGGACGGTACTTCGGCGCCCCACGGCGTGGGGGTGGCGGCCGTCCAGTGGACGCCCATCCCGCCGGCGTTCCAAGCGACCGATGCGGCGGGCATCGCCGCGGCGTCCTCCCCCAGCGACGTGAGGTGGTACATGCCGGGCTCGACACCGTCCAATGTGGATCCGACGTCCGAGGTCGGGGCGACCCCGGTGTAGAAGCCCTGGATCCCGGAGGCGACCCGCTGGTTGTACCGCTCCCAGATCGCGGGGTCGGCGACGTCGTGCAGGTGCTGGCCCGGGGTCGGCCCGATCACCGGACCGCCGTCGGCCATCACGATGCGCACGTCCGGGTCGGCGTCGCGGAGATCGCGGGCGACCGCGGCGCCCATCAGCCCGCCACCGACGATGAGCACGTCGAACTCGCCGGTCACGCTTCCTCCTCTGGGGTTTCGATCACGTGCGGTCGCCGCTCCCGGAGGCAGGCGGTCGGCATTCCGGGCTTCATCGTTGCACCTTCGTCCATGATCCGTCGCGAGCGGAGCGCAGCAGCGCGTCGACCAGCCGGGCCGAGCGCAGCCCGTCGGCGAAGCTCGGCAGCCCTTCGGGCGCCGCACCATCGATGGCCGCGTACGTGTCGGCGACGAACGCTTCGAAGCACTGGGCGTACCCCTGCGCATGACCGGCGGGCAGCTGCGAGAGCCGGCGCTGCTCCGAGGCGCCGGTTCCGTTGTCCCGCACCACGATCCGGGACTCGTCCGCGCCGCCCAGCCAGATGCTCTCCGGGGCCTCCTGGTCGAAGACCGCACTGCCCCGGGCACCGTCGAGCTCGAACCACAACCGGTTCTTGCGGCCGGCGGAAACCTGGGAGATCGTCGTCGAGGCGAGCACTCCCGACTCCGTGCGCAGCAGCAGCGCCGCGGAGTCCTCGGTCCGCACGGGAACCCGGGCGCCCGAACCGGGACCGGTGAAACTAGCCCCTCCGACGTCCGGCCGGTCGCGAACGGCGATCGAAGTGGCAGCGGTCAGCTCGACGAACGGATCGCCGGTGACCCACTCGACGAGGTCGCACCAGTGCGAGCCGATGTCGGCGAAGGCCCGGGAGGGACCACCGGAGTCCGGGAAGACCCGCCAGCCCGACACGTCCGGCGAGAGCATCCAGTCCTGAAGGTAGCTCCCGTGCACCAGCAGCAACCGGTCGCCGAACTCCCCCGCTCGCAACCGGGCCCGCAGTTCTCGGACGATCGGGTGGTAGCGGTAGACGAACGGCACCGTCGCCACCAGGTCGCTGCGGGCAGCGAGGTCGGCCATCCGCTCCGCTTGCTCGACCGAGACGCCCAGCGGCTTCTCGCAGATCACGTGCTTGCCGGCGCGGAGCGCCGCTTCGGCGTACTCGGCGTGCGTGGCGTTCGGCGTGCAGACGTGCACGACGTCGACCCGGTCGTCGCCGAGGACCTCGTCGAGATCCCGGTACCCGGTGGGCACCTGCCACTGGTCCGCGACCTCGCGGGAACGCTGCGGCGTCGAAGCCAGCACCCCCGTCACCTCCGCGCCCGCCAGCAGCGCGGCCCGCCGGTGCAGGGTGGCGACCATTCCCGCGCCGAGCACGGCAACACCCCGTCGAGGCGCACCCCGAGATCCGTTCTTCCGAAGGTTCTGCTCCGCCATCACTGTCCTCTCACCTGCGAAGACGTCTCCAGGGGTCTCACGCCCAGTTCCGTCGTAGGCACACGCTAAAACGCTGCTTTATGACGAAACAAGGCAACAATATTGACGCTTTCAGTCAGAAAAACAGCCATTAATGGTCTAGGGTCGGCGGTCATGACCGACTGGACCCCCGTCCGGCTCTCCTGCCCGCCGGCCCATGAAGACGACGCCGACGACCGGATGCACAGCCAGCTCCTCCGGCTCGTCGCGTCCGGTTCAGCGGACACCCGCGCAGCGCTCGTCCGCTCCACCGGCATCTCCCGGTCCACCTTGAACGGGCACCTCGACTCGCTGCTGCGCTCCGGGCTCCTCGTCGAATCGGGCACGGCCGAGCACACCGGACGCGGCCGCCCGGCCCAACGGCTCCGCCTCGCCGCTCGCGCGGGCGTTGTGCTCGCAGCCGACCTCGGCGCGCACAGCACCCGGCTGGCCGTCGCCGACACAGCGCAGACGATCCTCGCCGAGCAGCAGATCCCCCTCGCGCTGGAGCAGGGCCCGGAGGCCACTTTGGACGCGCTGACCGACCAGCTGCGCGGCCTGCTCCGCGAAGCCGACGTCGAGCCCGGGGAGGTGACGGCCCTCGCGATGGGGCTGCCCGGACCCGTCGACGCCCGGACCGGTTCGCCGGTGCGGCCGCCGATCATGCCCGGCTGGGACCGGTTCCCGGTCGGGCAGGTGATGGAGGAGCGCCTGTCGTGCGCCGTGCTCGTGGACAACGACGTGAACCTCATGGCACTCGGCGAAGCACGGGCCCGCCCGGCCGACGCCGGCCCGCTGCTGTTCCTCAAGATCGGCACCGGAATAGGGGGTGGCCTCGTCCTGGCCGACGGGCGCATCCACCGCGGTTCCGACGGCGCGGCCGGGGACATCGGGCACGTCCGCATCCCGGGCGGTGAGCAGACCACCTGCCAGTGCGGCAACGTCGGCTGCGTCGAAGCCGTCGCGTCCGCCAGCGCCGTGCTGCGCGCGGTCCGGACCGAACTGCCGGATCTGAAGTCCATTGAGGACCTCGCCCGAGCGTTGAACGACGGAGAACCGACCGTGGTGCGCCACGTCCGCGCCGCGGCGGAGACCATCGGTGAAGTGGTCGCGATGCTGGTGCACTTCTACAACCCGCAGACCATCGCGCTGGGCGGCCTCATCACCGCTGCCGGCGACGACGTGCTGGCGGGGATCCGCAGCGTCGTCTACCGGCGCGCACTTCCCCTGGCCACCCGGAACCTCGCGCTGACGCACAGCAAGCTCGGCCGGTACGCGGGCGTGACCGGCGGGATCGTCACCGCCGTGGAGCACACCCTGTCGCCAGCCGGAATCCGGGCGTTGAAGCAGAGCAGGGCTTGACAGCGGGGGCCGCGCGCCCGAACATCCTCGTTGTCTCACGCCCGAGAAACGTCGGAATCGCCACCACTGGTGGCGTCTGCGTGGCCGGATCCTCCTGACGGCGACACGCATGACCGACCCCTTCTCGGAGAATGCCATGACGCAAACGGTCAGCGCAGACCGGTCCGTTCGAACCGCAGGCCCGAAGTTCGTCGCCGCCTACATCGCGGCGCTGCTGGGCTCCTACTTCGCCCTCATCACCCCGGCGTCGGTCACGGTCGCCCTCCGGATCCAGCAGATCGACCCCGAGCACAAGGTCGGCGCCCTGGCGCTCGCGCTCGGCATCGGCGCCCTGCTCGCCGTCATCTCCAACCCGCTGTTCGGCTACCTCAGCGACCGGACCACCTCCCGGTTCGGGATGCGGCGCCCCTGGCTGATCATCGGCGTCTTCGGCGGCACCGCCGGACTGCTCGTGGTCGCCTTCGCCACCACCACGACGATGGTCGTGCTCGGCTGGTGCCTCACCCAGGTCCTGTTCAACGCCGCGCTCGCCGCGATGGTGGCGCTGCTCCCCGACCAGATCCCGCCGGAACGGCGCGGGTTCGTCAGCGCGCTGATGGGAGTCTGCTACCCGATCTCGATGATCGGCGGGAGCTACGTCGCCCAGGCCGTCGCCGGGCTCCCGGCGTTCTGGATGTTCCTGCTCCCCGCGATCGCTGCGCCGATCACCGTCGTCGTGCTGTGCACGGTGCTGCACGACCGACGCCTCGCCCGGGAGGACCGCACCCCGTTCACCGCGAGCGACATCGTCCGGATGTTCTCGTTCCGGCCGCGCCACAACCCGGCTTTCGCCTGGTCCTGCCTGATGGTCTTCCTGCTGTCCATCGGGGTCTCGACCTTCACGACCTACCTGGTCTACTACCTCTCCGACGTGCTGGGCGTCGCGAGCGGCGACGTCGCGCACACCGCGTTCGTGGTGAACCTGATCGCCTTCGGCATCGCCCTGCCCGCGAGCATGGTCGGTGGGTGGATGACCGACCGGTTGGGGCGCCGCGGGCTGATGATGATCGGATCGGCGATCATGATCGCGCTGGCGCTGGTCGTCATGACGGTCTTCAAGACCGTCCCGGCCCTCTACGTCAGCGCCGCGATCGCGGGCGTCGGTCTCGGCGGGTACTTCTGCGGCCACTTCGCCGTCCCCGCCGCGGTGCTGTCCGGAGACGGGGAAGCCGCGCGGGAGATGGGGATCGTGAACATCGCGCTCACCCTGCCCAGCTCGCTCGTCCCGGTCTACGCTCCCGCACTGCTCTCCTTCGCGTCGAGCACCAGCACCAACTACCCACTGCTGTTCGCCTCCGGCGTCGTCGCATGCCTGTTGGCGATCCCGGTGACCCGGCGGATCCGCTTCACCAGGTGAGGACTTCCATCCTCCGAAACATTGGTTCCCCGTTGCGGCTGCTCGCTTTCGCAGCCGCAATGGGGAACCTCGTAGGTCACCTTCTGGTCCTCGGACAGCTCGCGGAAGCCCGACGAGTCGATGGCCGAGTAGTGCACGAACCACTTCATGGTTCCCTGTGCCGTGACGATGTCCTTGGAAGCTGGAGGTGAACCGGCGACACCATCTGTTGTCGGCTCCGGGAGGACGACCTGCCTCGTGTGCCACGATCATCGGCATGGCTGACTCCGGAGACTCCTACGCCGACCTGGCCGAAGTCCGCGCAGCGATCGACGACTTGGATGCCGACCTCGTCGAACTGCTGGTGCGCCGACAACGCCTGGTGCGCGCGGCCGGCACGTTCAAACGCACCGACCTGGAAGTGCAGGCACCGGACCGGGCTGCAGCCGTCGTCGCCACAGCCGCTGCGCGTGCCGAGGAAGCGGGCGGATCCGGGGAGTTGATCGGCGACATCTACCGGGCGATGGTCGATTCCTTCATCGCCTATGAACGGCGCAACGTAAGCAGTGCCCCGCCGTCCACTCCCCCGGCCCCGAACGACTGAGCGAGAACGTGCTCCTGGCGGCGGCACAAACACCGGTGGCTCCCCGTCCGGGCAGGACGGGGAGCCACTGGACGACGAGGTGTCAGACGCGCACGCTGGCGGCCTGCGGGCCCTTCGGGCCCTGGGTGACCTCGTAGGTCACCTTCTGGTCCTCGGACAGCTCGCGGAAGCCCGACGAGTCGATGGCCGAGTAGTGCACGAACACGTCCGGGCCGCCGTCGTCAGGAGCGATGAAGCCGAAGCCCTTTTCCGAGT
>NZ_JAQGLA010000009.1 GCF_027853915.1 Saccharopolyspora oryzae
GCGGCTTCGGCAAGGACGACTTCACCGAGGTCGCCGACGTGATCGCCGAAGCGCTCAAGCCCGGCTTCGACGAGTCCGCCAGCGCCAAGCTGCGGGCCCGCGTCGAGGCACTGGCCGCCAAGCACCCCCTCTACCCGAACCTGGACGGAGGTCGTTGATGGCACCGCGGACCCCTGGGGCCGATCTCCCCGAACACCCGGACTGGTTGTGGCGCACGCCCGATCCGAAGGCTTCCTACGACGTGGTGATCGTCGGAGCAGGCGGGCACGGCCTGGCCACTGCCTACTACCTGGCGAAGAACCACGGCATCACCAACGTCGCCGTGCTGGAGCGCGGCTGGTTGGCGGGCGGGAACATGGCCCGCAACACGACGATCATCCGCTCCAACTACCTGTGGGATGAAAGCGCGGGGTTGTACGAACACGCGCTGAAGCTCTGGGAGGAGCTGGAAGCGGAGCTGGAGTACCCGCTGCTGTTCAGCCAGCGCGGGGTGCTCAACCTGGCCCACTCGCTGCAGGACGTGCGCGACAGCGTGCGGCGCGTCAACGCCAACAAGCTCAACGGGATCGACGCCGAGTTCCTGGATCCCATGCAGGTGGCCGAGATCTGCCCGATCCTCAACACCTCGCCGGACATCCGGTACCCGGTGCTCGGCGCCACCTACCAGCCGCGTGCCGGTATCGCCAAGCACGACCACGTCGCCTGGGGGTTCGCCCGCGCTGCCGACCAGCTGGGGGTGGACCTGATCCAGGGGTGCGAGGTCACCGGTTTCGACGTGGTCGGTGACCGGGTGGTCGGGGTGCGGACCAGCCGGGGAGCGATCCGGGCCGGCAAGGTGGCGTTGGCCGCCGCCGGGCACACCTCGGTGCTGGCCGACATCCTGGGCTTGCGGCTGCCGCTGCAAAGCCACCCGCTGCAAGCCCTCGTGTCCGAACTGCTCGAACCCGTCCACCCCACCGTGGTCATGTCCAACGCCGTGCACGTCTACGTTTCTCAAGCGCACAAGGGCGAACTCGTCCTCGGCGCCGGGATCGACTCCTACAACTCCTATTCCCAGCGCGGCGCCTTCCACGTCATCGAGCGCCAGATGTCCGCCGCAGTGGAGCTGTTCCCGATCTTCGCCCGCGCCCACGTGCTGCGCACCTGGGGCGGCATCGTCGACGTGACCCCGGATGCCTCGGCCATCATGGGGCTGACCCCGTTCGACGGCCTCTACGTCAACTGCGGTTGGGGCACCGGCGGTTTCAAAGCAACCCCCGGTGTCGGCTGGTGCTACGCGCACACCATCGCCAACGACCGGCCGCACCCGCTCAACGCGCCGTTCAGCCTCGACCGCTTCACCACCGGTGCGCTCGTGGACGAGCACGGCGCCGCGGGCGTTGCCCACTAGAGAACCTCCTCGAACGCGGGGTGCGCGGCCGAACGAGTCGAGCCCGGCTCCGCAGCTCGGAAAACCCCTGGAGTCCCTGATGATGCTCATCCCCTGCCCGTGGTGCGGGCCGCGTGACGAGAACGAGTTCCACTACGGCGGTCAGGCGCACGTCGACTACCCGGACGACCCCGCGTCGGTGTCCGATGAGGACTGGGGTCGTTACCTGTTCTTCCGCAGCAACCCCAAAGGCGTGTTCGCCGAGCGCTGGGTGCACGTCTCCGGATGCCGGCGCTGGTTCAACGTGCTGCGGGACACCGTCACCAACGAGATCGAGTCCGGTTACCGGATGCAGGAGCGCGAGGAGGTCGCCCGGTGAACGCGCAGCGGCTACCAGCAGGAGGCCGAGTGGACCGCTCCCGTCCGCTGACCTTCCACTTCGACGGCGTGCAGCACCAGGGCTACGCCGGTGACACGCTCGCGTCGGCGTTGCTGGCCAACGGGGTCCACCAGGTCGGCACCAGCATCAAGTACGGCCGTCCGCGCGGCATCGCGGCCGCCGGGGTGGAGGAGCCCAACGCCCTGGTGCAGATCGAGGCGCCCTTCCCGGAACCGATGCTGACGGCCACCACCGTGCCGCTGTCGGACGGGCTGCGGGCGTCGGGCCTGTGCGGGCGTGGCCGGTTGGCCGCGGAAGCCGATCCCGCGCGCTACGACACCATGCACGCGCACTGCGACGTGCTGGTGGTCGGTGCGGGACCGGCCGGACTGGCCGCAGCGCGCCAGGCGGCGCGCACCGGGGCCAGGGTGATCGTCGCCGATTCCGACACCGAGTTCGGCGGGAGCCTGCTCGGTGCTCCCGAAGAGTTCGACGGCGCCCCGGCACTGGACTGGGTGCACCGGGTGACCGAGGAGCTGCGAGGCAGCGACGAGGCGCGCCTGCTCCCGAATACCACGGTTTTCGGGCTGTACGAGGACAACTACGTCGTCGCCGTGGAAAAGCGGACCGGCGGTGGGTCCCGCCAGCGGATCTGGCGCATCCGGGCGCGCGAGCTGGTGCTCGCCACCGGTGCCCACGAGCGTCCGCTCGTGTTCGCCGACAACGACCGGCCGGGCACGATGCTGGCGGGTGCCGCACGCACCTACCTCAACCGCCACGGAGTGCTGGTCGGCAGCCGCGCGGTCGTGTTCACCACCAACGACAGCGCATACTCTGCCGCGATCGAGCTGCACGACGCCGGCGTCGACATCGCCTGCATCGCGGAGGTCCGGGAGACCGCGCCGGTGCACTGGGCGGCGCGTTGCGCCGAGCGCGGCATCCGCATCCTGACCAGCCAAGCTGTCGTCGGCACCAGCGGTGTCGAGCACGTGACCGCAGCCCACCTCGCCGCGCTCGGCGAACCGAACCAGTACCGCAGCGAGGAGTGCGACCTGCTGCTGGTCTCCGGTGGCTGGAACCCCGCGGTGCACCTGCACAGCCAGGCTCGGGCCGGACTCCGGTTCGCCGCTGATCTCGGTGCGTTCGTCCCCGTCGAGACGGGCAAACCGGTGCGAACGGTCGGTGCAGCAGCGGGCCTGCTGACCACGCGCGAATGCCTGGCCGACGGAGCCGACGCCGCGACCGCGGCCAGCGAAAGGCTGGGCGTCGCAGCGGACCCGGTACCGATCCCGCGCACCCGGCCGGTTCCGGTCGAACCGGGGAAGCCGACCTGGCTCGTCCCCGGTGCGCAGGGTTGGGACCACCACTTCGTCGACCTGGCCAGGGACGCCACGGTGGCCGACGTCCGTCGCGCGACCGGCGCGGGCATGCGCTCCGTCGAGCACGTCAAGCGCTACACCACGATTGGCACCGCTCACGACCAGGGCAAGACCTCGGGAACGCTGGCCACCGGGGTCATCGCCGAAATCCTGGGCCTGGACCTCGCGGAACTGGGCACCACGACCTTCCGCGCGCCGTACGCGCCGGTCGCCTTCGCCGCGCTGGCGGGTCGTGAACGAGGCGACCTCTACGACCCGATCCGGGTGACGGCGATGCACGACTGGCACGTCGAGCAGGGGGCTCCGTTCGAGAACGTCGGCCAGTGGAAGCGCCCCTGGTACTACCCGCACCCGGGGGAGGACATGGCGTCGGCCGTGCTCCGCGAGTGCCGGGCGGTGCGCGAGGGCGTCGGCATCCAGGACGTGTCCACATTGGGCAAGATCGACGTGCAGGGACCGGACGCCGCTGAGTTCCTGGACCGGGTCTACACCAACATGATGAGCACGCTCAAGGTCGGCCGGATCCGCTACGGCCTGATGTGCAAGGCCGACGGCATGGTCTTCGACGACGGAACCGTGATCCGCATTGCTGCGGACCGGTATCTGATCACCACCACCAGCGGGGGAGCGGCGGCCGTGCTGGAGTGGCTGGAGGAATGGCTGCAAACCGAGTGGCCGGACCTCCGGGTGCACCTGACCTCGGTCACCGAGCAGTGGGCCACCGTCGCGCTGGTCGGGCCGAAGTCCCGCGCCGTGCTGGCCCGGGTGGCACCGGAGCTGGCCGTGGACAACGACAGCTTCCCGTTCATGTCCTGGCAGGACGCCGCGGTCGCCGGGCTGCGGGCCCGGGTGTGCCGGATCAGCTTCTCCGGTGAACTCGCCTACGAGATCAACGTTCCGCGCTGGCACGGACTCGCGCTGTGGGAGGCGCTGGTCGCCGCGGGCGAGCCGGAGGGCATCACGCCGTACGGAACCGAGACCATGCACGTCCTGCGCGCCGAGAAGGGATTCCCGATCGTCGGGCAGGACACCGACGGCACGGTCACCCCGCACGACCTCGGCATGAGCTGGGCGGTGTCGAAGAAGAAGCCCGACTTCATCGGCAAGCGGTCCTTCTCCCGAGCCGATACGGCGCGGGAGGACCGCAAGCACTTCGTCGGCCTGTTGCCCCAGGATCCGGACCTCGTGCTCGACGAGGGAGCTCAATTGGTCGAAGCCGCGGAACTGCCCGCACCACCGGTGCCGATGCTGGGCCACGTCACCTCCAGCTACCGCAGCGCGGTGCTGGAACGCGGATTCGCGTTGGCGCTGTTGGAGAACGGGCGGAACCGGATCGGTGAGTGCGTCTACAGCCCGGTCGGTGACCGGCTGGTTCCGGTCACCGTGACCGAGCCCGTGTTCTACGACAAGGAAGGAGCCCGCCGCGATGGCTGACACCGAGGCACTTACTCCGCTTGCTGACCGGGTGATCTCCACGGCCGATGCGACGGTCGCGCGGATCGCGGAGGTCCCGTTCCGGGCGCAGGTGGGACTGCGCGTCGATCCGAAGAGTTCGGCCGCCGAGCGGATCGCCACCGCCATCGGCGCGATGTTGCCGGGTGACCCCGGTGGCGTCGTGGTGACCCGCGATCTGGTGGTGCTGTGGCTGGGCCCCGACGAGTGGCTGATCATCGGCCCGGTGGGGGCGCAGGATCGGATCGAGCGGACGCTCAACTCGGCGCTCGGTGGCGGTTTCGGTGCTGTGGTGGATGTTTCCGCGCACCGCACCATCATCGAGGTGTCGGGGGAACGCGCTCGAGACCTGCTCAACTCCGGGTGCGCGCTTGACCTGCACCCGCGCGCATTCCCCGCCGGCCGGTGCGCGTCGACGTTGTTGGCGCGGGCGCAGGTCGTGCTCGTGTGCTGCGATGCCCGAGCGCCCCGGTACTGGGTCGTGGTGCGGGCGTCCTTCGCCCGCTACCTGGCCGACTGGCTGGCCGACGCGACCACCGAGTTCGCACCGGATGTCAACGACTTGGCGCAGTTGTGAGCATCAGTGTCTTCGACCTGTTCTCGGTGGGCATCGGGCCGTCGAGTTCGCACACCGTGGGGCCGATGCGGGCGGCCAAGCGGTTCGCGCGGCGACTGCGCGATGAGGGCCGGTTGCTGCAGGTCACACGGGTCAAGGCGGAGTTGTTCGGTTCGTTGGGGGCGACCGGTCACGGGCATGGCAGCCCGAAGGCGGTGCTGTTGGGCCTGGAGGGCCACAGCCCGGAGGTCGTGGATCCGGCCGCGGTGGCGGACCGGGTGGTCGAGATCGGTGCGACGGGGCGGTTGCGCCTGGACGGGACGCATGAGATCCGGTTCAACGGTGATCGGGATCTGGTGATGCACCGGCGTCGGTCGTTGCCGGTGCATCCGAACGGTATGCGGTTCACCGCTTTCGCCGGGGACGTCGAGCTGGACAGCGCGGTGTACTACTCGGTGGGTGGTGGTTTCGTCGTCGACGAGGACGCGACGGGGTCCGACCGGATCAAGCCGGATGAGACCGAGTTGCGGCTGCCGTTCCGCACTGGTGTGGAGCTGCTCGAGCGCACCGCGGAGTCGGGTTTGTCGATCAGCGGCGTGATGCTGGCCAACGAGTTGTCCTGGCGTGGCGAGGATGCCGTGCGCAAGGAGCTGTTGGAGATCTGGCATGTCATGCGGGAGTGCGTGGACAACGGTTGCCGCAACACCGGTGAGTTGCCGGGCGGGTTGAAGGTCAAGCGGCGGGCGGCGGAGCTGGCCGGGTCGTTGACCGCGCAGGACGATCCGCTGGAGTGGGTCACGCTGTTCGCGCTGGCGGTGAATGAGGAGAACGCGGCTGGTGGGCGGGTGGTGACTGCGCCGACCAACGGTGCGGCCGGCATCGTTCCGGCGGTGCTGCACTACTACACCCGGTTCGTGCCCGGTGCGGACGACGACGGTGTGGTGCGGTTCTTGTTGGCGGCCGGGGCTGTCGGGGTGTTGTTCAAGGAGAACGCCTCGATCTCCGGCGCGGAGGTCGGGTGCCAGGGCGAGGTCGGTTCGGCGTGCTCCATGGCCGCGGCCGGGCTGGCCGAGGTGCTCGGCGGGACGCCGCGTCAGGTGGAGAACGCCGCTGAGATCGCGATGGAGCACAACCTGGGGCTGACCTGCGATCCGATCGGTGGGCTGGTGCAGATCCCGTGCATCGAGCGCAACGCGGTGGCATCGGTCAAGGCGATCACGGCGGCGCGGATGGCGTTGCGCGGTGATGGCAACCACTTCGTCTCGCTGGACAAGGTGATCAAGACGATGCGGGAGACCGGCCGGGACATGAAGGTCAAGTACAAGGAGACGGCCCGCGGCGGACTCGCGGTCAACGTCATCGAATGCTGAACCGGCGCGGGGATTCGACTGGGTTCCCTGAACGGCATGGGTGGCGTGAAGATCTCCACCAGCGGTCCGCTGCGCGAGCGGAGCGTGCTGTGCGACCTTGTGGGGCGTCATTGCTGCAGCAGCGATTCGGAGCGAGTTCATGCTTGAGCGTGCCGGGAGTGCGGCATTCGACTACGACATGCACGGCGGGACCGCGCTGACCAGGGTCCAGTGGTACTTCCTCGACCGCGCGCGCCTGCCCGTGGCGGTCCAGCTGTGGGAGTTGCCGCCAGGCGGCGCGGAGGGCATGCACGCCCATCGCGAGGATGAACCGCTCGAAGAGCTCTACCTCGTCGTCGAGGGCACAGCCACGATGCGCGTCGACGAGCAGACCCACGTGCTCGGGCCGGGGGACGCGGTGCTCGCTCCCGTCGGATCCGATCACGACTTGCACAACACGGGCGGGACGGTGCTCAAGGTCGTGGTGGTCTGGGGGCGTCCGGCCGAGGCCGACTGGTCGAACTTCGGCACTGCCAGGGCGTCCCGCCAGGCGCGGGCCCGATCTGATCGAGACGAAGCCTGAACGCCTGAGACAGCCTGCTCAGTGCAAGCTGCAACGAGCTGATCCGGGTTCGCTGTTCGCGCGGCCGCGGCCCGCTTTCCTGTCGATCGAGACGATTATGTCAGTGGCAACTGAAATTAACCTTGAGTCGACCGCGGGCGGGGTGTCCCGTTGATCCGTGCGGATCAACGGGACACCGGTGCGATCACGTGTAGGGGCAGAGGTATGCGACCGTGTCGGTGATGCGCACGGTGAAGGACTCGTTGCCCTCGATCTGGAAGGAATCGCCTTCGCCGAAGGTCTTCCACTGGTCGGAGCCGGGCAGCTTCACGTCCCAGGAGCCTCGGGTGAGGATCATCCATTCCCGGGTCGGTGCTTCGAAGGTCCACTCGCCGGGTTCCATCACGCCGACGGTGAACTTGCCCTGCGCGTTGGCGAATTCGAGGCTGCGGACCTTGCCCTCGTAGTACTCGTTCTGCCCGATCATCGCGTCTCCGATCTTGCGGTTCGACGGCGGTGCGTCGAGGTGGCCTGACGTGTCCACGCTATGGGCGGCGTCAGACGGCAACAATCTCCGCGACGTACAAATCAACACCGCATTCTCGCCTCCTTGGCGAACTTCCGGAGCAGTACGCTGTCCGGCATGGCAAGTGCTGCTCGCGCGCTCACGGTCGCTGACGTTGTCGCTCTCGACGGGTTGCACCTATCGGTCGCGCATGCCGGATCTCGGATGGATGCGGTGGTCGACGCCCCGCACGTCGTCGAGCTCTGCTCGCCGGGGCCGTGGTTGGACGGCGGCGAGCTGGTGATGACCACGGGTGCGCTGCTCGGGCACGATGTGCGGGCTTGGTCGCAGTACTTCGACGAGCTCGTCGAGGGCGGTGTCGTCGCCCTCGTCGTCGGTCTCGGTCCGCAGGTGCCCTTCGACGAAGTGCCGGAGGTGCTCGTCGAGCTCGCTCGGGAGCGCGATCTGCCGCTGCTCACCGCTCCGGCCACGACGTCGTTCGTGTGCATCACGCGCGCGATCATTGCCGCGCAGGTCGAGTCCGAGCGGCTGGTCCTGCAGGAATCCTCTGCCATGCAGGTGCGGCTGACCGGGATCGTGTCGCGCGGTGGAAACATCGACGACCTGCTCGAGGAATGGCGTCAGTCGACGGGGGAGGGCGCCGGGGTGCTCGACCGGGTCGGGCGGGTGTTGGGGAAGAACTCGGGACTGGAAGCCGAGGTGCTCGAAGCGGTCAGCGCGAAGGTGCGCGAGGAGCCCCCGGGCCTTGGCGACCGGTTGTGTCTGTCCGGTGAGGACAGCGGTGCTGAGATCGTGGTGTCCCCGTTCTCAGGGGAGGCGACGGTGCGCGGCTACGCCGTGCGCACCTGCTCCCGACTGCCGAAGGCCGAGTTGGCGGTACCGACGCTGTTGTCCTTGCTGGCGCTCGAATTCGAGCGGCGCTGGTTCCTGGACGAACCGACCCGGCGTCGGCGGGCGCAGGTGTTCGCGAACCTGTTGGCGGTCGACGATGACGGCCGGGCCCGCGCCCTGCTCCGCGGACTCGGCGTCGAAGCCCGCGAACTGCGGGGAATCGCGGTCGAGGCGGACTCGGACACCCATGCCGAGGTGCTGCTCGACGATCTCGCCGTGGTGCTCGGCACGCCGTTGCTGCGGCACCGCGGCCGGCTGGTGGAATGCCTGGCGGTGGGGGAACCGCAGCGGATCCTGCAGGACTACGGGCTGAAGGTGCCGGTGGGGATCGGAACCGCGGTGTCCCCGGGTGGGGCATCGCGGACGATGCGCCAGGCGGCATCGGCGCTGGAGACCAGTCGTCGCACCGGGTCCCCGATCGAGTTCGTCGACGGCGTGGCGCACGAGTTCCTGCTCAAGGTCGCCGACACCGACTACCTCAGCGCGTTCGCCGGTGCGGTTCTCGCCCCGATCGAAGCCACCGGCAACGGCGAGGTGCTGCTCCGCACCCTGCACGCATGGTTGATCGAACGGCGGTCGGTCGAGGCCTGCGCCGAGCGGATGGGCGTGCACCGGCACACGGTCCGCAACCGGATCCACCGGATCACCCAGCTGACCGGACGCAGCCTTGAAAGCGTCGACGCGCAGACCGAGCTGTGGCTCGCGCTCAAGGCGCGCGGTTTCCGGGAGGACTGAGGCGCCGCGCTTCGCCGCAGCGGACATCTCGCGGTGCGATGTTGTCCGAGGCGGCGATTTACCAGCGATGAGGCCGCTGGCATCGTGTGTGCACCACACCGGGTGAGTGTCTTGAACCAGCTCTGAACGATCCCGGCGCCGTGCGGATCGAGGAGGCAGCTCATGTCCACCGCCACCACCAGCAGACCCGCTGCGGAGAACCGCGCGGTGCTGCGTCGAGTCGTCACCGCGGGCGGGGTCGGCACGCTGATCGAGTACTTCGACTACGCCTCCTACAGCTACCTGGCGACGACCATGGCGACGGTGTTCTTCCCGACCGAGGACCGCTCGGTGGCCCTGCTGAGCACCTTCGCCGTCTTCGCGCTGTCCTTCCTCGTCCGGCCGATCGGCGCACTGCTGTGGGGGTCGCTCGGAGACCGGTTGGGGCGCAAGCGGATCCTGGCGACGACGATCCTGCTCATGGCGGGTTCGACCTTCGCCATCGGCCTGATCCCCGGCTACGCCTCGATCGGTATCGCCGCGCCCGCCCTGCTGCTCCTGCTGCGGATGACGCAGAGCTTCTCGGCCTCCGGGGAGTACGCCGGGGCGGGCACCTTCATCGCCGAGTACGCGCCGGACCGCAAGCGCGGGCTGTTCACCAGCATGGTGCCGATGAGTTCGGCGGCCGGTTTCCTGCTGGCTTCGGCCATGACCACCACGCTGTACTCGGCGCTGTCCCCTGCGGCGATGGAGACCTGGGGCTGGCGGGTCCCGTTCCTGCTGTCCGGGCCGCTCGGTCTGGTCGGGCTCTACCTGCGGTTCCGCCTGGAGGAAACGCCGCAGTACCGCCGGCTGGTGGAAGCCGAACGGGCTGCTCGGCCCGCGCCGCAGCGGTCGAAGCTCGCCGATCTCCCGGGCATGGGCAAGCTGTTGCTGATCATGGCGCTCAACGCCGGTGGTTACTACCTGCTGCTCGGGTACGTGCCGACCTATCTCATCGAGCAGGTCGGCATGAGCGAGGCCGACTCGAACCTGGTCGTCATGATCGCCCTGGTCGCCTACGTCGCCATCATCCCGGTAACGGCGTCGCTGTCGGACCGGCTCGGCCGCAAGCGCATCCTGATCGCGGCCTGCGCGCTGCTCATCCTGCTGAGCTACCCGATGATGGTGGCGCTGTCCTTCGGTGGCATGGTGCTCACCACCTCCGTACTCGTCCTGCTGCTGGCCATGTTCTCGCTCAACGACGCGGTGTTTCCCGCCTTTTTCGCCGAAGCATTCGCCACCCGTTCCCGGTACCTGGGTTTCGCACTGCCCTTCAACGTCGGCGCCGTCCTGTTCGGCGGTGTCGCCCCCTACGCGGCGACTTGGTTGATCGCGCAGACCGGCAACTCGCATGCCCCGGCCTTCTTCCTCGTTGCGGTAGCAGCTCTGTCCCTCATCGGCGTCCTGCTCGCGAACGAAACCGCCCGAAAGCCCCTACCGGAGGATCGGGCGTCCTAGCTCGGGTCACCCGATGCGGGCGCGCAGCAGGATTCAAAACCCTTGCTGCGCGCCCACGTTCGTATTAGGAGAACGTTCCTGGTGAAGGACACAGGTGCTGCAGATCGCGACCGATCAAGTGGCGCACGTGCTTGGTTGTCCGGTGTCGTGGGCTGGTCCGGCCGAGGACGAGCACCTGGTCATGGGCGTGCATCACGGTCTCGAGTCCGGAACGGCGAGCAGCTGACGGCGCTTCGCCGATGGCGAGCGTTCCGGCGCTGGGGTCAGGAGTGCAGGGCGCCGTCGAAGACGGTGTCCAGCAGGATCTCGATCTCGTGCCAGAAGTCGAAGCTGGGCGGATCGTGGGAGATCCACCGGTAGAGCACTGAGAAGTAACCGACTGCGAGCAGGCGTCCGACGTGTTCGGGGTCGGCGCCTGGTCGCAGCTTCCCGGCGTCGGCGGAGTTTCCGATGACGTCGGCGAGTGCGTGTCCGAGCGCGGGGTCGACGATCAGGTTCGTCGCGCGCAGCCCGGGAAGCAGGAGGGCCATGGCCTCGGCGCGGGATTCCTCGTTGGTGGCCACGAGCTCGGCGAAGAACGTCCGGAGCTGCTCCTTCGCGTTCGCGGTGCCCGACACGCTTTCGGCGAGCACGCGTGCGGCGCGCTCGCGGCGGCGGAGCGTCCACTCCTCTAGGAAGGCCGCCTTGCGCGGGTAGTGGTTGAAGACCGTGGCCCTCGCGACGTCGGCGCGCTCGGCGATGTCGTCCATCGTCGTGCTGTCGTAGCCCCGGTCGACGAAGAGCTCGATGGCGGCGCGGAAGACGTGGTCTCGCCGTTGTTCCCGCTTGCGGGTCTGGCGGCTCTGCCCGGCAGGTGGCACCTGCTCGCCCGGTTCGGCATTCATCTCGGCGCTGCGCATTCGATCCCCACGTCGGCTTGAAATCTTGACACCCTCCAGTCGCCAACCCTATGGTGCGAAAAAACTTGGATCCAAGTCCAATAATGTACTCGAGTTCATGTTACTGGCTGCGTCCGCGCGCGACGTCCACGTCAGAACCAGCCGCACGACACCTCGGCCCGGCCGCTGGCCGGCGACGGGGGTGATCGCGGAGGAAGGGACTTCATGAGCAGCTCGACGTACGACAAGGGCCTGCACGACCTCGGGAACGGCTGCTACGCGTGGATGCTGCCCGACGGCAGCTGGGGGTGGAGCAATTCCGGGCTGATCACCGGTTCCGGCACCTCGCTCATGGTCGACACGCTCTTCGACCTCGCGCTCACCCGCGAAATGCTCGACGGCATCGCGCCGGTGCTCGGGCAGCACCCGCTCGGCACGCTGGTCAACACGCACTCCGACGGCGACCACGTCTTCGGCAACGAGCTCGTCGCGGCACGAGGTGTGGAGATCGTGGCGTCCGCGGCTGCCGCGGAGCTGATGACGCAGGAGGCGGTGGAGCAGCTCGCCGGGATCAAGAAGGTGGCCGGGCCGACCGGTGACTTCGCTCGGCACATCTTCGCACCGTTCGACTTCGAGGGGATCACCGCGACCGGGCCGGACCGGACGTTCGAGGGCGAGCTGGGCCTCGACGTCGGTGGCCGGGAGGTGTGGCTGATCCAGGTCGGCCCGGCGCACACCCCGGGCGACGCGCTCGTGCACGTCCCGGACGCGAAGCTGCTGTACGCGGGCGACATCCTGTTCGTCGGCGGCACGCCGATCGCGTGGGCCGGGCCGATCGACCGGTGGATCAACGCGCTCGACCGCATCCTCGACATGGACGTCACGACGATCGTGCCGGGGCACGGGCCGGTGTCCGGGAAGGCCGAGGTGTCGGCCATGCGCGAGTACCTCGTGTTCGTCGAAGCCGAGGCGCGCAAGCGGTTCGAGGACGGGCTCGACGTCGACGCGGCGATCGCGTCCATCGACCTGGGCGAGTACGGCGAGTTGCCGGAGCACGGCAGGCTCGCGCAGAACGTCATCAACGTCTACCAGCAGCTCAACCCGGACATGCCGCGCGAGGAACGGCTCCTCGTGCTCGGCCGAATCGCCGCGCTCGAGGGCTTCCCCGAGCTCGACGCCACCGCGGGAGGGAACGACTGATGCGTTTCGTCACCTACGCCTCGCCGGCCGGCGGAGACCGCGTCGGCTTGGTCGTCGACGACCAGGTGCTGGGCCTGGAGCCACGCGTGACGCTGCTCGACCTTCTCGACGCCGACGACCTCGCCGCTGCGGGGGAGCGGGCCGCAACCGCGCCGAGCGAGACGTTGCCGCTCGAAGGCCTCACGCTGCGCGCCCCGCTGCAGCCCCGGTCGATCCGCGACTGCACCGGGTTCCTCCAGCACCTGCGCAACTGCCAGGGCGCTGCCGACATCCCGGTCGACGAGCGGCACAACCAGTTCCCGGCGTTCTACTTCTCCAACGTGGCAGCCGTGATAGGCCCGCACGACGACGTGGCGATCTCGCCGGGCAGCGAGAAGTTCGACTACGAGCTGGAGATCGCGGCGGTCATCGGCCGGGCGGGCTCGAACATCCTGCTCCACCGGGCCGAGTCGCACATCGCGGGGTACCTGCTGCTGTGCGACTGGAGCGCCCGCGACCTGCAGATCAACGAAATGGCGATGCAGCTGGGGCCGGCCAAGGGGAAGGACGGGGCGAACACGTTGGGACCGATGCTCGTCACGCCGGACGAGATCGAGCCCTTCCGCAGCCGCAACGCGTTCGACCTCGGCATGGCCGGGTACGTCAACGACGAGTTGGTGAGCGAGGGCCGCTGGGACTCGATCGACTGGGGCTTCCCCGACATGATCACCTACACGTCGCGGGGCACCACGCTGCGACCCGGTGACGTCATCGGCTCCGGCACGGTGCCGAGCGGATGCCTGTTCGAGCACTTCGCGATGAACCCGGACGAGTTCAGGGGCTGGCTGCAGCCCGGGGACGTGGTGCGGCTGGTCGTCGAGCAGCTGGGCGAGATCCGCCATCGCGTGATCGAGGGGGAGAAGCCGCAACCGCTGAGCTCGGGCTTCTGAGAACGTCGGTGAGGGCGAGCCCCGTGTTCTGCTCCTCGATCATCGTCCTTTGTGGACTGCGCGGCGGCTCGAGCGGCCGCGCGCGCGAATCCTGCCAGGATCAACTGCGGATCCGGGTTGTAGAACTCGGCTTCAAGAGCTTCTGGATGCGGGTTAGGGGTGCTTCAATCAGGTGGTGACTGCCAACAGCCAATCTCCGAACGTCGTGACCAGTTGCCGGGTGATCGCCGCCAGTGCGGAGCGGATCTTCGAACTGATCGCCGATCCGGCACAACAGCCGCGGTGGGATGGCAATGACAATCTCGCCGAAGCTCCCGAAGGGCAGCGCGTGCGCGCCGTGGGAGAGGTGTTCACCGTGAAGCTCACCCAGGGCAGCGTCCGCGAGAACCGCGTGGTGGAGTTCGAAGAGGGACGTCGCATCGCCTGGCTGCCGTCCGAACCCGGCAAGCAGCCGCCCGGGCACCTCTGGCGGTGGGAGCTCGAACCGACCGCCGATGGTCGCACCCAGGTCTGCCACACCTACGACTGGTCCCACTTGACCGACGAGAACCGCCTGCCCCGCGCCCGCGCCACAACTGAGGACAGGCTCCGGGCCTCCCTGGACAGGCTCGCCGAACTCGCAGAATCCTAATCGACCACGAAGTCCGGCCGGACTACCGAAACCTGCTGGGACACGACCTCGAACTGCTGGGCGTCCAGTGGGTGCGTGGCGGCGGAACATCGCGAATTCCCTGCGGCGCGATGACCCTCGCACGCGGTGACGCTGCGGTGGGGCCAGCGCCGTCAGAGAGTTCGGTGGCCTAGTGCGGCGGAGATTCGCTGGGCGGCGCGGCTGACCACTTTGACCAGGCCGCGCATCCGGGCTGCGGGCATGTACGGGCGGGTGGCTGACACGCTGATCGCGCCCACCAGGGTTCCGGTGGCGTCGCGGATGGGGGCGGCTACGCAGCGGATGCCGGGCTCGTTGTCCTCCATGTCCATGGTCACCTGCGACGTCGCGTACTCGCGCATCCGGGCGGTGAACGTCTCGATGTCGTCGTTGGCCAGCGCGGGCTCCACCGAGGTCTCGGTTTCGTAGAGCTGTTCCCACTCCTGCGGCGAGTCCAGCAGCAGGGCCATGCCGACGCCGGTGCGGGTGAGCGGCATCCGGTGCCCGATCCGCGAGCGCATCTCCGCACCTCGGGAACCGGGCAGCTTGTCGAGGTAGAGCACCGACGAGCCGTCACGCACCGCCAGGTGGACGGTGTCCTGCAGCTGCTCCGACAGCTCTTCGAGGATCGGCCGGGCCACCACCGGCAGCGGGTTGCCGTGCAGCGCCTGGAAACCGAGTTCGATGAGCGTCGGACCGAGCACGTAGCCGCCCCGCCCGGATCGCAGGTACCCCTCGCGGACCAGCAGCTGCACCAGGCGGTGCGCGGTGCTGCGGCCCAGGCCGGTCCGCTCGACGAGGGTGCGCAGATCGGTGGCGCCGTCGGCCACTGCGCGCACTATCGCAAGCCCTCTGGCCAGGGTCTGGGTGCCCGGGGGAGCAGCGGAATCCTCGGTGACCATGATCCCGATCCTACATATGGGGACGGTGTTCGCATTATCGGGAAGAATCTCGCACAGTTCCGCCCATGACCGACGCCAGCCGCCTCCCGGGCCTGATAGCACTCGACTGGGGAACCTCCGCGCAGCGCGCCTGGCTGCTCGACCGCGTCGGCCGGATCATCGACGTCCGCCGCCCTGACCAGGGCCTGCTCGCCACCACGGAGGGCATCGACGTCCGCGACGGCCATGCGCGGGAACTCGCGTACGAGGCGGCGTTCTGGTCGGCCTGCGGTGACTGGGTCACCGCGCACCCGGACGTGCCGGTGATCGCCTGCGGCATGGTCGGCAGCGCCCAGGGCTGGGCTGACGCCGGCTACCGCACCGTTCCTGCCGACCTGCGCTTCGGAGCCGACGCGCTCGTGCGGGTGCGGCACCGTCGAGGAGTCGTCCACCTCGTGCCCGGTTTGCGGGTTCCGTCCGCCGCGGACGTGCCCGGCGACGTGATCCGAGGTGAGGAAGCGCAGATCATCGGTGCGCTCGAGGCGCTGGACGAGCCCACCGGAGTGGTCACCCTGGTCCTGCCCGGCACGCACAGCAAGTGGGTGAGGGTCGACAACGGCAAGGTGCTCTCCTTCACCACCGCGATGTCCGGCGAGCTGTTCGGCCTGTTGACCGCCGATGGGATCCTCGCCCGCACGGCCGTCGAACCACGTCGCGACGACGAGGCGTTCGCCCGCGGGCTGGTCGCCGGGCGCTCGCGCGGTCTGACGGCCGAGCTCTTCGGCGCCCGTCCGCTCGTGCTCGACGGCCTCCTGGATCCGGCGTCGGTGCACGACTACGTCTCGGGCGTGCTCATCGCCCACGAGGTCGCGCACCAGTTGCCGACCACCGCCCCGGGCCGGGTGCTGCTGTGCGGAACCGAGGACCTGTGCCGCCGCTACGAACGCGCGTTGGCCGCGCACGGCGTCGTCCCGACCGTGTTGACCGAGGACGTCGCAGCGCGCGGGCTCTGGCGGATCGCGTGCTCGACCGGACTCCACCACCCCGAAGCACAGGAGCAGCAATGGCAGTGAACGGCAGCGGACTCGTCGCGATCTTGCGCGGCATCACGCCGGACGAAGTGCTCGCCATCGGCGAGGTGCTCGTCGAGGCGGGCATCGACGCCATCGAGGTGCCGCTGAACTCGCCGGACCCGTTCACCTCGGTCGAGCGGCTGGCCGGATCCTTGGGCGGGAGCTGCGCGGTGGGGGTCGGCACGGTGGTCGACGTCGCGGACGTGCCGCGAGCCCACGCCGCGGGTGCGCGGATCGTCGTCGCGCCCAACACCGATCCCGCGGTCATCGCCGCAGCGGTGGAAGCGGGCATGCGGCCGTACCCCGGAGTGGCGACGCCGACCGAGGCGTTCGCCGCTGTCGCCGCCGGCGCGCGGCACCTGAAGTTGTTCCCCGCCGACGCGGTCGGGATGGCGGGGATGAAGGCGTGGCGGGCGGTCCTGCCACCGGACGTCGAACTGCTGCCGGTCGGCGGGGTCGACGAGACCAACCTCGCCGCTTGGGCGGCGGCCGGAGCGGGCGGGGCCGGGCTCGGTTCCGCGCTCTACAGGCCAGGGGACACCCCCGCACAGGTCGGTGCCCGGGCGGTCGCGATGCGGCGCGCCTGGGCGGGTGCCACCCGCTGAGTCGGCACCGGCAGCACTAGAAGAAGGAAAACGCACCAGATGAAGATCACGTCAATGACGACATACCAGGTGCCGCCGCGCTGGCTGTTCCTGAAGATCGAGACCGACGAAGGCGTCGTCGGGTGGGGCGAGCCGGTCCTGGAGGGGCGCGCCGACGCGGTGGCCGCCACCGTCGACGAGCTCTCCGACTACCTCGTCGGCCAGGACCCGTCCCGGATCGAGGACCTCTGGACGGTGCTCTACCGGGGCGGTTTCTACCGGGGTGGCGGCATCCACATGAGCGCGCTCGCCGGGATCGACCAGGCGCTGTGGGACATCCGGGGGAAGACGCTCGGGGTGCCGGTGCACGACCTGCTCGGCGGCCGGGTGCGCGACCGGATCAAGGTCTACTCCTGGATCGGCGGCGACCGCCCGGCCGAGACCGCCCAGGCCGCCCGGGCCGTGGTCGACCGCGGCTTCACCGCGGTCAAGATGAACGGCACCGAGGAGCTGCAGTACCTCGACAGCTGGGCCAAGGTCGACCAGTGCGTGGCCAACGTCGCCGCGGTGCGCGAGGCGGTCGGACCCGACGTCGGCATCGGTGTCGACTTCCACGGCCGGGTGCACCGGCCGATGGCCAAGGTGCTGCTGCGCGAGCTGGAGCCCTACCGGTTGATGTTCGTCGAGGAGCCGGTGCTGTCCGAGCACCTGGATGGCTTCGCCGACGTGCTGCGGAGCTCGCCGATCCCGATCGCGCTGGGGGAGCGGCTGTACTCGCGGTGGGACTTCAAGTCGGTGCTGGCCTCCGGCGCGGTGGACATCGTCCAGCCCGATCCTTCGCACTGCGGCGGGATCACCGAGGCCCGCAAGATCGCGCACCTGGCCGAGGCTTACGACGTGGCGCTGGCGCTGCACTGCCCGCTCGGTCCGATCGCGCTGGCCGCCTGCCTGCAGATCGACGCGGGCTGCTACAACGCCACGATCCAGGAGCAGAGCCTGGGCATCCACTACAACACCTCCAACGACCTGCTCGACTACCTGGCCGATCCGGCGGTGTTCACCTACGACGCCGGGCAGGTCGCGATCCCGACCGGCCCGGGGCTGGGCATCGAGATCAACGAGGAGTACGTGGCCGAGCGCGCAGCCGAAGGCCACCGCTGGCGCAATCCGGTCTGGCGGCACGCCGACGGTTCCGTGGCGGAGTGGTGAGCCGGATGACCGACACCGCATCGACCGCGGCGGCGCGGGCCTCGGGCACCGCCTCCCGCGCCCGCGTGCTCATCGCCGTGCTCTTGTTCGGCACGGTCGTGATCAACTACTTGGACCGCTCGAACCTGTCGATCGCGCTGCCGGCCATCGCCGAGGAGCTGGAGCTTTCCAAGGCGCAGCAGGGGTTGCTGCTCTCGGCGTTCGGCTGGACCTACGCGGCGATGCAGATCCCCGGCGGCTGGCTGGTGGACCGGATCCGGCCGCGAGTGCTCTACCCGCTGTGCCTGGTGCTGTGGTCGTTGGCGACGCTGTTCATGGGCATGGTCGGCGGGTTCGTCGCGCTGATCGTGCTGCGGTTGCTGGTCGGCGCGTGCGAGGCGCCGGCGTATCCGATCAACAGCCGGGTCGCCACGGTGTGGTTCCCGGAGCGGGAACGCGGCACCGCCATCGGCTTCTACACCTCTGGGCAGTTCATCGGCCTGGCGCTGCTGACGCCGGTGCTGTCCTGGTTGCAGTCGGCGGTGTCGTGGCACTGGGTCTTCATCCTCACCGGCCTGGTCGGGATCGTGTGGGGCGCGGTGTGGTACCTCGGCTACCGGGAACCGCGCGAGTCGCGAGCCAACGCCGCCGAGGTCGAGCTGATCCGCTCCGGCGGCGGCCTGGTCGACCTGGTCGACGAGCAGCCGCGGCGGGCCCGGATCACCCGCGGCGACCTCGCCACGGTGCTCGGGCGCAGGAAGCTGTGGGGCATCTACCTCGGCCAGTTCTGCCTGACCTCGACGCTGTGGTTCTTCCTCACCTGGTTCCCCACCTACCTGGTGGACTACCGCGGCATGGACTACATCAAGTCCGGGTTCCTGGCTTCGTTGCCGTTCGTGGCCGCGCTGGTCGGTGTGCTGACTTCCGGTGTGGTGTCGGACTTCCTGCTGCGGCGGGGCGCGTCGCTGGGCCTGGCGCGCAAGGCGCCGATCATCATCGGACTGCTGCTGAGCACGCTGATGGTGGGGGCGAACTTCACCGACTCGACGGCGCTGGTGATCGTGTTCCTGTCCGTGGCCTTCTTCGGCAACGGGCTCGCCTCGATCACCTGGTCGCTGGTCTCGGCGCTGGCACCGGAGCGGCTGCTCGGGCTCACCGGCGGGATGTTCAACTTCATCGGCAACCTGTCGTCGATCGCGACGCCGATCGTGATCGGTTTCCTGGTCACGGAGGACAGCTTCGCCCCGGCCTTCGGCTACATGACGGCAGTGACGGTGGCCGGGATCCTGTCCTACGTCCTGCTGGTCGGCCGAGTTGAACGGGTCGCCGAGCGCTGACCGAAATCCGGGGCTCCGTTGCGCGGAGCCCCGGAAAGGCGCCGGAAGACGACGTTTTCACCGCAAGCTTCCCGCCACCCGCCGTATCCTCTCCAGCAATTCCACACTGGACGATCAGTCATGACGGTTCTGGTGGGCAAGTCCGCACCGAAGTACGCCGCCGTGGTGGCGGTTATCGTGATCGTGATCAGGAATCCCGAGACTGCGGCGTCGGCGATTCGTGTCCCCTTTATCCCCGCGGCGGAGGGGCCGTGCGCGATTCGTCGAGGAGCGGTCGTGCAGCCGACCTCTTGATCGCCGCGATGGTCGGCGGGACGACATCGCGGGCGTCTGTGCGGTGCACCAGCCACGTGTTCATCGCGAGTTCGAGGTCCTCGATCGGCCTCCAGACCCAGCCGTCGAGCTGAGTGCGTGCTGTGTGGGAGCCGACCAGGACAGCATCTACCTGGGCTGCTTCGGCGCATGCGCGTGCGTGTTCGACGAAACGCGCGAAGATCCATTCGGGTTCGATCCCGGCCGACCCGGCTGCAGCGAGCACGCCGTCCTGCTGGGTGGGGATCTGCTCACGCGAGTGCACCAGAATCCGCAGCCGGTCGAGATCGACCAAGCGGTACTGCTGGGCACTGGCGAGCGGGTGGTCAGGCCGGATCGCGACGCCGAGGGGCTCGCTGCCGATCAGGATCGACCTGGTCTCCGCCGGGGGCAGCTGGTGCACCACAGCCACGTCGAGCCTGCCCTGCGTCAGCAGCCGCAGCTGCTCGGTGCTGCCGGCCTCGACGAACCGCACCGACGCGCTCGGCACTTCCGAGAGCAGTCGGCGGGAGACCTCGACGGTCCACTTCTGCGGCAGTCCCGGCGGCAGGCCGATGTGCACGAGCTCGCGCTGCGGTGACTCCGCGCGTACGACCTCGCCCGTCGAGTCGGCGAGAGCCAGGACTTGCCTGACGTGGGCGACGAATGTCCGACCGGACGGAGTCACCGCGGCACCGGTGGAACTGCGGTCGAAGAGCTTGACGTCGAGCTCGGCTTCGATGGCGCGGATCTGCCGGCTCAGCGCGGGCTGTGCGATGTGCAGCGCTTCTGCTGCGCGGCTGAACGACCCGTGGCGGGCAACTGCCAGGACGTATCGCATGTGACGCAGTTCCACGGGCACGAGTATCGCACCGGCGGTCATACCCAGGAGGCATAGCCGGGGTGTCTCAGCTGGTCTTGGACAGGGGTGGGTCTTGCGGCATTCACTTCTGGGCATGGTTGACATCGAGGAGAGGCGACCGTGAACCCGATCAGTGCCTGTTCGATCATGTTCTTCGACCGGACCCCCGACGAGGCGATCGCGTTGGCGGTCGAGACGGGGCTGGCCGGTATCGAATGGCGGGTGTCCGACGACGGGCCCGGAGCTGGAACCGACGTTTTCACCGACAACCGGTGCACCATCGGATTCGCCGAGGTCGCGGCGCTTGCAGATCGGTGCCGCCGGAGCGATGTGGAGGTCGTCGGGCTGGACACCTATGTCGAATGCGGTGATCTGAACGAGGCTCGGCGGGCGGCAGCCGCGGCCGCCGAGGCAGGAGTGCCGTGGTTCCGGTTCCGGGCCCCGTGGCGTGACGGAATGCCGTGGGGCGAGCACGCGGACCGTGCGCGCAGGTTCGTCGACGATCTGCAGGGGATCGTTTCCGGCTTTGATGTCCGAGCTCTGCTCGAGCTGCACCAGCGTTCGATATGCCCGAGCGCATCGCTGGCGCAGCGGATCGTCGCCGGCGCTGACCCCGCACTCGTAGGAGTGATCTACGATGCCGGAAACCTGCTGGTCGAGGGGTATGAAGACCACGGCACTGCGGTGGAGTTACTCGGGGAGCACTTGGCCCACGTGCACGTCAAGAACGCCCGCTGGGTACCCGCGGAAGCGGGGAAGCCTTGGGAACTGCGCTGGTCTCGCATGGACGACGGCGTGCTCGACGTCGGCTCCCTCCGGACGGCGCTGCACCGTGGCGGCTACGACGGCTGGCTGTCCCTCGAAGACTTCACCGCTGATCTGCCGCCCGAGGCTGCTCTGAAGGTCGGTCTGCAAGTCCTGCATGCTGCGGAGCCCGCGGTGGTGAACCCGTGACCGGCGGCCGGGTCGCCCTCGTCACGGGCGGGGCCGGGGCCCTGGGGGCCGCGATCGGCGAACACCTGACCGGGCAAGCCGAGGTGGTGCTGCTCGCCGACCGGGACCTCGACGGTGCGAAGGAGCGCTGTGCGAACCTGACGGGCATCGAGGCCTGCTACCTCGATGTCGCCGACGAGACGTCGGTCCAGGCCCTCGTCGAGATGGTCGAACAGCGCTTCGGACGGCTCGACGTGATCGTCAACAACGCCGCCGTCACCGCACCCCGCGGCATGGAGGCTCTTCGCCGTGACGACTGGGAACGCGTGATGGCCGTGAACGTCTGGGGACCGACAGCGCTGTGCCGCCAGGCCGTTCCCCTGTGGAGCTCAACGCGAACGGGTGGACGGGTCGTGAACATCACTTCCCGGACTTGGTTGTCGGGCGGGCCGATCGCCTACACGAGCTCGAAAGCCGCAGTTGTCGGCCTCACCCGCTCCCTGGCACTCGAACTGGCCCCGCTCGGGGTCACGGTCAACGCGGTCGCGCCCAGCATGGTGGCCACTCCCTTCACTCGAGCCAACCGCAGCGAGGAGGAGTACGCAGCTTTCGAAGCCAAGCACCTCGCGATGACTCCGATGCAGCGTTTCGCAACGCCGGCGGACATCGCGCACGCCGTCGGCTACCTCGCCTCCGAGGCGGCCGGTTTCGTGACCGGCGAGGTCCTGCACGTCTGCGGCGGCGCCCAACTGGCCCCATCGCCCTGATCCACGCAGTCCCACGGCCGGAGAACCGCCGTGGGAAGTCGTTCTCAACGAGGAGACGCAATGACGACCGATCTGAGCCCGACCCCGGCCGATGACGCGCCCCGCGCCGTTCCGAAGTGGACTCCCTGGGCGGTGACGGCTGCGGCAGCAGGAGCCCACGTCCTGGTGTTCGTCGACAAAGGACTGCTGGGGATCGTCGCCAAGCCGATTCGCGCCGAATTCGGCATGTCCGCGACGACCTATGGAATGATCAGCAGTGCGACCTACTTGCTCACCATGATCAGCTGCCTCTTGATCGGGCTTTCCGGACGACGCATCTCCACCCGAGTCGTCCTGCTCGGGTGCGGACTTCTCTGCACGATCGGACAGATCCCGGCGGCGCTCGCTGCCGGAGCGGTGATGCTCGTCCTGAGCCGGGTCGTGGTCGGCACCGCCGAGGGGCCGACCGTGCCACTGGCCCACAACGCGGCCTACTCCTGGTTCCCCGCCGACCGGCGCGGCATGCCGGCCGCCGTCATCACCAGCGGTGCGTCCTTCGCCAAAATCGCGCTGCTCCCCGTGATCTCCTTGCTCGTCGTGGCGTTCGGATGGCGAATCGGCTTCGTCGCGATCGGCGTCATCGCCGTGGTGTGGACGACCGTGTGGTTCTTCATCGGACGGCCCGGCCCGTACGCGGGCTCCGACCATTCGGCCGGTGGCGCGTCCTCGTCGGACCGAAGCTGGATGCGGGGCCTGCGAACACCGACCATGCTGGCCTGCCTGTTCGCCACCTTCGCTCAGGGAGCTCTCGCCGCGGTCGTTTTCACCTGGCTGCCGTCCTACTTTCAGAACGGGCTCGGCTACTCGGCGACGACGGCCGGGGTGCTGTTCGCCCTGCCGAGCGTGGCGGGGGTCGGGGCGTTGGTGCTGATCGGGGGGATCGGCGACCGGCTGATGCGCGCAGGAGCCTCGGCCAAGGTAGGCCGGGGCCGGGTCGGTGGGATCTGCCTGCTGCTCTCCGGTGTCGTGCTCGCTGCGATCCCGGCGATCGATGCGCCGGTGGTCGCCGTTGCTGCGGTCACCCTCGGTTATGGCTTCTCCGTCGCGGTCAACACGGTGACCTTCCCCGTCGTGTCGGAGCTGTTCTCCGCTTCGCGGCGGGCCGGTGCGCTGGCCATGATCACGGCAGCTTCGGCCGCTGCGGGAATCGTCAGCCCGCTCGTCGCCGGGCGACTCGTCGACACCGCAGCTGCACCCGGCAGCGGTTACACCGCATCCTTCCTGGTGTTCGGAACCCTGCTCGCCGTGGGCGGACTGATCTTCGCTCTGGCCGTGGACCCCTCCCGCGATCGGGCAGTTCGAGCTTGATCGGTCCTGAAACCTCCGCTCAACCGAATGGGCTGCGTGGGTGCCGGGCGCGGATCAGGTCGAGGGCGATCTCCCGGTTGTGCTCGTTGTCCAGGTGCGCGGCCTGTGCCGCCATCTCCTCGTCGCCGGCGACGATGGCGTGGAGCAGTGCGAGATGACCTCGCCAGACGTGTTCTGGGTCCGGGCTCGTCCGGTAGGCCCAGGAGAGCCGGCCGATCAGCGGTTCGACGCGTTCGGTGACGAAGCGATTCGCTGCGGTGCGCCTCAACAACGCGTGGAACTCGTGGTTGGTGCGGCCGATCGCTTGGGTGTCCCCGTTGTCGATGGCGCTGCGGTTGGCGCGGACGACTTCGTGGAGGGCGGTCGTGGCGGCCTCGTCGGCGTACCTGGTGGCCAACCGTGCTGCCAGGGCTTCCAAGGCACCGCGGACGTCGAACATCTCGTTGATCTCGTCGGCGTCCAGTTCGCGGACGACGACGCCTCCGGTGGGCGCCGCTACCAGGTAGCCCTCGGCTTCGAGGAGGCGCAGGGCTTCGCGGACGGGTACGCGGGAGACGTTCATCCGATCGGCGATCTCGCGTTCCAGCAGTCGTTGCCCCGGGTGCAAGCTGCCGTCCGAGATGCGGGTGCGGATCTCCCGTCGCACCCAATCGCGCAGCGCGTTCGGCAACTTGGCCGCGCAGTTCTCCGAGTGGTGCATCGACATCATCGTTCCTCGGGTTCAGGAGGTCGATCGATTCGGCGAGGCCGACTGCCAGCAGCACACCACAGGTGGACGGAGAAGGGTAGTGCGCACGTCCACTTCGCGCAGCCGTCGGCTCTCGCCGCTGGAACGGGCGATGCCCGCGGCATGGCCACGGGCATCGCCCCACGTTCGGCGCTGGCGTTCATTTCCCGCCAGCAGAGCGACTTGCTTCCGAGATGTCCTCCTCGGAATCCTGTTTGGACTTGCCGCGGCGCAGCGCCCGGTCGAGTTGCCGGCGGTCGAGCTGCTTCTCCCAGCGGGCGACGATCAAGGTGGCCACCACGTTGCCGATCAAGTTCGTCGCGGTTCGTCCCTTGGCCATGATCCGGTCCGGGCCCAGGATCAACACCGCCGCTGCTGCGGGGATACCACCGACAGCTCCGATGGTGGCGGTGAGCGCGACGAATGCCGATCCTGCGACCCCGGCCATCCCCTTCGAGGTCAGCACCGCGACGAGGATGATCGTGAGCAGCTCGGAGAAACCGAGATCGGTGCCCATGGCCTGGGCCAGGAACACCACCGACGCGGAGATGTAGATGGACGCGCCGTCGAGGTTGAACGAGTACCCGGTCGGCACCACCAACCCGACCACGGTCCGCGAGCAGCCCGCGTCCTCGAGCTTCTTGGTGATCTGCGGCAGCACCGCTTCCGAGGAGCCGGTGAACGCCGCGGTGACCAGCTCCTCGCGCACGTAGTTCACCACCCGCAGGAAGCCGACGCCGGTGGTCACCCGCAACAGCACCGCGAGGAGGACGAGGAACACCAGGATCGCCAGGTAGAACGCCCCGATCATCTTCCCGAAGCTGGTCAGCGATCCGAGCCCGTACTCGCCGACGGTGTAGGCCATGACACCGAACGTCGCGATCGGCGCCAGCTTCATCACCCAGGTCACGATCGTGAAGATGATGTCCTGCAGCTTCTCGATCAAGGACATCAACGGGCGGGCGCGTTCACCGGCGTGGATCATCGCGATGCCGAACAGCACGGAGAACAGCAGGACTTGGAGCAGGCTGTTCTCGGCGAAGGCGCCGATCACGCTTTCCGGGATGATGTCGAGGACGAACTCCGACGCGCTCGCCGGAGCACCCTCGGTCTTCTCCTGCACCGAGCCGGGGTCGAGCGTGGACGGGTCCACGTTGAACCCCTGGCCCGGCCCGATGATCTCGGTGATCACCAGGCCCACCACGAGTGCGGCGGTGGAGACGATCTCGAAGTAGATGAGCGCCTTCACGCCGATGCGGCGCAGGGTGGCGAGGTCACCGGCGCCGGCGATCCCGATCACCACGACGCAGAACACCAACGGCGCGATGATCATCTTGACGAGCTTGACGAAACCGTCCCCGAGCGGTTTGAGCGCGGCACCGAAATCCGGCCACACCGCGCCCACGACGGCACCCAGCACCAGTCCTGCCGCGATCTGGAAGAACAGCGACCGGTAGAAGGGCCTCTTCTCGGCTCCCGGAACTTTGCGCTTGGATGGCCACGGCATCGCGGATCACCCTCTTGCGTCGCTGTCGGCGTCCGCGATGCCGAGGCGTGCGTGCAGAGCCGCTGTTGTCGTCCGGTCGAGCAGTGCCTCGGCGTCGCGCAGCGTTGCAAGGGGGCGTGCGTCGGCGAACTTCTCCACCTGCGGAGCGGAGATGCCCAGACACGACAGTACTGTCCGCAGCTGTGCTTCCGGAAGCACGTTGATCCAGCGGATGCCGCGTTCCCGGGATCCGGCGCTCGAGCAGTGACCGAGCAGCCGCAGCCTGGCGAGGCCTCCGTCGGGGAAGATGTTCAGGCGGACATGGGTGGCCTGCTTCCGGGTTTCGGTGTGGAAGCGGTGCAGCTGATCGGGCTGGAGTCGCTGGCGGTCGACGATCGTCCACCACGCCGTCGGATCGTCCAGGTCGTTGGTAGCGGCGTCGCAGGCCAGCAGGGAACAGGATTCCGGCGCGTTGCCGATGTAGCGCGAGGTGTCGACGATCACCTGGTGGATGTGCCCTGGCGCTGCGAGGCGGACGGTCAACCAGTCGTGGCCGTCGTCGCGGCGCCGCTTGGTCTCCCACCCGTCCTTGGTCGTGCGAGCGGTTCCCGGGGTGATGACGTTGGACGCCGGGTTGAAGAACCCGTCGCTCTGCTCGATGACCCGTCCGCCGTTCTCCAGCGCGGCCATGTCCCAGGAAAGTCCGCTGAAGTCGAGCGGGTCCGGTACGGCTTCGCCGTGCACCCGCAGGCGGGCGACCCCGCCGTCGGGGTGGATGCACAACCGCACGTGCGTGAACCTGGTCCGCGCGTGCACCGGGTAGGCGTTCTCGGTGTCGCCTTCGCAGGGAGTTTCCGCGACGATGTCGACCCATTCGGCTTCCGCGAGCTCTTCCGGACCGGGGTAGCCGTCCAGCGCGCATGCTTGCACGGAGACGCGGTCGGGGTAGTTCCCCCGGAAGAACGCGGTGTCCACGACGACGCCGTGGACGATTCCGGGGACTCCCAACCGGACCACGGCCCAGTCGTGTCCTGCGGTGCGCCTGCGGCGGGTTTCCCAGCCGTCGTAGATCCCACCGCGGTTCCCGGATTGCCCTTTGCAGGAAACGGGCGCTTCGGGTTTGATCAGATTTTCCTTCTCGACGAAGAACTCGTCGTTGGTGAGCACGACGCTACCGCCGATGTTGCGGGAGGCGAGATCCGTGAAATGGGCGAAATCGACCACGGCGCGGCCTTTCGTGTTGTCCTTGAACGGGATTCGCGGACGGATTCGGTGAGCCGTCCGTCGGTGGAGTTGAGTTTCGCCAGGCGGGCCAACCGTTTCAAGGAATCGCGGGTATACAAATCTGGTATACGCGCGGTTTCCTTGAACACGAGGCTGCCTGCTCGCAAGCTGTCTTCGAACACCGGAGTCCGTCTGTCGCGTGAGGTTGCGACCGTCCGGTGCGGCTGTCTGGAGGGCCGGCCGGGAGTGCGTCGGTGCTGAATTTGACGCTTGCTCCTGTGGCGGCCGGCGTTGCTCTGTCAGGAGGTTGATCGTGGTACATCTGTTCGTCAGCGGAGGAGCTCTGCGCGGGGGAGGAGCGCACCGGTACATCGAGGGTTGCCCGTTCATCGGTGAATTGCGCACCGCTCCGCGTTATCGGTTCGTCTGCGTGCGCAACAGGTTTCCGGCCTTGTGGCCGGTGTCGCACGACGGCGCCGAGATTCGGGGCGAGGTCTACGACGTCCCGCTGGATCGACTGCGCGACCAGTTCCTCCCCAATGAATCGCCCGAGCTCGAGCTCGGTGTCATCGAGTTGGAGGACGGGACGGCGTCATTGGCGATGTTGCTCCGGCAAACCGAGCGGATCCCCGGAAAGTACGAAGACATCACCGGTTACGGCGGCTGGCGCAGTTATCGCGACGAGGTTCCGCCGGCCAGCGCCAAGTCGTCCGGGCGCGACATGGGAAGATGATGGCGGGATCGCGTGCATTGCGCGGTGCGGCGAGCGGTTTCGCTTTTTTCCTCGGCGTTCTCGAGAAGATCGGAAACCGGGTCCCGCAACCGTTCGTGTTGTTCTGCTGGTTGTTCGCTTTCGTGGCCGTTGCGTCCACGGTCGCGGATCTGCTGGGCGCCTCGGTCGCGGTTCCTGGAAAGGACCAGGTCCTCGATGTGCGAGGAGTGCTGTCCCTGGACGGGCTCCGCTACCTGCTCGGCCACGTCATCACGAATTTCATCGATTTCCCCGGACTCGGCAACATCTTCGTCATGGTGATGGCGGTGAACGTCGCCATGGGATCCGGATTCCTCGAAGCTGGTGTGCGATGGCTGCTTTCGCGCGTTCCGGGCTGGGGGGTTCCCTACGCCGTGGCGTTCGTCGCGGCGCAAGGCCACGTCTTCTCCGACGCGTCCTACTTCGTGATCGCTCCGCTCGGCGCGGTCGCCTTCAAGGCGACGGGCCGCAACCCGCTGGCCGGGCTGATCGGCGCGTACGCGTGCCTGCAAGGTGGCTACGCAGGCGGCTTCGTCATCGGCACGTTGGACGCCACCTACATCGCGATCACCGACGCGGCGGTGCAGCTCGTTCCGGGCTTGCCGCCGGTGGACGTCCACATCGCGATGAACTACTTCTTCACCGCGGCAGTGGGCGTGATCTTCCCGCTGGTGGGCGGTTGGCTGATAGCGCACGTGCTCGAACCCCGCTTGCCGAGCCGTGAGGAGGAACCGGCGGAACACGTCGAGCTGGCCGCCGACCAGCGGCGTGGTCTCGTGGTGGCGTTGACGGCGGCCAGCGCGTTCCTGGTGCTCCTCGCCCTCGGTGCGCTGGTGCCGGGCGGGCCGTTCCACGGCTCCGACGGGACGTTGCTCTCATCGCCGTTGCTGGAGAACCTGGTGGCGGTCATCGGGGTGGCTTTCGTGCTGGTGGGGGTCGTCTTCGGCTTGGTCGCCGGGACCCTGACGAAGGAGAACAGCCTCCAAGTCCTGATGACCAGGGGAATGCGGGACATCGCCGGCCCGACCGTGGTGGTCTTCGTGATCGCGCAGGTCTTCGGCATCCTGACCTGGAGCAACCTCGGCAGCGTTCTCGCCATCGGGCTGGCCGACCTGGCGAAGTCGTCGCACGTCGACGGCTTCCTGGCGTTGCTGCTCATGGTCTGCGTCTCGGCGACCCTCAACATGGTGATCACCGGCGGTGGCGCGTTGTGGTCCCTGGTCGGCCCCGTGATGGTGCCGAGCCTGATGCTGCTGGGGCTTTCGCCAGCGGTGATCCAGGCCGCACATCGGATCGGGGACTCGACGACAACGCTGATCACCCCGATGTCGGTGTTCCTGATCGTCCTGCTGAGCATGGCGCGGGAGTACGAACCCGGCCTGCGGCTCGGAACGCTGATGACCCGGCTCGCCATCTTCGTCGTCCCGTACTTCGCGGTGTGGCTCGGCGTGCTCGGAATCTTCTACTTCTTCGACCTGCCGCTGGGCCCCGGAGCCGGGGTCGAGCTCGGCGCGCGTTGATCCAAGCTCTGCGAACCTGGAGGTTGCACCCCATGTCAGAACTGGCCCACCTCGTCGACCTCGCTTCGATCCGCCTGGGCGGCGCGGCCGTCGCCGCCAACGACGAGACCTTCGGCGGGAAGGACCACCTCCTCGACCCGCTGCCCCCGAAGTCGCACGCGGAGCACACCGGGCTCCGCGGCGAGCTCTACGACGGCTGGGAAACCCGCCGGAGCCGGAAGCCCGGCAACGACTGGGTGATCGTGCGTCTCGGCGCCGCCGGCATCGTCCGGGAGGTCGTCATCGACACGAGCTTCTTCAGGGGAAACTGCCCCAAGGCGTGTTCGGTGCAAGCCTGCGGCGTGGACGGCTACGCGTCGTCCGAGGAACTGGCCGCCCGCGATGATCTCGAATGGACGACTCTGGTCCCGGAAAGCCCCGTGGAGCGGGACAGCGTGAACCGGTTCCAGGTGGCGGTCGAGCGCCGGTTCACACATGTACGGCTGAACATCCACCCCGATGGTGGAATCGCGCGCCTGCGAGTCCTCGGCGACGTCGTCCCCGACCCGCGCCGCTTCGTCGGTGTGTCGCTGGATCTGGCAGCTCAAGCCAACGGCGGCGTCGTGCTCGACTGCAGCGACCAGTTCTTCGGGAACCCGCTCAACATCAACGCGCCCACACCGGTGCTGCGCCACGAGAAGGGATGGGAATCCACCCGCCGACGCGGGCCTGGGCACGACTGGATCGACCTCCGCCTGACCGGGAGGGGAATCGTCCGGCAGGTCGAGTACGACACCACTTACTACCGGGGCAACGCCCCGGAGAGCTTCCGGTTGCTCGGATGCGATGCCGAGCAGGCGGACCCGGCGAATCCGGGGTCGTGGTTCGAGCTGCTGCCGCACACCTGCGGACTGCACGACGCACCGCACTGGTTCTCCGTGCCCGATCCGCGTCCCACCACCCACGTACGTCTGGAGATCTATCCGGACGGAGGTGTTTCGCGGCTCAGGCTGATCGGTGAGCTCGACGCGCTCGGCCGGGGAGCTACCGGTATCCGTTGGCTGAACGCGCTGCCTCGAGCCAACGCCATCGCGGCTCTGATCTCGCTGGGCGCGAACGCTGAGACGGCGGTCGAACTGGCCGATTCCCGGCCGTTCGGCACCGCGGACGACCTCTGCGCTGAACTGGAAGCGCTGTCCTCCGGAGGTTCGGGACATGTCGCTGGCACGCTGGCAGTCCTTCTCGGCCGTTAGCGCTGGTAGACGAGGGCGAGGGGCGGTCCGTCGACACCGGTCGCCGTCTCCGTCAGCCCGGTGATCTGGTCCTGGTTGCCGTGCTGTTTATCCGTTATGGGGAACTCATCCCGGAGGGGGGAGGCGCAGCAGCGCGAGCTGGAGCAGTGTCCCCGCGTAGGTGGATTTTTTGTCACGGTGACGAAATTCGGTAGGTTCTCTGCTCCTGCCGGATCCTGGAGGAGGATTTGCTCGGATGGGGACCGAGCTTTTCACTTCCGTCGGCGCTTCGGCGGATTCTCCATGGGTACGCCGTCTTCGGAGAGCGGTGGGGAGGGCAGGTCCGCGCTCGAGGTGAGCGGTGCCGCCCCGGTCAGGGGTCTTCCGGCCGGCTCTTTGAGGAAGAGGGTGCTCACGAGCCCGATCGCACCCGCGCCGATGAGGTAGTAGCCGGGCCAGTCGAGGTTCCCCGTCGTGGTCACCGCGACTCCGATGATCGTGGGGGCGGTCCCGGCGAAGGCCGACACGAAGACGTTGAAGATGATCGCCAGGCTGCCGTACCGGATGAAGGTGGGGAAGAGCGTGGGCAGGGTGGACGGGGTCACCGCTGCGAAGCAGAGCAGCGCGAAACCCATGATCAGCAAGCCGGTGACCTGACCGGCGAGGCCCGTCTGCAGCAGCCACACCGACGGCAGGCCGAACAGGACGAGCGACGCGCTGCCGGTGATCAGGATCGGTTTCCTGCCGATCCGGTCGCTGAGCTTGCCGACGAAGACGATGACGATCAGCATCGCCAGCATGACGGCGACCTGCAGCGTGGCTGCCAACGCTCCGCTGGTTCCGCTCCCGCCGTGTGCCGGCAGGGTCGCTGTCAGGTAGGTCGGCACGTAGTTCGTCAGCACGTAGTTGGTGACGTTCCAGGCCACGATCAGCCCACCGGCGATCAGGACCGCCGAGCGGTAGTGCTTCACCAAGATCTGGAACACGCGCCGGAGCGCCATGGTGGCCATCGCCGGCGAGCGCTCCATCTGCTGCCGGAACGCCGGGGTCTCCTCGAGGTCTCTCCGGAGGTAGAGCCCGGTGACGCCCAGCGGGAGGGCGAGCATGAACGGGATCCGCCAGCCCCACGCCAGCAGATCGTCCTCCGGCAGCGCGGCCACCAGGATCGACGTGATACCGGCGCCGAGCATGTACCCGATGAGCGTGCCGAATTCCAGCAGGCTCCCGAGGGAGCCGCGCCGCTGGTCCGGGGCGTACTCGGCGACGAGCGTCAGGGCTCCGACGTACTCGCCGCCCACCGAAAAGCCTTGGAGCATGCGGATGAACAGCACGATCAGCGGCGCTGCGATGCCGATCGCGCCGTAACTGGGAACGAGCCCGAGCAGCGCGGTCGCGACCGTCATGAGCAGGACCGTGGCGGACAGGACTCTGGTGCGGCCGAAGCGGTCTCCCAGCGGTCCCAGGATGATTCCGCCGAGCGGGCGGACCAGGAACGCGGCGGCGAAGGTGCCCAGGGTGAACACCGGTGCCCACTCGCCGGCATCGGGGAAGAACACCCGGTCGAGGGCGAGGGCGATGTAGGAATAGGCGCCGAAGTCGTACCAGGTGGCGATGTTGCTCAAGGTCGCGGCCGTTGTCGCGCGACGAATCGTCTGCGCGTCCTCGATGGCCAACTCGCCGCCCGGTCCCCGAGGTACGGGAGCGCCGTTCACCCCGCCGCTCCAGTCGGCAGGCCGCCCGATCGGGACGTTCGAGGAGGTCGACGCATGATCACCTTCGGTCCGCACAACTGATATATCTGTTCAAGCTAATAGGTGTGTCTTGGGTGGTCAAGCTTTTCCGGCGCCGGCTACGGGCCTGCGAGGTCCTGCAGGCGTTCGAGGATCTCCTCGGCCGCCTCGCCGAGAACTCGTGCCACGGCGGGGAAATCGGTCCCGCGGAGGTGCTGGCTGTCGGCGGAGACGCTCAGCGCTCCGGCCATGCGCCCGCCGGGGCCCCGCACCGGGACCGCGACGGAGCGGAGCTCGGCCTCGAACTCGCCGACCGCGGTTGCCCAGCCTCGGTCGCGGACCCGGTTGAGGTCGGCGGTCAGGGCGCCCCGGGAAATGATGGTGTTCTCGGTGAAGCGGGGCAGCGGTTGCCGCAGGACTTCCTCGAGCTCCTCGAACCCGAAGTTCGCCAGCAGCACTTTTCCGCACGCAGTCGCGTGCAGCGGCACCCGGAGGCCGATCCAGTTGCGCTCCGTCCGGGGCTCCTGGGTGACGGTGGTGGCACCACCGCCCTCGAGGACGCTGAGGCTCACGGTCCCGTGCAGTTCGGACGACAGTCGGGCGCAGATGGACTTGCTCTCCCTCGCGATGTCCAGCTGTGCCGTGGTGGCTCCGGCGAGCCGGACGATGCCGAAGCCGAGCTGGAACTTCCCGCGAGACCCCACCTGCTCGACGAACCGGAACTTCTCCATGGTGGTCATCAGGCGGGACACGGTCGACTTGTGGACCCCCAGCTCGCGCGCGAGCTCGGTGACGCCGGAGGGCCCGTGTTGGGCCAGGAGGGTGAGCATGGACAGCGCCCGATCCACGGCTTGGGTGGCGGTCCGCGGCTCGGCGGCCGCTGCGGGCTCGCTCTTGTTGTGCATCCTGCAACTCCGAACTCGGCGCGGGTTGATTTGGGATCGGTTAATTGACGGGAAACGATAAGTGCCGGATGCTCTGTTGCGAATCGCACGTCGTGTTCCGCAATGAGCAACAGGAGCAACGATGATCTTAGTTGGCGCGGTGGCCGATATTCCGGTCGGGGAGTCTGTACGCGTGCAGGGCAGCGTGGCAATCGCGGTCTTCAACGCGGACGGCACCTTCTACGCGATTGACGACACGTGCACCCATCAGGATGCGTCGCTGTCGGACGGTTGGCTCGAGGACTGCGCGGTCGAGTGCCCCTTGCACGCCGCCTGCTTCGACCTCCGCACTGGAAAGCCCAGCGGGCCGCCTGCGCGGAAGCCCGTGCGAACGCACGAGGTGGTCATCGTCGACGGGCAGGTGTTCGTTAGCGAAACGGTCGAAGTCGGCGCGGATGCCGGCGCGGACGTTGCCGGAGCGGTTGGCGAAGGGGTTCGTTGATGCAGACGATTGCCGTTGTCGGCGCGTCCCTCGCCGGGCTGACCGCCACCCGGTCCCTGCGCGATCAGGGATTCGAGGGGCGCATCGTCGTGGTCGGCGACGAGGTCCACGCGCCCTACGACCGACCGCCGCTGTCGAAGGAGTTCTTGGCCGGGACGGTTTCGGAAGACGATCTGAAACTGGCGACGCCCGAGGACGACGAGCTGCGCGCGGACTGGCGCCTCGGGCGCACCGCGACCGCTCTCGACACCGGTGATCGGGCGGTGGTGCTCGACGACGGTGAGCGGATCGCGGCCGACGGCGTGGTGCTGGCGACCGGCGCCCGGGCCAGGAGCCTCCCCTGGGACCTGCCGAAGGGCGTGCACACCCTCCGCACGCTCGACGACGCAGTGGCGCTGCGCGAGGAGCTGGTCGCGGGAGCCCGCCTGGTCGTGATCGGCGCGGGGTTCATCGGCTCCGAGATCGCCTCGACGGCGGTGGGCCTGGGTGTCGAAGTCGACGTCGTCGAAGCCGCGGCCGTGCCGCTGCTGAAGCCGCTCGGTGCCGAGATGGGCGAGATCTGCGCCGGGTTGCACGCCACGAAGGGAGTGCGGCTGCACACCGGCGCCACGCTCGCCGAATTCGTCGGCGGTGATCAGGTGACGGGCGTCCGCTTGTCCGACGGTCGCGAACTGCCCGCCGACGTGGTGGTGGTCGGGATCGGCGCGGAACCGTGCGTGGAATGGCTGAGCGGGTCGGGCGTCGAGCTTGACGACGGTGTCGTGACCGACGCGCAAGGCGTCACGAACGTCCCCGGCGTCATCGCGGTGGGGGACTGCGCCAACTCCCACCGCACCTTCCTCGGCGCGACGCGCCGCATGGAGCACTGGACCAACGCCCTGCAGCAGCCGGTCGCCGGGGTGTCCGCCCTCCTCGGCCGGGACTACGCACCGCCGGCGCACCACGAGGTGCCGTACTTCTGGTCGGACCAGTACGGCCACAAGATCCAGTTCGCCGGCCGCCGCACCGAGGGTTCCAAGGTCGAAGTGCTCGAGGGGAGCCTCGAAACGCTCGACTTCCTCGTGCTCTACCGCGATCAGGACGGGAACCCGGAAGGGGTTCTCGGGATCGATCGCGCCCGCTCGTTCGGGAGGTGGCGCCGCCAGCTGGCGGGATTCCTGCCGGCGGTGCGCTGACCGCACTCGTGCAGTCCCCTCCGCGGTCCTCGGGTGCGAAAGGCTCGTCTGCTCCTTGAGCCTTTCGCACCCCGGAGCCGCGCCGACTGTTCATCGCAGCATTGCAGCAGAAGGAAAGGATCGTTCGTGAGCTCCGTCGAAGCCCACGGCCAGCAGAAGCCGGAATCCGCGTCCAGCCTGATCCCGACCCTGCCGGGATCGCACTACACCGACGAAGCGGTCTTCGAGCTCGAGAAGTCCCGGATCTTCCAGAGCAACTGGTTCGCCGCGGCCCGCAGCAGCGACATCCCCTCGCCGGGCAGCTTCCGCAACGTCGACGTCGGCGGGGAGAGCGTGCTGATCGTGCGCGGTCGCGACGGTGCGTTGAGAGCCTTCCTCAACGTCTGCCGGCACCGCGGTGCGCGCTTGTGCACCGAGGAGACCGGATCGGTCCGCAAGTCCCTGCAGTGCCCGTACCACGCGTGGACCTACGGCCTCGACGGTTCGCTCATCGCCGCGCCGAACCTGACTTCCATGAAGGACGTCAACCGCGACGAGTACGGACTCATCGGCGTCGCTTTGAAGGAGTGGCTCGGAACCGTCTGGGTCTGCCTCGCCGACGAGCCGCCGTCCTTCGAGGACGCCGTGCAGGGCGCGGTCACGGCCAGGATGGGTGATCCCGACGCCATCGACGGCTGGGGGATCGACCAGCTGGTGGTCGGCAAGCGGATCACCTACGACGTGAAGGCGAACTGGAAGCTCATCGTCGAGAACTTCATGGAGTGCTACCACTGCGCGACCATCCACCCCGAGCTGACCGAAGTGCTGCCCGAGTTCGCCGACGGCTACGCGGCGCAGTACTTCGTGGGGCACGGGGCGGAGTTCGGCGAGGAGATCACCGGGTTCACCGTGGACGGCCAGGGCGGGTTCGACACCCTCTCCGGCGTCGACGAGGACCACGACCGGCGCTACTACGCGATCACGATCAACCCGCAGGTGTTCATCAACCTCGTCCCGGACCACGTGATCTTCCACCGGATGTACCCGGTGGCCGTGGACCGGACGATCGTCGAGTGCGACTGGCTCTACACGCAGGAGCTCATCGACAGCGGTGTCGATCTGTCCCGTTCGGTGGAGCTGTTCCACCGGGTCAACCAGCAGGACTTCGACGCGTGCGAGCGCTGCCAGCCGGCGATGTCCTCGCGGGCTTACGCCGCGGGCGGAGTGCTGGTTCCCAGCGAGCACCACATCGGTGAGTTCCGGGACTGGGTGGCGTCCGCGATCGCGGGCTGAGACCCGCTGGAAGCCGGGCGAACCCGGTGCGCGTCCCTGCGCCGTGAAATGACCGCACTGCGCTCTGGACTGATATACCAGACGCATGTCACAGTGGGCGTCGCAATCGCGTTCTAGCCCCCGGGTCCGGGGGCTAGCATCCCGAATCCTGGTCCGAGCCCGACCACCGGCGGCTGCGCCGGTGGTCGAGCGACCAGCACGAAGAAGGAGAAAGGCTTTATGCCACAAGAGGTCCGCGGAGTCGTCTCGCTCGCGCAGGGCAAGCCCGTCACGGTCGAGACGATCGTGATCCCCGACCCCGGCCCCGGTGAGGCCGTCGTGCAGGTGCAAGCGTGCGGGGTGTGCCACACGGACCTGCACTACCGGGAGGGCGGGATCAACGACGAATTCCCGTTCCTGCTGGGGCACGAGGCCGCAGGCATCGTGGAATCGGTCGGTGAGGGCGTCGTCAACGTCGCTCCGGGCGATTACGTGATCCTGAACTGGCGCGCGGTCTGCGGGCAGTGCCGCGCCTGCAGCAAGGGCAAGCCGCAGTACTGCTTCGACACGCACAACGCGACGCAGAAGATGACGCTGGCATCGGGGCAGGAGCTGAGCCCGGCGCTGGGGATCGGAGCCTTCGCGGAGAAGACCCTCGTGGCCGCCGGGCAGTGCACCAAGGTCGACCCGCGGGTGAAGCCGCAGGTGGCGGGGCTGCTCGGATGCGGCGTGATGGCCGGCATCGGCGCTGCGATCAACACCGGGGGAGTGGGCCGCGGTGATTCGGTCGCCGTCATCGGCTGCGGAGGCGTCGGCGATGCGGCCATCGCGGGCGCGGAGCTCGCCGGCGCGAGCACGATCGTGGCGGTGGACCGCGATCCGCGGAAGCTCGACCAGGCCCGGGAATTCGGTGCCACGCACTTCGTCGACGCGCGGGAGACCGATGTCGTCGAGGCGATCCGGAGCCACACCGGGGGATTCGGCGCCGACGTGGTGGTCGACGCCGTGGGGCGCCCGGAGACCTGGAAGCAGGCGTTCGAGGCCCGCGACCTGGCCGGCACGGTCGTGCTCGTCGGTGTGCCGACGCCGGACATGATGGCCCCGGAGCTGCCGCTGATCGAGTACTTCGGCCGCGGCGGTGCGCTCAAGTCCTCGTGGTACGGCGACTGCCTGCCCTCCCGCGATTTCCCGGCACTGGTCGACCTGCACCTGCAGGGCCGGTTGCCGCTGGAGAAGTTCGTGACCGAGGAGATCTCCCTCGACGCGGTCGAGGACGCCTTCGAGAAGATGCACCGCGGTGACGTGCTGCGTTCGGTGGTGGTCCTGTGAGCCCGATCGAGCACCTGGTCACCTCGGGCACCTTCTCCCTGGACGGGGGCACCTGGGAGGTCGACAACAACGTCTGGCTCATCGGCGACGAGCGCGAGGTCCTCGTCATCGACCCCGCGCACGACGCCGAGGCGATCGCCGAGCGGATCGGCGATCGCCGGGTGACGGCGATCGTGTGCACCCACGCCCACGACGACCACGTCGGCCAGGCGCCGGTGCTGTCGGACAGCTTCGACGCGCCGATCCTGCTCGACCCGGCTGAAGCACCGCTGTGGAAGCTGACGCACCCGGACCGGCAACCGGACCGGGAGCTGTCGGACGGCCAGATCATCACCGTGGCCGGGATCGACCTGCGCGTCCTGTCGACGCCGGGGCACTCACCGGGCTCCGTCTGCCTCCACGCCCCCGAGCTGAAGACGCTCTTCACCGGGGACACCCTGTTCCAGGGCGGACCCGGTGCCACCGGGCGGTCCTACTCCAGCTTCGACACGATCATCAGCTCCATCAGCCGCAACTTGCTTGCGCTGCCCGGTGAAACCACTGTCCACACCGGACACGGCGGCTCGACCACCATCGGTGCCGAGGCGCCGCACCTGGAGGAGTGGATAGCCCGGGGGTACTGACCGCCGGGCATTCCGGAGAAGTCGTCCTCGGACTGTTGACCGAGCGTGCGACGGCCCTTAATTTGACATGTAACTGATATATCAAACACCGAACACAGATACACCGGGAGGTCGGCCGCATGTCCGTAACGGTTGATCGTCAAGGGGCGCCGAGCGCCGAGAACGTGCTCGGTCTCCCCCTGGCGGAGACGGACCCGGAGGTCCATGCGGCCGTCAACCGGGAATTGGCCCGGCAGCGCGACACGCTGGAGATGATCGCGAGCGAGAACTTCGCGCCGCTGAGCGTGATGCAGGCCCAGGGCTCGGTGCTGACCAACAAGTACGCCGAGGGGTACCCGGGGCGCCGCTACTACGGTGGTTGCGAGAACGTCGACGAGATCGAGCAGCTGGCGATCCACCGCGTCAAAGCGCTCTTCGGAGCCGACTACGCGAACGTGCAGCCGCACTCCGGCGCCCAGGCGAACTCCGCGGTCATGTCCGCGCTGCTGGAACCGGGCGACACCTTCCTCGGCCTGGACCTCGCGCACGGCGGGCACCTGACCCACGGCATGCGCCTGACCTTCTCGGGGAAGTACTTCGACGCCGTTGCGTACCACGTGCGCGAGGACGACCACCTCGTGGACATGGACGAGGTGGAGCGGCTGGCGAAGGAGCGGCGGCCCAAGCTGATCATCGCGGGCTGGTCGGCCTACCCGCGGCAGCTGGACTTCGCGGAGTTCCGGCGGATCGCCGACGAGGTCGGTGCCTACCTGATGGTGGACATGGCCCACTTCGCCGGACTGGTGGCAGCGGGTCTGCACCCGTCCCCGGTGCCGCACGCGCACGTGGTCACCTCGACCACCCACAAGACGCTCGGAGGACCGCGCGGTGGGGTCGTGCTCGCTCAGGGGAGCCTGGCGAAGAAGCTGAACTCCAGCGTCTTCCCGGGGCTGCAGGGCGGTCCGCTCGAGCACGTGATCGCGGGCAAGGCGGTGGCGTTCAAGCTCGCCGGAGAGGCCGCCTTCCGCGAGCGGCAGGAGCGCACCCTCACCGGCGCGAGGATCCTGGCCGACCGGCTGCTGCTGGAGGAGAAGGTCGGCGTGGTGTCCGGTGGCACCGACGTCCACCTGGTCCTGGTCGATCTCCGCAACTCCGAGATGGACGGGAAGCAGGCCGAGGACCGGCTGCACCGGGTCGGCATCACGGTGAACCGGAACGCGGTCCCGTTCGACCCGCGGCCGCCGATGGTCTCCTCCGGCGTCCGCATCGGAACTCCGGCGCTGGCCGCGCGGGGCTTCGACGAAGAAGACTTCCACGAGGTCGCGGACATCATCGCGCTGGCGCTGCGCCCCGAAACGCCGCAAGCCGGCCTCGACGCCCTCACCGAGCGCGTCGCGAACCTCGCCCAGAGCCGTCCTCTGTACCCGGAGCTGCAGGCATGAACACGAACAGCACGCCGCCCGGCGCGGATCTGCCCGAACACCCGGACTTCCTCTGGCGCAACCCGGAGCCGAAGAAGTCCTACGACGTGGTCATCATCGGTGGTGGCGGGCACGGTCTGGCAACCGCGCACTACCTGGCCAAGAACCACGGCATCACCAACGTCGCCGTGCTGGAGAAGGGGTGGCTCGCGGGCGGCAACATGGCCCGCAACACCACGCTGATCCGGTCCAACTACCTGTGGGACGAATCGGCCGCGATCTACGAGCACGCCTTGAAGCTGTGGGAAGGGCTGGAGGACGAGCTCGGCTACCCGATCCTGTTCTCCCAGCGCGGTGTGCTCAACCTAGCCCACACCGAGCAGGACATCCGGGATTCGGTCCGGCGGGTCGAGGCCAACAAGCTCAACGGCATCGATGCCGAGTGGCTGAGCCCGGAAGAGGTCAAGCAGGTCTGCCCGATCGTCAACATCTCCGACGACATCCGCTACCCGGTGCAGGGCGCCACCTACCAACCCCGGGCGGGGATCGCCAAGCACGACTACGTCGCTTGGGGATTCGCCCGCAGTGCGGACGAGGCCGGTGTCGACCTGATCCAGGACTGCGAGGTCACCGGGTTCACAGTGGACGGTGAGCGGGTGACCGGCGTGCGCACCAGCCGCGGTGACATCGCCTGCGGGACCGTCGCGCTGTGCTCCTCGGGGCACACCTCCGTCCTGCTGGACAAGCTCGGTGTCCGCACGCCGCTGCAGTCGCACCCGTTGCAGGCCTTGGTGTCGGAGCTGCTGGAGCCGGTGCACCCGACCATCGTGATGTCCAACGCCGTGCACGTGTACGTCTCCCAGGCGCACAAGGGCGAGCTGGTGATGGGTGCGGGCGTGGACTCCTACAACGGCTACGGACAGCGCGGCGCTTTCCACATCATCGAGCGGCAGATGGCCGCTGCCGTGGAGCTGTTCCCGGTCTTCGCCCGCGCACACCTGCTGCGCAGCTGGGCGGGGATCGTCGACGTCACCCCGGACGCGAGTCCGATCGTCGGGCGCACACCGTTCGAGAACGTCTACGTCAACTCCGGTTGGGGGACCGGGGGGTTCAAGGTCACGCCGGGGCTCGGCTCGTGCTACGCGCACACCATCGCGCACGGCGAGCCGCATCCGTACGTCGCGCCGTTCAGCCTCGACCGCTTCACGACCGGAGCGCTCGTCGACGAACACGGCGCAGCTGCCGTCGCCCACTGAAACCGAGGACTGCTAGCTATGCAACTGATCCACTGCCCTTGGTGCGGCCCCCGCGAGGAGGTCGAGTTCCACTACGGCGGCCAGGCCGACGTCTCCTACCCGGAGACCCCTGCCGATCTGTCGGACCAGGAGTGGGCCGAGTTCGTGTTCTACCGCGACAACAACAAGGGGCCGTTCCCCGAGCGGTGGTGCCACAGCACGGGCTGCCGACGCTGGTTCAACGCCGTCCGGGACACCCGCACGTACGAGTTCCTCGCCGTCTACCGAGTCGGTGAACCGGTGCCCAGCGTTCCCGGCATGGAACCCACGAAGTCAGAGGTGCGGTCATGAGGAGCCTTGTGTCAACCCCAGCTCTCCTCAACCGCACCTCAGGGGACCGTGATGCAAACCAGCCACAAGAAACCGCACGACGGGAGATCGGTCTGGACGCAACCACCACTGTGAATCGCGGAGAGGCGGGACAGGCATGAGCCGGATTGATGGGTACGGCCGCATTGACCGCAGCCGTACGCTGACCTTCACCTTCGACGGGCGCACCTACACCGGTCACCCGGGCGACACCTTGGCCTCCGCCTTGCTGGCCAACGACGTCCGCCACATCGGCACCAGCGTGAAGCTGGGGCGGCCGCGCGGGATCGGCGCAGCGTGGACCGAGGACCCGACGGGCCTGGTGCAGATCGAGGAGCCCTTCCCGGAACCGATGCTGCAAGCGGCCGCGGTCGAGCTGACCGACGGGCTGGTGGCTCGCGGCGTCAACGGTCAGGGGCGCCTCGCCGAGGAACCCGATCCCGCGCGCTACGACCGCAAGCACACGCACGTCGACACCCTGGTGATCGGCGCCGGCCCGGCGGGGCTGCTCGCCGCGCGCAGCGCCGCCCGCGCCGGGGAGAGCGTCGTCCTGGTCGACGATCGTGCTACCGCTGGCGGCAGTCTGACCGGTGCGGAGCGGATCGACGGACGGCCGGCGCTGGACTTCGTGGCGGAGGTCGTCGCCGAGCTGGCCGCGAACCCGGAGGTCCTGCACCTGCAGCGCACCACGGCCTTCGGCCAGTACGACGACGGGTTCGTGCTCGCCCTGGAGCGCCGCACCGACCACCTCGGTTCCGCAGCGTCCGCGAATCGCAGTCGGCAGCGGGTGCACCGCATCCGCGCGCTGAAGGTGGTCGTCGCGGCCGGTGCGCACGAGCGTCCGATCGTGTTCGAGAACAACGACCTCCCCGGAATCATGCTCGCGTCGGCGGCGCGGGACTACCTGCACCGCTACGGCGTGCTCGCGGGGCGGCAGGTCGTCGTGTTCACCAGCGACGACTCCGCCTACTCCGCGGCGATCGACCTCTCCAGCGCCGGTGCGGACGTGAAGGTCCTCGACGCCAGGGACGAACTGCCGCCGGAGTGGGCGGCGCGTGCGGCGGAACGGGGTGTCGAGGTTTCGGCGTCCACAGTGGTCATCGGTGCTGAAGGCGAGGAGCACGTCAGCGCGGTGGTCGCGCGCAACGCCGACGGCGAGGTGCGAATCCCTGCCGACCTGCTGCTCGTCTCGGGTGGTTGGAACCCGGCGGTGCACCTGTTCAGCCACGTCAAGGGTGCGCTGGCCTACGACGCCTCGCTCGGTTCCTTCCGGCCGTCCGGGAGCTTGCCCGGCATCACGGTGATCGGTGCTGCCAACGGCACCCTCGACCAGGCCGGCGTCGTGCAGGACGGGGCCGGTGCGGAGGCGCCGGCGGTCGACTCGGAACCGTCGCGCACGCCGACGAAGGTGATCTGGCGGACCGACGGCGACCCGGACAAGCAGTTCGTCGACATCCAGCGCGACGCCACGGTGAGCGACATCGCCCGCGCGGTCGGTGCCGGGTTGCACTCGGTCGAGCACGTCAAGCGCTACACCACGATCGGCACCGCTCACGACCAGGGCAAGACCTCGGGCGTGATCGCCTCCGGCATCACCGCCGAACTGCTGGGCCGTCCGATCGAGGAACTGGGCACCACGACCTTCCGGCCGCCGTACACACCGGTCGCCTTCGCGGCTCTGGCCGGGCGGGAACGCGGCAACCTGTTCGACCCCGAGCGGATCACCGCGGTGCACTCCTGGCACGTCGACGCCGGCGCGGTGTTCGAAGACGTGGGTCAGTGGAAGCGAGCCCGCTACTACCCGGAGCCCGGCGAGGACATGGACACCGCGGTGCTGCGGGAGTGCGCGGCGACGCGGGCCGGTGTCGGCATCCTCGACGGCTCCACGCTGGGCAAGATCGACGTCCAGGGTCCGGATTCCGGTGTGTTCCTCGACCGGATCTACACGAACATGATGAGCACCCTCAAGGTCGGCCGGGTGCGCTACGGCGTCATGTGCGGCAACGACGGCATGATCATCGACGACGGCACGGTGCTGCGCATCGACGAGAACCGCTTCCTGGTCACCACGACCACCGGCGGAGCGGCGATGGTCCTGGACTGGATGGAGGAGTGGCTCCAGACGGAGTGGCCGGAGCTGCGGGTGCACCTCGCGTCGGTCACCGAGCAGTGGGCGGTCTTCCCGGTCGTCGGGCCGCGTTCGCGCGAGGTGGTCGGCGAGGTGTTCCCCGAGCTGGACGTGTCCAACGACGCGTTCCCGTTCATGTCGTGGCAGGACACCACCCTCGACGGCGTTCCCGTCCGAGTCGCCCGGATCTCGTTCTCCGGCGAGCTGGCCTACGAGGTCAACGTCAACTCCTGGTACGGGCTTTCGCTGTGGAAGCGGTTGCTGGAGGCGGGGAAGCGCTTCGGCATCACGCCGTACGGCACCGAGACGATGCACGTGCTGCGCGCCGAGAAGGGCTACCCGATCATCGGGCAGGACACCGACGGCACGGTCGCGCCCCAGGACCTCGGCATGAACTGGGTGGTGTCGAAGAAGAAGGAAGACTTCATCGGCAAACGCTCGTTCTCCCGGGCCGAGAACCTGAACCCGCTGCGGAAGCAACTCGTCTCGCTGCTCCCGACGGATCGGCGCACCAAGTTGCGCGAAGGCTCGCAGATCGTGGAACTCCGCGCGGACGGGACCCTTCCCGAACCGCCGGTCCCGATGCTCGGCCACGTCACGTCCAGCTACCACAGCGCTGAGCTCGGCCGGCCGTTCGCGCTGGCGCTGGTGAAGAACGGCCGCGCCCGCGTCGGCGACCTGGTGCACGTCCCGGTGGACGGCGCGCTCGTCGAGGCGGAGATCGGCGAAACCGTGCTGGTGGACCCGGAAGGAGCACGCCGAGATGGCTGAAACCCTGTGCGCGACGCACCCCCTGGAAGCCTGGAAGCACGCGCTGGCCGGGCTGACCTGGGCGATCGACGGGCTGGTGGTCAAACCCGAGGAACTCGTGTCCGCGGTGGACCTGCGCATCGACGCCACCGGCCCGGGTGCCGCGGCGGTGGAGCACGCGTTGGGCTCGGCGCTGCCCGTCGAACCCAACACCTGGACCTCCACGCCCGAGGGCCAGATCGTCTGGCTGGGCCCGGACGAATGGCTCGTGACGAGCACCGTCTCCCGCCCGCACGAGCTGGAGGATTCGCTCATCAAGGTCGTGTCCGCCCACGACGGCGCGGCCGTGGACGTGTCCGCGCAGCGCACCTCGATCCGGTTGAGCGGCGGGCTGGCACGCGAACTGCTGTCGTTCGGGTGCTCGATCGACCTGCGACCCGCTGCGTTCCCGAAGGGATCGAGCGCGCAGACCGGCATCGGCCAGACCGGGGTGCTGATCCTCGCCCTGGGCGGCGACGACTTCCGGCTCTTCGCCCGGCCGTCGTTCGCCGGGTACCTCGCGGACTGGCTGCTCGACACGGCCGAGGAATTCCGCACCACCAAGTAGCTCGAGGTCGGCCGTGATCGTGGGCACGGCCGACCTCCCACCCCCCAAGCACCCTCCGCGCGGTCACCGCAGACCGTCCAGTTAAGGAGAGCCCGCCATGAGCACCACCCCTCGTGTCGTCATCATCGGCGCCGGGATCGTCGGCGCCAATCTGGCTGACGAGCTCACCGAGCGCGGCTGGACCGAGGTCACCGTCCTCGACCAGGGACCGCTGCCCCTCACCGGTGGCTCGACCTCGCACGCACCCGGCGTCGTCTTCCAGACCAGCCCCTCCAAGACCATGACCGAGTTCGCGACCTACACGGTCGAGAAGTTCAAGAACATCGAGGTGGACGGCGACCGGTGCTTCAACCAGGTCGGCGGACTCGAAATCGCTACCACCCCGGAACGGCTCGCGGACCTGCACCGCAAGCAGGGCTGGGCGACCTCCTGGGGCGTCCCCGCCGAGGTCGTCGGGCCGGAGCGGTGCGCGGAGCTGCACCCGCTGCTCGACCCCGAGCGCGTTCTCGGCGGTCTCCACACGCCGACGGACGGACTCGCCAAGTCACCCCGAGCCGTCGCCGCCCTCATCCGCCGGGCTGAGGCCCGCGGAGCGGTGTTCCGCGGTTCCACCTGCGTGACGGAGGTCCTGCAGCAGGGCGGCCGCGTCACCGGGGTGCGCACGAGCGGCGGCGAGGAGATCGCCGCGGACATCGTCGTCTCCTGCGCCGGTTTCTGGGGCAAGGCCGTCGGCGAGCTGGTCGGCATGAAGGTGCCGCTGCTCCCGCTGGCCCACCAGTTCGCGCGCACCGGGCAGATCGCCGAGCTCGTCGGGCGCAACGACGAGCAGACCGAGGCGAGCCTGCCCGCCCTCCGCCACCAGGACCGCGATCTCTACTTCCGGGAGTACAACGACTGCCTCGGCATCGGCAGCTACGCCCACCGCCCGATGCCCGCGCGGCTGTCGGAGCTGCCCGAGGTCGACGGCGAGGACGTCAGCGAGGCGGCGATGCCGTCGATGCTGCCGTTCACCGAGGAGGACTTCGCCGCCTCGTGGGAGCACAGCAAGGAGCTGCTCCCGTCGCTGCGGAACGCGAAGATCGACTCCGGGTTCAACGGGATCTTCTCCTTCACCCCCGACGGCGGACCGCTGGTCGGCGAGTCGCCGGAGGTCGCCGGGTTCTGGGTCGCCGAAGCCGTGTGGGTGACCCACTCCGCCGGTGTCGCCCGCGCCGTCGCGCAGCTGCTGGTGAACGGCCGCAGCGAGACCGAGCTCCACGGGTGCGACGTCAACCGGTTCGACGAGATCCAGACGACCGATGCCTACGTCGACGAGACCTCGCAGCAGAACTTCGTGGAGATCTACGACGTCCGGCACCCGCTGCAGCCGAAGTTCTCACCGCGGGACCTGCGCGTGAGCCCGTTCCACGCGCGGCAGAAGGAACTGGGCGCGTTCTTCCTGGAGTCGCACGCGTGGGAACGGCCGCACTGGTACGAGGCCAACGCCCGCCTGGTGAAGGAGCTGCCGACCGAGTGGCAGCCGCCGTCGCGCGACGCGTGGTCGGCGATGTTCCACTCGCCGATCGCGGCGGCCGAGGCGTGGAAGACCCGCACCGCGGTCGCCATGTACGACATGACCTCGCTCAAGCGCATCGAGGTCAGCGGGCCCGGGGCGGTCGCGTTCCTGCAGCGGCTGACCACCGGCAAGATGGACAAGTCGGTCGGCTCGGTGACCTACGCCCTGATGCTCGACGCGGCCGGCGGCGTTCGCTCCGACGTCACCGTCGCCCGGCTCGGCGAGCAGCTGTTCCAGGTCGGGGCCAACAGCAACCTCGACGTGGACTACTTCCTGCGCGAGGCCCCGGACGACGGCAGCGTCCAGATCCGCGACATCACCGGCGGTACGTGCTGCATCGGCGTGTGGGGGCCGCTCGCCCGGGACCTGGTGCAGCCCTTGAGCGGCGACGACTTCTCCCACGAGGCGCTGAAGTACTTCCGCCTCAAGCACGCGCACATCGCCGGCATCCCGGTCACCGCGATGCGGCTGTCCTACGTGGGCGAACTCGGCTGGGAGATCTACACCAGCGCCGAGTACGGCCAGCGGCTCTGGGACGCGCTGTGGGAAGCCGGGCAGCCGCTGGGCGTCATCGCCGCGGGGCGCGCCGCGTTCAACAGCCTCCGCCTCGAGAAGGGCTACCGGTCGTGGGGCAGTGACATGACCACCGAGCACAACCCGTACGAGGCCGGGCTCGGATTCGCCCTGAACAAGAAGAAGACCGAGTACGTCGGCTACGACGCGGTCGCCGACCTCAGCGCTGACACCGTCACCCGCCGCCTTTCGTGCCTGACCGTCGACGACGGCCGCAGTGTGGTGCTGGGCAGCGAACCGGTCTTCGTCGACGGCGAGCCCGCCGGCTACGTGACGTCGGCAGCTTTCGGCCACACGATCGGCAAGCCGATCGCCTACGCGTGGCTGCCCGCATCGGCCACGCCGGGGACTTCGGTGGAAATCCAGTACTTCGACCGGAAGGTGTGCGCCACCGTCGCCGTCGAACCGCTGGTCGACCCGGAGATGACCCGCATTCGCCGCTGATCCCAGAGCCGGGGTGCGCGGTCTGAAGCGGTCAGTGGCCGCGCACCCCACCCGATTCCGCAGTCCTGCACCACTTTCCAGCCCGCCGAGAAGGAAGACCGATGCCATGCGCAGGGAAACCCTCGAAAGTTTTCTGGGCTCGCTCGCAGCCCGGGTAGCGGCCCCGGGCGGTGGGGCGAGCGCCGGGTTGCACGCTGCTCAGGCCGCCGCACTGGTCGGGATGGTCGCCCGCTACAGCGACGGCGAGAAGTACTCCGAGCACGCCGCGACGATCACCGCGGTGCGGAACGACACCGACGAGCTCCGCGAGCTCGCACTGACGCTGGCCGAAGACGATGCCTCCGCTTTCGGAGCGGTCGGGTCGGCGTACGCGCTCCCGCGGTCCACCGACGAGCAGAAGGACATCCGGTCGCGTGCGATCGCGGCGGCCCTGGTCGAGGCCGGCCGGGTGCCCGCGAGGGTGGTCGCGGTCGCCGAGCAGGTCGTCGGCCTGGCCGAGCAGTTGCTCCCGGTCGGAAACCGCAACGTCATCAGCGACATCGCTGCTGCTGCGGAAGCAGCCCGCGCCGCGGCGACCACCGCGCGCGTCAACGTGGAGGTCAACCTCAACGGGATCAGCGGCGCCGAGGAGCGCACCGAGCTGATCGCCGCCATCGCCGAAGTCGACGACATCGCCGCGCGCGCGGACAAGGTCACCGCCGCAGTACGGGAGGTAATCGGACGATGACCGGACAACTCGTTTCCGACGAGCCGACCACGGCGGTGCTCAGCGGGACTGCGCTCGCCAAGGAGATCCGCGCCGGTGTGACAGCGGCAGCGGAAGCACTCGCGGGAGCCGGCACACCGCCGCGCTTGGCGGTGGTCGTGGCCACGGACGACGAATCCACCGCCTGGTACGTCCGCTCGATCGCGAACGCCGCGTCCAAGACCGGAATCCGGTGCGACATCGTCGATCTCGGCCCTGCGGCGACGCCCGACCAGATCCGCGGCCGGCTCACCGCGCTGAGCGCGGACACGTCGGTGCACGGGATCATGCTGCAGACCCCGCTGCCCAGCGGAGCGTCCGTCGAGGACCTGGCGGCTTCGATCGCCCCGGAGAAGGACGTGGACGGCGCCAATCCGGTGTCGCTGGGGCGGCTCAGCGCCGGCATGCCCGCTTTCGTGCCGGCGACCGCCGCGGCGGTGATGGAACTGCTGGACCACTACGAGATTCCGCTGGCCGGGCGCCGGGCCGTCGTCGTCGGACGCTCCAACGTGGTCGGCAAACCCGCGGCCCAGCTGCTGCTGCAGCGCGATGCGACCGTGACCGTGTGCCACCGCCACACCCGTGATCTCGCCGCGCACACCCGTCCCGCCGAGATCCTCGTGGTGGCCGTCGGCCGGATCGGCTTGATCGGTGCTGAGCACGTCAACCCCGATGCCGTCGTGATCGATGTGGGAACCAACCCGACCGCTGACGGCGGTTTGGCCGGTGACGTGGACGAGCTCGAAGTGGCTGGTTCGGTGGCCGGGTTGACCCCGGTGCCCGGCGGAGTCGGACCGGTGACGACAGCGCTGCTGCTGCGGCACGTGGTCGAATCGGCTTCGCGGAGCTCGGCATGACCGGCCCGCTGGCAACTGCCGTCGACTCGAGGGTTCCCGCAGCCGCGGTCGGGAAATTGCTGCGAATGCTCCGCGGTCCGCGCAAGCTGGTGTGCGGAATCCTCAACGTCACACCGGATTCGTTCTCCGACGGCGGCGCCTACTGGCACAGCGGCGCCGCCGTGTGGCGCGGACTCCGCTTGGTCGAAGAAGGCGCTGACATCCTCGACGTCGGCGGTGAATCCACGCGACCGGGCGCCTACCCGCCCAGTGTTGCCGAGGAGCTCGACCGCGTGGTGGGGGTCGTCGAGCAGCTGGCGCGGCGGACGGACGTTCCGCTGTCGATCGACACCTCGCGACCGGAGGTGATGCGGGAAGCCGTGGCTGCGGGCGCAACGCTGATCAACGACGTGCGCGCGCTCCGCCATCCCGGTGCGGTCGAGATGGCGGCGGATCTGGGAGTGCCGGTGTGCCTGTCGCACATGCTCCGGCCGCCGAACCTGATGCAGCGCGACCCGAGCTACGACGACGTGCTCGTCGAAGTGGCCGAGTTCCTCCGGGAGCGGATCGAGGTGTGCGTGAGCGCGGGCATCCCGCGCGAGCACATCGTGGTCGACCCGGGGTTCGGATTCGGCAAGACCCTCGAGCACAACCTCGCCTTGCTGCGGTCGCTGAGCACGTTCACCGAGCTCGACGCACCTGTGATGGCCGGCTTGTCGCGCAAGGCGATGCTCGGCCAGATCACCGGACGGCCGGTCGGGGACCGGGGGGCGGCTTCGGTCACCGCAGCCGTGCTGGCGGCGCAGCGCGGGGCGAAGGTGCTCCGGGTGCACGACGTGGCGGCCACGGCCGACGCGCTCAAGGTGCTCGACGCCGTCGAGGCCGGTGAAGGGGCGGTCAGATGATCGCCCGGATCGCCTTCTCGAATCCGGTGACGTGGTCCCTGGCGATCTTCTCGGCCTTCCGGCTGTCACCGTCCGCGACCGCGCGCAGCAGGCCGACGTGCTCGTCGACGTGCCGGTCGAAATGGGTGATCCGCTCCAAGAACACGCAGAAGATCCGCGTGGCGAGGTTGTTGTAGCGCACCAGGGTGTCTTCCAGGTGGGGATTGCCCGCGGCGCGGTAGATCGAGCGGTGCACCCGCAGGTCCCACTGCATCAGCTCGTGGCGCGACTTGAGCATCGCGTCGTCGTCCTGGATGGCGTCGGCCAGCTCGGCCAGCTTGGTGCGCATGACCGCAGGCGCGTTCTCGGCGGCGCGGCGGGCGGCCAGCGGCTCGAGGTGCGTGCGGATGTCGGAGATGTAGGCGAGGTCGGTGATGTCGACACCGGTGGCGAAGGTGCCGCGGCGCGGGTAGGAGACCACCAGCCGATCCACCTCGAGGCGCTTGAGCGCCTCGCGGACGGGGGTGCGGCCGATGCCGAGGGCGTCGCTCAGGGCGAGGTCGTCGATCGGGGCCATCGGCGGGATGTCCAGCATGATCAGCTGGTCCTGGATGGCGGCGTACGCGCGCTCGGCCATCGAGGTGGGTGCTGGTTCGAGCTCGTGCGGGGCAGCGGTCACGAGAGCCATCTTAGGGGCTGAAATCCGCATGGACCTATACCACCATTTCTTAGGTGTACCTCTTGCATGAGACTGATATATTAATCCAATATCTCATGGTATCGACGCGACCAGGGAGCCGCCGATGACCATCTCCGTGTTCGACCTGTTCAAGGTCGGGATCGGGCCCTCGAGCTCGCACACGGTCGGCCCGATGCGGGCCGCTTATCTGTTCGCCACACGGCTCCGCGAGTCCGGAATGCTGGACCGGGCAACGCGCGTGCGGTGCGAACTCTTCGGATCGCTCGGTGCCACCGGGCACGGGCACGGAAGCGTCAAGGCCGTGGTGCTCGGACTGGCCGGCGAGCAACCGCACCTGGTCGACCCGGTGGCCGCCGACCCCGCGGTCCAGCGGGTGCGCGAGGAGCGCCGGATCGAGCTCGCCGGAAAGCACGAGATCGCGTTCTCCGTCGATGACGACGTGGTCCTGCACCGCCGGAAGCGGCTCGACTTCCACAGCAACGGCATGGTGTTCGCGGCCTTCGGCGCGGACGGCAGCGAACTCGACCGGCGCGAGTACTACTCGGTCGGCGGCGGATTCGTGCTCGACGAGGACGAGACGGGACGACCGGTGCTCGTCGAGGACCAAACGCCGGTTCGGTACGCGTTCACCACCGGCGACGAGCTGCTCGCGTTGACGAAGGTGACCGGGCTGGGCATCAGCGACATCATGCTCGCCAACGAGCTGTCCTGGCGGTCGGAGGAGGAGATCCGCGCCGGACTCCTGCACATCTGGTCGGTGATGCGCGAGTGCGTGGACCGCGGCACGCACACGGAGGGGACGCTGCCCGGCGGGCTCAAGGTCCGCCGTCGCGCTGCGAAGCTGCTGGCGCAGCTGGAGGTCAACGGGAACGAAGCAGACCCGCTGCACGCGATGGAGTGGGTCATGCTGTTCGCGCTCGCGGTGAACGAGGAGAACGCGGCGGGCGGCCGCGTGGTCACCGCCCCGACCAACGGAGCAGCCGGGATCGTGCCGGCAGTGCTGCACTACGGCCAGAAGTTCCTGCCCGAGTTCGACGACGACGACGTCGTGCGGTTCTTGCTGACCGCGGGCGCCATCGGCGTGCTGTTCAAGGAGAACGCGTCCATCTCCGGCGCTGAGGTCGGTTGCCAGGGGGAGGTCGGTTCGGCGTGCTCGATGGCCGCCGCCGGGCTCGCCGAGATCATCGGCGGTACCCCGGAGCAGGTGGAGAACGCCGCCGAAATCGGCATCGAGCACAACCTGGGACTGACCTGCGACCCGGTCGGCGGGCTGGTGCAGATCCCCTGCATCGAGCGGAACGCGGTCGCATCGGTCAAAGCGATCACCGCGGCCCGGATGGCGGTGCGCGGCGATGGCGCGCACCACGTGTCGCTGGACAAGGCGATCAAGACGATGCGCGAGACCGGCGCGGACATGAAGGACAAGTACAAGGAGACCGCCCGCGGCGGGCTGGCTCTCAACATCGTGGAGTGCTGAGGAGATCCGCATGAGTCACACCTTCACCCTCACCTTGAGCTGCCCGAACCGCACGGGCATCGTCCGCGCCGTCAGCGGCTACCTGTTCGAGCGCGGTTGCGACATCGGTGAGCACCAGCAGTTCGACGACGCCGTGCGCGACCGGCTGTTCATGCGCACCCAGGTCACGGCGCCGGAGGGCGTCGACCTGGAGGAGATGTCGCGCGAGTTCGCGCCGGTGGCCGCCGAGTTCCAGATGACCTACGAGTTCAGCGCCAACGCGAACGCCCGGATCCTGGTCATGGTCTCGAAGCTCGGCCACTGCCTGAACGACCTGATCTTCCGCTGGCGGGCCGGGAGCCTCGGCGCCGACATCGTCGCGGTGGTGTCCAACCACGAGGACCTGCGCCCGATGGCGGATGCCGCCGGCTTGCCCTTCGTGCACGTCCCGGTCACCCCGGAGACGAAGGAAGCCGCGGAGGCGCGCCTGCTGCAGCTGGTGGACGAGTACGACGCCGAACTGGTGGTGCTGGCGCGGTACATGCAGATCCTCTCCGACGAGACGAGCAAGGCCCTGCACGGCCGCGCCATCAACATCCACCACTCCTTCCTGCCGGGCTTCAAGGGCGCCAAGCCCTACCACCAGGCGTACGACCGCGGTGTGAAGCTGGTCGGTGCGACCGCGCACTACGTCACCTCCGACCTGGACGAGGGGCCGATCATCGAGCAGGAGGTCATCCGGATCGACCACACCTACGACCCCCGTGCGCTGCAAACCGTGGGACGTGACGCCGAAGCGCTAGCGCTGTCCCGCGCGGTGCGCTGGCACTGCGAGCGCCGGGTGCTGCTCAACGGCCACAGCACTGTCGTCTTCCCATGACCGCTGTGACGCCGGGTCGTTGACCGGCGCAACTGAAGATGCCACGTCGGCACCGGATTGTGTCTGGTGCACGAGGTTTTACCGCGCTACCAACCGATTTCGACCCGCTGAGCTCGCACGGAGCGAGAGCGCGTCGGCCGCGTCCGAGCCGGCGCGCGTTCACGCCAGTCGGCTCTCTTGAACGAGATGTGTTGTCCCACCACGAGAATGAGGTTGCCATGACGACGACCGGACCGACCGAGACCGGGTTGACCGAGAGCCTGCTGCCCACCCTGTCCGGCCAGTACTACACCGATCCGGCGATCTTCTCGCTGGAGCAGTCCCGGATCTTCGAGAAGCAGTGGTTCTGCGCGGTCCGCAGCGGCGACCTGGTCGAGCCGGGTGCGTTCCAAACCGTGCAGATCGGGCGGGAGAGCGTGCTCATCGCCCGCGACCGGCGCGGCGGGCTCAACGCGTTCCTGAACGTGTGCCGGCACCGCGGGGCGCGGTTGTGCACCGAGGAGCAGGGGCAGGTGAAGCGTTCCTTCCAATGTCCCTACCACGCCTGGACGTACGGGCTGGACGGAACCTTGGTGGCAGCGCCGAACCTCACCAGCATGCCGGACGTGGACCGCACCGAGTTCGGGCTGACGCGGCTGCACCTGCGCGAGTGGCTCGGCTACGCCTGGGTGTGCCTGGCCGAGGAGCCGCCGTCCTTCGAGGACACCGTGATCGCCGACGTGGGTGAACGGCTCGGCGACGCCGGGGAGATCGACGCCTACGACATCGCAGCGCTGAGCCTGGGCAAGCGGATCCACTACGACGTCAAGGCGAACTGGAAGCAGATCATCGAGAACTTCATGGAGTGCTACCACTGCGCGACGATCCACCCGGAGCTCACCGAGGTGCTCCCCGAGTTCGCCGACGGCTTCGCGGCCCAGTACTACGTCGGGCACGGCGCGGAATTCGGTTCGGACGTCGAAGGGTTCACGGTGGACGGCAGCGAGGGGCTCGACCGGCTGCCCGGGGTCGGCGAGCACCAGGACCGCCGCTACTACGCGATCACCGTCAAACCGCAGGTGTTCATCAACCTGGTGCCGGACCACGTGATCCTGCACCGGATGTTCCCGGTGGCACCGGACCGCACGCTGATCGAGTGCGACTGGCTCTACCTGCCCGAGGTCGTCGAATCGGGTCGCGACTTGTCGCGCTCGGTGGAGCTGTTCGACCGGGTCAACCGGCAGGACTTCGACGCGTGCGAACGCTGCCAGCTGTCGATGGACTCGAGCGCCTACGCCCAGGGCGGCGTGTTCGTGCCCAGCGAGCACCACATCGCGGCCTTCCACGAGTGGGTCCAGGACCAGATCGGCGAGACCAAGGCGTAATTGCAATGAGGTTTTTCCATCCTCGTTCTGCGTGGCGGTGTGGGTAGCGGAACCTCAGCGCCCGCCTGGACTCCGGGTGCCCGACTTTATGTATGCCTCGCCACGCGGTGCCGGTTGCGCTTCGCGGTCGCAGTCCGGGCAGGATGAAAAAGGCTCAATGTGAGTGAAGTCCACTGCGAATCCCCGTCATGGCGGTGTCATGTCGGGGATTCGCAGTGGAATTCAGACGCAGGGCCGAGAGCGCTGTTGCTGGCCACGTTATTGACGAGGTGGGCGGTCGAATCATCAGGTAGCCTGGTGTCGTGCTTGGGCAGAAGCGATTTCTCGACCCCCGGCCGGGACACGGCCGCGGGGTCTTCTGCGTGCGCCGATAGCACTCCAGGTCTCCGCAGGCACGGCCGGGGGAAGTTCTCATCCTTCGCCGGCCCGCAACCGTTTCGGAGACCTTCCCATGTCGCATGCCGACTACCTGACCCCTGACCAGCTTTCCCGCGCGCTGAACATGCGCGACCTCACCGATCCAGCTCAGGGCGGGCACGCCGTTCAAGTCCTTCTCGACGCTGTGGTGAGCGCGTTGCAGACGGAGTGGGGCAGCACGGTCCGCTACGTGCGCAACTCACCGATCGTGCCGGTGCGGGAGAACTACGACCGCCTCGGCTACGACGCCGGTGACGTCACCCGCGCCCGCCGATATACCCGCTACATCAGCCCGACCGTGATGCTGCGCCGCCACACGAGCGCAGAGCTGCCGGTCGCGCTCGAAGACTACGCAGGCCGGACCGGAGTCGATGAGCTGATCGTGGCTCCTGGTCTCGTCTACCGCCGCGACGTGGTCGACCGCAGCCACGTCGGCGAGCCGCACCAGGTGGATCTCTGGCGTCGTCCTGCGGGCCGTCGACCGCACGGTCATCTCGGACCAGGCCAACGTGATCCGCAACAGGATCTACCGCGCCGTGCACGAGGGGCCGGTGATGGAGGTGATCTGAGCGCCGCGGGAGAGACGAAGCGCAACAGCTGACGAGGTGCCTCGCGTGGAACGAGGCACCTCGTCGCGGACGTCGGTCGCTAGCTCCTCCCGGACTTCTCGGTCTGATCCTCCACTGCCGCGGGGGATCCGGGGAGCGGTTCGTTGGCGGATTCCTTGGTGAACCACATCGAGATCGCGCCGATGGCACCGGCGCCCATGAGGTACCAGGCCGGCCACATGACGTCGCCGGTGGTGGCGATCAGCGCGGTCATGACCGAGGCGACGGTCCCGCCGAACAGGGACACCGAGGTGTTGAAGGAGATGGACAGCGCGCCCTGGCGGACACCTGTCGGGAACAGAGCTGGAAGGGTCGAAGGCATGGTGGCGCTGAACACCACCAGCATCAGGCCCATGATCAGGAGTCCGGTGAAGACAGTTCCGGTCGTGTTGTGCTGGATGAGCAGCACGGACGGGACCGAGAGCACCACCAGGGCGATGCATCCGCTGAGGATCACGGGTTTGCGGCCGACGCGGTCCGAGTACCGGCCGATGGAGGTGATGACCACCAGCATGATCACCATGACAGCGATCTGCAGCAGGTAGGACTCGGTTTCACCGATGCTCGGCGGCAATACGTCGGAGAGGTAGGTGGGCATGTAGGAGGTGAGCATGTAGTTGGTCACGTTGAACACCAGCACCAGGCCACCGCACTTCAGCATGGCCGGCCAGTGCTGCACGAAGATCGTCCGGATCGCCTTCTTGGCGTGCTGCTCCCTCTGATCGGCATCTTCGACGAGTTTCGCGAACGCGGGGGTCTCCTCCAGCTTCATGCGCAGGTACAGGCCCACGATTCCCAGCGGCCCGGAGACCAGGAACGGGATCCGCCACCCCCACGACAGCAGATCGTCGTGGGACAGCGTCGCGCTGAGGACCATGACGACGAGCGCGCCCAGGATGTAGCCGACCAGGGTGCCGAACTCCAGCCAGCTGCCCAGGAAACCACGGCGCCTGTCGGGTGCGTATTCGGCGATGAACGTCATCGCACCGCCGTACTCGCCACCGGTGGAGAAGCCCTGGACGAGCCGGGCGAGCAGCAGCAGCATCGGCGCGGCGACGCCGATCGTGGCGTAGCTGGGGATGATCCCGATGCAGAAGGTGCCGACCGCCATCAGGATCATCGTCGTGGCGAGCACGCGGGTGCGTCCGATCCGATCGCCGAGCGGGCCGAAGAACATCCCGCCCAGCGGCCGCACGAGGAAGGCCGCTGCGAAGGTGCCGAAGGTGGCCAGCAGCTGCGCGGTCGGGCTGGATTCCGGGTAGAAGACCTTGCCGATGGTGGTCGCCATGTAGGCGAAGACCCCGAAGTCGAACCACTCGGTGACGTTGCCGACCGCTGCTGCGGTGACCGCGCGTTTGACCAGTGCCGGGGCGACCACTGTGGAGGATTGCGGGGTGCGTTTTTCCGTTGGAACGTCCGCTGACATGGTGTTCGGCACCTGGCGCGGTGCCGCCTCCTTTCAACGATGGGTTCCTGATGGGCGATTTGGGCCGATCAGGCGAAAATTGCGTTGGAAATGGGAGAGGAGCGGATTGCGGGTGAGAGGGGCTGATGTTGCGCGATGTGCCTTCAGCTCGTTTTCGGCCGCGACGAAGCCGCTTCGCCGGCACTGGCTGTGCTGACGTGGCTCGTGAGCGAAGTTTCATTTGTTGCGCAATGGGCAACTTATCTCGCTGAATGCAACAGCTTTGCCTCGTGCGAAGGTCTTGTCAAGGGCGGCAGTGGCGCTCGGCCCGCTCAGATCGTTGAACGCGAGTGTCCTGACCTGCGAAAACGCGGATCATGCGTGACAGTAGATTGATATATCAACCCACGATCAGCGGTTCCAGATGTGGTGCCAAGGGGTTGACGCTGACCCGGTGATTCCGCACGATGTGTGAACCCGGAGGCCGCTCGCGGTCACCTGCACGGGAATAAGCGCGGTTCCGCTGGAAAGCGGGCGCACCGCATTGGACATTCTGGTCACCGGTGTTCGTTCTGGACGTTCCGGCTCCTGGAGGCGAATTGCTCGCATTGATCGACAATGGGCGCAGTGCGCCGATCTTCCCCGCAATCCTGCGCGCTTTCAGCTGCGACCGAGGTGCCCGCGATGATGCGTTGTGAACCGGCGTTCAGGCCGCAGGATCGTGCTGCGGGGTGCCGGTGTTGATCGCGATGATCTTGGGCTCGGTGAGTTGCTGCACCGCTGACTCGACGCCTTCTCTGCCGATGCCGGAACGCTTGAAACCGCCGAAGGGCATGGCGTCGATGCGGAAGTCCGATGTGGAGTTGATCAGCACCGCGCCGACGGTCAGGGCGTTGGCGATCGTCATCGCTCGGTCGATGTCCTGGGTGAAGACTCCTGCTTGCAGACCGGTGTTCACCGCGTTCGCCGCGTCGATGGCGGCGGTCGTGTCGGTGAACGGGTCGAGCAGCACGACGGGGCCGAAGACCTCGTCGGTCCGGACCCGCGCGTCGGAGGGTGCGCCGGTGAGCACGGCGGGCCGCACGAAGGTACCCCGCCGCTGACCGCCGGTGTGCAGCGTTGCGCCGCCGGTGACCGCTTCGTCGATCCAGCGCACCACGCGCTCGGCCGCGTCGGCGTCGATCATCGGTCCGACGTCGGTCGCGGGGTCGCGCTTGCTGCCGACGACCAGGTCCCGCGCCGCGCTGACGACGCGTTCGAGCACCGCGCGATAGCGGGAAGCGTGCACGAGAACCCGCTGGACCGACAGGCAGTTCTGGCCGGCGACGCCGAAAGCGCCGTCCACGACGGCGGTCGCGACCCGGTCGGGATCGGCGTCGGAGCAGACGATCAGCGCGTTGTTGCCGCCGAGCTCCATCAGGAGCTTGCGCGCCGGACCGGCCTGCGCGATGCGGTCGGCGGTGCGGGGACCACCGGTGAAGGACACCACGTCGATGCGCGGGTGGCGGACGAGCGCCTGCCCGGACGTGCGGCCCGGAACAGCGGCGATGCGGTCGCCGGGAACACCGTTGCGCAGCAGGAGTTCGACGAGCGCGAGCGCGCTCAGCGGTGTTTGCTCGGCGGGTTTGAGGACCACGGCGTTGTCCGCGACGAGGGCGGGGCCGAGCTTGTGGGCGACCAGGTTGAGCGGGTCGTTGAACGGGGTGATCGCGGCGACGATGCCGAGCGGTTCGCGGGTGTGCCAACCGGTCCAGCCCAGGCCGCGCGGGGTGTTGTCGAAAGGCACTGTTCGACCGCTGAGGCTCGCGGCGGCGTGGGCTGCCAGCTCCAAGGTCTCGACGGCGCGGGACACCTCCGCGCGGGCTTCGGAGACCGTTTTGCACCCCTCCGCGGCGATGATCGCGGTGAACCTGTCCACCGACCTCGACAGCTCGTCAGCGGTGCTTTCGAGCGCTCGGCGGCGTTGCCAGAGCGGCCAGCAGCCGGGGCGCCAGTGCTCGGCCAGGTGCGCGACGGCGCGGTCGACCTCCGCGTCGGTGGTGTCCACGACGGACCCGACGGTCGAACCGTCCTCGGGGTCGCGCACCGGCATCCGGCGGTCGCCGTCCTGCCAGCTGCCCGCCCAGAAGCCTCCGGCCGGTGGTGTCCACACCTGGTCTTCGAGGGGTGCCGGTGCGCTGGTGGTCATCGGGACTCCTCGGTCGCCAGCGTGATCCGCGCTTCGTTCCAGTGGTGGCAACGCACCTGGTGCCCCGGTGCGATCTCCTGCGGTTGGGGGACTTCCGAGCGGCACCGCTCGGTCGCCAGCGGACATCGCGGGTGGAAGCGGCACCCCGACGGCGGATGGATCGGCGACGGCGGCTCGCCGGTCGCGGTCACCTCCGGCGGGGCTTGCGCGCAGGCCCCCGCGGAGGCCAGCAAGGTCAACGTGTACGGGTGGCAGGACCGCTCGAAAAGCACGTCCCGGTCGGCGATTTCGACGATCTGGCCGAGGTACATCACCGCGATGCGGTCGCCGATGAACCGCACCACGCGCAGGTCGTGCGAGATCATCACCATCGTCAGCTGGTGGTCGCGGCGCAGCCGGTGCAGCAGGTTCAGGATCCGCGCCTGCACCGAGGCGTCGAGCGCTGAGGTCGGCTCGTCGCAGATCAGCAGCTTGGGTCGCAGCAGCAAAGCGCGGGCGATCACCACGCGCTGCAGCTGCCCACCGGAGCATTCGGCCGGATAGCGGTCCAGGTAGCCCTGGTCCAGGCCGACCTCGGCCAGCGCCTCGGAGGCCGCCTGCACGCGCTGGTGCTTCCTGCCGATCCCGTGCTGCGCGAAGACGCTGCAGAGGCTTTCGCCGATGGTCATCCGCGGATCCATGGCGGCGTGCGGGTCCTGGAAGACCAGCTGCGCGGTGCGGGTCAGCCGCTTGCGCTCCGCCCCGCTCAGGTGGCCGACGTCCACGCCGTCGACGGCGACCCGACCGGACGTGGTGGGCGTCAGGCCGAGGACGACCCGGGCGAGGGTGCTCTTGCCGGAGCCGGATTCGCCGACCAGTCCCAGCACTTCCCCGTGGCGGACCCGGAGCGTGACGCCGTCGATGGAGTGCACCCGCTCGCGAGGCCGAAAACCGCGCCGCGGCAACGGGAAGTGCTTGACGGCGTCGTCCAGGACGATGACATCGCGGTCCTCAGCGCTCATAGCGGTTCCTTCGTCTGCTGCAGCGGAATCCAGCACCGGCTGGTGTGCCCGGGCGTGCCCGAATCGACGAGCGCCGGTTCGGCGTGCGCGCACTGGTGCTCGATGTGCGCGGACTGCGCGGTCGCGCACCGGTCCCGGAACCGGCAGCCGACCGTGATCTCCCGCGCCGAACCGGCCTGGCCCGGGATGGCGTAGAGCTCGCCCTGCGCGTTCTGCCGCAGCAGCGAGCACTCGATGAGCGCGCGCGTGTAGGGGTGTTCCGGTGCGGTGAGGATTTCCTCGGCCGGGCCCTGTTCCACGATGCGCCCGGCGTACATGACCGCGATCCGGTCGGCGATCGCGGACACCACGTTGAGGTCGTGCGAGATGAACAGCACCGACATGCCCAGCTCGCGCTTCTTCGCCGCGATGAGCCGGAGGATCTGGGCCTCGACGGTGGCGTCCAGGGCGGTGGTCGGTTCGTCGGCGATGAGCAGGCTCGGTTGCCCGGCCAGCGCCACCGCGATCATGACGCGCTGCGCGATGCCGCCGGAGAGCTGGTGCGCGTATGAGCGGGCGCGCCGCTCGGGTTCGGGGATCCCGACGTCCCGGAGCAGTTCGACGGTCGTCCTCCGCGCCGCGGACCGGCTCATGCCGCGGAACCGGCGCAGCGGTTCGGCGATCTGCGCACCCGCGGTGCAAGTGGGGTCGAGCATCCGCTTGGGCTGCTGGAACAGGACGCCGACCTGCCCGCCCCGGATCGAGTTCATCTCCTTGTCCGTGGCGCGCAGCAGGTCGTGGCCGCCGAGCGTCATCTCGTCGGCGCCGGCGGTCAGCGGTGCGGGGAGCAGGCGGATGAGCGACATCGCCGTCATGCTCTTGCCGGAGCCCGACTCGCCGACGACGGCCAGGACCTCGCCCTCGCCGATGCGCAGCGAAACGCCGTCGAGGATCGGCGGGCCGGTGGGCGAACCGACCGAGAGGTTGGTGACGGTCAGCAGATCGGTCATGCCCGCCTCCCCGGTCCGGGCGGCACCTCGGTGTCGGTGTGGTGCCGCAGGGTGATCATCGCTTCCCCGAAGTGCCGGTCCAGGGCCTCCAGCACGGCCGGGCGATCGCCGGCGCTGATCAGCTTGAGCAGCTCCCGGTGTTCGTCGACGAGGTCGGTGCGCCCCTTGTAGGTGCCCAGCATCAGGTTGAGGCCGAGCCGGGTCTGGTCCGCCAGCGAGCCGTACATCAGCGAGAGGCGTTCGCTGCGCGCGGCGTTGACGATGTGCTGGTGGAAGCGCAGGTCGGCGGCCGAGACCTGGTGCCAGTCCTCGTTCTCCACGGCCTGCGCCAGCTGCTCCACCGCCTGCTCCAGGTTCGCGATCAGCGCTGCCGGGGCGCCGTGCGAGGTCAGCCGCTGCAGCGCGGCGCGTTCGAGGGCGGCGCGGGCGAAGTACAGGTCGTCCAGGTCGTCGGCGGTCAGCACCCGAACGGCGATGCCCTTGTGCGGGGTGCTGATCAGCAGACCTTCCTGCACCAGTCGTTGCAGCCCCTCGCGCACGGGCCCGCGGCTGGTGGCGAAGCGCGCTGCCAGCTCGCCCTCGTTCAGCTGGGTACCGGGCGGGTAGGCGCCCGCGATGATCCGTTCGCGGATCTGCGACGTGACGACGGCGGCCAGCGTGCGCTTCGGGACACGCGGCTCGGGCTTGCGTTTCGGCGAGCTCACGGCTGCTCCTCGATCCAGATGCATCGGCTCAACCCCGGCTGCTCCGCCGGGCGTTGATTCCCTGACCTATCAGTGTGATGCTCAGCGCGGTCGCGAAAATGGCCAAACCGGGGTAGATCACCAGCCACGACGCGCGGGTCAGGTAGGGCTGCCCGTCGGCGAGCATGGAGCCCCAGTCGGCATCCGGGGGTTGCACGCCGAGACCGAGGAAGGACAGCGCGCCGACGGTGATCAGCTTGTGCCCGAAGCGGGTCGCGGCGTGGGCGAGCAGCGGGCCGAGCACGTTCGGCAGCACGTGGCGGAACACGATGAACGACTTCGAGCAGCCGAGCGCTCTAGCGGCCTCGACGAAGTCCCGCGCGGACACCTCCAGGGCCAGCCCGCGGGCGAGCCGGGCGAACGGGGTCCACCCGCTGATCACCAGCGCCAGCACCAGGGTCAGGTAGTTCGCCCCCAGCACGGACACCAGGAACATCGCGACGATGATCTCGGGGAAGGCCAGCAGCACGTCGCTGAGGCGCATCACGAACTCGTCCAGCGCGCCACCGCGCCGCGCGCACACGATGCCGATCAACGTGCCGGACAACGCGGAGATGGCCAGCGTGATCGCCGCGATCGACACCGAGAAGCGACCGCCGTCCATCAGCCTGCTCAGCACGTCGCGGCCGAGCTGGTCGGTGCCGAGCAGGTGCTCGCCACCGGGTGGCGCCAGCCGGGCCGCCAGGTCCTGCGCGGTCGGGTCGTGCGGTGCGATCCACGGGGTCAGGGCCAGCACCAGCAGCACGGCGGCGAACACCGCGACGCCGACGCGGAGGCTCACCGGCCAGGTCCGGACGTTCGCCCAACCGCGCCTGCGGGTGAGCCGCGGGGACGAGGTTTCGGTGCGTTGCGCTTCGGGTGCGCGCAGGTGGTCGTCAAGCAGAGACATGGGCTGTCCTCACCGTCGGATTGATGCACGCGTACACCAGGTCGGTCAGCGTCGTGATGAGCACCGCCAGCCCGACCAGGCTCACGATGCCGGCCTGCAGCGCGGGGACGTCGTTGTTCACCACCGACTCGTAGAGCAACCGCCCCATGCCAGGGATGGAGAAGATCACCTCGACCACCACGGATCCGCCCAGCAGCCCGGCCAGCCACACCGAGAAGAGCGTGATCACCGGCAGCAGCGAGTTGCGCACGCCGTGCCGGAGCATCGTCGTGCCGAATGCCAGCCCGCGGGCCCGGGCCGCGGTGATGTGCGGGGATTCGAGCACCTCGATCATCGATGCCCGGGCCACCTGCGTGAAGTAGCTCATCGGCCGGAGGGCGAGGGTGATGCAGGGCAGCACCATCGACTGCGGGCCCTGCCACCCCGCGGAGGGCAGCAGCCCGAACTGCATCGCCAGGACCAGGATCAGCACCGGTGCCAGCCAGTACTCGGGGATGGCCACGAAGCCCTGCGTCACCGTGGTGATCGCGGTGTCGGTCGGCTCGCCGCGCTTGACCGCGGCGAGCGCCCCGAGCGGCAGCGCGACCAGCAGGGCCAGCAGCAGCGACGCGACGGCCAGCACCGCGGTCACCGCGAGTCCGTGCCCGATCATCTCGATGACGGGGGAGCGGCTGGTGTAGGACAGGCCGAGATCGCCGCGCAGCGCGCTGCTGAGCCAATCCCAGTACTGCACGAGCAGTGGCCGGTCCAGGCCGTACTGGTGGCGCAGGTTCTCCAGCGCGGCCGGGTCGACGTCGAGGTCGCCGACCCGGGCCCGCAGGATCTTCCGCACCGGATCCCCCGGTGTGAGGTACGGGATCAGGAAGACCGCGAACGAGACGATCACGAGCGTGCTCATCAGCACGATGAGCCGTTTGACGACGTGGAACACGGCACGCCCCCTTTCCGCTGCTGGTAGGGGAGTTCAGCTGACGCGGTCGAGGAACTTGAAGAGCACACCTGCCGGGGGGAGGAACCACGGCGGGCCGAAATGTCCTGGCATGGCGCGGAACTTCAGGTCGCGCCACGGGTTGGCGGCCGGTTCGCCGGCGAGGACCTGGGCGAGCACCTTGCCCATGTGGGTGGCCATCTGCACGCCGTGGCCGCTGTAGCCGACCGAGTAGAACACCCCGTCGCGCTCCCCGGCGTGCACCATCTGGTCGAGGGACATGTCGACCAGCCCGCCCCAGCAGTAGTCGATGCGGGTACCGGCCAGCTGCGGGAAGACCTCGCGCATCGCGCGCTGCAGGATCCGCCCGCTCTTGCGGTCGGAGTCCTGGTTCGACAGGGCGAAGCGGGCTCGTCCGCCGAACAGCAACCGGTTGTCCGGGGTGATCCGGAAGTAGTACGTCAGGTGCTTGCTGTCGGAGGCGACCCGCCGGTTCGGCAGCAGCTCGTCGACCACCGCCGGGGAGAGCGGTTCGGTGACGACGATGAAGCTGCCGATCGGCACGATCCGCCGCTGCAGCCACGGGGTCAGGTTCCCGGTGTAACCGCTGGTCCCGACGACGACCTGATCGGCGCGGACCGTGCCGAGCTCGGTGCGCACGTCGTGGGCGTGCTCACCGCGCCGGACCAGCTCGACGACGCGGCATTCCTCGTGGATCGACACGCCGTTCGCCGCCGCCGAGCCGGCCAGCCCGGCCGTCAAGCGGCCGACGTGCACGGCCGCGCCGAGCGGATCGACCATGCCGCCGTGGTAGTACGGGCTGCCGATCTCGTCCCGGAGCCGGGACGGCGGCACGAGCCGCACGTCCTGCCCGGCCATGGTCCGCATCAGCTCGGCGGATTCCTCGAAAGCCCGGTAGTGCGACGGTTTCGCGGCCAACGTCAGCTTCCCGGTGCGCTCGAAGGAGCAGTCGATCCCCTCGGTCCGAACCAGTTCTTCCAGCGTGTCGATCGCGTCGTTGTAGGCGCGGAACATCGCCGTCGCCGGTCGCTCGCCGTATCGCTGGACGCCGGTGGCGAACGAGATGGCCAGCCCGGTGGTGGCCATCCCGCCGTTGCGCCCGGAGGCACCCCAACCGACGGTGTGCGCGTCCAGCAGCGCGACCTGCGCACCGCGGCGAGCCAGGTGCACGGCGGTCGACAGACCGGTGAGCCCGGCACCCACCACGACCACGTCCGCCCGCGCCGGGAGTTCGTTGCGCCGGAAGTCACCAGCGGGTTTCGCGGTGTCCAACCAGTACGACAGCAGTTTCACGAGGTCCTCCGATGTCCTGGTTCACAGACCGAGCAGCGGCGGCACGCCGGCCAGGTCGGTGGTCTCGGCGTACTCGTAGAACGGAACCGACGGGTCGTAGCCGCGGTTGACGTACACCTTGTGCCGGATGCGCAGCTCGTGCGCCGGGATCACGTCGTACCAGATGTGCGAGGAGACGTGCAGGATCTCGTCCCGCTCCGCGCCGAGCTGGTCGAGCATGTACTCGAACGCCCGGTAGCGCGGCTTGTACGCGCCGGCCTGCTCCGCGGTGAACACCCGGTGGAAGTCCACCCCGAGCTGCTCGACGTTGTTGCGGAACATCGCGTCCGCGGCGTTGGAGAGGATGACCAGCGGGTAGGCCGCGGCCAGTTTGCCGAGCGCTTCCGGCACTTCGGGATGCGGTCCCCACGAGCCGACCGCCTCGACGATGGTGTCGGCGTCGCCGGCGCGGTACTGGATCCGCCACCGGTTGCAGGCCCGCTGCCAGGAGTCGCGGAGGACCTGCTGGTAGGGCTTGTACTCGCCGATGACCTCGTCGATGCGGTAGGCGCGGAAGTCCTTGATGAACGTCGGGGTGTCCTCCGGCGCGATGCGGTCCGCGATGAGCGGGAGCACCGTCTCGGTCATCTGGAAGTTGGTGAGGGTTCCGTAGCAGTCGAAGGTGATGTACTTGGGTGTGTAGCCGAGCAGGTCCATGCGGAGCCTTCCCTTCGGTGCTTACTGGTTCGCCACGGTGAGCGAGTTGGTGACCGCGTACCTGGCCATCGGGTCGTCGACGAATCCGCGCACGGAGTTGCGGTGCGCGGCGAAGGTCTGCTCGTGCACCACGAAGGCGGTGACGGCGTTGTCCTCGAGCTGTCGCGCGATGTCGGCGTAGACGGCGTTGCGCTCGTCGGGTGTGGCCATCGCGTTCGCGGAGTCGAGCGCGGCGTCCACGGCCGGGTCGCAGAACTTGCTGATGTTGAACCCGCCGTTGCAGCTGTAATCGGCGGTCAGGTAGCCGATCGGATCGGCGATGTCGGTGAGGTGGTTGCGGGACAGCAGCGCCAGGTCGTAGTTGCCGTCCAGCAGCGTGGGTTCGATCGCGGAGTAGTCGCTCATCCGCACCTCGACGGTGATCCCGATCGCGGCCAGGTTGGCTTGGACAACTGCGGCCAGGTCGCCGAACTCCGGCCGTTCGGCGTAGGCGAGCAGGGTCAGCTTGAGCTGCCCCGGGGCGTATCCGGCGTCGGCGAGCAGCTTCTTGGCCTTCGCGACGTCCTGCGCCGGCGGCTTGGCGCCTCGCGGTGCCCACGCTTCGTCGGGGGAGAACGGTCCCACGGCCGGTTTCGCGCCGTTGTCGTAGACGCTCGTGGCGATGGCCCCGAGGTCGAGCGCGGCCTGAACGGCCTTGCGCAGCTCGGGTTTGTCGAACGGGGCGCGGGAGTTGTTGAAGTACAGGCCGGTGGTGCGAGGGGTGAACGCCTCGGTCACGGCGAGCTCGCTGTTGCTGCGCAGCTCGGCCAGCTTGGTGGCGGGGATGCCGAGCGCGATCTGGGATTCACCGGTCTGCAGCTGGGTGGCTCGGGTGGTGCCTTCCGGGGTGAACCGAGCCTCCACATGGGACACTGCAGCAGGGGGACCCCAGTAGTTCGCGTTGCGCTCCAACGTCATCGATTGGCTCGGTGCCTCGGAAACCGGGGTGTACGGGCCGGTGCAGTGGCGAACGGGGTCGATGCCGGAGTCGGTGTAGGCCGCGGGGGCGAGGATCCCGGTGTTCGCGCTCGCCAGCCGGAAGGGCAGCAGCGCGCTCGGTTTTCCGGTGGTGATCCGCACGGTCGACGGGTCGAGGGCGTCCACGCCCGCGATCACCTTCGGCGTGAACGCGCGCGGCGGTGCCTCGGCCTTGAGCAGTCGCCGCAGCGAATCCGCCACCGCGGCCGCGGTCAGGTCGGTGCCGTCCTGGAACTTGACGTTCTCGCGGAGCTTGAAGTCCCAGGACGTCGGGCTGCTCTGCTGCCAGGACGTGGCCAGCATCGGTTTGAGCTCGCTCGCTCCGGCGTCGTAGGTGAGCAGCGTTTCCAGGCAGCCGACCTGGCTGAGCACCAGGGCGTCGTCGGTTTCCAGGGCGTAGTGGGACTTGGGGGTGAACTGGAGGTTGATCACCAATCCGCCGTCGGCGCCGCCGGGGGAGCCGTTCTCGAAGGTGCCGCAGCCGGCCAGCGCCAGTGCGGTCGCCGCGGTGAGGGCGGCGTAGCGGACGAGTCGTGAGCTTCTCATGGGAACCACCTGGGGAGGGGGACAGCCGCCGGTAGATCACGACCGCCAGGCGTGTGCGTCGATCTCGTGGTCGGTTCCGGGCGACGGGCGCCTCGTCGACTTCTCGTCTCCCGCTCCGCTGCTCGCCGGTAGTCCTGGCCATCGGCGAGGACGGGCGATCGCGGCGCACTACTGGCAGCTGCTGCAACGGTGCGGACGCCGACCGCTGGGGAGAGCGGCCGACCGAGGTGAGCCGGATGATCGGCTCGGCAAGGATGCGGGCAATCATGTGGCAGCGATCAGGCGTTGTCAACAATTCCTTCTGCTGAGCGGATCGTTGACCGGTCACCTCCCGCCGGGATGCGTCTGAACGGGCGAAAAAGCTTTGCGCACCAGGAGTTTCGCGAGGAGTGTCGGTAGCCCGCCGGGCCGGCTCGCGGTCTGGGCCACTTTGTTAACAACCTGGGTCGGACGTCTTCCGGAGCTCGTTCAGCGGTTGACGGTCCGGGCCGAGCATTTGTAACGTCTCACGTGAAACATCACGCGCTGAACATCTCGCGCGCTCCCACCACAGACGGGAATTCGGTCTCGATGAGCAGCGAAAACTCGACCAGTGCGGCCGGAGCTCGGGCAGTCGGCCACGAGCACGAACACGACGACCACGGCGCGCACCACGGACACGGACATGGACATGGGCACGGCCACGGTCATGGGCACGGCGACGAGCACGGCTTCCTGGCGAAGCTGAAGCACGTCGTGGTGCCGCATTCGCACGACGCCAACGAAGCCATCCAGTCGGCGGAGGAGACCAGCGGTCAGGGGATCCGGGCGGCCTGGATCGGCCTCGCCGGGATGATGGCGACCGCGATCCTGCAGATGGCGATCGTGGCGATCTCCGGATCGATCGCGCTGCTCGCCGACACCCTGCACAACCTCGGGCACGCGGTCACGACGATCCCGCTGGTCATCGCCTTCCGGCTCGGCAGGCGCGCGGCCACGAAGCGCTACAACTACGGCTACCGCCGGGCCGAGGACCTGGCCGGCGTGCTGATCTCCCTGGTGATCGCGGCCTCCGTGGTGCTGATCATCTGGGAGTCGGTGGACGCCCTGATCAACCCGCGCCCGCTGACCAACCTGTGGTGGGTCTTCGCCGCGGGTTTCGTCGGCGCCGCGGGCAACGAGATCGTGGCGATCTACCGGATCCGCACCGGCCGCAAGATCGGCTCGGCGGCGCTGATCGCCGAAGGGCAGCACGCCCGCGCCGACGGGCTCACCTCGATCGCCGTGGTGCTCGGCGTGGTCGGGGTGTGGCTCGGCTTCGAGCGGGCGGACGCCATCATCGGCCTGATCATCGCGCTGGTGATCTCGGGCATCCTGATCAGCACCATGCGCACCGTGTTCCGCCGGCTGATGGACGGCGTCGAACCCGGCGTCATCGATTCGATGACCCGCACGACCTCCGCCGTCGACGGCGTGGTGGCGGTGGACCGGGTCCGCGCCCGCTGGAACGGCCACCGCATGGAGGCCGACGCGGAAGTCGCGGTGGCGGGCGACCTGAGCGTCCTGGAAGGACACCGGATCGCCGACCGCGTCGAACACGAACTGCTGCACGCGACACCGCACCTCGAATCGGTCGTCGTGCACCTGCACCCGATCGTCGACGGAGCAAGACCAGCAGATCTGCACGAACTCGCCGGACACCACGCGAGCGCCGAAGCCCGCGCCGAGTACCGGGCGAAACTGGCCGCCCAGCAGTAGCGGCGGTTCCGCAAGCCAACACCGAACCGGAGGTTCGCGCCATGCCAGCGAATTCCGACCACGACACCGGATACCTCGTTCGAGAACTCACCGCCGCCGACATCCCGGAAGCGCGAGCGCTGATGCTGCGCACCGTCCGGGAGGACTTCGGCGACCCCTACGACCCGGTCGTGCACGCCGACATCGACGACATGGCCGGCTGGTACCTCGAACCCGAGGCACCGTTCCTGCTCGTCGCCGAGGACCAGCGCACCGGTGAACTGCTGGCCACGGCGGGCATCCGCGGCGGAGCGCTGAAGGAAGGGCTCAGCCCGCCGCACCTGGTGGAACGCTACCGGGACGGTCGCACCGGCCAGCTCGTCCGCGTCTACGTCCTGCGCGAGCACCGGCGACGCGGCATCGCTCGGGTCCTGATCCGCGAAGTCCTGGACCGCGTGCGGAGCGAAGGCCACTACGACACCGTCGCGCTGCACACCTTCCGCCACTCGCCGGGCGCGGTGCCGTTCTGGCTGTCCATCGGCTCGGTCCTGGTCGAGGACGACACCGCCGGGGTGTCCCGCGCGGTGTTCATGGAAATCCCGCTCGCCGTGCGCAACTCCGCATCGGTCTGATCGACGAAATGAGGAACTGACGATGGCCAAACGGCGTGACGTCTTCATCTACGTCTCCGAACCGGGCAAGGTCGACGAGGCCAAGGACTGCCTCCGCGAGTTCCTGCGGTCCCTGGACGGGCATCCCGGCTACCTCGGCGGCTCGGTCCTGGAAGAAGTCGCGAACGAGCTGCTGCCGGGCACCCTCGTGCTGATCATCGAATTCGAGTCCACCGAAGCGGCCCGCGCGTTGTGGCCGAAGATCGAGAACACCAGCAACCCGCTGTACCCCGACGACAAGTCCGACAAGTCCCCGGACCAGGGCGCGGCGTTCTTCAACCGGGCCGAGCCGCGGCTGAAGTTCTCGCGCGGCAACGGTTCGCTGGCCCGCATGCTGCACGTCCACGCGTCCGAGGTCGACGAGTTCGTCGCGGCCTGATGGGTCTGATGTCCATGTCCCCCGAGGCGCAGCACGACGCCGATGTCGCCGTGATCGGACTCGGTGCGATCGGAGCCATGGCCGCGTGGCGGCTCGCCGTCCGCGGCCACGGCGTCCACGGGTACGAGCGGTTCGGCATCGGGCACGACCGGGGCGCGTTCTCCGGGCAGACGCGGCGGTTCTCCGTGCAGAGCCAACGAGAACCGCGGCTCACCCCGCTCGCGCTGCAAGCGCTCGACCTCTGGCGCGGCCTGGAGAGCGCGACCGGGCGCAGCCTCCTGCACCTCGTCGGCGGCCTGATCCTCGGGCCGTCCGACGCGCCGGCGCTCGTCGCCGCGCACGCTTCGGCGCGCGCGGCCGGGCTCGACCACGAGGTGCTGGACAGCGCCGAGCTCAAGGAACGCTTTCCGCAGCACCTGGTCCGAGCCGGCGACGCGGGCGTCCTCGACCCGAAGGCGGGTTTCCTGCGACCGGAGCTGTCGGTGGTGACCGCGGCCCAACGGGCCGAGGAACTCGGTGCGGTCGTGTTCGACCACACGCGAGTGCTGGGCGTGGAGCCGGAAGCCGACGGCGTCGTGGTCCGGACCGAGACCGGTTCCCGGCGCTACGCCCACGTCGTGGTGGCGCCGGGAGCGCGGGCGCGCGACGTCCTCCCGGCGATGCGCACCGCGGTGCTGCCCCGGCGGGTGGTGCAGGCCTGGTACGTGCCGGACGACATCGACCGGTACCGCGGCGACGTGTTCCCGGTCTTCGAACGCGTCGGGGACGTCAACGCCTACGGCTTCCCGGTGGTCGACGGCGCCACGATCAAGATCGGCATCTACACCACCGGGCACCCCGTCGTCCACGACACCGACAACCCGCCGCTGACCGTCGGCCGGGAACTCCTGCACCTCTTCCGGGACGCGGTGGCGACCTACTTCCCCGGGCTGCACGCCGACCCGGTGGCCACGACGATCGGGCTGGAGGGCTACACCACCGACGGACAACCACTGCTGGGCGCGCTGCCCGACGAGCCGCGGATCATCGTTGCCTGCGGCTTCTCCGGGGCCGGGTTCAAGTTCGCCCCCGCCGTCGGCGACGTCGTCGCCGACCTGGTCACCGACGGGCGCACCCCGCGCGACGTCGACTTCCTGGCCCCGGACCGGCCGCTGGCGGACTGGCCCCCGGACGCCCTGACCCCGGCGTGACCTGCCGCGGCGCTGCCGAGCGGTATCATCGCACCTGACATGTCACGAAACGTTTCAGGCAGCGCGACCGAGAGCGCCTACCAGCACCTCAAGCACCTGATCCTGACCAGCGAGCTGGCGCCGGGGGAGGAGCTGCGCGAGGTCGCCCTCACCGAGGCCACCGGGTTCGGCCGCTCCCCGGTCCGCGAGGCGCTGCGCCGCCTGGTGCAGGAGGGTTTCGTCGAGGTGCGCCCTCGGCAGGGCTACCGGGTCTCGGTGGTCACCCTGGCCAGCGTCCAGGACCTGTTCGAAATGCGACTCGTGCTCGAACCGGTGGCGGTCGAGCTCGCCGCGCAGCGCGCACCGCAGGAAGAGCTGGAGGAACTGCACGCGCTCGCCCACAAGACGTACGTGCACGGTGACACGCTCAGCTACGAGCGGTTCCTCCAGGACAACCGGGAGTTCCACGTCCGCATCGCCAAGGCGACCGGCAACGAACGCCTGGCCAGGACCCTGCAAGGCCTGCTCGAGGAGATGCAGCGGCTGTTCTTCATCAGCCTCGGCAACCGCGACCGCGCCGCGGAGATGGTGCACGAGCACCACGACCTCCACGACGCGCTCCTGGCCCGAGACGCTCCCCGGGCCCGCGAGATCGTCGTCCAGCAGATCGAAGCGAGCCGAGCCCGGGTCCTCGAAGGGCTCGTCTCCGGAACCGAGCACCCGAACCGGGCCGCCACCGGCATCGTCCTGGCCGACACCACAGCCCCCCGACGCCGCTGAACACCCGCCAGCCTCAACGGCGTGCAGCGCTAGTGCCGCATCAGGCAACGTTCGCCCTGTCGACTGCGGCTCGCAGTCGTTGATCGTCAGCGTGACGGTTTCGCCAGATGATGCATCTGCCGGTTCCCGTCTTCAGCTACGCTGCCTGCCGTGTCCGCACGAACATGGTCACCCGATCCTGGGACGCCCGTGGTCGAGTATCGATCCGGCCGGGCGATGTTCATCGGCGGGCTGGCCATGTTCGTCTTCTTCGGGATGGCCTTCGTCTTCCCCGACATCGGGAACCCGTCGGGGACGTCGAAAGCCGATCTTTCTCCGGCCCTCGTGTCGTTCCTGTTCGGCGCGTTCGCGCTGGGCGGCCTGCTGGTGATGGTCGGCTCCGTCCCCCGCACGCATCGCTTCGCCGTCGATGAACGTGGACTGTGGTGGCGGGCCGGTCGCAAATCCGACCTGATCGCGTGGGACGAGCTGCGTGCCGTGCGCGGCCAGGAAGCCCGCCCGCCGGTCAAGGACGACCCGAACTCGAGGGCGGTGCGGTCGGCCCTGGTGTTCACCCCCGTGGACCGTCGCTTCGTCACCCGCCACAGCGCGCTGTTGCGACGCCTGCCCACTGCCGATCCGGAAGTGGAGCTGAGACTGCCGGACACCACCACGGTCCGGCAGCTGGCTCAGGAGATAGCCAGAGTCCGGCCGGACCTGCTCCGCTAGGGCGTGTATCGAAGTGCTGGCCCGTTGATGTGCCATCGACCAAGACGATGATCTTTCCGGAGATCTCGTGGCCGGACACGCCCTAGTGGTCGGTGATGGTGGTTTCGGTGCGGTTGTCGGACCACCGGGTGTGGAAGGTGCCGGGTTCGTCGATGCGGTGGAAGGTGTGGGCTCCGAAGTAGTCGCGTTGGCCTTGGACGAGTGCGGCGGGGAGGCGTTTGGCGGCGAGTGAGTCGTAGTAGCTCAGTGCGGCGCCGAATCCGGGGATGGGAACTCCGGAGAGGGCTGCGGTTGCGACAAGTGGATCCGACCCGCGTGACTCCCGAAGCTGTTGCCACGAAGACGAATTCGCGACTCGGTGCCCCGCATCAGGGGTGAGATCACGGCCTGCCGCGGGTGTCAGTCGCGGTCGAGGGCTGGGCGTTTGGGGTTGAAGGTCCAGCCCGGGATCAGGTGCTGCATCGCTGCTGCGTCGTCGCGGGCTCCGAGGCATTGCTCCAGGTAGAGCTCGTGGGCTGCCTGCACCCGGTCCACGTCGAGGACCACCCCGAGGCCGGGGGAGGCGGGGACGTCGATCCGGCCTTCGGTGATGCGCAGCGGATCCCGGGTGATCCGCTGGCCGTCCTGCCAGATCCAGTGGGTGTCGATCGCGGTGATCTCGCCGGGGGCCGCCGCTGCGACGTGGGTGAACATCGCCAGGGACACGTCGAAGTGGTTGTTGGAGTGCGAGCCCCAGGTCAGGCCCCACTCGTGGCAGAGCTGGGCCACCCGCACCGAGCCGCTCATCGTCCAGAAGTGCGGGTCTGCCAGGGGGATGTCCACCGCTGCGGCGCGGATCGCGTGGTGGAGCTGCCGCCAGTCGGTGGCGATCATGTTGGTGGCGGTGGGCAACCCGGTCGCGCGGCGGAACTCCGCCATCGTCTCGCGACCCGAGTAGCCGCCCTCGGCGCCGCACGGGTCCTCCGCGTAGGCGAGGACGTCGCGCAGGGCGCGGCCGATCTCGATCGCTTCGGCCAGCTGCCAGCCGCCATTGGGGTCCAGGGTGATCCGCGCTTCGGGGAACCGCTGCGCCAGCGCGGTGACGACCTCGGCTTCGGCCGGTCCGGGCAGGACACCGCCCTTGAGCTTGAAGTCGCGGAACCCGTAGCGCTGCCGCGCCGCTTCCGCCAAGCGCACGACCGATTCCGGTGTGAGGGCTTCCTCGTGGCGCAGGCGCAGCCAGTCGTCGTCGGGTTCGTCCGCCGGGCTCCGGTAGGCGAGGTCGGTTCGCTTCCGGTCGCCGACGAAGAAAAGGTAGCCGAGCACCGGCACCGAGTCGCGCTGCTGCCCGTCGCCGAGCAGTTCGGCCACCGGCACCTCCAGGTGCTGGCCGAGGAGGTCGAGCATCGCCGACTCGATCGCCGTGCTGGCGTGGACCGCGACGCGCAGGTCGAAGGTCTGCGCGCCGCGACCGCCCGCATCGCGGTCGGCGAACCGGGCGCGCACCTCGCCGAGGACCGAGCGCACCCGGGCGACCGGCCGTCCGACGACCAGGTCCGCCGCGTCGTCGAGCGTGCTGCGGATCGGTTCGCCGCCGGGCACCTCGCCGACCCCGGTCCGGCCTTCGGAATCGGTGAGGATCACCAGGTTTCGGGTGAAGTGCGGGGCGTGGGCCCCGCTGAGGTTGAGCAGCATGCTGTCGTGCCCGGCGATCGGGACCACCCGCATCGCGGTGACCACGGGCTGCTTCTGCGTCATGCGTTCCTCCGCACCAAAACGGTTTTCGCAGCGCGGCTCGCCCGCCGCCGGGCGCCGCTGCCACGTCAGGCGATCGGGATGAAAACCTCGTTGAAATCGCGCGTCCCGTTCAGGAACGCCGGAGCCGGCGATTCGGTGGGTGGTGTCATCACTCCTCCGGCACGCGCTCGACCAGGTCGGCCAGCGCGGCGAGTTCGGCGTCGTCCAGGTCGACGAGCGGCGGGCGCACCGGCCCGGCCGGGCGGCCGATGACCTTCATGCCCGCCTTCACGATGCTCACCGCGTACCCGGCGCGCCGGTTGCGGATGTCGCAGTACGGCAGCACGAACTCGTTCAGGTACCGGTACACCGCGGCGCGGTCCCGATCTCTGACCGCCCGGTAGAAGCGCAGCGCGAACTCCGGCACGAAGTTGAACATCGCCGACGAGTAGGTGGTCACGCCCAGTTCCAGCAGCGGCAGTGCGAACGTCTCGGCAGTGGGCAGTCCGCCGACGTAGGTGAGCCGGTCGCCGAGCCGGGAGTACAGGCGGGTCATCTTCTCCACGTTGCCGACGCCGTCCTTGAACCCGACCAGGTTCGGGCAGTCCTCGGCGAGCTCCGCGACCGTGGTGTCCTCGAAGATCGCGTTGGCCCGGCTGTAGAGGACCACCCCGAGCCCGGTGGCGGCGCAGACCGCCCGGACGTGCGCGGCGAGCCCGGCCTGGTCGGCTTCGGTCAGGTAGGGCGGGAGCAGCAGCAGACCGGCTGCCCCGGCGCGTTCGGCGGCGCGGGCCATCTCCACCGCCGTCGCGGTGCCGTACCCGGCCGGGGCGATCACCGGCAGTCCCGCAGGCACCTCCTGCACGGCGGCGGTCACCACCTGCTCGACCTCGGCCGGGGTCAGCGAGAAGAACTCGCCGGTGCCGCCGGCCGCGAACAGCCCGGCCGCGCCGAAACGGCTCAACCAGCCGATGTTCTCGCGGTAGGCGGCCTCGTCGAAGCCGAGGTCGGGCCGGAAGTGGGTCACCGGGAACGACAGCAACCCGCTGGCGAGCTGCCGGGCCATGCCGGTGGGCGAGTACGCGGACATCAAAGATCTCCTCCGTGGGCGATTCCTGACGACGTCCTTGCCGGCTGCGCGGCCCGGCGGCTGGGCGGTGCGTTCGCCGACGAGCAGGAGCGACTTCCTGGTGTCTTCGGACGGTCGGTCTGCGGATGACAGTAAGGTGGCCCATCAATGCCCGTCCAAATCAAACAATGCATCTACTGATACCGGGGCAGCATCGATGTTCACGCTCAACCAACTCACGGGTTTCGTCGCGGTGGCCGAGGAGCAGCACTTCGGCCGGGCCGCGCAGCGGCTGCGCATGACCCAGCCCCCGCTGACCCGGCAGATCCAGCAGCTGGAGAAGGAGCTCAAGGTCCAGCTGTTCGACCGCACCAGCCGCACCGTGCGGCTGACTCCGGCCGGCCGCGCGTTCCTGCAGGACGCGCGACGTCTGCTGCACGAGGCGGAGAACGCCGCGCTCTCGGTGCGGCGCGCGACCCTCGGCCAGGCCGGCATCATCCGCATCGGGTTCACCGCGACCTCGGCGTACGGGGTGCTCGGCGGCCTGCTGGCCACCGTTCGCGAGCACCTGCCGCACGTGGACGTGGTGCTGCACGAGCTGGTGACCCGCGACCAGGCGGAACGGCTGTCGGGCGGTTCCCTGGACCTCGGGCTCGCCCGCCCGCCGGCCGCGCGTCCCGAGCTGGCGTCGCGGCTGTTCCGCTCCGAACCCCTGCTGGCCGCGCTGCCGGACGGGCACCCGCTCGCGGATGGCTCCGAACCGCTGGAACTGGGCGAGTTCCACGGCGCCGACGTGGTGATGTACTCCCCGACGGAAGCGCGGTACTTCCACGAACTGCTCGTCACCGCCTTCGGCCGGACCGGGGTGCGGCCGACGTACGTGCAGCACGTCAGCCAGATCCACACCGCTCTGGCCCTGGTGCAGGTCGGGCTCGGTGCCGCGCTGGTGCCCGCCACCGCGGCACGGCTGCACTTCGAAGGCGTGCGCTTCCGACCGCTGCAGCTGCCCGAACCGGATCCGGTGGAACTGCACCTGGTCTGGCGCCGCGCGAACGACAACCCGGCTCTGCACGCGCTGCTCGATCTGCTCTGACCCACCACTGTGGACACTCAGCGGCTCCTGGCGCGGACGAGCCGTTGCACGAGCGGGAACAGCGCGACGACGGCCAGGAACACGAGCAGGGTGCCGGAGATCGGCCTGGTGACGAAGCCGGTCGGGTCCCCCTCGAACAGCAGCAACGACCGCCGCAGCGAGGTCTCCAGCAGCGAGCCGAGGACGAACGCCAGCACCAGCGGACCGGGTTCGAAGCCGAACTTCTTCATCAGGTAGCCGAGCACGCCGAAAGCGATCACCAGCGCGATGTCGAAAACGCTGTTGCGGACGGTGTAAACGCCCACCAGCGTGATCAGCACGGTGATCGGCGCGAGCACCGCCGGGCGCACCCGCAGGATCTTCACGAACAGCCCGACCAGCGGGATGCTCATGATCAGCAGCAGGACGTTGCCGAGGTACATGGAGTTCACCACGCCCCAGAACAGCTCCGGGTCCTCGTCGACCAGCTGCGGGCCCGGCGTCACGCCCTGGATCAGCAGCGCGCCGAAGATCATCGCCATCGTGGCGTTGGCCGGGATCCCGAGCGTGAGCAGCGGGATGAACGACGACGTCGCTGCGGCGTTGTTCGCCGTCTCCGGCGCGGCCACCCCCTCGACCGCGCCCTGGCCGAACCGCTCCGGGGTCTTCGACCGGCGCTTCTCCACCGCGTAGGCCGCGAGCGAGGCGAGCGTCGCGCCACCGCCGGGCAGCACCCCGAGCACGAACCCGAGGACCGAACCCCGGCCGATCGCCCCGGCCGACTGCCGGAGGTCGCCGCGCGACGGCCAGGCGTTGGCGACCCGCGTGGCGGTCATCGTGCCCTGCTGCCGCTGTTCGAGGTTGTGGAGGATCTCGCCGAGCCCGAACACGCCCATCGCGATCGGCACGAAGTCGAGCCCGTCCGAGAGCGGCAGCAAGTCGAAGGTGAACCGCTCCGAGCCGGTGAACGCGTCCCGGCCGACGGTGGCCAGCAGCAGGCCGACGCACGCGGCGACGATCGCCTTCACCCGGCCGCCGTTGCTGACGGTGGCGACCAGCAGGATGCCGAGCAGGGCGAGGGCCGCGTACTCGGGCGGGCCGAAGTCGAGCGCGAACCCGGCGATCAGCGGCGCGAGCACCGACAGCACCACGATCGAGGCGGTGCCGCCGACGAACGACCCGATCGCCGCGATGCCCAGCGCGGTCCCGGCCCGGCCCTGGCGGGCCAGTGCGTAGCCGTCGAAGACCGTCACCACCGACGACGCCTCGCCGGGCAACCGCAGCAGCACCGAGGTGATGGTGCCGCCGTACTGCGCGCCGTAGAAGATGCCGGCGAGCATGATGATCGCCGTGACCGGCTCGACGTTGAAGGTCAACGGCAGCAGGATCGCGATCGTGGCGGCCGGGCCGAGCCCGGGCAGCACCCCGACCAGCATCCCGATCACCACGCCGATCAGGCAGTAGAGCAGGTTGGTGGGTTCGAGAACGACGCCGAACCCCTCGATCACCGGGGCCAGATCCATCGCCGCTCCTAACGGGGGGTGTCGTGCACGGCGGCCGGAACCGGGAGCTCTTCTCCGGTTCAGAACAGGTGGGGGATGGGGACGTCCAGCAAGCCGACGAAGACCACGTAGAACCCGACCACGATGCCGAGGCTGCCGAGCACCGACATTCGCCAGGACTCCCGGCCGAGGAACCGCAGCCACACGAACGCCAGCAGCGCGGCCGGGATCTCGAACCCGATCGCGGTGATCACCGCGGCGAAGCAGACCATGCTCGCGATCGCGGCCAGGACCGCCCAGCTCGCCGACGACATCCGCTCCGCGTCGTGCGTGCGCCGAGCCAGCAGTGCGAGCACGACACCGAGCACCGAGATCGCGAGGCTGACCAGGAACGGCCAGGTCCCGGCCGCCGGCTCCGCGGCGCTGCCCAGCCCCAGCGACCAGGACCCGACCGCGCCGCAGGCCCCGACTCCGACCACGACGAGCGCGACGACCAGGTTCGCGGCCATCCCGGCCGGGCGCTCGTGCTCCGGCTGGGCTTCGCTCACTTCGGCCCGCCGAGGCTGATCCCGTACTGCTGGGTCATGGCGCGGTAGCTCTCCAGCGAGCTGGTCCACTCCTGGACCACCTGCGCGCCGTCGACCTCGTGCGGGGTGAGCAGGTTGTCCTCGTTGAACTCGCGGTACCGGTCCGCGGCGAAGGTGGCCTGGAACGCCTTGCGCAGCCGCTCCACCCGCTCCGGCGGGGTGCCCTTGGGTGCGACCACTGCGCGGAACTGCGAAACCCGCACGTCGTAGCCCTGCTCCACGGCCGTCGGGATCTCCGGCAGGTACCGGCTGCGCTGCGCGGAGAAGGTGGCGATCGGGGTCAGCTGACCGGCCTTGATCTGGCTGATCGCCTCGCCGAGCTGGACGGAGGCGACGTCGACCTGGTTGCCGAGGACCGCGGTCATCGCCGGCGACCCGCCGTCGAAGGGAACCGCGGTGCCCGCGATCCCGGCCTGCTTGAACAGCAGTTCCTGGGACAGCTGGCTGCCGGTGCCGACGCCGGTCGTGGCGAACTTGAGGTCCCGGCCGGCCTGGACCAGGTCCGGTACCGAGCGCAGTCCCGAGGAGGAGTTGGCGACGAGGACGTAGTCGTCCTGGGAAACCCCGGTGATCACCTCGAAGTCGTTGATGTCGACGACTTCCTCCGGTGCGACCGCCAGCGGGGTGATCGAGGTCAGCGACGCGTTGAGGACCAGGACGTGCTGGCCGTCCGGCTGCTTGCCGGCGAGTTCCTTCGCGGCCAGCGCCCCGTTGGCGCCGGGCGTGTTGACCACCGGCATCGCGACGCCGAGGTCGTCGGCGGCGCCGTCGGCCAGGGCGCGACCGATGAGATCGGTGCTCCCGCCGGGGGCCTGGCCGACCAGCATCGTCACCGGTCCGCCGGGGAAATCCCCACCACCGCTGGACAGGTTCCCGCCGCATGCGGCGAGCGGTAGGGACAGCGCAGCGGCGAGCACGGACGGCAGAACTCTTCGGAGTGCGGGGACTTTCGACATCACCTGGGGCTCCTTCGGCTGGAGGCGGCCCACCGTCGCGGTGTGAGTGCCGTCACGGTGTCGAACGCTCGGCAGCCTAAGATCGCGTGCGATGCGTGTCCAAGGTCGATTTGGTATCGAGTGATACCTTCCGCGCATCACTGCCCGGCGGCGCGGGGGAGTGCCGCGCCGACTTCCACGCTGGATGCGCCGATGCAGTCCAGGTATTGATCGATGTTGATTTGGTGTTGGACCGGAATCGGTGCGCCGACTTAAAGTCCTGGTCACTGCGGAGCACTGGCCCAGGTCGGGCTGGCGGTTCGGTCACGATCAAGCGCATCCGGTTCGACGAACCCGCCCGCGCGCAGCCGAGTCCACAGTGGACGTCGATGGAGGGGGAACCCGTGACCGCGACCGAATCAGCCGTCCTGGACCGGATCGACTGCGTCGAGATCACCTCGGTGACGCTGCCGCTGCCCACCGCGATCAGCGACGCCAAGGTGCTGACCGGGCGGCAGAAGCCGATGACCGAGGTGGCCGTGCTGTTCGCCGAGATCACCACGGCCAGCGGGCTGGTGGGCATCGGCTTCAGCTACTCGAAGCGCGCCGGTGGCCCCGGTCAGTACGCCCACGCCCGCGAGATCGCCCCGGTGCTGATCGGCGAAGACCCCAGCGACATCGCCAAGATCTGGGACAAGCTCGTCTGGGCCGGTGCCTCGGTCGGCCGCAGCGGGTTGTCGGTGCAGGCGATCGCGGCCTTCGACGTCGCGCTGTGGGACCTCAAGGCCAAGCGCGCGGGCCTGCCGCTGGCGAAGCTCCTGGGCGCGCACCGGGACTCGGTGCGCTGCTACAACACCTCCGGCGGATTCCTGCACGCGCCGATCGAGGAGGTCGTGGACCGGGCGGCGGAGTCGGTGGCCGGCGGCATCGGTGGCATCAAGATCAAGGTCGGTCATCCGGACAACGCCGTCGACCTGGCCCGGGTGACCGCGGTCCGCGAGGAGATCGGCGACGGTGCGGCGCTGATGGTCGACGCCAACCAGCAGTGGGACCGCCCCACCGCGCGACGCATGTGCCGAGCCCTGGATCCGCTGAACCTGGTGTGGATCGAAGAACCCCTGGACGCCTACGACTTCGAGGGCCACGCCGTGCTCGCGTCGAACTTCGACACCTCGATCGCAACGGGTGAAATGCTGACCAGCGTGGCCGAGCACCGCGAGCTGATCCGGGCGGGCGGCGCCGACGTCGTCCAGCCCGACGCCCCGCGGGTCGGCGGCATCACCCAGTTCCTGAAGGTGATGTCCCTGGCCGACGACCGTAACCTCCAGCTGGCCCCGCACTTCGCGATGGAGATCCACATCCACCTCGCGGCGGCCTACGCCAGGGAACCGTGGGTGGAGCACTTCGAATGGCTCGACCCCCTGTTCAACGAACACCTCCGGATCGAGGACGGCCGGATGCACCTCTCCTCGCGCCCAGGCCTCGGAGTGACGATCAGCGACCAAGCCCGGTCCTGGACGGTCGCGCAACACGAAGTCCACGGCTGACCCGGCGAAGTCGGCCCTTCTACCGGGCCCGGCGGGTTCGAAGGCGCGGGCGCGGGTCACCCTTTAAGGCCTTATGCCGACTTCGGAGGCGTGGTTTTCCGCGCTCTTCTTCGGGTGACTTGTAGCGTCGCGGCCGTGCGGTTCAGGAAAGCGTTCCTAGGGTTGTTGGGTGTCTTCGGGCTCGTGGCGGCGGCTTGCGGTGTCCCGGAACCGGACCGCCAGGTGCACGCCGACGTGTCCGCACCCACGGAGGTTCCGGCACCTCCGCAGACCGACTTGCTGGCGGGGATGCCACCCCCGCTCGACGCCGGTGACGTCTACGCGGCGACCCGCCCCGGCCAGCTGTCGGAAGCCATGGACGGGGTGCGCAACCTGGTGTACGTGCCCAACAGCCTGGACGACACCGTGTCGGTGATCGACCCGAACACCTTCAAGGTCGTCGACACGTTCCCAGGAGGAAACGAGCCGCAGCACGTCGTTCCGTCCTACGACCTGAAGACGCTCTACGTCGCCGCCGACGAAGTGCCGGGCGGGACGCTCACCCCGGTCGATCCGAAGACCGGCAAGCCCGGTGTCCCGCTGCAGGTCCAGGACCCGTACAACCTGTACTTCACCCCGGACGGCAGCTCGGCCATCGTCGTCGCGGAGTACTACAAGCGCCTGGACTTCTACGATCCGCACACCTGGCAGCGGCAAGGGCAGGTGTCCGTGCCCGACTGCGCCGGGGTCAACCACATGGACTTCACCGCCGACGGCAAACTCGCGCTGGTGACGTGCGAGTTCGCCAACAGGATGATCGTGCTCGACGTCGCCGAGCGCCGGCAGGTGCGCACCTTCCAGCTCGACCAAGTGCACGACGGGATGCCGCAGGACAGCCGGCTGGCGCCGGACGGCAGCACGTTCTACGTGGCCGACATGATGGCCGGGGGCGTGTACCTGTTCGACGGCGCGGCGAGCCGGCAGATCGGTTTCGTGCCCACCGGCAAGGGCGCGCACGGGATCTACTTCTCCCGCGATTCGCGGCGCGTGTTCGTCGCCAACCGGGGAGAGGGCAGCGTGTCGGTCCTGGACAGCACCACCCACCAGCCGATCGGCAAGTGGCAGGTCCCCGGCGGCGGAAGCCCGGACATGGGCGGGGTTTCCGCCGACGGCAAGCAGCTGTGGCTGTCCGGCCGGTACCACAACGAGGTCTACGTGTTCGACACCGACACCGGTCACCTGCTGGCGCGGATCCGGGTCGGCGCCGGCCCGCACGGGCTGACCTACATGCCGCAGCCAGGCCGGTATTCCCTCGGGCACACCGGCAACCTCCGCTGACGACCACCGGCAGCGGCTGCGCGATACCTCCGATCACACGTCGTAGTAGAGCTCGAACTCGTACGGATTCGGGCGCAGCCGCAGCGGGTCGATCTCGTGCTCCCGCTTGAAGGCGAGCCAGGTCTCGATCACGTCCGAGGTGAAGACATCGCCGCGCAGCAGGAAGTCGTGGTCGGCTTCGAGGCTGTTCAGCACGGCGTCCAGCGACGACGGGACTTGCACCACCGCGCCGGCTTCCTCGGGCGGCAGCTCGTAGAGGTCCTTGTCGATGGGCTCCGGCGGCTCGATCTTGTTCGCGATGCCGTCCAGCCCGGCCAGCATCATCGCCGCGAAGGCGAGGTAGGGGTTTCCGGAGGAGTCCGGGCAGCGGAACTCGATCCGCTTGGCCGCCGGGTTGGCGCCCGTGACCGGGATGCGGATGCAGGCCGAGCGGTTGCGCTGGGAGTAGACGAGGTTCACCGGCGCCTCGAACCCCGGCACCATGCGGTGGTAGGAGTTCACCGTCGGATTGGTCAACCCCAGCAGGCTCGGCGCGTGGTGCAGGACGCCGCCGATGTAGTGCCGGGCGAGATCGGAGAGCCCGGCGTAACCGGCCTCGTCGTGGAACAGCGGCCGGCCGCCCTTCCACAACGACTGGTGGGTGTGCATGCCGGATCCGTTGTCGCCGAACAGCGGTTTGGGCATGAACGTGGCCGTCTTGCCGTGCTGCCACGCGGTGTTCTTCACGACGTACTTGTAGAGCTGGAGGTCGTCGGCGGCGTGCAGCAACGTGTTGAACCTGTAGTTGATCTCGGCCTGGCCCGCGGTGCCGACCTCGTGGTGGGCCTTCTCCACGGTGAAACCCGCATCGATCAGGTTCAGCACGATCTCGTCCCGCAGGTCCGCCAGGTGGTCGGTGGGCGGGACCGGGAAGTACCCCGCCTTGTACTTGATCTTGTAGCCCTGGTTGCCGCCCTCCTCCGCCCGGCCGGTGTTCCACCAGCCCTCAACGGCGTCGATCTCGTGGAACGAAGCGTGCTCCGCGGTGGAGAACCGCACCGAGTCGAAGAGGTAGAACTCGGCTTCCGGGCCGAAGTAGGCCAGGTCGGCGATGCCGGTTTCGGCGAGGTACTGCTCGGCCTTGCGCGCGATGTTGCGCGGGTCGCGGCTGTAGGGCTGCAAGGTGAACGGGTCGTGCACGAAGAAGTTGAGGCTCAACGTCTTCTCGGTGCGGAACGGATCCACCCGCGCGGTGTAGGGATCGGGCAGCAGCAGCATGTCCGACTCGTGGATCGACTGGAAGCCGCGCACCGACGACCCGTCGAAGGCGATGCCCTCGTCGAAGATCTCCGCGGCGAACGACTTCGCGGGCACGGCGAAGTGCTGCATGATGCCGGGAAGATCGCAGAACCGGACATCGACGAACTTCACGTCCTCGTCGGAGATGAACCGCAGGACGTCGTCCGGACTGGTGAACATGGCTACCTCCCACATCTCCTCGGGCGAGGGGCTCGAAGTGCGTTGGTCGTTCCGGGACTCGAATGCGCAGCCGATCACCTCTTCCTCCGGGCTCAGGAAGCGAGCACGTGGCGCAGGAACTGCCCGGTGTAGCTGGTCTCCGCCTCGGCGACCGCTTCGGGGGTGCCCGTGACGACCACCCGGCCGCCCGCCGACCCGGCCTCCGGCCCCAGGTCGACGATCCAGTCGGCGGTCTTGACGACCTCGAGGTTGTGCTCGATGACGATGACCGTGTTGCCCGCTTCCACCAGGCGTTGCAGCACGTCGAGCAGCTTGTGCACGTCGTCGAAGTGCAGCCCGGTCGTCGGCTCGTCGAGGATGTACACGGTGCCCGCGTTGGACCGTCGCGTGAGCTCCGTCGCCAGCTTCACCCGCTGCGCCTCGCCGCCGGACAGCGTCGGTGCCGGCTGCCCCAGCCGCACGTACCCGAGGCCGACGTCCACCAACGTGCGCAGCCGGCGAGCGATCCCCGGCAACGGCCCGAAGAACTCCAACGCCTGTTCGATGGGCATGTCCAGTACCTCGGTGATCGTCTTCGCCTTGTACCGCACGTCCAGGGTTTCCCTGTTGTAGCGGGCCCCGCCGCACTGCTCGCACGGCACGTACACGTCGGGCAGGAACTGCATCTCGATGCGGATGGTGCCCGCCCCGGCGCAGGCTTCGCAGCGTCCGCCCGGCACGTTGAAGGAGAAGCGCCCGGGCTGGTAGCCGCGGACCTTGGCGGTGGTGGTGGCGGCGAACAGCTTGCGGATGGGATCGAACGCCCCCGTGTAGGTGGCCGGGTTGGACCGCGGGGTGCGACCGATGGGGGACTGGTCGACGTGGACGACCTTGGCGATGTGGTGGACGCCGGTGATGCCGCGGTGCTTGCCCGGCACCGCGTGGGCGCCGTGCAGCTGCCTGGCCAGCCCGTTGTACAGGATGTCGTTGACCAGGGTCGACTTGCCCGAGCCGGAAACCCCGGTCACGGCGATCATGCAACCCAGGGGGAAGGACACGTCGATGCCGCGGAGGTTGTGCTCGCGCGCCGCCTGAACGACCAGTGCCCGCGCCGGATCAGCTGGCCGTCGCACGGCAGGCACCGGAATCGAGCGGCGGCCGGTCAGGTACGCAGCGGTCAACGACTTCTGGTTGGCCAGCAAGGTGTCCAGCGGACCGCTGTGCACGATGGACCCGCCGTGCTCGCCCGCGCCCGGACCGATGTCCACGACCCAGTCCGCGGCGCGGATGGTGTCCTCGTCGTGCTCGACGACGATCAGCGTGTTGCCGAGATCGCGCAGCCGGGTCAGCGTTGCGATCAACCGGTGGTTGTCCCGCGGGTGCAGGCCGATCGACGGCTCGTCCAGCACGTAGAGGACGCCGGCGAGACCGGAGCCGATCTGCGTGGCCAAGCGGATCCGCTGGGCTTCCCCGCCGGCGAGCGTGCCCGCGGCCCGGTCCAGCGACAGGTAGTCCAGCCCGACGTCGAGCAGGAAGCCCAGGCGCGCCTGGATTTCCGCGAGCACCCGGCCGACGATCGAGCGTTCGCGGCGGCCGAGCACCAGACCACGCAGGAACTCGGCGCAACCGGCCACCGAGAGGGCGGACACCTCGGCGATCGAGCGCTTCCCGAGCTGCCGGTGTTCCAGGGTGACGGCGAGGACTTCCGGCCGCAGGCGGGTTCCCTCGCATTCCGGGCACGGCACCTCCCGCAAGTACCCCTCGTACCGCTGGCGCACGTACTCCGACTCGGTCTGCTCCAGGCGGCGCTCCAGGAACGGGATCACCCCCTCGAAGCTGGCGTAGTACGACCGCTGCCGGCCGTAGCGGTTGCGGTAGTGCACGTGGATCTGCTCGTCGCAGCCGTGCAGCACCGCCTTCTGGACCTTCGCGGGCAGCCGCCGCCACGGCGCGTCCATCGAGAAACCTCGGGCATCGGCCAAGGAGTGCAGCAGGCGCTGGAAGTACTCCTCGCTCTGGCCGCCCTGCCACGGTGCGATGGCGCCTTCCGCCAACGACAGGTCCGGGTTCGCGACGACCAGGTCCGGGTCGACCTCGCGGCGCACCCCGATCCCGGTGCACACCGGGCACGCGCCGTAGGGCGAGTTGAAGGAGAAGGACCGCGGCTCGAAGTCCTGCACGTCGATGGGGTGCCCGCGGGGACACGCGAGGTTCTGCGAGAACGACCACTGCCGGTCCGGCGAGCGCGGCGGCTGGTCGACGAACTCCAGCGTCACGAGGCCGTCCGCCAACCCCAGCGCCGTCTCCACCGACTCCGTGAGCCGCTGCTTCGCGCCCGGCTTCACCGTGAGCCGGTCGACGACCACCTCGACGGAGTGCTTCTCCTGCTTCCGCAACTTCGGCACCTCGTCGAGGTGGTGCACCTGGCCGTCCACCGACACCCGCGAATACCCCTGCGACCGCAGGCGCGCGAACAGATCGGCGTACTCGCCCTTGCGCCCGCGCACCACCGGGGCCAGCACCTGGAAGCGGGTGCGCTCCGGCAGGCCCAGCACCTGGTCGACGACCTGCTGCGGGGTCTGCCTGCTGATCCGCTCGCCGCAGACCGGGCAGTGCGGCACCCCGGCGCGGGCGTACAGCAGCCGCAGGTAGTCGTAGACCTCGGTGACCGTGCCCACCGTCGAACGCGGGTTGTGGCTCGCGGCCTTCTGATCGATCGACACCGCGGGCGACAAGCCCTCGATGACCTCCACGTCCGGCTTGTCCATCTGCCCCAGGAACTGGCGCGCGTACGCCGACAGGGACTCCACGTACCGGCGCTGGCCCTCCGCGAAGATCGTGTCGAACGCCAGCGACGACTTCCCGGAACCGGACAGACCGGTGAACACGATCAAGCTGTCGCGGGGCAGGTCGACGCCCACGCCGCGCAAGTTGTGCTCACGCGCGCCACGAACAACCAGCCGGTCAGCCACGCCTCAAGACCAACCCACGTCAGGACAACGCAATCAGTTTGGCACAGGGCTTCGAACTCGCCCACCGCAGCGGCCTCGCCGGTGGCGTCCCAGCACACGCCGAGCGCCACATCAGCCACGCTGTGGACGGTGCAGCAGCGAATTGCAGTTGCCCGCGATGCGCATGGTGCCGGTGGAGCCGCTAAGGCGCCGGTGCGGTGGCAGCACGACCTCGCGGATCCGCCGGCCCGCCGGTCACTGGGTCACCGCCCAGCCGCCGTCCACCGGCAGCAGGACGCCGTTGATGTAGGAGGCGAGCGGGCAGAGCAGGAACAGCGCGGACCACGCGATGTCGTCCGCGGTCGCCATCCGCTTCATCGGGTTCTTCTCCAGCGACCGCTGCCCGACCTCGCTCCGCGCGAAGCCCCGGAGTCGCGGGGTGTCGGTCATGCCCGGGGCGACCGCGTTGCTGCGCACCTCGGTGTTCCGGTAGGTGGCGAGGTGCCTGGTGTAGCCGGCGATCCCCGCCTTGGCGGCGCAGTACCAGGGCGAATCCGTGCCCATGAGGTTTCCGGCGACGGAAGCGATGTTCACCAGCGCGGCTCCCTCGGGAACCCCGGCGGAGAGCCAGGTTTCGGTCATCGACCGGACGCTGCCGACTGCGATCCGGACGCCGTCGTCGAAGTCGAGGTCCCCGGCGGAGGACGGCCCGGCGTTGTTGACGAGGTAGCGGATCTCGCCGAGGCGGCGGCTCTCGGCGAAGCCCCGCTCGACGTCGGCGGGTGCGGAGACGTCAGCGGTGACCGCGATGGCCTTGCCGCCGGTCCTGGTGATCCGGTCGACGGTGGCGGCGACGGCGCTCCCGTCGAGGTCCCAGGCGGCGACGGCGAGCCCCAGCTCCGCAGCGCGGAGGGCGATGGCCTCGCCGATCCCGCTCCCGGCGCCGCTGACCAGCAGGACGTCTCCGGGGGTGAAACCGAGGCTGATGGTGGGCTGGGCAGTGTTCAGCACGGGTGCTCCTCGAAGGGTGGTCGGTGGTCGGACGCCGCAGGCGCCGTCCACATCGAGTTCCTGCGGTCAGGTCGGCGGCCTCAGCAGTTGGGTGGTGCCGGTGGGGAAGACGGCCGCCGCGGCGTGGTCGCCATGCTTGCGGTGCAGCCAGTTCGAGGTGTCCTGCCACGTGTTGAACAGGGTCAGCTCGGCCCGTTGTTCGGGGCGCAGATCGTTGGCGCTCACGCCGGGGCTGAAGATCACGAGGTCGAAGTCCCCGCTGGGGGTGGGCGCGAGGTGGCCGAGCGGCATGCCCGGGCCGAACAGGGAGTGGAAGCCCATGCCTTCGGTGGCCGCCGTGGCGATCACCACGGTCCCTCCCGGACGCACCGGGGATCGTCCGGCGCCGGTGGGGGCGGACAGGGCGGTGGAGTACTGCAGGAACTCGTTGTCCTTGGGATAGCTGGCGAACACGGCGACGTCGACCTCGCCCGGGTCCGGTGTGGCGTAGACCTGGCGGGCGATGTCCACCCCGGCGCGGTGCGCTGCCACCAGGTCTCCGGTGACCAGGCCCGCGATGCCGCGGTTGGTGGTGGGGATCGCGTTGACGATGAAGTCCACCCCGGCCATGCGGCCGGCTTCCTCGGCGTCGCGGCGGGCAGTCGTCTCGGTCATGCCCAGCCGCTCACCGCGTTTCGGCACACCGGTGTGGAACGCCTGGGCCGATTCGATGGCCGCCACCGCGGGCAGCACGAGCTTCGCGCCGCCGGAGAAACCGGTGACCGGGTGCGGCACGATCGAACCGACCAGGATCTTCAGGTCGGCGTCGAGGAAATCGGTGTTGAGGCGCACCGGGGTGCCGCGGGTGGTGGTGCCGATCTCGCGGCACCCGGTCCAGGAGAAGTGGTTGCGCACCCGGCAGCGGGACAGCACCTCCTCGCCGACCTTCTTCAGCAGATCGGCGCGCATCAGCGGCCGGTGGTTGGCTGCGCCGATCAGCACCGTGACCTCTTCGGCGGCGATCCCGGCGGCGGCCAACTCGTCGAGCACGGCCGGTATCAGGCGCGCTCCGGGTGTCGGCCGCGAGAGGTCGTCGATCACGACGCACGGCGCGGTGCGACCCGCAGCGATCTCATGGAGTCGCGGTGCGCCGAAGGGTTCGGCGAAGGCCGCCGCGATCCCCCGGGCACCGATGTCGGTTGCGTCCTGCGGAGAGCAGGTGCGCACTGCCCAGCCCGCGGGGAACTCCAGCACCAGGTCGCAGTCGTCGAACCAGGCCTGCCAGCGGACGGACGCCCTAGGCATGGCTCGCCGCTTGCTCGGCGAGCACGTTCGCGCGGACCTTCGCGCGAACGACCTGCCCGGTGGCGCTGGTGCGCGGGATCTCCGCGGCAGCGGCGATGACGCGCGGATGCTTGTAGCTCGCGAGTCCGGGCAGTTGGGCGCGCAGCGACGCGACGGTGGGCATCGGCTGGCCGTCCTCCGGGACGATGGCGGCGCACACCACTTCGCCCCAGGTCGAGTCGGGCAGGCCGACCACCGCGACGTCCCGGACTCCTGGCAGCCCGCGGATCGCCGTCTCCACCTCGGCAGGCGAGATCGTCTCCCCGCCGGAACGGATGACTTCCCGCTTTCGCCCGGTCAGGTACAGGAAACCCCGCTCGTCGAGCCGACCGAGGTCGCCGGTCCGGTACCAGCCGTCGTGGACCGGTTGGTCCGCCAGCCGCAGGTAGCCGTTCATCAGGGTCGGGCCGCGGAACAGGACCTCGCCGTCCTCGGCGATCCGGATCTGCCCGGCGCCGAACGGGGTTCCGACGCTGCCGGGGTGGCCGGCCAGTTCGTGGTGCGCCAGCGAGGTCATCCGGCCGGCTTCGCTGGCGCCGTAGAGGATCCGGGTGCGAGCTCGCGGGATCCGCGCCGCCAGCCGTTCCAGCAGCTCTTCGGCGACCAGCGAGGTCCCGGTGTCGGCATTGCGCAGCGAGCCGAGATCGGCGGGTTCGGCGAGCACGCGTTCCCAGACCGCCGGGATGGCGTACATCGCGGTCGGGCGGTGCCGCTGGATGGCGTCGATCAGGTGTGCCGCGTCGGCCTTCGGCACCAGGTGCACGGCGGTGCGGTTCAGCCATGCTTCCAGCACGTAGTGCCAGCCGCCGTAGTGGAAGAGCGGGAAGCTGCTCAGCATTCCGCGCATCGGCGGGTCCGCCGGGCCCGGTGCGGAGCGCAGCCAGCTGGCGCGGTGGCTGACCAGCACGCCCTTGGGGGTGCCGGTGCTGCCGCTGGTCAGGTACAGGATGTGCGGGTCGTCCTCGGTGAGATCCGGTGTCACCGGCGCTGCCGGGGAAGCCGACCGGATCAGCGAGTCCAGGCCGTCGACGCCTACTGCCCGCACCCCCGAGCCCGGCTCCAGCCGCTCGTCGTCGCAGACCAGCAGCCGGGGATCGAGGTAGTCCAGCACGGGCCGCGCTTCACCGGGCCCGAGCTGCGGTGACAGCGGTGCGAACACCGCGCCGATGCGGGCGCAGGCGAGCATCCCGGTGAGGTTGTGCAGTGCCGCGCCGGACCACCACGCGAGCACGTCACCGCGCCGGACCCCGAGGCCGCGCAGCGCGTTGGCGGCGCGGTTGGCCTGTTCGTCGAGTGCTGCGAAGGAAATCTGGTCCGCGCCGAGGGTGGCTGCGGTGGCTTGAGGTGTCGCGCGGGCCGCATCGCGGATCGCGTCGCCGATCAACAGGGGCATTGCGCCTCCTCGAGGTCGAACCGTTGACCCGGACCGGACTTTAGATTAAAAATCAAAAACCAAGCAAGCGCTTCCTCTGGAGGTGGTGCAGTGGAGTTCGAGGTACTGCTCATGGGCATCGGCGGGCAGGGCATCCAGCTGATCGGCAAGACCCTGGCACTGGCCGCGACCCGGGAGGGCAGGCACGCGATGCTCGCTGCGGAGTACGGCGGGGAGATGCGCGGCGGTCCGTCGCAGTCGACCGTCGTGATCGGTGATGCACCGTTGCGCGCGCTGCCGATCTTGCCGTCCGCGGCGTCGGCGATCGTGGCCAACCACAAGTTCAGCGGCGCTGTGCCGGAACGCTTGCGCCCGGGCGGGTTGCTGCTGCTCAATTCGTCCATTGTGGATCCGGAAACCGCGGGCGACCAGCACCGGGTGGTGCCGGTCGCGGCGACCGCGCTGGCCGTCGAGCTGGGGGCGCCGCAGGCTGCCGGGTTCGTGCTGCTCGGAGCGTTCAACAACGTGACCGGGCTGGTTTCGCAGGAAGCGCTGGTGGCGGCGATGACCGAGCTGCTGCCGCCGTACCGCCGGGAGCACGCCGGATCCAATGCGACCGCGCTGGCCGCGGGCGCCGAAGCCGTGAGCGAGGTGGTGGTGTGAGCGCACCGACGAAGCCGCTCGAACTGCTGGAAGGAAGCGCCGCGATCGCCGAGGCCGCGATCGCCGCGGGCTGCCGGTTCTTCGCCGGATACCCGATTTCCCCGTTCACCTCGCTGCTGGAGAACATGACGCGGCTGCTGCCCGCTGCGGGCGGGGTGTGCATCAACGCCGAGAGCGAGATCGAGGGCGTGAATATGGCCCTCGGTGCGGCGGCGACCGGGGCGAGGGCGGCGACCGGATCGTGCGGCCAGGGCATCGCGCTGATGCAGGAGGCGATCGCCGAGATGGCGTTGAACGAGACGCCGGTGGTCGTGTTCAACATGGCCCGCAACCAGCAGGACTACTTCCAGTGCACCCGCGGCGGCGGGTGGGGTGACTACCGGACGATCACCTTGGCGCCCAAGGACATCCCGGAGGCCGTCGAGCACACCCAGCTGCTGTTCCAGCTCGCCGACACCTACCGCGCTCCGGTGATCCTCTACGGCGACCCGCTGCTGGCGCAGACCCGGGTCGGGGTGCGGATCGACCCGCCGAGCGAACCGGAGCCGGTCAAGGACTGGGCGCTGGACGGCACCATGGGCGGCACCGGGCGGTCCCGGCAGATCTGGACCTGGGCGATGGGCAAGGCAACCGATCCGGGCCCGGGACCGGACGGGCACTGGCGGGCGATCGCGGAGAAGTTCGAGCGCATCGCCGCGGCCGAACAGCGCTGGGAAGCCGACCACACCGAGGATTGCGACACGCTGGTGGTCGCGTTCGGTTCGGCGGCGAAGTTCACCGACCACGTCGTGGCGGAACTGCGCGCCGAAGGCCATCGGATCGGCTCCTTCCGGCCCATCACGTTGTGGCCGTTCCCCGGTGCGGCCTTGGCCGAGGCCAGCCGCGGGTGCCGCCGAGTGCTGGTGTTCGAGCTCAACGCCGGGCAGATGGTCGACGACGTGCGCCAGCACGTGCACGACCGCGGCGCGGTGCGGGCGATCGGCGGGGTCAGCATCCACGAGTCGGGGTTGAGCTACGGGCCGCTGCTCGACGCTCCGGTGATCCGGCAACGGGTGCTCGACGCGATGCGACCCGACGAATCGGAAGGGGTGCGCTGATGGACATCGTCTCCACCGACCGGCCACCGGAAACCGCCAGTCGCAAGGTGGCGGAGTTCCGGCCGCCGTTGCAGCTCGGCGAACATTCGCTGTGCCCGGGCTGCGGGGAACCGGTCGTGCTGCGGGTCCTGCTGGAAACGCTGCAGGAACTCGGCCTGGTGGACCGCACGATCGGCGTGGTCGGTCACGGCTGCTACGGCAGTTTCGTGCGCATCATGGACGTCGACGTGCTGCAATGCCTGCACGGGCGGGCGCCTGCCTGCGCGACCGGGATCAAGCGGATGCGCCCGGACACCGCGGTGTTCACGCTGCAAGGCGACGGCGACATGGTCAACGAGGGGCTGCAGGAGGTCATCCACGCCGCGGCCCGCGCTGAGAACGTCACCTGCATCCTGCTCAACAACGGAGTTTTCGGTGACACCGGTGGCCAGCAGACCACCACCACCGTGCTCGGGCAGCGCACCAAGACCAGTCTGGACGGCCGCGAAGCCGACCAGCACGGATATCCGATCCCCATCGCCGACATCGTCGCGCAGCTGGACGGGGTCGGGTACGTCGCGCGCGGCGCCGTGGGCACGGCCGGCGGGGTGGCGCGCACCAAGCGGATGATCCGCAACGCATTCGAGAGCCAGCTCGCCGGCGAGGGGTTCGGACTGGTCGAAGTGCTGACCATGTGCCCGACGGGGTGGTTCGTCACCGCGCCGCAGGGCCCGGACTACCTCGCCGAGTCGATGGAGCAGACGTATCCGCTCGGCGAGCTGCGTCCGCGCAGGTCGAGCTGAAAGGGGAGTGGAAGATGCCCACGGGCAAGGAGCCCGGCCGGATCACCGCGGCCGAGGCGCGGTCGAGGCTGGTGCGGGTCAAGACCAGCGACGCGGTGGCCGAGTCCATCCTGGACATGCTGTTCAGCGGTGAGCTCAAGGCCGGTGACCGGGTCGACCTCGACGCGATCTCCCGGGAACTCGGCGTGAGCCGGGTGCCGGTGCGCGAGGCGCTGGTGGCCTTGGAACGCGACGGATTGGTCGAAATCCCTTACCACCGAGGCGTTTTCGTGGCGCGGTTCGACGCGGGGACGATCCGGGAGGGCTTCGAGCTCTACGCCCTGCTCAGCGCGCTGACCAGCAGCCGCGTGGCGCGCAGCGGCGACCCGGAGGTGTTGGCGGAGTTGGAGCGTGCCGTGGCAGCGGTGGACGAGGCCACCGAGTACCGCGAGTTCGAGGAATGCGAGCGGGAGTTCCGGCGGATCATCAACGTCGCGTCCGCCGGTCCGCGCCTGCGCGCGACGCTGCGCGGTTTCGGCGGGCTCGTGCCGGTCGCCTCCCGGTTGTCGATGGCCCGGTCGGTGGACATCGAGCGGCGCTTGGTCCACCAGGAGTACGAGGCGATCCGGAGGGGCGACGCGGACGCGTCGGCCGCTTCGGCGGTCGAGCACATCAAGCTGCTCGGCGAATACGCGGTGGAAACCCTGCGCAGCCGCGGGGTGATCGGTGACGAACCGGACGACGAGACCGGGCCGGACGAGCTGTTGCAGGCGTTGGCCGTCCTGGACGGCAAGCGCGGCAAGGGCAAGCGCGGGAAGGGCGGCACGTGATGGGTGCGAGTCGGGGAACGCTGGTCATCGACACCGAGCGGTGCAAGGGCTGCGAACTGTGCATCACGGCCTGCCCTCCGAACGTGCTGGCGATGTCGGAGCAGGTCAACACCACCGGTTACCGCTACCCGGTGCTGCACGAGGGCTGCACCGGGTGCACCGCGTGCGCACTGGTGTGCCCGGACGCGGTCTTCGAGGTCTACCGGTTCGAGAACGAGCGCTAGCCGCTCGAACGCTGCTCGGGGCGCGACAAGTCCCCGATGTTCCCAACCTCAGCGTGGAGGTACCGCAGTGGGACGGTTCCGGCTGTGGGCGGCGTGCTGCGCCCTCTTATTGATCACCAGTTGTGGCAGTGCAGTCCAGTTGACCAGCGCGGGCGCGGCGTTCCGCACCGAACCGATCATCATCGGGCTGGTCTGCGACACCTCCGGGCCGGGCGCCTCCTACGCGGTCCCGGCCTGCAACGCCACCAAGCTCGCCATCGACAAGATCAACAGCGAGGGCGGGGTGCGGGGCAGGCCGCTGGCCTACGTGGAGGGCAACGACGAGAGCGACCCGACCAAGACCGCGACCGTGCTGCAGAAGCAGGTCAGCCGCGGTGCTTCGGCGCTGATCGTGCTGACCAGCTCCTCCGGGGTGCTGCAAGCGAAGCCGATCATCGAGCGGATGGGCGTGCCGGTGATCATGTCGGTGGGCACCACCACCGCTGTCGTGGAACCGCCGAACAACACCTACCTCTACGAGCTGGCGCAACCGTCGTCGGACTGGGGGCGGATGTACTGCGAGGCGTTCCAGCGGCACGGGTACCGCAAACTCGCGGTCGTGCAGGACAATTCGCCGTCCCAGGTGAAGTACAACAAGACCCTGCTGGCAGCGATGCCGTGCGTGCAGCAGCACGTGGAGACGGTGCCCATCGACTCCCCGGACGCCAGCGCGATCGCCTCGCGGACCAAGGACTTCCAACCGGATGCGGTGCTGGTGGCCTCGCAGTCGATCAACGTGGAAGTCCTGGTGCACAACGCCTTCGCCACCCAGCTACCGGACGTCCCGCGCTTCACCGTCGCGACGCTGGCGGCCACCCCCTCGGCGTGGCAGCGGGTGCAGCCCGGTGGATTGAACGGTGTGATCGGGTTGTCCGCGCTCACCGATCACAACGAGCGGTCCCGGGACGTCACCGAGTTCTACCGGTCGCGGCTGGGGGAGGGCTTCACGATGTCGTCGTTCTGGGCCCAGTCCTACGACGGGGTGCAGCTGCTGGCCACCGCCATCGACAACGCCGGCCGCGCCGACGACGGCCCGGCGATCAACGCGGCCATGCAGCGGATCAACGCCTATCCCGCCAGCTTCGGCTACCCGGGCTTCACCCTGTCGTTCGGGCCGGACAAGCACCTGGGGCCGGACGGCCTGTGCGGGCAGGTGTTCGTCACGTGGGGTGCCGACAACCGCCTGGCGGGGCCGTGGCCCGGCTACGAGCCGTCCTGCTGACCGGAGGTGTGCGATGCTGCAACCGCAGCTGTGGGTTTCGGCCCTGGAGATAGGGCTGTTCTTCGGCCTGCTGGCGCTGGCCTACTACCTGGTGTTCCTCGGTGCGGGGCTGTTCAACTTCGCCATCGGCGGTTACGCGATGCTGGCCGGTGTTGCGGCGAGCTGGATGACCACGGCGCACGGTGTCGCGGGCTGGCTGGCGGCACTGCTCGCGGTCGGCACCACGATGGCCGTCGCAGTGCTCACCGAGGTCGCGGTGGTCCGCCCGGTGCAACAGCGCGCCGGTCGTGGCGACCTGCCCGCCTTGGTGGCGGTGGCCGCGACGCTGTTCACCTTGCAGGAACTGGCCGGCACCCTGTTCGGCTTCGATCCGTTCCCGCCACCGAAGGTGATCCAGCTGGACGCCTTCACCGCAGGGTCCGTCCACATCGGATCGGCGACGTTGCCGCTGCTGGGCGGCACGCTGGTGTGCTTCGCGGCCGTGGCGCTGTGGACCGGCCGGACGCGCAGCGGGCGGTTGATGCGCTGCATAGGCGACGACACCGGTGTCGCTCGGCTGCTGGGCCTCCCGGTGCAGCGGACCCGGATCCTGGTGTTCCTGGCCGCCGGGTTGATCGCCGGGGTCGCGGGCTTGCTGTTCGCGGCGAAGTCCGGTGTCGGCGTCGGCGACGGTCTCAAGTGGACGCTCAGCGGGTTCCTGGCGTTCGTGATCGGCGGCTCGGGTTCGGTGTGGGCGCCGCTGCTCGGCGGGCTGCTGCTGGGCATCGGCTACGTGTTCATCCCGCTCTACCTCGGCGGGGCGGCGTTCTACTACGCGCTGGTGGCAGTGGCGATGCTGTTCTTCTCGCTGCGGCCGGAGGGCATCTTCGTGCGAAGGGTGCGGGTGTGATGACGACTCGGATCGGGATGCCCGCACTGCTCTGCGGGGTGGTTGCGCTGGGCGCGCTCGTCGCGTGGGCAGCGCCGGACGGCTACCGGCAGAGCCTGGTTCTGACCGGCCTCGCCTACAGCCTGATCGCCTTGGGCATGTACGTGCCGTTCGTGCTGGCCGGATCGCTGTCGATGGCCTACAGCGCCTACGCCGCGATCGGCGCCTACGGGGTGGCGATCGTCAGCAGCAAGCTGGCGCTGCCGGTGTGGGCGGGCTGGCTGGTCGGCCCGCCCGTCGCCGCCCTGGTGGCGGTCGGGCTCGGGCTGGCCACCCGCCGCCTGTCGAGCTTCTTCCTGGCCGCGGTGACGCTGCTGTTCGCCGAAGCGTTCGCCGAGTGGCTGGCAACGGCGGAAGGCCTCACCGGCGGCAGCGCGGGCCTGTTGAACCTGCCGTTCCTGGACTTCTTCGGCTGGCAGCCCGCTCCGGAGCACATGGTGCTGCTGGCCGCGGTGCTGGTGTGCCTGCTGACCTTCGCGCTGGACCGGCTGCGCCATTCGCCGTGGGGCGTGCTGGTGCAGACGATGCGGGAAACCCCGATCGCGGTGGAGGCCGCCGGGGTCCGGGTGCCCACCCTGCAACTGGTCGCGCTCGGGCTCGGCGCAGCGATCGCCGCGCTGGGCGGGGCGTTGTTCACCACGTTCGCCAGCGCGGTCAACCCGAAGACGTTCGGGACGAGCGTGGTGTTCCTGGCGGTGTTCATGCCGTTGATCGGCGGCCGGCACAGCCCGTGGGGCTCGCTGCTCGGTGCGGGCGTGGTGACGTGGCTGACCCTGGACCTCGACCAGCTCGGGGCCAGCGGAACGCTGATGGTCGCGCTCGGCGTGCTGGTGATCATCCTCGTCGCACCGCGCGGCCTGCTCGGTTACTTGCGGGCGGGGTTCGCCCTGGTGCGGGAACGGAGGTGGAGCGGTGCTGCTCGACGGTAGTGGGCTGGGCAAGGACTACGGCGGCGTGCGCGCGCTGTCGGAGGTGTCGATCCGGGTCGACCGAGGTGAGGTGCTGGGCCTGGTCGGGCCGAACGGGGCGGGCAAGACGACGCTGGTCGACCTGATCTCCGGCGCGCAGCGCGCCGACGCCGGAACGCTCCTGCTGGACGGGACACCGCTGCGCGGACCGGCGTCCAGCCGCGCCCGGGCGGGGCTGGCCCGAACGTTTCAGCACCCGCAGCTGGCCCCCGACCTGTCGGTGCGCGACAACCTGGTGCTGGGCCGGTTGGCCGCACGGCACGGCCGCTGGTGGGACCTGGTTCGCGGGATCGCCACAGGTGTGCTGCACCCGCGGTCGGCGTCCGACGACGCGGCCGTGGAGCGGCTGGCGGCGGAGCTGGGGATCGGCAGACTGGACCGGGCTGCCGGTGACCTGACCTTGGGCGAGCAGCGGCTGGTCGAGGTCGGTCGCGCGTTGGGGCAGGAACCGCTGGTGCTGCTGCTGGACGAACCCTTCGCCGGGGCCGACGCGCACGGCATCAGCGGGATCAGCGACGCGATCCGCGCGGTGCGGCAGCGCGGACACGGCGTTGTGCTGGTGGACCACAACATCGACTTGGTGTCGGCACTGGTGGACCGGATGATGCTGCTGGAGCTCGGTGCCGTCGCTTTCGACGGTGATCCGGCTGACTGCCTGGCGAGCCCGCAGCTGCGCCGCGCGTACTTCGGTGAATGGGCGGAAGGGCTCTCCGATGTCAGCTGATCTGGTCGTCGAGGACCTCGACGTCTCCTACGGACGTGCGACGGCCGTCGCGGGCGTGTCGCTGACGGCGCCTGCCGGTTCGGTGACGGCGTTGGTAGGGCCGAACGGGGCGGGCAAGAGCAGCCTGCTGCTGGCGATCAGCGGTGCGGTCGCGGCGAAGGGGCGGATCCTGGTCGGCGGCATCGACGTCGCGGCGATGCCGGCGCGGGAGCGCACCCAGGCCGGGATCGCGCTGGTGCCGCAGGGCCGCCAGCTGTTCCCGCGCATCAGCGTGGTGGACAACCTGCGGGTGTTCGCCGAGCACCTGCGGTTGCCGCGCAGCGCGGTGGATTCGGCGCTGGACCGGTTCCCGGTGCTGCGGGAGCGGGCGGACCGGCTGGCCGGGGTGCTCAGCGGCGGTGAGCAGCAGATGCTGGCGGTGTCGCGGGCGTTGCTCGGGGAACCGGAACTGCTGCTGCTCGACGAGATGGCGACCGGACTGGCTCCGGCCGTCGTGCAGCGGCTGGCCGAAACCGCCGTGGCGCTGGCCCGTTCGGGTGTGGCGGTCCTGCTCGCCGCACCCGAGCTGGGGATGCAGCGGCGGATCGTGGACCGCGGCTACGTGCTGGTTCGGGGGCAGATCGTGTCGGAGGAGACCGGGGCGGCGTTGGAGGACGCCTACCGTCGTTCGCTCGGGATCGGGGCCGGTTCGTGATCGCTGTGGTGGGTGTCGGCGCGATCGGCGCGGTGACGGCGGCGGCGCTGGAGCTCGCCGGGCACGACCTGGTGCTCTGCGCCCGCCGGGAGCGGCGGCTGACCGTGCGCCTGGATGACGGCAGCCGCCACCGGCTGCGGTCGCCGTGGGTGACCGATCCGGATCAGGTGGGGCCGGTGGATCTCGTCGTGCTGGCGGTGAAAGCCCATCAGACCGGGGCAGCGGTGCCGTGGCTGCGACGGCTGCGCAGCGAGCGGACGCCAGTGCTGGTGTTGCAGAACGGCGTCGAACACGCGGAGCGGCTGGCCGGTGCAGTGCCCGCCGAGTGCGTGGTGCCCGGGATCGTGTGGTGCACCGCGGAAGAGATCGCGGGGGAGGTCCTGGTCCGGCCCGGCGAGCAAGCGATCGAGGTACCGGCAGGGGATGCGCTCGGCGGGGTTTGCGACGGTTCCTTCCTGCGGATCCGGCCGGTCGAGGACTTCACCACGGCGGCGTGGCGGAAACTGGTGTTCAACGCAGTCGTCGCGGTGGAGGCGCTGACCGGTCGCCGGGCCGAGGTGTTCCACGAGCCCGAGGTGCGTTCCCTGGCGCGGGATCTGGCGGTCGAATGCGTCGAGGTCGCCACCGCGGCGGGCGCTCGGCTGCCCGCCGGGTTCGCCGACCACGTGGTGGAGGTGCTCCTGTCGCTGCCACCCGAGAACGGGACGTCGATCCTCTACGACCGGTGCGCGGGCCGGGAACTGGAGTGGGACGCCCGCAACGGCGTGATCAGCCGTGTCGGGGCGGCTCACGGCATCCCCACCCCGATCAGCGACGTCCTGGTCCCCCTGCTGGCCGCAGCCCGGTGACGACTGCGGGAAGCCGCCGATCACCTCCACAGAAACGGATTGGCGGGCTGTCTGTCCATAGTGGACTCGTGCAGCGACCCTCCTGCCGTTCGTGCCCCGTGGGTCGGCGGGGGAGCGCGAGGCGAAGAGAGCACGCAGCGGTGCGGCCGGTGAGGTGCCGTGCTGGCGTCCAGTTGGTCCATTGAACTCGGTCACGGCGTCGATAGCGTGGGAGGGGAGAGGGTCGTTTCTCTGGGGGACAAGTGAAATCCGGTGAAGACTACGAAGCTCTTCTCGCCGAGCAGCGGGCGCGGCTGCAGCGGATCAGAGAGCAGGGCACCTCGGCATCTGAACCGCGCACCGGTGGTCAGGAGTTCGCCGCGACGGCGGGCGACGGGGCGGTGCGCGTGGTCGTGCGGGACCGCCGGCTCGTCACGGTGGAGATCGCCCCGCGGCTGATCGGGGGATCGCGGCGCGAGGTTTCGGAGGTGCTGCGCGAGGCGATTAACCAGGCGCTGGCGCGATCGCTGGCCGAGTCGCCGCAGGTGGGGGACCCGACGCCGGATCTGGGGTCGCTCGGTGACCAGCTCTCCGAATTCGCCCGCCGAGGTGCTGAGGAACTGCGCAGGATCCAGGGCGCGGTGGAGCGGAACATGGCCGAGCTCGCGGGCAAGGTCCAGATCAGCGGCGACGCCTCACCGCAGTACGTGGACTTCCTCTACGAGGACGCGCTGGAAGTCGTGCGGTCGATGCAGTCCGCGCTCGCCGACAGCCCCTCCGAACCGGCCGTCGGCGAGGGGTGGGACGAGTCGGAAGAGGTCGAGGCCGTCGTGAGCCAGGGCGAGCTGACCGAGCTGGCGCTGACCGGCTTCGCCCTGCAGATGCCACCAGGAGAACTGGGTGGCGCCGTGTCCGAGGCGGTGAACGACGCGCTGATCGAGTGGGAGGAACGCAGCGCTGCCACCGCGAACCGGGGAGTGGACGTCGAGGCGCTGCGGAAGCTGGGGGAGCGAGCTGACGCGGTCAGGGCGCAGAGCATGCAGCACCTCCGCAACTACACGGACAGCATGACTTCGATCATGCGCAACGCCGAGTGATGGGGGAACGCACCGTGGCAGAAGGTTTTCAGGTATTCCCGGACGACATCGGCGCATCGGCCAAGAAGTTGCTCGAGATCGGGCAGTCGCTGGGGAGCGACATCGACTCGTTCCAGGCGCAGACCGAGTCCCTGACCAGTGGCTTCGGTGATGACGACCTCGGGTCGGCCATCGCCACGATCTACCAGGCCGCCTCTGAAGCGGCGTTCGAGAGCTTCCACGACAACGCCGAGGGGCTCGGCGAGATCGGCCAGGAGCTGCAAGCCATGGCCGAGGAGTACAGCCAGATCGACGTCGCCCACCAGGAAGCGTTCCAGCAGCTGATGGGGAGGATGACATGACCAGCGGGATCATGCTTCCGCCCGAACTCTCCGGGCTGCTCAACACGCTCGGCTTCAACTGGCCGCTCAGCGACGAGGGCAAGCTCTACGACCTCGGCGGGCAGTGGTCGGGGTTCGCGGACAAGCTCTCACCCGCCGCAGCCGAAGCGGACAGCCACGCGCAACAGGTCCAGGGCCAGAACACCGGTGAGGCCGTGGACGCGTTCGGCACGTTCTGGGGCGACGGCGAAGCACCGAAGACGAACCTCGAGGACGGGGCCACCGCTTCCACGATGATCGGCACGGGGATGTACGTCGCCGCCGGTGTCGTGGTGGCGTTGAAGACCGCCGCGGTGGTCCAGCTGGCGATGCTCGCCGTGCAGATCGCCCAGGCGATCGCCACCGCGGTGCCGACCTTCGGCGCCTCGCTGCTGGAGATCCCGGTCTTCAAGCAGATCACCAAGATGCTGCTGGACCAGGCGCTCGACCTCGCGATCAATTCGGTGCTCAATGGCTAGGACCAGAGGAGGCGGGAAAGCCGCGGGCAAGGCCGCAGCCGGGATCCTGTCGCCGGCGACCGCCAAGCTGCGGAGGAGCAAGCGGCTCAGGAGCGCGGCCGCGGGTGGTCCCAAGCCGGCGCCGAAGCCCGGTCCGAAGTCCGGTCCGGTCGACATCAAGGTCCCGAAGTGGGCGACCCAGGCCGAGAAGGCGCAGTTCCGCGAGTACGTCAAGGGCGCCAACGAGGCCAACCGCAAGGGCCTGCTCTCCAAGAGCGGTCGAGTGGCCTCCGGTTCGTCGGGGGCGCGCAAGGCGGCTGAGCGCGAGGCCCGGGCGGAGCGGTTGCGGGCGAAGAAGGCGGGCAAGCCGTACCAGGGGGTGGCGGCGCACATCCCCGACGCGACCTGGCTCGGCCACGGCAAGCCCTACGCGTGGGGCGACCACACCTCGCGGGTGAACAGTTCGATCGCCGGTCAGCAGAACCGGTACCCGATCGGCTACAAGCCCTCGACATTTAGACTCAAGTAGTCCGCTGTGCGAGCCTTGGCGCTGGACAGCAACGCGGCAACCAGGAGGGAACCACACCATGCCCGCCGAGGCAGAAATGCCGCCCTGGCCGGATCTGATCGCTGAGATGGGCGAGCTGCGCGAGCAGGTGAGCCACATCGACGAGGACATGTTCCCCTTCACCGTCCCGCACCTGGCCGCGACCCCGGACCAGATCGCCGCCGCCGAACAGCGCCTCGGCCACCCGCTGGACCCGCAGCACCGGTCGTTCCTGTCCTACGGCAACGGCTGGCCGGACTTCTACCTGGGGTCGAGCCTGCTGAGCACCGAGGACTTGGGCCAGGGCCCCAACTGGGCGAAGGCCAACCAAGTCCTGGACGCCCTGTACGAGGGCGTGGACGACCCGGACGTGCTGCCGCCCCGCGCCGACATCTACCCGTTCACGGTCAGCGAGGACACCGCCTCGGTGTTCGTGTTCTGGCGGGGCAGCGAGCTCGACGAAGGCGGGCACACCGTGCTGTGGCTGCCGTGGGCGGACACCGATCCGATGCCGAACTTCTTCGAGTTCTACCGCATGGTGTACCAGGAGTACGAATCGGAGCTCGAAGCCGACGACTCGTGACGAAGTCCGGCGGCGGGATCCGATCCCGCCCGCCGATCGGTGAACGCCGTAGCTACGGGCGGCTGTCGACGGGTTCGCCGGTCATGTCGGCGGTGTGGGTTTCGCGCATGAACCACACGCACACGGCGCAGATCAGGGCGATCAGCACGAGGTACGCCGAGATCGGCAGGGACGAACCGGTCGACGCGATCATCTGGGTGGCCAGGATGGGGCTGAGGCCGCCGCCGACGATGCTGCTGGCGTTGTAGGCGACGGAGGAACCGGTGTACCGGTACCGCGTCGCGAACAGTTCGGGCAGGAAAGCGCCCATCGGGGCGAACAGCGCGGCGAACGCGATCATCCCGACCGACATGCCGATGCCGATGAGCAGCGGGTGCCCGGTGTTGATCAGCCCGAACAGCGGGAACGCCCACACGACGGCCAACCCGGCGGCGCCCAGGCACACCCGACGTCGACCGACCCGGTCGGAGAGCACGGCGAAGACCGGGGTGGCCACGCCCATCACCGCCGCGGCGATCATGGAGCAGACGATCAGCATGTTCTTGTCGAGGTCCAGCACCTCAGTGCCGTAGGAGAGCGAGAACGTGGTGATCGTGTAGAACAGCGTGTGCGCGAGGATGAACGAGCAGGTGGACAGCACCAGGGTGCGGGGCTGGCGCTTGATCACCTCGACGATCGGGGCCTTGGACTTCTCGTGCTCCCGCATGGCCTTCTCGAACACCGGTGTCTCGGCGATCTTCATCCGCACGTAGAAGCCGACGACGAGCAGCAGCGCGCTGGCCAGGAACGGCACCCGCCAGCCCCACGATTCGAACGCCGCGTCCGACAGCGTGCCGCCGAGCACCAGGAACGCCGTTCCGGCGACGACGAACCCGACCGCCGGCCCGACCTGCGGGAAGCTGGACCACAGCCCGCGGCGGTTCTCCGGGGCGTACTCGGTCGCCAGCAGGACCGCGCCGCCCCATTCACCACCGAGGCCGAACCCCTGCAAGAACCGGCACAGCACCAGCAGCACCGGGGCACCGATCCCGATCGTCTCGTAGGTCGGCAGCAGGCCGATCGCGACCGTCCCCGTTCCCATCGTCAGCAGGGAGACGATCAGCATCGTCTTGCGGCCGATCCGGTCGCCGAAGTGGCCGAACACCACCGCACCCACGGGGCGGGCCACGAACCCGACGCCGAACGTGGCGAACGCGGCCAGCGTCCCGGCGAGGGCCGAGAAGGTGGGGAAGAACAGGTGCCCGAGAACGAGCGCGGCAGCGGTCCCGTAGATGTAGAAGTCGTAGAACTCGATCGCGGTGCCGATGAAGGTGGCGGCCGCGATTCGCGATCTCGGCACCGCGGCCGGCGGTGCGGCGGTGGTGGGCATGGCTACTCCTTCGTGGCCGGTCGAGCCGCGGCTGGGCGGTGTGGCCCTCGGTGCCCGATCCGTGGTCCGTTCTCGGCCCAGGTGTGCAGGGAGTATGTTCCGGCAGCGTCCACGTCACGACCTCCTCGTGTCGAAGCCTCGCCCACCGACTTCCTCCTGTTGTAGAAAAGCGCAGGTCGAACCGCTCAGCTCGGATCGTCGAGCAGCGCCATCATCCGCACGCCGAGGTGCAGGGCCAGGCGGTTGTCACCGTTGGCCAGGCTGAGCCCGGTGATCTGCTCGATCTGGTGCAACCGGTAGTACAACGAGGTCCGGTGGATGTGCAGCGCCGCGGCCGCGTCCGGCCCGGAGCCGGCGTTGTCCAGGTAGACCGCGAGGGTCCTGACCAGCCGCCCGTGCGGATCGTTCGCGATCAGCTCGTTGAGCGCCGCCGGGAGCAGCCGGGGAGTGAGCCGGTCGTCCGGGATCTGCAGCAACGTCGCGTAAACGCCGAGCTCTTCCCAGAACACGACGTCGGCCGCATCGGGCAGGGTTCGTGCGCTGCGGGCCGCTGTGGACGCTTGTTCCCGCGAGATCCACGCTTCGGCCAGACCGCCAGCGGTGGTCCCGATCCCGACGACGCAGCGCGCCGACCCACCGAGGGCATCGCGGACCTGCTTGGCGACCATCGCGCCTTGGTCCCGCAGGTGTTCCTTCGGCGCCGGTGCGCTCTGCAGCAGGAAGCCGCGGTTTCCGTCGACGGCGAGGGCGAATTCGGCGAAGCGGTTGCGCGAGACGGCCTCGAGCGCCACCCGGAGGGCGACCTCGACCTGCGCCTTTTCCTTCCCCGGTGCGACGACTTCAGCGACGCTGACGGTCGCGTGGTGTCCACCGCGAAGCCAGCCCTGCCCGCCCAGCGCCCGTTGTGCGGCCGTTCGTCGCTCCGCCGTTCCGCAGAGCAGTTCCAGCACAGCCCCTTCCCTCGCGACGCGCTGCTCGTCTTCGGCGACGAAGTCCCGGTACAGCAGCGCCGCCATCGCCGCAGCGGAGTCCTCGATGGCGCCGATGTCGGCTTCGGTGAGCGATTCCGGGTCGATCACCATCAGCAGGCCGAGGAGCTCGCCGCGGCACCGGATCGGCCTGCACAGGCGGGCCCGCATGTGCAGGTCCGCCCGGGCCGGGATGACGCCCGGTCCGGTCCACTCGGTGATGCCTTGCGACAGCATGTGCCCGATGGCCGCACTGCCGCCCTCGCGCTGCAGCACCGCGTGGACGCGCACCTCGTCCTCGTCGCCGAAGTGCCTGCTCGCGCACTTCAGGTGGACCGAAGGATCGTTGATCGCGACCGATCGGCCGATCTCCTCGGCCAGCGCGTCGACCATCCGCTGCAGATCGCTACCGCTCATGTCCAGTGCGTGCGGCCGGTGGTCCGCACTGCTCCTCTCCGATGTCGTCATCGTCGTCGTCGGGGCAGTTCACGCTCCGGAGCACCGCTCGAAGGGGCGTCGACTAGGAATTTTCTACAGCGGAAGGAAGATTCGCGGCAAGGTCTCGACGACGTGCGGTGTCGGCGGAGCGGTTGTGGTGCCAATACTCGGTTCTCCGAGGTGGTCCGCGCGGGCGAACCCCACTGTCGCCTTCGAACCGTTCATCGCAGGAGAGCACGAGGGACTCGAATCATGGGCAACCGACTGACCGGAAAGGTCGCGCTCGTCTTCGGTGCCGGTTCCAGCGGCGCAGGGATGAGCAACGGGAAAGCCGCGGCTCTGACCTTCGCGCGCGAAGGAGCCGCCGTTGCCGCGATCGACATCAACCCGGGGGAAGCCGACCGCACCGCCAGCGCGATCCTCGACGAAGGGGGGACCGCTGTCGCGATCGAGGCCGACATCACTTCCGAAGAGCAGGTCGCCGCGGCTGTCGTCTACGCCGAACGACGACTCGGCACACCATCGGTCCTGCACAACAACGTCGGGCTCGCGCGCACCGGCGACCTCGCCGACCTCGACTTGCGGACCTGGCAGGACGTCTTCTCGGTCAACGTGACCGGAGCGTTCCTGACCTGCAAGCACGTCTTGCCCCGCATGGTCGGGGCGGGCCGGGGCGCGGTCGTCAACGTCTCGTCGATCGCGGCCATCCGCGACACGGGCTACCCCTATCCCAGCTACAGCGCGGCCAAAGCCGCGGTCAACCAGCTCACCGTCGCACTGGCCCTGCGGTACGCGGCCGACGGCATCCGGGTCAACGCGGTGGTCCCGGGTCTGATCGACACACCTCTCGTCTCGCAGCAGGTGATTTCCGGAGCCGCCGATGCGCAAGCCGCGCTCGACGAGCGGAATGCCGCCAGCCCCACCGGCCGGGTCGGGACGCCGTGGGACGTCGCTTCTGCGGCGCTGTTCCTCGCATCCGACGAATCCGCCTACGTCAACGGGGTTTGCCTCCCCGTCGACGGGGGGCTTTCCATGCGGTGCGCCTGAAACCGCCAACTCCTGCGCGGATTCGCGGCGTTGAGCTTCCCGCCGGCCTGTTGGTAGGTTGGCCCGATCGGTGCAATGCCCAGGGGAGATCACGTGAACCTCCATCGTCTGCTGGTCGAGCGGAACCGGAAGTCCGGCCCGATCAAGGTCGGCGTCATCGGGGCCGGGAAGTTCTCCTCGATGTTCCTCACCCAGGCACTGCACATCGAGGGCCTGCACCTGGTGGGCGTCGCCGATCTCAGCCCGGATCGCGCCCGCGCTGCGCTCGCTCGAACCGGTTGGCCGCCCGAGCGGTACGCCGCCACGTCCTTCGACGAAGCGCTGCGCACCGGCGGTACGCACGTTTCCGACAGCGCGGACGACCTCATCGACGTGCCCGGTCTCGAGGTGGTTCTCGAGATCACCGGCGATCCGGTCGCCGGCACCCACCACGCCGTCCGCGCCATCGACGCCGGTCGCCACGTCGTCATGGTCAACGTCGAGGCGGACTGCCTGGTCGGACCGCTGCTCGCCGAACGCGCCCGCCGGGCCGGCGTCGTCTACACGATGGCCTACGGCGACCAGCCCGCCTTGATCTGCGAGCTCATCGACTGGTGCCGCACCGTCGGCTTCGACGTGGTCGCGGCAGGCAAGGGCACCAAGTACCTGCCGGAGTACAGCAGCTCGACCCCGGACACGGTCTGGGACCACTACGGCTTCACCGCCGAGCAGCTGGCCGGCGGCGACTACAACCCCAAGATGTTCAACTCGTTCCTCGACGGGACCAAGTCGGCGATCGAGATGGCCGCCGTCGCCAACGGCACGGGCCTCCAGCCGCAGGACGAGGGCCTGCTCTTCCCGCCGGTCGGGGCCGACGACCTGGCCACCGCGCTGCGGCCGAAGGAGCTGGGCGGTTCGCTGACCCGGCGCGGCACGGTCGAAGTGGTCTCCAGCCTCAACCGCGACGGGACGGAGGTCGACCGCGACCTGCGCTGGGGCGTGTACGTCACCTTCGAGGCCCGCACCGACTACGCGGTCCAGTGCTTCGCCGAGTACGGCGTGCGCACCGACCCCACCGGCCGCTACGGGTCGCTCTACCGCCCGTACCACATGATCGGCCTCGAACTGGGGGTCTCCATCGCCTCCGCGGTGCTGCGCGGCGAGCCCACCGGCACCGCCGACGCCTTCCGCGGCGACGTCGTCGCCGTCGCCAAGCGCGACTTGAAGGCCGGCGAGGTGCTGGACGGTGAAGGCGGCTTCATGGTCTACGGCAAGCTCGCCCCCGCCCACGCCTCCCTGGCCGCCGAAGCGCTCCCGATCGGCTTGGCGCACGGCTGCAAACTGCTGAACGACGTACCTGCTGGCGCGATCCTCACCTGGTCGGACGCCGACCTCGATGACTCGGTGCTCGCGGTGAAGCTCCGCCGCGAACTCCAGGAGCGCTGACCGGAGCTGCGATGCGGCCTGCTCCTGGGGGCGACTCCACTGTGGACGAATCACCAGTGGTGCAGAGGTCAACTCGGCATTTGACGGTTACCTTCCGAGCGCGGCTTGGCATCGGAGCAGATCGGCTTTGAAGGTGTCGAACCGCTCTGCGTCGAGGACGTTTCGCAGGTCGCGTTCGAGATCTCCCATGATGGCGTCGGAGCGCTCCATCTGGGCCAGGCCGCGGGGCGTCGGGACGATCAGCTTCGCGCGCCGGTCGCGGGGGTCGGGTTCCCGGTTGACGTAGCCGAGTTGCTCCAGTTCGTCGAGCAGCTTGCTGACGACCTGCTTGTGCACGCCCGAGCGTCGGGACAGGTCGACGGCCCGGCTGCCGTCTTCGTCGAGGTAGGCGAGCACCGCGCCGTGCTGGGGGCGGAGGTCGTCGAAGCCCTCGTCGGCGAGGCGGCCGAACAGGGTTCGCTGGACGCCGTGCAGCAGCCTGGCGGTGAGGATTCCGATGTCGGGATCCTGGTCCTTCTTCTCGCTCCGGCGCGCCTCGCCCATGGAATAGTCACCTTTCTTGACGATCACCTTTGCTTACCATAACGTGCGGTCGCGGCGTCCGACGAGTGGGCGCACGGGAAGAGCGGATGATCATGACTGCCACGCCGCAGGTCCACGGTTCCACGACTCCGGCTTTCGAGCCGGTCCGAGCCGCCTTCGCCGACATCGCCGCGTGTGAGCCCGGGCTGGAAGCTCAACTCGCGGTGTACCACCAGGGCGTGCCGGTGGTGGATCTGTGGACCGGCGGCGAATCGACCGGTGACTCGCTCCTCGCCCTGTACTCCACCGGGAAGGGCGCCGCATTCCTGGTGCTCGCCCTCCTGGTGCAGGAGGGCGCCATCGACCTCGACCGCCCCGTCGCCGAGTACTGGGCCGAGTTCGCGACGGCCGGCAAGTCCGGGATCACCGTGCGCCAGCTCGCCTCCCACCAAGCCGGTCTCCTCGGCGTCGCCGGGGGGGTTCAGCGAGGATGAGCTCTCCGACGACCGCCAGCTCGCCGCGCGGCTCGCGGCCCAGGAACCGCTGTGGACACCGGGGAGCGGCTACGGCTACCACGCGTTCGTGATCGGTGCGCTGATCGGCGAGGTCGTGCGCCAGGTGACGGGTCGGTCGCTGCAGGAGGTCTTCGACGAACGCATCCGGCGACCCCGCGGACTCGACTTCTACCTGGGGCTCCCCAGCGCGGAGGAGAACAGGTTCCTGCCCGCGCTGCCGTTGCTGCCGGAAGAGCAAGCCGCCCAGGCGTTGCCGTCGCCGGACTCGTACACCGGGATCGCGTTCAACCTCAACGCCCCTGCTCCGACCGACCTGGTGACGTTCGGCAACAGCCGAGTGGTCCACCAGCGCGGGCCCGCCTCCTCGGGAAGCGTTGGCACGGCACGAGGTGTCGCCCGCATGTACGCCGCAGCGCTCACCGGCCTCGACGGCGGTCCCGCGTTCCTCCTGCCGCGCACCGTCGAGGAGTTCACCCGGAAGCAGTCGACCGGTGTCGACCTGGTGACCGGCGAGCGGGACCACTTCCTCCTCGGGTTCGAAGCTCAAGCATCCCGCTACCCGACGCTCAGCTCTCGCGCGTTCGGCCACAGCGGAGCCGTCGGAGCCCAGGCGTTCGCCGATCCCGCAACCGGTATCGCCTACAGCTACACCCGCCGCAAGTTCTCGTTCGGCGGCGGCGGACGCGCCTCCGAGAACCAGTCCCTCATCGAGGCGATCACCGGCCTGGCGCCTGCGGTGGCGGCGCCGGGCGAGGTCGGGGCGGGCGTATGAGCATCCGGCGGTCGGACGTGTCGTTGCGACGCGGGGCGCGGATGGCCGCGCCCCGCGTCGGGTTTCACCGTTGGAAGAAGCGGCGGTACTGGTCGGCCACCGCGTCCGGTTCGGCCGCCGCGTCCAGGAACATCAGCGAGTCCATCCGGCAGTTGCACGGGTTCCGCTCCGCCGTGTTCTGCGGGAAGCTGCCGCCGATCTTGATCCCCCGCGGGTTCGTCCCCGTCGTTCCCGTCCCGTCGAGCTGCCACGGATCGCCCGGGACGGTGTAGAAGCCCGGGAGCGGCTGGCCGTTGCGGTAGAGGGCGATCTCGCCCGTCGTGTAGTCGAACGTCGCCGCCAGGTGCACCCACTCGCCGGGCGGGAGGAGCTCGCGCCAGTCCTGCTGGGCGGCGAACGTCTGGGAGCTGCCGCCGTCGATGCGGCGGCCCAGCCCCACCAGCCGCAGCTCACCGTCGACCTGGATCAGCTCCAGCAGCGCCCGGACGTCGTGGCCGTCGGAGTTGCCGCTGAGGATCCCGGCGAGACCGACGGCGTTGTACCGATCGCCCGGGTCCGGTGAGCCCGAGTTGGGGCCGGGGTTCTCGCCGGTCATCTTGAACCAGCCCATCACGGTCGCGCCCTCGGTGCCGTTGAACGCGCTGAGCGACGACACCCCGTTGCCGTCCCAGACACCGGCCTTCCAGTCGTCGTTGCCCGCCACTTCGGGGTTGACCTGCTGGGTCTGGAGGGCGTTGTTGCTGCCGGGGAACGCGCCGTCGGCCACCCGCATGTCCTCGCCGCCGCCCAGCAGGCTCAGCAGGGTGCGGGACGAGCCGCGGTCGAGCTCGCGGGAATCGTCGGCGGCGAAGGGGCGCTCGAAGTCGTAGTGGGCGACCAGGTTCCGCTGCACCTGCGGGGTGACCTCCGAGCCGGGGGCCATCCGCGTGCCGACCACCTTCCAGATCTTGCCGTTGGCCTTGGCGAGCAGGTACAGGTCGCGCCGCGAATCGGTGCCGAAGCGCAGGTCCACCCGGCCGTCCCCGGCGAAGTCCGTCATCCGCAGCTGCTTGCCCGCGGTGTCGAACAGCTGCAACTCGTGCAGGGGAGCGCGCTCCGCGCCGCGCTTCATCCGGTTGACGTCGGTGTAGAACACGCGGCCGTCCACCAGGTCGCCGAAGACGTACTTGCCCCGCAGCACCGGGAACTGCGCTCCCCGGTACACCTGGCCGCCGGAGATCGCGTGGCCGCTGTCGGAGTTGCACGGCCAGCCCTGCGGCGGATCGTGGTCGTAGGCGGCGACCGGGTAGACGTAGCCGTACTTCTCGTCGTCGGCGGGCAGCGGGTACAGGTAGCACTGGTTCTCCGGGCGGAAGGTGAAGGCGCCCTCGCGCTCGCTCCACCCGAAGTTGTCCCCGGCGCGGACCTCGTACACCGCTTCGATCGCGTGCTGGCCGATGTGGCCCAGGTACATCGCGTGCTGCCCCTCGGGGTCCCAGCTGAACCGGTGCGGGTCGCGCATGCCGACGGCGTAGATCTCGCCCAGCGCGCCGGGCTTCCCGACGAACGGGTTCGACGCCGGGATGCCGTACTGGCCGTCGGGTCCGTTCGTGCCCGCCGGATCGATCCGCAGGATCTTGCCCGCCGGGGTGGTCATGTCCTGGGGCACGTCGGAGTCCAGGCCGATGCCGCCGTCACCGATCCCCAGGTACAGCAGGCCGTAGTCGGGGTCGCCCGGCTCGGCGGTGGGGTTGAAGTCGATCTGCTGGATCGCGTGGATCTGGGTGCTGAAACCGAAGCGGAAGATCTCCCGCTGGGAGCCGGAGAAGACGTCGGCGGCCGGATCGTCGGCGGTCCACTCGGTCACCACGCTCTGCACGAACGCGTCCGGCTGGTTCGGGTAGGTCGGCTCCTCGGAGTCGATGGCCGCCTCGTCCTCGCTGTGCACCGTGTAGAACTTGCCGTTGCGCGCGAAATCGGGGTGGAAGGCGACGAAGCCGAAGCCGCTGCCCATCCCGCGTCCGGAGAAGAAGTGCTCGAAACGCGCCTTGAAGTCGAGGTACACGTGCTGCTGGCCGCCGTCGAGAAGGTAAAGCGGGCCGTTGAGGTCGGGCACGAACATCCGCCCGGAGCCGTCCGGAACCTCGCCGACGTAGTTGATCCGGTTGTGCCGGATCAACCGGGGGTCGGTCGCCGGTGGTGTCGCCTCGGTCGCGGGTAGCTGCGCGACTTCCTGGAGCACCAAGCCGAGTGGGGACTGCTGCGGCTCTTCCGGGATCGGATCGATGATCGGTTCGTCGGCGGCACCGGCCGCCGGTGGGGCTAACAGGGTCGCTGCGGCCACCACTGCGGTGATCGCGGCGCACCAGGATCTGCGCACGCGCATGGTAGGGCTCCATCCCTCGCCGTTGTGGGTCGGTGGTGCATCGCAGACCGCATCCGGGAAGCGGCGGACTGCGGATCAGGAAGCGGGAGCGCCGATGATGGTGACGTCGCGAACGCGCCCGTAGTTGTCGAACGAGCCGAAACCGACGCGGCCACCGGAGAAGGTCTTGTCGGTCGCGGTCATCAGCGGCTCGTCGGCGCCGTCCACGTGCACCGCGATCTCACCCGTCGCGGCGCGGTAGTCGAGGCGGACGTCGTGCCAGTCGGTGTCGTCGATGGCGGGCGGTGCACCGGTGGTGCCGTCCCACTGGTCGTCGATGCGGACCCGGTCTGCGTCGTCGACGACGAAGATCCCGTTGTGCGGGTAGATCGTGTTGTCCTGCGACAGGTGCGCGTAGTAGAAGCGGGTGGGGGACCGGTAGTTGAAGATCAGCACGACGTCGCGGTCGTTGCGGGTCACCGGTTCGTCGATGCGGACCTCGCCGGTCAGGCTCAGCGAGCCGAACTCCGGTCCTTTTCGGACGATGGCGTACTCGAACGGGCGGCGCGGGCCTTCCGGCGGCACCCCGCGCTCGGTCATGACGATTTGGCCGGCGGTGAACTCCCACTTCTCTGGCGTCAGCGGGGACCAGTCCCGGTCCGTGGCGGCCGGCCGGACCACCACCAAACCCGGTGCGGCGGAGGCGGTCGGGACGGCCGTCGCGCACAGTCCGGCGACCAACCCGGTGAGCACTGTTCTTCGTCTCATGTGGACTCCTGGCGGCTAGAGGTGCGGCTCCACGAACTCGACGTACCGGCGGGTCAGGGTGGCGACGACGTCGGAGCCGGGGGCGGCCCAGACGTCGGCGTTGAAGATCTCGACCTCGACGTCCCCGCGGTACCCGGCGGCGGAGACCGCGCGCGTGAGCGCGGCGAAGTCGATGTGGCCGTCGCCCACCATCCCGCGGCTGAGCAGCGCGTCCGCGGGCAGCGGGGTGATCCAGTCGCAGATCTGGTAGCTGGTGATCCGCGGCCCGGCGCGCGCGATCTGCTCCAGCACGCCCGGCTCCCACCACACGTGGAAGGTGTCGACCACGACGCCGACCACGTCCGGCGGGTGCTGCTCGGCGATGTCCAGGGCCTGGGCGAGGGTCGAGATGACCCCGCGGTCGGCAGCGTAGATCGGGTGCATGGGTTCGATGCCGAGCCGCACGCCGCGTTCGCGGGCGTGCGGGACCAGCGCGGCGACGGCATCGGCCACGCGCTGCCGAGCACCGGTGAGATCGCGGTCGCCTGCGGGCAGCCCGCCGGGCACGAGCACCAGCACGTCGCAGCCGAGGGCTGCGGCCTCGTCGAGGGCGGTGATGTTGTCGCCGATCGGGTTTCCATCGGTGAAGAAACCACCGCGGCACAGCGAGGAAACCCGCAGCCCGGCATCGCGGACCATCCGCGCGGCGACCTCCAATCCGACCTCAGCGACAGGTTCGCGCCAGACCCCGATGGAGCCGAGCCCGGCGGCCACGCAGCCCTCCACCGCTTCGCGCAGCGACCAGCCGGCGGTCGTGCGCTGGTTCAGCGAGAGCCGGGCCAACCGCGGGTCACCGGCCTGCGGAGTCGGCACCCGGGCCGGTGCGCTCGTCGGCACGTCGCGTGCGCTCATGCAACGGCCCCCGCGGCTTCGAGCCACAACCGCATCCGGTGCGCGGCCAACTCCGGATCGACCAGCAGTTGCGCGTCGTTGGCCAGTGAGAAGATCCGCGCCAGGTGCACGATGCTGCGCGCGGACTGCAGCCCGCCGAGCATCGTGAAGCCCGGCTGGTGGCCGTTGAGCCAGGCCAGGAAGGCGATCCCGGTCTTGTAGTAGAAGGTGGGTGCGCTGAACACGTGCCGCGACAGCGGGAGCGTCGCCGCCATCTCCGCGTCGTAGGTCGCGAGATCGCCGTCGTCGAGCGCGGCCAGCGCCGCCGAGGCGGCCGGAGCGATCGCGGCGAACGCGCCGAGCAGCGCGTCCGAGTGGTGGTGCGAGTCGCCGCGGATCAGCTCCGGGTAGTTGAAGTCGTCGCCGGTGTAGAGCCGCACGCCGGCCGGTAGTGCGGCGCGCAGACCGCGTTCGTGCTCGGCCGACAGCAGGGACACCTTCACGCCGTCGACCTTCGCGGCGTGGTCGCGGACGAGGTCGAGGAAGGCCTCGGTCGCGGTGGCCAGGTCGGTCGAGCCCCAGTATCCGGCCAGGTGCGGGTCGAAGACCTCGCCGAGCCAGTGCAGGATCACCGGCTCGGCGACCTGCCCGAGCACCGCGTCGTACACCCGCCGGTAGTCCTCGATACCGCAGGCGATGGCGGCCAGCTGGCGGGAGGCCATCACGATCACCTGCGAGCAGGTCGACTCCACGAAGCCGACCTGCTCCTGGTAGGCCTCGACGACGTCGTCGAGGGTGCTGGCCCCGGCCCGGTGGTCGGTGCCCGCGCCGGAGGCGATCCGGGCGCCGGCGGAGCGGGCCTGCTCGGCGCTGCGGCGGACGAGTTCCTGCACCGCGGGCCAGTCCAGGCCCATGTTGCGCTGCGCGGTGTCCATCGCCTCCGCCACCCCGAGGCCGTGGCGGAACAGCTCCCGGCGGAAGGCCAATGTGGACTCCCAGTCCACTGCCGCGGGCGCCCCCGGCGTGTTGTCGCCGAGCGGGTCGGCGACCACGTGCGCGGCGGCGAACGCGACCCGCGAGCCGTGCGGCTGCGGATGTTCCTCCCACCGCCTGGGTTCGCGCAGCACGACCTCCGCCCAGGTGCCCTGGTCGGTGGGCAGCTCGATCGCGCTCATGCCGCGCCGCCGGTGGGCAGCTCGATGCGGCGGCCCTCCGCCGACGAGGCGAGACCGGCGGCGGCGAGCCGGAGTCCGCGCAGCCCGGCCGCCAGGTCGTAGGGGTGCGGCCTGCCGTGGTGCACGTCCAGCAGGAAGCGTTCCCACTGCGCGCGGAAACCGTTGTGGAACTCCGCGTTGTCGGGGATCTCGTCCCACTGGCCGCGGAAGTCCTCGGTGGTGGGCAGGTCCGGGTTCCACGACGGCCGCGGGGTGCGCACCCGCGGCTGGATGCGGCAGCCGAACAGGCCCGCGACCGCCGAGCCGTGCGTGCCGTCGACCTGGAACTCCAGCAGTTCCTTGCGCTCCACCCGCACCGCCCACGACGAGTTGATCTGCGCGATGACCCCGTCGTCGAGCTCGAAGATCGCGTACGCCGCGTCGTCGGCGGTGGCGTCGTAGCGCTGCCCGTCCTCGTCCCAGCGCTGCGGGATGTGCGTGACCGCCTTCGCGGTGACCGCGCGGACCTGGCCGAAGATGTTCTCCAGCACGTAGTTCCAGTGGCAGAACATGTCCAGCACCACGCCGCCGCCGTCCTCGGACCGGTAGTTCCAGCTCGGCCGCTGCGCGGGCAGCAGGTCGCCCTCGAACACCCAGTAGCCGAATTCCCCGCGCACGGACAGGATCCGGCCGAAGAAGCCCGCGTCCACCAGCCGTTTGAGCTTCTGCAAGCCGGGCAGGAAGAGCTTGTCGTGCACGACGCCGTTGACGACCCCGGCGTCTTCGGCCGCTTTCACCAGTTCCTCGCCTTCGGCCACGGTCTCGGCCACGGGCTTCTCGGTGTAGACGTGCTTGCCCGCGGCCACGGCCTTCAGCACCGCCTTGCGGCGCTCGCTGGTGACCTGGGTGTCGAAGTAGATCTGCGCGGTGTCCTCGGCCAGCAGCGCGTCGAGATCGGTGCTCCACTCGGCGATGTCGTGGTCAGCGGCGATGCGGGCCAGCTTCTCGGCGTTGCGGCCGACCAGGACCGGCTCGACCTGGATGCGGCCGCCGTCGGCGAGCGGCACGCCGCCGTCGTCGCGGATCGCCAGCACCGAGCGCAGCAGGTGCTGGCGGTAGCCCATCCGGCCGGTGACGCCGTTCATCAGGATGCGGTAGGTGCGATCGGTCATGGTCGCGGGCCCCCTGTCTTCGACGATGCGGTGCTGGCGCGTCGGCTGCCGAGGTAGAGCTCGCCGAGCTGCGGGTCGGCGAGCAGGTCGGGCGCCGGGCCGGAGATGTGCACCCGGCCGAGGTCGAGCACGCAGCCCAGGTCGGCGACCTCCAGCGCGCGGCGGGCGTTCTGCTCCACCAGCAGCACCGCCGTCCCCGCGTCGCGCATCCGCGCCACCTGGGCGAACACGGTCTCGGTCGCCTTGGGGTCCAGGCCCATCGACGGCTCGTCGAGCAGCACGACCTTCGGGCTGACCATCAGGGACCGGGCGAACTCCACCTGCTTCTGCTGCCCGCCGGAAAGCGCCCCGGCCAGCGCGTCCCACCGCTCGGCCACGACCGGGAACAGCTCCTTGACGAAGGCCGCGCGGTCGGCGATCTCGGACCTGTCCCGCAGCGCGTACGCGCCGAGCAGCACGTTCTCCGCGACCGTCATCTCCTTGAACACGCTGTGGCCCTGGAGCACGTGGGACAGACCGGCTTCGAGCATCTGCTGCGGTCGGCGGTTCGTGACGTCCTTGCCGCACACCAGGATCCGGCCGGCCCGCGGTGCGAGCATGCCGCTGGCGACCTTGAGCACCGTGGACTTCCCGGCGCCGTTCGGTCCCACTAGGCAGACCACGCTGGCCGGTGGCACCCGCACCGTCAGCCCGCGCAGCACCAGCGCTGCGCGCCCGTAGCCGGCCTCGACGTCGACGAGCTCGAGCAGGTGCTCGCTCGAACCCCGCTGCTCAGATCCCAAGGTATGCCTCCAGGACTCGCGGGTCGTTGCGGACCTCGTCGGGCGTGCCCGCGGCGATCGGCCGCCCGCGGTCGAAGACGACCACGTGGTCGGACAGGCTCATCACCAGGTCCATGTTGTGCTCCACGATCAGGAAGGTCCGGCCCTCGGCGTTGAGCGCGCGCACCAGCTCCCCGATCCGCTCGATCAGCGCCGGGTTCACCCCGCCCGCGGGCTCGTCGAGCAGGACCGTCTCGGGATCGGCCATCAGCACCCCGGCGAGTTCGAGCAGCTTCTGCTGGCCGTAGGACAGGTCGCGGGCCTGGACGTCGGCCAGGTGCTCGATGCCCACGCGGGTGAGCAGTTCGCGCGCCCGGTCCAGGTCGGTGCGCTGGCGCGCGGAGACCAGCTGGCCGAGCAGGGTTCGGGAGCGGACCGGGACCAGCAGGTTCTCCAGCGCCGTCATCCGGGGGAAGATCCGGCACAGCTGGAAGCTGCGGCCGATGCCGGCGCGGGCGATCCGGTGCGGCGGGCGGCCGGTGATGTTGCGCCCGCGGTAGCTCGCGGTGCCGGAATCGGGCTTGATCATCCCGGTGACGCAGTTGAAGAACGTGGTCTTGCCCGATCCGTTGGGGCCGATCAGCGCGTTGACCTTGCCGTGCTGGAAGGCGACGGTGGCCCCGTCGACGGCGCGCACCCCGCCGAAGGACTTGGTCAGTCCGGTGGTTTCCAGTCCCGTGCTCACAGGCGCGCCTCCTCGACGGTCCCGGTCCGGCGCTGCTCGGCGAGCTCGGCCTGGCTGACTTCCCGGATCGACGCCGTTCGCGGGCGGAACCGGTGCAGCAGGTCGCGCAGCGCCGGGATGATCCCGTCGGGCATGAACAGCACGACCGCGGCGAGCAGCACGCCCAAGGCGACCAGGTGCAGCTGGGTGTCGCCGTACTGGGCCTTGAAGTACTCCACGGCGTAGCCGACGATCACCGCGCCGAGCACCGGCCCGAACAGGCTGCGCACGCCGCCGAGCAGGCTCATCAGCACCAGGTAGGAACCGGTCAGCACGGAGAACTGGAAGATCGGGTCCAGGAACCCGAACCACAGCGCGTAGAGCCCGCCGCCCAACGCGGTGAACAACGCCGAGACCACGAACGCGACGAGCTTGTAGGCGAAGGTCGGCACCCCGAGCGCTTCGGCCTTGTCCTCGTCCTCCCGGATCGCCTTCAACCCGGAGCCGAACCGGGAGCGGTCGATCACCCACCAGCACAGCAGGGCGACGGCCAGCAGCGCGGCGTGCAGGTAGAAGAACCGCTCGTGCTGCTCGGGGCGGAGCACGTCCGGGCCGAACGGGCGCGGCACGCGCAAACCGTTGGAACCACCGGTGAGATCTCCCCAGCTCTGGAAGACCAGCAGCGTGATCAGCACCAGCGCGATCGAGACGATGACGAACGACGCACCGCGCACCCGGAGGCTCGCGACACCGATCGGCACCGCGAGCACGGCGACGACCACGGCGCCGAGGACCAGCGCGAGCCACGGGTTCAGGTCCGCGTGCACGACCAGCAGCGCGGTGGCGTAGCCGCCGAGCCCGGAGTACGCCGCGTGGCCCAGCGAGATGTAGCCGGTGAAGCCGCCCACGAAGTTCCACGACGTGGCCAGCACGGCGTAGCTTATGATCACCACGCCGACCGACAGGATGAACGGATCCGGTGCCAGCGCGGGGAAGGCGAGCACCAGCGCGGCCAGCAGGAGTAGGCCGACGAGCTTCGCGGCGCGGGCGGGGTCAGAAACGCTGCGCAAGGCGGCCTCCGAAGAATCCCTGGGGGTGCAGCAGCAGGGTGGCGAACAGCGCGATGTAGAAAACCGTTTGCGCCCAAGTGGTTCCGAGCGGCAGCTGGAGCAGGCTCTGGCCGAGCCCCAGCACCACGGCGGCGATCGCCGCACCGGGGACGCTGCCCAGCCCGCCCACCACGATGATCGCCATCAGCGGTCCGATCCAGTGCCAGTGCAGCGACGGGTAGATCGTGGAGTCCAGGGCCAGCGCGGTTCCGCCGATCGCCGCGGTGGCCAGGCCCAACCCGAACCCGTAGCCGGCGATCCGGCCGGTGTTGATGCCGACCAGCTGCGCGGCCTCCCGGTGCTGGATCGTCGCGCGCAGCGCCTGGCCGAACCGGGTCTTCTTCAGCAGCACGGAGAGCCCGGCCAGCGACACCGCGGCGAGGCCGAACGCGATCAGCTTCACCACCGGGATGCTGGCCCCGAAGAACTGGATGTCCGCGCCGGAGTAGGGCAGCTGGATGCGCCGGTGGGTACCGCTGAAGAGAAGCCCGAGCGCGCCCTCGATCACCAGCGCGATGGCGAACGTCAGCAGCACCGACATCATGGTCAGCGTCGCCGGGCGCAGCCGCGAGATCAGCAACCGCTGCATGGCCACGCCGACCGCGAAGAACAGCGGGACGGTCACCACCAGCGACAGCAGCGGGTCCAATCCGGTCTGGAGGTTGAAGAACCAGGCCAGGTACGCCGCCAGGATCAGGAAGGCGGAGTGCGCCAGCATCACCACGCGCATCACGCCGAAGTACAGCGTCAGGCCCGCGGCGAGCAGGGCGTAGAGCCCGCCGAGCAGCACACCGAGCACCAGGCTCTGCAGCAGAAGCGATCCGGTCATCTCGGCATCACCACGCCGGCTTGGGGTGGACCAGGTCGGCTTCCTTGGTCTCCGCCGGGAGCACGATGCGGATCCGGCCGCCGACGTACTGCTGGATCAGGTGCGCGCCGCGCGGTTTCCCGGTGGCGTCCCAGCTGAGCTTGCCGACCACGGTGTCCACCTCGTTCCGGTGCAGCCAGTCGATGAGCCTGCGCTGGCAGTCGGGGTCCGGATCGGCGCAGCCGACGGCTTGCACGGCGGCTGCCACGACCTGCCCGGTGGTCCACGCGTTGGCCTCGTCCTCGCTGGGCGGGGAGTTGAACATCTTCGTGTAGTGCTCGACGAATTCCTTGTTGGACGGGAAGTTCGCGTCCGGCGTGTAGCCGGTGGGGGAGAGGATTCCCTCGGTCTGCTCGCCGATGGCCTTGGCGAACTCCGGGTTGGTCGGCGCGGTGGAGAAGGCCGCCATCGACGGCTGGTAGCCGAGTTGGCGCAGCGCCAGGATGAGGTTGACCGCGTCCTGGTACTGCGTCCCGCCGACGACGAGGTCGGCCCGCGAATCGGCGATCTTGGCCGCGATGGAACCGAAATCCGTGGTGTTGGGCGGGTAGACCTCGTCGACCACCGTGCGGATCCCGGCCGCTTCGAGCTTGCCCTTCAACCCGTAGGCGGTGCCCTGGGCGAACGGGTCGTCCATCGCGGCGTACGCGGCGGTTTTCGGGCGCTGGTCGGCGGGCATCGCCAGGACGGCCTCGGCCAGGTGGTTGTAGTGGTCCTCGGCGACCGCTGGCGCGGCGTAGAAGAGGTTGTCGAAGCCCTGGTCGAACACTTCCTCGGCGGCGCCTGCCGGTTCGACGAACAGGAAGCCGTAGTCCTTGGCGACCTGCGCGGCCGGGACCACCAGGCGGGTGGAGAACGGTCCGAAGACCAGGTCGGCGCCGTCCTGGTTGATCAGCTTCTCGTAGTCGGCCGCGACGCGGTCGGCGTTGGACTGGTCGTCGAGGACGGTCAGCTCGACCTTGCGGCCCAGCAACCCGCCGCGGGCGTTGACGTAGTCGGCCCACGCTTCGTAGCCGCGGCGGACGCCCTTGCCGGGTTCGGAGAAGTCGCCGGTGAGGGGCAGGGAGATGCCGATCTGGATGCTGTCGTCGTTGCCTCCGGCGCCCGAGCTGAGGCAGCCGGTCAGCGCGAGGCTCGCGCTGGTCACGAGTACACCTAGTCGAAGACGTTGTGAAATTTTCATGGTCCACCCGTCGTTGGGGGCATCCGCAAGCGCTTACGTAAGCGCTTACGGCAGAATAGGAACCATCGGGCGAAGTGGCAAGGGTCACGGATCATGGTTCGCGGTCCGCGGGGCGGACCGGAGCGGAAGGGGGCACGGATGCCGCAGCAACGCGCGAGGCTCAGGCTCATCGACGTCGCCGAGCGGGCAGGGGTGTCGATCGCGGCGGCGTCGCGGGCGTTGTCCGGGTCAGCGGGCGTCAGCGACGCCATCGCCGAGCGGGTGCGCGAAGTCGCCGCGCAGATGGGCTACGTCGCCAACGTGCACGCCCGCACGCTGGCCGGTGGCGCGAGCACCAGCGTCGGACTGCTCGTGCACGAGATCGGCGACCCCTACTTCACCGAGATCGCCAGCGGAGTGCTGCGCGTCGGTGCGCAGCAGGGCCTGACCGTGCAGATCTGCCACACCGGGCGCGACCCGGAGAACGAGCTCGTCCAGGTCCGCACGCTGATCGCCAACCGGGTCCGGGCGATCATCATCGCCGGTTCGGGTTTCGTGGACGCGCGGAAGCAGGCGCCGGTGAAGCAGGACCTCCAGGCCTTCCAGGAGACCGGCGGCCGCGTCGCGGTGATCGGACGCCACCACCTCGGCACCGACGCGGTCCTGCCGGACAACACCGCGGGCGGCCGGTCGATCACCGAGCACGTGCTGTCCCTGGGGCACCGGCGGATCGCTTTCGTCTCCGGCCCCCGGACGCTGACCACAGTGGCCGATCGCCTCGCGGGCGCCGCGCAGGCACTGGAAGCGGCCGGACTGTCGATTGAGGACGTTCCCGTCGTCGAGGAAGCGTTCACCCGCGACGGCGGCACGACGGGCATGCGGCGCGTCCTCGACGAGCACCCCGACGTGACCGCGGTGATCGCGCTCAACGACGACATGGCGATCGGCGTCCTCGCGGCCCTGCGAGCGCGCGGAAAGGCTGTGCCGGAGGACATCTCGGTGGCGGGCTTCGACGACGTGGCAGTCGCGGAGCACCTGTCGCCTGCGCTGACGACGGTCCGGTTGCCGATGGCGGAAATGGGGGAGCAGGCGTTGCGCCTCGCCTTGAAGGACCCGTCGGCCCGCCCCCGCCGCCGCACCACGGCGCACTCCCTGGTGGTGCGCGAGTCCACCGCCCCACCCCCGCGCCGCAAGCGGTGACTCCCGCCGGGGCTGTGCCGGTTGCGGCGAGCAACCAACGGCTGCTGGACGAGCACGGCTCGACGGAGTACTACGGCCCGAAGCCGGTCGCGGGCCGACATCGCGCGCTCTGAGTCGGAAGCCTCTGTTCGGATGTTCGAACAGCGGCATGCTTGTGGTTGGGCGCGGCCGCAGCGCTCCCCAAGATCGGAGCTGCTGGCAACGTGGCCGCACGGGGAGATGAGCAGTCGATGAGCGAGGTCGTTGGCCGGTGGTGCGCGGGGCGCGGTCACTGGCACGAGGACGGCTGCTTCGAGATCGTCTTGGAGCACGCCGCGGGCAAGTGGCTGGTCACCTACCTCACCCACGGCGAACAGCACGCGCGCATCGGTTTCGACACGGAGGAAGAAGCGCACGGGGACATTCGGTGGCTGATGTCCATCCTTCCCCCGGACGTTGCTCCGTGGGAGCGCGTGGCTGATGAGTAGTTGTCACGTACCGGCTCGCGGGGCGGGAAGTGCTCCCCGGCGATTCCGGCGAGGTGGGGGTCGTCGGCGACTCCAGGCCTGAGCTCGACGGGCCGACCCGGGTGCTGTTCGACGGCTGGTTGTGGTCGTGGTCCGGCTGCGGCGGTGCGAAAATCAGGGCGGGGAGTCGGACGCATCGGGGCGAGATGGTCGAGGAACGTGATGCCGAGTTCGTGACCCGGGGTGGGCACGGCGGGATCGCGCGGCTGCAGTCGAAGGCTGAGGCGCGCCTCGGGCTGCTGGCCGCGGGCTTGCAGGAGTACGCGATCTTCGCGCTCGACGTGGCCGGCCGGGTGGAGGGCTGGGGCGACGGCGCAGAACGCATCATGGGCTATCGCAGTGCCGAGATCATCGGGAGGCACTTCTCGGTGCTCTCCCCGGCGCAACCGGGTGCTGCCGACAACGCGGAGTGGCAGCTGGCCCAGGCCGCCGAGTTCGGCAGCCACGTGGACGAGGGCTGGCTCCTGCGCCGGGATGGCACCCGCTTCTGGGCCCACGTGGTGACCATCGCGCAGCGGTCGGTCGAGGGTGGCGTGCGGGGCTTCGTCCAGGTCACCCGTGATGAGACCGAAGCCGGTGCCCGGCAGCAGCGGTCCAGCCGGCGGTTCACCGACCTGTTCGACCTGACCCCGGCCGGTATCGCCCTGTTCGACGCGTCCGAGCGCGTGCTGGATGCCAACGAGGCGCTGTGCGGCCTGCTGGGCTACCGGCTCGCGGATCTGAACAACATGCCCGCCGCGGGCCTGCTGCACCGGGACGACCGGGGCGCAAGCCTGTTCGTGGACGCCGCGGCACTGGATGCACCGCTGAACCAGTCGCGGGTGCACCAGCGGGTGCTGGTGCGTTCGGATGGCCGGCCCGTGCACTGCGACGTGCACAGCGCGGCATCGGTGGCGGACGACGGGAGCAAGTTCTGGCTGGTGGTGTTCCAGGACATCACCGAGCGGCTGCGGCAGACCGAGGCGTTGCGCTACCAGGCCACCCACGACGATCTGACCGGCTTGCTCAACCGCACGGGCCTCAACGAGCTGCTCGACAGCTTGCTGCACCGGGGGGCAGAACAGGTCGCCGTGCTGTTCTGCGACATCGACAACTTCAAGCGCGTCAACGACGCACTGGGCCACGAGGCCGGCGACGAACTGCTCACGGCGTTGGCGCGGCGACTCGTGGACGGACTGCCGTCCGGCTGCACGCCGGCCAGGCTTTCCGGCGACAAGTACTTGATCATCTGCTCGGACGTCGACGCCGTGGGGGGCCTGGAGGCCTTCACGATCTGGGTGGCGGAGCTGCTGCGCACGAGCGTGCCCGTGCGCGGGTACCCCGTCGCCGTATCGGCCTCGATCGGGGCCGCGACGCTCGACCGGGACACCGTCGGCGCGGATCTGCTGCGCTACGCCAACGCGGCGATGTTCCACGCGAAGAGCCGGGGGCCCGGGCGGGTGTCGTTGGCCACCCCCACCATGATCGCCGTGGTGGAGGAGCAACTGGGCCTCGAAGAGCAACTGCGCTCAGCGATGGAGGCCGACTCCCTCGTCCTGCACTACCAGCCGGTCATGGCCGGCGATCGTTCCGTCGTGATGGCCGAGGCGTTGGTGCGCTGGCCGCATCCCGACCGCGGCCTGCTCTCACCGGAGGTGATCCTGCGCGTGGCGGAGCAAGGCAACCTGCTGCGCCGACTGGACCGGTGGGTGCTGCGCACCGCCTTGCGCGAGGCAGCCGACTGGCCCATCCACAATGGACGCCCGGTGGCCGTCGCCGTCAACCTGGTCGATCTGCTGCCGCACGACCCGGAATTCGCCGACGAGATCATCGAGATCATCACCGAGAGCGGCATAGACTCGCACCGCGTGGTGCTGGAAATCGTGGAAACGTCCTTGATCGACCTGCCCGCGCGCCCCCGCGATGCGATGGTCGAGCTCGCCGAACGCGGCGTGCGCTTCGCCCTGGACGACTTCGGCACCGGCTACTCCTCGCTGGCCCGCCTCAAAGACCTCCCCACGCAGATCATCAAACTGGACCGCCAATTCGTCTCCGGTGTGGAGACCGACCCGGCCGACGTCGCCATCGCCAAGGCGATGACCGGCATGGGGCACGCGATGGGACGCAGCTGCGTCGCCGAAGGTGTCGAGAACGTCGGCCAGTTCCAGGTCCTCAGCGATCTCGGAATCGACTTCTACCAAGGTTGGCTGTTCTCCCGCCCGCTCCCGGCCGACCAGCTCCGCGCCTTCCTCGAAGAACCACCCACCCGGGAACCGGAGTAGGACTCCGCCGGTCCGCGATCGCCGGTGCGCCCCCGCACCCCGACCGGGCGTCGGAACGCCACGTGGCGCCGCTCCTGACCAGGGGCGGCGCCACGTGCTCGCGGACGGATCAGGCGCGGTCGGCGAGGGCAGGGTAGTCGATGTAGCCGGCTTCGCCGCCACCGTAGAAGGTGGCGTGGTCGCCTTCGGCCAGCTCCGCCCCGGTGCGGAAGCGCTCCGGCAGGTCGGGGTTGGAGATGAAGGGGCGGCCGAAGGCGACCAGGTCGGCGTTGCCGGAGGCCAGGATCTCCTCCGCGCTGTCCCGGTCGAAGTCGCCGTTGGTGATGATGGTGCCCGAGTACGCCGAGCGGGCCAGCGCCGTCGGTCCGCCGACGTGGATGAGCCCCTGCGGCGGCGTCGTCTGGGACGTCTCGACGACGTGCAGGTAGGCCAGCCCGTACTCGTCGAGCGCCTTGATCGCGTGGTGGAACGTCTCGGCCGGGTCGTCGTCGTGCATGTCGCCGAAGGTGCCGCCGGGGGACAGGCGCACGCCGACGTGCTCGGCGTCCCACGCCTCGATGACCGCTTCGGTGATCTCCCGCAGCAGGCGAACCCGGTTGGTCACCGATCCGCCGTAGGCGTCGGTGCGCTTGTTGGTCCCGGTCTGCAGGAACTGGTCGATCAGGTAGCCGTTCGCGCCGTGGATCTCGACGCCGTCGAAACCGGCCGCGCGGGCTTGCCGCGCCGCGTGGCGGAATTCCTCGACGATGCCGGGGATCTCGTCGGTCTCCAGCGCCCGCGGGGTCGGGATCGGCTGCGGCCCGTCGGGGGTGAAGATGTCCAGGTCCGGCGCGATGGCGGACGGCGCGACCGGGGTCTGCCCGTGGACCGAGGGGTGGCCGGAGCGTCCCACGTGCCACAGCTGCGCGAAGATGCGCCCACCGGCTTCGTGGACTGCGTCGGTGACCAGGCGCCAGCCGTCCCGCTGCTCGTCGGTGTAGATGCCGGGCGTGTACGGGTAGCCCGCGCCGAGCTCGCTGACCTGGGTGGCCTCGCCGATGATCAGCCCGGCGCTCGCGCGCTGCGCGTAGTAGCGCGCGTTCAGCTCGGTGGCCACGGTCTCGAAGGACCGGGCGCGGGTCATCGGGGCCATCAGAACGCGGTTGGCCAGCGTGGTGGGGCCGAGCTGGTACTGCTCGAACAGGCGCATGTAGTGCCTTTCCTCTTCGGGGCATGTCGACTGCGTGCCGCCGCACGTGCGGCATCGACCGGGGACGTTGTTTCGGATTCAGCCGGGCGGACGTGATCCTCCACCAGTCGACGAACGGGAACGGGGGAGAATTCCCGAGCCCTGACCGAAGCGAAGCTGGTCGGCGCCCTGCCCTGCGAAAACTTCGTCCAGCGGTGACTTTTCCCACGAGGAGCGCCGGGCCGCTTCACCGGCCCGCTTCCTCGTGGAGGGCGAGGAAGGCGCGCAGCGGCGCGGCGGGCGCAGGGGTGCGGCGCCACGCGAGGGCCTTCTCGTACGGGATGGCCGGGGACAAGGCGACCGCGGTCACGCTGTCGCCGACCACCTCGGCGGCGGGGGTGAGGGCGATCCCGGCACCGGCCGCGGCGAGCGCGATCTGAAGTGCGACGTCGTTCGCGGTGTAGGCGGGGCGGAAGGCGGCACCGGCGGTGTCGAAGGCCTCCTCCAGGTGGGGGCGCAATCCGCTGTCGGAGCCGTAGCCGATCAGCGGGGTGTCGGCCAGGGCGGCCAAGGAGATCCTGCCCGCCTCCACGGCGGGATGGTCGTGGGGGACGACGGCCACGATCTCGTCCCGCAGGAGGGTCCGGAACTCGAGGTCGTCCGGCGACTGCCGGGGACGGGCTACGACGGCGGCGTCCAGGGCGCCGGTGCGGACTTGGGACAGCAGCGGGCCGCTCGTGCCGCTGACGAGGCGGACCGATACGCCGGGGTAGCGGCGGTGGAACGCGCCGAGCACGTCCGGCAGCGCGGTGATGTGGGCGCCGTCGACGGTGCCGACTCCGAGGTCTCCGGTGAGCAGGCCGGAACGAGCGGCGAACTCGGCTTGAGCCGCCGCTACCGCGGACAGCGCTGCGCGGGCGTGCGGCAGCAGCGCCTCTCCTGCCGGGGACAGCCGCACCGAGCGGGGCTCGCGGTAGAACAGCGCCTCGCCGAGCTCGCGTTCCAAGCCGCGGATCTGCTGGCTGATCGCCGGTTGCGCGACGTGGCAGCGAGCGGCGGCGCGGGTGAAGGACGCCTCCTCGGCGACCCCGCCGACGACCCGGTGTACCCCGACGCGGACGCCCGGGAGTTCTTCCTGGGCAGCGCGGCGCTCGGACCGGCATGGCGCAACGAGGTCACCGTCCGCACCGGGGAGTGGAGCAGGGTGTACGACGCCAGCGCGTACGTCGAGCTGGTCAGCCCCCGGCCGCTGCTCATGGTCGTCGCTGCGGACGACACCCTGTCCGGCACGGATCTCCAGTTGGCGGCTTACGAGCGGGCACTGGAACCCAAGTGGTTGCGCATCCTGCCCGGCGGACATTTCGCCCCCTACGTCGAGCAGTTTGAAGCATCGTCGTCGGAAGCGGCCGAGTTCCTCGCCCAACACCTGTGACGGTCCGTCGCCGTTCGTGCGGACGAGGACGATCGGGGTCAGCGAGCGGGCCAGGGGCGGGCGTCCCGCAGCAGTCCGAGCATCCCGGAGACGAGCCGCATCTGCTCCACCGTCCGGATGTCGGCCTCCAGCAGCCGCGGGCTGCACACCAGCACCGCCACCGACTGCGCTCGCGACAGCGCCACGTTCAACCTGTTGCGGGACAACAGGAAATCCAGTCCGCGGGGCAGGTCGATCGCGGACGAGGACGTCATCGTCGTCACCACGACCGGGGCTTCCTGGCCTTGGAACCTGTCCACCGTGCCGACCCGCACGTCGCCGAAACCGGCGTCGGCCAGCGCGCGGGTGACCGTCCGGGCCTGCAGGTTGTACGGCGCCACCACGAGGAAGTCCTCGTCCGCCAGCGGGCGGCCCTGCCACGTGCGCCCGTGCAGGTCCGCGATCACCGACACGACCTGCGCCGCTTCCTCGACCGACCGCGTGGTGTTCCCGCGGTGCTCCACCGACGCGAGGTACAGGCCGGAGGCGAAGCCGTCGACCGAGCGGTCCGCGGACGGGTGCGAGTGCAGCAAACCCGCGTACGACAACCGGGAAACCGGCGCGCACACGGCAGGGTGCATGCGCCGCGTCTGGTCCAGGAAGTAGCCCAGCTCGGGCGGCATGATGTCCGCGTCGCCGATCAGGTGCCCCAACGCCGACGCCTCCGCGCCCGCCGGGTGCGTGCCCTGCACGACCTGCGGCAGCTGCTGGGGATCGCCCAGCAGCACCACGTTCTTCGCGCACATCGACACGGCCAGCGCGTCCGCGAGCGCGAACTGCCCGGCCTCGTCGATCACCAGCACGTCGAACGGTTCCTCGCGCACGGCGGCGTTCGCGAACGTCCACGCGGTGCCGCCGACGAGGTGCCCGTCGTTGTGCTCCTCGCGCCACTTCGCCAACGCGTTGTTCGTCTTCGGCTGCTCCCACGGCAGCTCGGGGTCCGGCGTCCGGCGCGGCCGTTTCGCGCACGCCATCGACGGTGCGTTGCGGAGCGCGGCGGACAGCACGTTCTCCACGGCCTTGTGGCTGTTGGACGTCACACCGACCGTCCGCCCGGACCGCACGAGGTGCGCGATCAGCTTGCCCGCCAAGTACGTCTTCCCCGCTCCGGGCGGGCCCTGCACCGCGAGCACCGACCCGTCGAGCGCGTCGACCGCCTCGATCGCGGTGGCCACGGTGTCCTCACCGGGTGCGGGCAGCGCGCCGCCGCGCAACCGCGGGATCCGGCGCAGCAGGTCCACGCCCGGATGAGCGGGCAGCTCGGGGAGCGCTTCCCCGACCAGCCGGGCCAGGTCGGCCACGGCCTCGTCCTTCGGCGCGGGCCGCACCGGGCCGCCCGGCAGGACCGCGACCGGTCGCTCGTCCGACGTGCTGTCCGGCGCGCTGCTCTCCTCCAACGTCAGCTCGACCGCCGACGCCGCCACGACTTTCGCGTCCCGCGCGTCGGCGCCGTACCGCAGCCGCACGCCGTCCCCGACCGCGAACGGATGCGGCCGGTCCGGGTCGCACGCCACCGTGAGCGTGCGCTTGGCCGTGCGCTGCCGCCCCGACGGCGGAACCCACTCGCCCGCGGACACCGACACCGGCACCGCGCAGGTCGTGTCCACCTCCAGGTCGCCGACCGGTGCGGCGAGCTGCCGGAAGAACTCCCACCACGCCGGGTTCGTCTCGCGCCGGTGGTACCCGACGGAGGCGGCGAGCAGCGCGCGGGCGTGGTCGTCCGGGGTGAAGTCGGCGGGATCGTCGGGCAGGCCGTCGAGCAGCGGGTCGACCAGCGCCGCCAGGGCGGCCGCGCGTTCGGCCCGGCGCAGCGCGGCCTCTTCCTCCTCCGCCTCCCGCAGCAGGGCGTCCACTTCGGACTCCGGCTCCGGGGTCGCGAGCTCGATGCCCGCTTCCTCGCGGACGCGGTGCAGGAATTCCAGCAGCCGCAACGTGGACACGCAGTCGTACTCGTTGTAGTCGGCGATGCCGCGCAGCACCTCGTCGGCCTCTTCGACCTCGCCGGCCTTGGTGAGCGTCAGGTAGTCCTCGTACGCCTCGATGCTCGACGCGGCCGTCTTCACGTCGCCGTCGCGGGCGTCCGGCATGTACAGCGGTTCGAGGTACTTGATCGAGTACGACCGCTGGCCGACGCGCAACGCCTTGCGCACCACGGCGTACAGGTCGACCATCCGGCCGCTGCGCAGGAGCTCGTCCACGGCTTCCTCGCGCGTTCCGTGCACCGCGGCGAGCCGCTTGACGGCCGTGACCTCGTACGGCGCGTAGTGGAAGATGTGCGCGTCCGGATCGTCGGTGAGCCGGGCGGTGGCGAAGTCGATGAACTCCTCGAAGGCGCGCTTCTCCTGCGGACGCGTGTGCGCCCAGAACGGCGTGAAGCGGGCGTCGGGCGTGACCGCGCCGAACAGGTACTCCAGCCCGGTCCCGGCGAGCGCGTACGGGTCGCCCTCCATGTCGAAGAAGATGTCGCCCGGGCTCGGCGGCGGCAGCTCGGCCAGCGCCGACGGGTCGATGATCTCGTACGCCAATTCCCCGGTTTCGTCCTGCCGCACCTGGATCGCGGCCTGCGCGCGCAAGGTCGCGAACGTGCCCGCCGACATGTCGCGCGGCCGGTCCGCCGGCTCGGCGGTGGCGAGCGCGTCGATCGTGCCGAGCCCGGCCGTCACGAGCTTGCGCCGCTGTTCGCCGCGCATGCCCGCGACCAGCGACAGGTCCCGGTCCGCTTCGCGCGCGGACGAGCAGTGGTCGGCGAAGCCGCAGCCGGTGCAGGCGGGGCGTTCGTCGGCCCACATGCGTTCCGGCAGCCGCGGCGGCCGAGTGGTGAGCCGGTCGCGGAGGCGGTCGAGCAGCGGCAGGAAGTCGTCGACGCGCAGGCTGCGCGTGGTGCCGTCGCCGAGCAGCAGGTGCATCTCCGGCCCGGCCGGCCAACCGGCGCGGCGCAACGCGTCGGCGTAGGCGGTGAGCTGCACGACCGCGGAGGGCTTCGCGTGCTGGGCGAGCTTCGTGTCGTAGACCTCGTAGCGGCCCTGGTCGTCGCGGAGCAGGAAGTCGGCGCGGCCGGAGAACTCGCCGTCGTGGAAGACGGCTTGGTAGACCACCGGTGCGCCCGCCCGCAGCGCTTCCTCGGTGGCCTTCGCGGCGGTGACCGGGTCGCGCTCGTCGATCTCGACCACGGTCTTGCGCTCGCCGCGGAGCCGTTCGAGCGCGGCCGCCTCGTGCGCGTGGCCGTGCTTGACGGCCAGCCGGTCGGGCCCGGAGCCCGGGCGCGGCGCGCCGGGCAGCCCCGCCGCCAACGCTTGCTTGAGGATGCTGCGGTGTTCGCATTCGAGCAGGTCGGCGAGGTCGGACGGGGTATGCATCGCCAGGCAGTCTTCCATGCGCGCCCGTCCTGGCCGCCGCCGCGGGTGCCGACACGCCGAGGCTCACGGCACACGCCCACCGCTGCGTGGGGACGGCCCCCGATTCAGCAGCGAGTCGGTCGGCACCCGACCGCGGCCGCGCCCCACCGGCGCAGTTGGCCGAGTGCCGACGGCTGGGATGGTCAGCGGTGCTGCAGCATCATGCTCGCGCCTGCGACGCCGAGCACGCCTACGACGGCTCCGCTGATCACGTTGCTGATCACGACGGGCATCGTCGCGACGGCACCGCTGATGACCCAGGGCGTGATGATCGTCCACACCCCGAGCACCGGGATCAGCCACGCGGCACCGTGGAGCCGGCCGAAGGCCGAAGCGCAGCCGATGCCCAGCCCGGCAACGGTCAGGCCGATGATCAGGTTGTTGACCGCGAGCGTGCTCATGCCCGCGAAGCCGACGATCCACGGCGACAGCGCGACGTACAGCCCGGCCAGGACGGTCAAGGAGTACGTGGTCTGCGCGAGGGGAGTCTCGGCGACGTGGTCGTAGCGGGCCCGCAGCTCCGCGAGATCGGGATGCCGTGCGATGGGAACTTGCTGACTTGTCATGGCGCACCTCCCCGACGCTGTGGTGCTACATCCAGGTTGACATGCGGATTTGCACTATGCAAGTCTTGCTGCTGTGAAGTCTGCGTCGGGCGCCGGGACGTGCGACTCGAACGCGATCAGCGCGTTCGAGACGGCCACGCGCATGCTGGTGGGACTGGCGTCCCGGAGCCTGGCGGGCGAACCGGTGACCCTCCCGCAGTTCCGGTTGCTCGCGGCCCTGGCGGAACAGGGGCCACTCCCGTCCTCGCGTGCCGCGGCGGCGCTGGGGTTGAACGCGTCCTCGGTGACGCGCCTCGGAGACCGGTTGGCGCTCGGCGGGCTGATCTCCCGCACCCGCGAACCGGACAAACGCAGCGTCGTCACGCTCGCCCTCACTCCCGCAGGCGACCAGCTGGTCCAACGCGTACGCGCGTCCCGGCGCGACACCCTCGCCCGCCTACTGGCGCAGCTCGACCCGCGCGAGGTCGACACGGCCGCGAAGACCTTGCAGCACCTGGCGGCGCTCGCGGCCGACGACGAGGAGCTGGGTGACCACCTGACCCCCTACTCGCACGGCTGATCAGCCGCTCCTCGGGTTGGGAGCAACTTGGTCTTGGGCAAGGGGTTTCGGCTGGTGCGGCAACCGATTCCGTTGAGCGGCAGCGCGCCTGGCGCTCAGCAGCAGCGGGTCTTCGGGTTCGACTCCATCCGGTCGGTCCTTGCAGTATGTACGGTATCTTCTGGAAATGTATGGTAATTGTTCCATGTGAAGTTGTCGGAGTATGCGCGTAGGAACTCGGTGACCTACCGGACCGCTTGGAACCGGTACCGGGCCGGGAAGATCGAGGGCGCCTACACCGACGAGCACGGCTTCATCCACGTCCCCGAAGACATCGATGTCGACCTGAGCAAAGCAGCCATCTACGCGCGGGTGTCGGACCCGCGGAAACGAAAAGACCAGCTGCTCAAGCAGGAAAGGCGCGTGCAGGACTGGGCAGTGGTCAACGGCTACCAGGTCGTTGAATCGGTGCGCGAGGTCGGCTCTGGGGTGAACGACAAGCGCACAGCGCTCACCGCGCTGCTCAAGCGGGACACGTGGGAACGTTGATCGTGGAACACAAGGACCGGTTGACCCGGTTCGGGTTCCGCTGGTTCGAACTGTTCGTCACCGCCCATGGCCGCCGGATTATCGTCGTGAACGAGGCGGCCGAAGGAACCGACGACCTCGTTCACGACCTGGTTGCGATCATCTATTCGTTTTCTGCGCGCCTGTACGGGCAGCGGCGTTCCGGGCGTGCTCAGGCGCTGTCCCGTTTGGCCCGTGATCCGATGGATGTTGAGGAAATGGGTGACGACGGGACCGAGTCGTCATGAGTGGGAAGGCATCGCGTGCGTTCCGTCTGCGCAGCAGTTCGCACCGGATCAAGGATGAGCGGGTAGCCGAGATCCTGCCGGTGTGGCAGGCCGGTCTTGGCCGCATGCAGGCCGAGGTTGCTCGCCTGATCTTCACCACCGGCGAGCTTCCCAAGTGGGTGGACGCCAAGGGCTGGGATGGTGGCCTGTCGCAACGCCAGTGGGACTCGGTTCGAGCTCAGTGTATTGCCCAGCACAAATCGTGGTTGGGCAACTGCGAACGCGTCTTCCGGCAGACCGTCGCCGCGTCCGCGATCACCGGTCAGGTGCGTAAGGACTTGTTCTCTGTCAACAAGTCCCGCGCCTGGTACCTCCCGGTTGAGGGCGATAGCGTGGCGATCACCGGCAAACGCAGCGTCCCCGCTGAGACCATGTGGCTCGCTCGCCGCATCATGAAGCACGTCCGCGCCCGGGTTGGTCGGCCGGACATGCGTCGGCTTCCGACGATGGTGATGGATGGCAAGGTCGCCAAGGTCGAAACACCCCACGGTCATCACGGCGACTACTGGGTCCGCATCGCCACCCTCACCGCCGGTAAGCCCGTTGTGATCCCGTTGCACGCGCACCGCGCGTTCCTCGAGCGCCTCGCGCGGCCGGGCGCGAAGCTGGCCAACCACTGCCAGGTGCATGTCAACACTGACGGCACGGTGGACTACCGGCTCGTCATCCACACACCCACATGCCCAGCCCGCACGGGCGGACGTGAGATGGGTATCGACTGGGGCATGTCCACCCTGTTCGCCACGAGCGACGGGCGCCTGCACGGACGCGGATTCCTCGACCGGCTCCGCGCCTACGACGCGCGTCTGCAGCCCCTCATGGCCGCGTTGCAGCGCAACGGAATCAAACTCCGTGACTCGCGGCGCTATCGGGCGCTGGTGCAGGACGTTCGCGGGTTCATCACCAACGAAGTCAACCGCTGCCTCAACCGCATCATCGCAGACGACTCGATCGACACGCTCGTAGTCGAGAAGCTGAATTTCCAGGGCATGGCCCGCGAAGGCCGCCTGTCCAAGCGCATGCGGCGCCTGCTGTCCAACACCGGACGCGGTGCCGTCAACACCAAGCTCGCTTCCCTTGCCGAGGACCACGGGGTCGCCACTGTTGAGGTCAACCCCGCCCACACCAGCCGGGAATGCACCGGCTGCGGCTACACCAGCAAGACCAACCGCACGACCCAAACCACGTTCCGGTGCAGGTTCTGCGGCAAGACCGTTCACGCCGACATCGGTGGTGCCCGCACGGTGCTGGGACGTTCCCAGAACAACAGGCATTGGACCGACCGGAACCGTGGACAAATCCTGACCATGCTCGACGAGGATTTCCGGTCCCGGTGGGGCTTGGGGTTCGCCGACGTGGCTCAGCGACGCAACACCAGGGGGTCACGAGTCGCCCCCACGCCGGCTACCCCAGCGGCGCAAGCAAACGCGCTACCACGCCAAGCATGACTCTTCATCCGCTCGAACTCGCGCCGGGACGGCGGTGTGCGGTCCGGGTGACGTGCGCGCAGGTGATCGACGTAGCGCTGGTAGTCGTTCTCGCCGACCACTTCGCGGACGTACCAGATCGCCCTGCGCGCGGCTCGGCGCAGCGCCCCGGCCACTCGGCGGTCGGGGCGTGCAGCGCGGTCGGTGCCGGTCAACCCGATCCCACCCGTTCGGTTCCGGTCGACTCGTACTCCTTCCAGCGCTGTGCCAGTGCCTTCTCCTCGGCCGTGGTGATCAGTCCCGCTGGTTCGAACACCTTCGACGGTTCGGCGGGGTGCTCGGTGGCGTCGATCGCGCCGCCGCGGATCGCTGCCATCGAGCGCCGCGCGGCGTCGACGAGCACGATCACGATCAGGACCGCGAAGACTATGGACAGCGTGCCTTGCACGAACGTGTTGTAGACGACCTGTTCCATCTGCTCGACGTTCTTGGCCTGGCCCATCGACGTCTTCCCGGCGGCCAGCGCGTCCCGGTACGCGTTGTGCTGCGCCCAATAACCGATGGACGGGTTGCCGCTGAAGATCTTCTGCCAGCTCGCGGTGAGGGTGACCACCGCGTCCCACACCAGCGGGATGCCCGGGACCCACACCCACCGCACGCGACCGGTCTTGCACATGATCGTCACGCACACCGCCAGCGCGACGGCGGCCAGCAGCTGGTTGGCGATGCCGAACAGCGGGAACAGCGTGTTGATGCCGCCGAGCGGGTCGGTGACGCCCATCAGCAGGATCGATCCCCACGCCGCGACGATCAGCGCGCTCGTCACGATCGAACCGGTCTTCCACGACGTGTCGCGGAACTTCGGGATCAGGTTGCCGAGGGTGTCCTGCAGCATGAACCGGCCGACGCGGGTCCCGGCGTCCACAGTGGTCAGGATGAACAACGCCTCGAACATGATCGCGAAGTGGTACCAGAACGCCTTCAGCGCGGCACCGCCGAACACGGCGCCGAGGATCTCCGAGATGCCCACCGCCAGCGTCGGCGCACCGCCGGTGCGCGACACCAAGGTCTTCTCCTCGACGGCCGCGGCCGCCTGGCCCAGCGCCTCGGGCGTGATGGACACCCCGGGCAGACCCAGTCCGTTGACGAAGGTGGCCGCGCCTTGCGCGGTGCCACCGGTCGACGTGGCCGCCGAGTTCATCGCGAAGTACAGGCCCTGGTCGATCACGCTCGCCGCGACCAGCGCCATGATCGCCACGAACGACTCGGTGAGCATGGCGCCGTAGCCGATCAGCCGGACCTGCCGCTCCTTCGTCACCAGCTTCGGCGTGGTGCCCGAGGAGATCAGCGCGTGGAAACCGGAGAGCGCACCGCAGGCGATCGTGATGAACACGAACGGGAACAGCGAACCGGAGAAGGCCGGCCCCTTGCCGTTGAAGGCGAACTCGGTGAAGGCGGGCATCACCGTGCTCGGCAGCGTGATCAGGATGCCGACCGCCAGCAGCGCGATCGTGCCGACCTTCATGAAGGTGGACAGGTAGTCGCGCGGGGCGAGGAGCATCCACACGGGCAGCACGGAGGCGAGGAAGCCGTAGCCGATCAGGCACCAGACCAGCGCGACCTCGCTGAGCGTGAAGACACCGGCCAGCGGTGAGGCGGCCACCCACCCGCCCGCGACGATGGCCAGCACCAGCAGCGCGCACCCGATGACGCTGACCTCGATGATCCGGCCCGGCCGCAGGTAGCGCAGGTAGAACCCCATGAACAGGGCGATCGGGATGGTCATCGCGATGGAGAACACGCCCCACGGCGACTTGGCCAGCGCGTTGACCACCACCAGCGCCAGCACCGCCAGCAGGATGATCATGATCGCGAGCACGGCGACCAGGGCGGCCACGCCGCCGACCGGCCCGATCTCGTCGCGCGCCATCTGGCCGAGGGAACGGCCGTTGCGGCGCATCGAGAAGAACAGCACCAGCAGGTCCTGCACCGCGCCGGCGAAGATGACGCCGACGATGATCCAGATCGTGCCCGGCAGGTAGCCCATCTGCGCCGCCAGCACCGGGCCGACGAGCGGACCGGCACCGGCGATCGCGGCGAAGTGGTGCCCGTAGAGCACCCGGCGGTCGGTGCGGTGGAAGTCGAGGCCGTTCTCCAGCCGCTCGGCCGGGGTGGCGCGCTTGTCGTCCGCTCGCAACACCTTCGTGACGATGAACCGGGCGTAGAACCGGTACGCGATGGCGTAGGAGGCGAGTGCGGCGAAGACGAACCACACCGCGTTCACCGGTTCGTCGCGGGAGAGCGCCAAGATCGACCACGCCACGGCACCGATCAGCGAGATCGCGACCCAGATCGCGATCCGCACCGGGGTCCAGCGCGGTTTGTCGTCCGCCTCGACCGGCGGTGTGCCGGCCGCGGTCATGCCGCAGTTGCTTTCATGCGTGGCTCCTCCGTCGGAGTGCTTGCCGTGCGTTCTGAGAGCCGGTCTTTGCTCCTCGTTTTGTCTTTGATGCGCCGCAGGCGCATAGCCCACCCTCGGCGCTTGCACCGCCACGCAAAATGAGTTCAAAGACAGGCACCCAGGCACACCGGGACCGCGGGGCGTCGATCGGCTCGTACGTCCTGCGATGTGGGAACGGCCCTGGTTTTTCGCTGTTCGCTGGGGTTCACTACCGCATCGTCCGAACACCTCCCGCGTTTTTCGTCCTCGCCCAACAGTTGCCGGTGCTGACCGGAAGGTTTACCGGCGGTCGAAACGGAATTCGCCACCGGCGGCGAACCGCACCGGTGGCCGCCCCAGCCCGAGTGCGGAGAATCCATGGACAACGTCGTCGCGGTGGTCACGTGCGCGGTGGTCGTGCTCGCCGGTTCGGTGGGAACTCTCGTCGCTGCCCGGCGATCGGCGTGCGGCCGGGTCCCCGACGACCTCGCTGGGTGGGCGCTGGCCGGTCGCCGGCACGGCGGAGGGCTGATGTGGTGCCTGCTCGGCGGCACGATCTACACCGCCTACACCTTCACCGCGGTGCCCGGAGCGGTGTTCAGCTCGGGGGCGATCGGCTTCTACGCGGTGCCGTACACGGTCCTCAGCTGCGCGATCGGCTTCGTGCTCCTCCCGCGGCTCGTCTCGGTAGCGCGGGCGCACGGCTACGTCACCGTCGCCGACTTCGTCCGGGGCCGCTACGGTTCGCCGCTGCTGGCGCTGGCCGTGGCGTTGACCGGGATCTTCGCCACGATGCCCTACGTCGCGCTGCAGCTGATCGGCATCCGGGCGGTGCTCACCGTGCTCGGCCTGTACTCCGGTGGCATGGCCGGGGATCTGGTGCTGGCCGTGGTGTTCGCGATCCTGGCGTTGTCGACCTATCGCTACGGGTTGCGCGCACCGGTCTTCGCCGCGGTGATCAAGGCAGTGCTCGTGGTGGCCTGCACGGTGGTGGTGGCGGCACTGGCCGTGGCGAAGTTGGGGACTCCGCCCGAGATTCTCGAACGTGCCGGCGGGGCAGAGGTGTTGGCGCTGTCGCCCGCGTTGTGGCCGGCCTTCGCGTCGCTGGCACTGGGTTCCGCGCTCGCGCTGTTCGCCTTCCCGCACGTGCTGATGGTCGCCTTCTCCGCGCGCGGCCCGGACGTACTGCGCCGAACGTCGGGTGGACTGCTCGGCTGGGCCGGCATGCTGGCCGTGTTCGCGCTGCTGGGGGTGGCCGCGCTGGCTGCGGGCGTGGTGCTGCCACCCGGCCAGAGCGAGCTGGCCGTTCCGGTGTTGATGGGTGTGCTCGCGCCGAGCTGGCTGGCCGGGATCCTGTTCGGGGTGCTGGTGGTGGCAGCGCTGGTGCCGGCCGCGGTGATGTCCATGGGCGCGGCGGCGCTGTTCGCCCGCAACGTCTACGTCGAGTTCGTCAACCCGACCGCCACCGACGCCCAGGAGGCGCGGATGGCGCGGCTGACCTCGCTGGTGGTCAAGATCGGTGCCCTGGCGTTCGCGCTCGGCCTGCGCGACCAGGCCGCGATCAACCTGCACCTGCTCGGCGCGGTCTGGGTGCTGCAGACCCTGCCCATGATCGTGCTGGGGTTGCTGCGGCACACCCCGCGCCCGTTCGCGCTGCTGGCCGGCTGGCTGACGGGCATGGTCGCGGGCACCGTGCTGGTCAACGAGGGCGGCTTCACCCCGCTGGTCGTCGTCCACTTCGGCCAGTTCACCGCGCACGTCTACACCGGAATCGTCGCTCTGGCGGTGAACATCGCGGTGACCGCGGCGACGCAGGCGCTGCTGCGCGGACTCCGGGTCCCGCGCGCGCCCTCGGGCGTGATCCATCCGATCCACCCACCGCGGGTGCTCCGGGAGGGGGTGCGACGCCGTGACTCCGGGATCTCCTGACCGCACGGACTCCGCGGCTGATCGGCGGCAGTCGCACGAGGTGCCGCCCACCGAGCCGAGCATGGACATCCGCGACGTGGAGCGGGAATCGGCGATGGTGCGGCTGTTCGACGGTCACCACACGCAGCTGCTGCGGCTGGCCGTCCTGCTCGGCGCGGAGCAGGACGCCGAGGACATCGTGGCCGAGGCGTTCTGCCAGCTGCACCGCGGTTGGTACCGCCTGCGCGATCCCGAAGCGGGCCCGCGCTACCTCCGCTCCGTGGTGGTGAACCTGGTTCGGATGCGCATCCGCCACCTCAAGGTGCTGCGCAAGCACATCGACGTCCAGGAACCCAGCATCGAGTCGGCGGAGGCCACCGCGCTGCTGCACGAGGACCAGCGGCGGGTGGTGGACGCCCTGAACTCCCTCCCGGCGCGGCAGCGCGAGGCGTTGGTGCTGCGGTACTGGCTGGACCTGAAGGAATCCGAGATCGCCGAAGCCATGGGCATCAGCAAGGGGGCGGTCAAATCGCACACGTCGCGCGGAATGCAAGCGCTGTCGCGGGCGATGGGGGCACACTCGTGACCGTGCGCGACCCGGAGGAACAGCTGCGCGAGACGCTCGACGTGCTCGCGACGTCGGTGGTGGCCTCACCCGACGCCTACGCCAAGGCCCGGTCGGAGTGGCAGCGCCGGGAGCGCCGCCGCAGGCTCATCATGCTCGTGCTGGCACTGCTCATCGTCGCCGCGGCCGATGTCGTCGGTTTGTGGGCGCTGAACTCGCTGTCCGCGCCGCCGCCTCCGCACGCCCCCGGCGGTGACCCGGTGGAGATCGTCATCCAGCCCTGATCCGCGCACCACGACGCCACCTCCGCTCCCGCGCGCAGCAGAGGTGGCGTCGCAGTGCGCGGATCAGGCCATCTTGCCCGCCAGGTCCCACATCGCGTCGACGACTCGCTCGACGTCGTCGCGCTGGTGGAACAGGTGGGTGGAGATGCGCACCGGTGCGTGCTTCTGGGCCGAACCGATCACCGGGAAGTCGACGTTGCGGATGACGATGCCGTACTCGTCCTTCATCCGCGCCACGAACTGGTCGGACTTGGCCTTGTCCAGCACGTCGGCCGGGTTGCGGAACGGGTTGAACGAGGACAGCGCGCACACCAGCCGCGGGTCGTCCTTCGGCGAGTACAGCGAGGCCACGCCCCACCGCTCGGTGACGAGTTCCTTGAGGTAGGCGGAAAGTTCGAGCGCGTGGTCCTGGATGCGCTGCCTGCCGATGCGGTCCCACACCTCGCAGGCGTTGCGCACGCCCTCCATGATCGCGATGCTCCCGTTGCCGACCGACTGGAGGTACTTCGCGATGTCGTAGCTCTCCTTGCTCCCGCTGGAACGCGGGGGCAAGCCGCCTTCCTCCGGGTAGCTGCTGGACACCACCGGCCAGAACTCGGGCAGCGGGTTCGGGTTGTGCTGCGGCAGCACCTTGTTGCGGATGTAGAGCACCCCGGTGCCGCCGGGTCCGCATTGCCACTTCGCGGCCGAACCGGCCAGGAAGTCCACGCCGAGCGCGTGGAAGTCGTAGGCCATCATGCCCGGGATGTGGGCGCCGTCGACCACGGTGGTCACACCGTGCGCCTGAGCAAGCTTGGCCAGCAGCTGGATCGGCAGCATCGTGCCGGTCTTGTAGGTGGGTGCGGAGAACAGCATCACCTTCGTGCGGCTGCTGATCGCCCGCTCGAACGCCGCGACGTAGTCCTCGGCGCGCTGGTCGTTGCCGACCGGCAGCTCCACCCGCTTGAGCACCACGCCGTACCGGTCCCTGGCCAGCGCCATGGGAACGTTGCCACCGGGGTGTTCGTGGTTGGTGGTGAGGATTTCATCCCCGGCGCGCAGGTTGAGGCCAGCCAGGATCTTCGACATGCCATCGCTGGTGTTGTGCGAGATCACCAGTTCGTCGGGGTCGCAGCCGTATCCCTTGGCGGCCACCGCGCGGACGTCGGCGAAGTCGCTGTAGGCCGACTTCGCGCCGACGGCGACCTCGCGGTGCACGCGGTCCAGGGTGTCGACCACCTCGCGCGGCGGCGAACCGACGGTGCCGACGTTCATGAAAAGCACGTTCTTGTCGAGCATGAAAAGCCGCTCGACCTCGCGCCAGTAGGCGTCGTTGGATCCGGTGGGCAAGTTCGCCGCCAGCGGTGTCAGCTCGGCGGCTCCGGCCGCGGAGGACAACCCGGTGGTGCTCAACCCGGCGACGGCGGCACCGGCCCCGGCGATGCGCAGGAAACCCCTGCGGGACAAGTCGTTCGTTCTGCTCGAAAGTTTCGGCACTGCCAGATCCTTTCGGGTTCTGCTGGAGCTATCGGACTGCGATCGCGGAGATCTCGACCTTGGCGTCCTTCGGCACCCGGACGACCTGCACGGTGGCCCGCGCCGGCGGCGCGCCTTCGGTGAAGAACTCGGCGTAGGCGGCGTTGAACCGCTCGAAGTCGGCGAGGTCGGACAAGTAGACGGTGGTGCTGACGACCTGCGCCATCTCGAGGTGATCGGCCGCGAGCACCGCCCGAACGTTGCGAAGCACCTGCCGGGTCTGCTCCTCGACGGGCGCATCGGCGAGCAGCTTTCCGGTGGACGGGTCGATCGGCAGCTGCCCGGACACGAACACCATCTGACCGGTCGAAATGCCTTGCGAGTACGGGCCGATCGCTTGCGGTGCGTCGGGCGGGTTGAGCGGCCGGTGCCCTACCAGGCGATCGGCCCCGGCCCAGGCGCTGCTGCCGAGGACCGCCAGCGCGAGCGCCGCGGCAACGGCTCCGAGCCGCCACCTGCGGACTCTGGAAGGACTTCGGGAGCTTCCCTGCACTTCTTGCGGATCGTCCATGCACAACCTCCAGCGCGACGTGGTTCACCGGTTGGTGCGGTCGGCTGTTTGGTTGCCGATCGGGAGGCACCGGTTTACCGCTCAGCAGTGGGAAATGTGAACTTCACCAGCTGAACCGGTTCGCACCCGATCGCGGTAAACCCGGCGACACCGCAGCGCAACATGAAGTGGGGGAGAGCTGCGCGCTCAGCAGGTCCAATGTCGAAGGGTCCGCCCGCCGCGCGGAACGCAGTGGGCGGACCCTCCGGTCGTGCTCCACCGGGTGGAGCAGGTCAGTTTCACCAGTCGTGCACCCCGGCGCCAGTAGCCGCCGCGGTACAGGTACTGCCAGCTGTCCTCGATGCGGTGCACATCGCGCCCGACCAGCAGCGGGGCGACGCGCTCACTCCTCTTGACGGCGGATCGATCGAGCGGACCTCCGGATCCGCGAGGTGGCAGCGCCGGCCGCCACGCGTTCGCGGACGGGCCCGAGTCGGTCCAACCTGGGAAGCCGGGATTTAGAGTGGCAACTCGTTGCCATTTGTTGTCGCCGATTCCGGGAGGCGGATCCGTGGAGCGAGAACGGCCGACGATCTACGACGTGGCACGCCACTGCGGCGTGGCCGCTTCCACGGTGTCCCGCACCTTCAGCAACCCCGCCAGGGTCAGCGCTGGAACCAGGGAACGGGTGCAGGCGGCCGCCCGCGAGATCGGTTACGAGCCGCGGCCGCTGGCCCGGGCCGAGGCGCCGGGGCGCATCCGGACGCTGACCCTGGTGGTCTCCGACATCTCCAACCCGTACTACGTCACGGTCATCAAGGCGGCGCAGGCCAGGGCGATCGAGCGCAACTACACCCTGGCGCTGACCGACAGCGACGAGTCGGCGCAGGTGGAGGCCAACAACCTGCGGCACCTGCTGGCCACCACCAGCGGCGGGATCCTGTCGACCTCCCGGCTGTCGGACGAGACCGTGCAGCAACTCGCCGGGTACCGGCCACTGGTGATGATCAACCGCGAGATCGAGGGCGTGCCGAGCCTGGTGGTCGACACCGCGGCCGGGATGCGCAAAGCGGTCCGGCACCTGGCGGTGCTCGGGCACCGCAGGCTCGCCTACCTGTCGGGCCCGCGGAACTCCTGGATCAACGGGCAGCGCTGGCGCGCGGTCCAGGACGAAGCGTCGTCGCTGGGCCTCCAGGTGTCCTTCCTGGGTCCGTTCGCGCCGAACCGGCAGGGCGGGCAGGAAGCGGCGGAGGCGTTGATGCTGGGCAAGGGTTCGGCGGCGATCGCCTACAACGACCTCATCGCCATCGGCGCACTGCACCGGCTGCAAGCCGTCGGGGTTAGGGTGCCCGAGGACCTCAGCCTGGTCGGTTGCGACGACATCTTCGGCGCGGATTTCACCGTCCCGGGCCTGACCACGATCGCCGGTCCAGCGGACAAGCTCGGCTGGTGCGCGGTCGACATCTTGCACGAGCGACTGACGGGGCGAGGTGACCTGCAAGCCTCGCGCAGCTTCGAGTCCCACCTGGTGATCAGGGGCTCCACCGGGCCAGCACCGCAGGGGTGAGGTGGGTGCTCCGCTCCAGCGCTGTCCACAGTGGAGTGTAGCGGTTCGGAGTGAGGCGATTCTCTCCGGTGGTCGGTTCGGGGTGGCCGAGGCGACCGGCCAGTTCTCGACCTGGCCCGGTGAACTCGGGCTGGCCGCGACGCACGATCCCGCGCTGGGCGAGCGGCACGTTCGGGGAGAACCCCGAGCTCGCCGCCGACATGATCGGTGCCGTGGTGCGCGGTTTCCAGGGCGAGCGGCTCTCGTCTGAGAGCGTTTCGGTCACCACCAAGCACTTCCACCGCGCCGACGGCAGTTCGCGTTCGGGCAGGACATGGCTCAGAACACCGATTCCGCAGCTTGGCGGGGTCCGGGTTCTGCTACCCGGACCATCGCGCTGCAACGCGGCTGGAGAACCTCGATGCAACTGTTGGCAACCTGTTGCCATGGGTGGTCGCCGACGATGATGCTGCGGCGCATGGACGGTCGTACGACATCAACTGCGCACGCGAATGCAGTGGAGGCGGCTCGGCGTCCCGCACCGCTGGATCGCTTGTTTCTGAGCGATCCGGCCCAGCGCGCGATCGCACGGCGGCTCCACGAGAGCATGCGGGACCTTCCGCTGATCATTATCCGACGATCGATGCGGAATTGCCGCTGAAGACCGCCCCGCGCAGAGCAACACCCGCGTGCCCCGCTGACGCGCGATGACCGGGAGCCGGTTCCGCCCGTTCCGACTCGCCCGAGCTGTCCCGCACAACGACGTGACTGCTGGCAGGAGCCGCCCTCGCCAGCCAGGGGAAGGGAAGTGCCGACATGCACCTGTTGGACTGGTCGGTCATAGCCGGCTACTTCGTCGTGATGGTCGTGATCGGGGTCTGGGCGCACCGCCAGGTGTCCAGCTCCGCCGACTACTTCACCGCAGGCGGGCGGATGCCCTGGTGGCTGGCAGGCATCTCGCACCACATGTCCGGTTACAGCGCGGTGGTCTTCGTGGCCTACGCGGGGGTCGCTTACGACCAGGGCATCGTGTCCTACATCGTGTTCATGTTCCCGCTCGCGGTCGCCACCGGCATCGGCGCTTTCCTGTTCGCGCCGAAGTGGAACCGCCTGCGCGCCCGCTACGACATCGCCTCGCCGCTGGAGTACCTGGCCACCCGGTTCAACGTGCCGACGCAGCAGGTGCTGGCCTGGAGCGGGTCGCTGCTCAAGATCTTCGACGTGGCCGCGAAGTGGTCCGCGGTGGCGTTGCTGCTCGACAAGTTCGTGGGCATCCCGCTGGTGTGGGGCGTCGTGATCACGGCAGGCGTGACGCTGCTGTACTGCACCGCGGGCGGCCTTTGGGCCGACGCGCTCACCGAACTCGGCCAGTTCGTGATCCAGGGGCTCGCCGCGTTCGCCATGCTCGTTGCCGTCGGTTCCGCGTTGTCCGCGCAGGGGTTGAACTACCTGAACTTCTGGGGTGCGCTGCCCGCGGGCCACACCGACCCGACTACCAGCAAGTACCCGATGTACTTCGTGATCGTCTACATCGTGGTCAAGACCTTCGAGTACAACGGCGGCATGTGGAACCTGGCGCAGCGCTACATCGCCACGCCCAGCCCCGCGCAAGCTCGGAACACCGCGCTGCTGTCCAGCTTCCTGTACTTGGTGTGGCCGATCGTCCTGATGCTGCCGATGTTCGCGGCGCCCTTGCTGGTGCACGTCACGAAGTCGGAGGACGTCTACGCGCAGATGGCCCTGGACTTCCTGCCCGCGGGTCTGCTGGGGCTGGTCCTGGTCGGCGTGTTCTCGCACACGATGGCCATGGCCGCCTCAGACGCCAACGCCATCTCCGCGGTCATCACGCGCGACGTGCTGCCCAACGTTTGGAAGCGCTTCAAGAGCTTCACGGACGCGGAGGCGCTGCGCACCGGGCGCTACCTCACCGTGGTCTTCGTGCTGTTGAGCGTCGTCGTCGCGATCAACGCGGAGAACCTGGGCGGGGTGCTGTCGATCATCGTGACCTGGGTGGGTGCGCTGATCGGACCGATCTCCATCCCGATGATGCTGGGCATGCTGCGCCCGTTCCGGCACATCGGCCCGACCGCGGCGCTGATCTCGTGGGGTGGCGGAATCATCTCGTACGCGCTGACGAAGTACGTGTGGCACCTCAACGACGCGATCACCGTGGTCACCCCGGTCCTCGTGTCGCTCGCCCTGTTCATCGGCGTCGGCGCCCTCCGCCGGGACGCACCCGCAGCAGCCGAAGAGATCACCGAGTCGCTGGCCCGCGACGACAACTCCGCACCAGCAGCGAGGACCTGAACCGGAAGCGCCGCCGAGGCGATCGCGCAGTGACGGCCATTCCGACACCGTGTCGAGCCGCCAGCGCCGGATTTGCTTCGCTGAGCCCATGAAGCGAAGACCTGCCCCGACCTAGCATCGCGCTGATCTCCGCAACCGCAACAGGATTGGCAGGGACGGCGATGGCCCGGTGGGACCTGGACGAAGCAGACGGGCGCATCTACTCCGGCGGCTGGCGGGGCGGCGGCGGAGGCACGGTGCCGGTCGTCTCGCCCGGAGATGGCGGGTTGGTGGGGCTGGCCGGGATCGCCGACGAGCACGACGTGGAGCGGGCCGGTGCGGCTGCGGTGGCGGCGCAGGCCGAGTGGAACTGTGCGTCGTACCGCATCCGCGCCGACGTCCTCATGCGCGCCGCGGACGCGCTGCGCGACATCCGCGCCGACGTCGAGAACCTGCTCGTGCGCGAGAGCGGCTCGCTGCCTGCGAAGGCTAAGCACGAGGTCGACAAGGCCATCGATGAACTGGTCGGCGCAGCCGGTCTGGTCACGATGTCGCAGGGCGACCTCCTTCCGGTGGAAGATCCGGCGACGCTGGGCCTGGCCCGGCGGATCCCGGTCGGCGTCGTCGGTGTGATCGCTCCGTGGAACGCACCGCTGATGCTGGCCATGCGCTCGGTGGCCCCCGCGATCGCGCTCGGCAACGCCGTGCTCGTCAAGCCGGATGTGAAGACCGCTTTCTCCGGCGGTGCGGTGATCGCCCACGTCTTCGAGCGCGCCGGACTGCCCGAAGGCGTCCTGCACGTGTTGCCCGGCGGTGTCGGAACGGGTGAGGCCGTGGTGCGTTCGCCGCACACGGCCGCGATTTCGTTCACCGGTTCGTCGGCCGCGGGCAGGCGGGTCGGTGCGGTCGCGGGCGGCCTGCTCAAGCGGGTGGTGCTCGAACTCGGCGGGAACAACGCGTTCATCGTCATGGCGGACGCCGATCTCGACCGCGCTGTGGTCGGCGGCGCCGGGGGTTCCTTCCGGCACCAGGGGCAGATCTGCATGGCAACCGGACGGCATCTCGTGCACGAGAGCATCGCCGACGAATACGTCGAACGGCTCAGCGCAGCTGCGGGTGAGCTGCGCCTCGGCGACCCTCGGGCACCTGGGACGACGCTCGGTCCGCTGATCACGGCCGGGCAGGCCGAGCACGTGCACGGAATCGTCGAGGCGTCGATCGCCGGTGGCGCCCGGGTCGTGTGCGGCGCCGCGCACGAGGGCGCGTTCTACCAACCAACCGTGCTAGACGGCGTGACCGCTGACAACGCGGCATTCCTGAGCGAGATCTTCGGTCCGGTAGCCCCGGTCACCCGCTTCTCGACGGAAGCGGAAGCGCTCGCGCTGGCCAACGCGACCGATCACGGCCTCTCCGCAGCGATCCACAGCCGCGACATCGGACGCGCCCTCGGCTTCGCCGCGCGCTTGCGAGCCGGGATGATCGCCCTCAACGGCCAGACCATCTACGACGCCGCCCACATCCCGATGGGCGGGCTCGGCACGTCCGGCAACGGCGGACGGCACGGCGGCCGTTGGAACCTCGACGAGTTCACCTGCTGGCAGTGGGTGACGGTTCCGACGATCCAGGACTGAGCCCAGCGTTTCCGACACCGCGTCGCACCTTCCTACACCGTGTCGGACAAGTGCGGAGGAGATTCCCGCAGCGGCCCGATTCCGCGGCGGAGCAGGTTCCGTAGCTTCGAATCGTCGCCCGGTGCGGGCCCGCCAAGACGGACGAAGGAGTCGGAGTACATGGACATTTCCAGTGCTGCTGGGGCGCTGACCGGCGAGCAGTACAAGCGGAGCCTCGACGACGGCCGCGAGGTCTGGCTCGACGGGAAGCGCATCGAGAACGTCGCGGAGCACCCGGCGCTGCAACCGGCCGTCGACGAGTTCGCCCGCTTGCTCGACCTGCGTTTCGCCACCCCCGAAGCGCGGCAGGCGACGCTGTTCAAGTCGGACGAGACCGGTAATGAGGTCAGCTACGCCTTTTCGCTGCCGAAGACCCGGGAGGAGCTGCGCGCCAAGTTCGCCGCATCGGAGTGGTGGATGCGCGAAAGCCTCGGGCAGCTCGGTCGTTCGCCCGACTTCATGTCGAACGTGGTCGCGGGTCTCGCCGATTACGCCGACGAGCTCGAACGCAACCGCCAGGGGTTCGGGGAGAACGCCCGGAACTACCGCCGCTTCGCCATGGAGAACGACCTCGTGCTGACGCACGCACTCGGCGATCCGCAGATCGACCGCAGCGCCAGCCCGCTCGACGACCCGGATCTCGCACTGCGCGTCGTGGAGGAGCGTGAAGACGGAGTGGTCCTGCGCGGGGCCAAGCAACTCGCCACGCTCGCCCCGTTCTCCCACGAGGTCCTGGTGTACCTGAACGGTGTCACGGCCGCACGCGGTGCGGAGGACTTCGTCATCTGGTTCGCCCTGCCGATGAACGCGCCGGGACTGAAGATCCTGTTGCGCGAACCGCTCGGTGCACCGCAGAGCGGACACGCGCACCCGCTCGGGAACCGGTACGACGAGCAGGACGCGATGCTGTTCTTCGACGACGTTTTCCTGCCCCGCGAACGCATCTTCCTCCTCGGTGACTCCCTGCGCGCGCTCAAGGGCCTGAGCCGGATCAACGTCTGGAGCCTGCAGAGCACGCACATCCGCTTTCTCGCCCGGATGAAGTTCTTCACCTCGGTCGCGAAGAAGCTCGCCCATTCCATCGGCGTCGACACCTTCCGCGGCATCCAGGAACAGCTCGGCGAACTCATCTCCTACGTCCAGACGCTCGAACTCGCGATCAAGGGCGCCGAGGCCGACGTCACCACGACCCCGGCCGGGCACCTCGCCCCGACCAACAGCAACGGCGTGGGTTTCTGGTCGGCCGACATCTCGGCGCGCATGGTGCAGATCCTGCGCCAGATCGCCGCCTCCGGACTGATCATGCAGCCCACGGAAGCCGATCTCGCGAACCCCGAACTGCGCCCGTTCCTGGACCTCTACATGCGCGGCCACGACATCGGCGCCGCCGAGAAGGCGCGGCTGTTCCGGCTCGGCTGGGAACTCGCCGGCTCGAGCTTCGGCATGCGCCAGGAACTCTACGAGTACCTGCACCGGGGCGACCCCGGCGCGGGCCGCACGCGGCTGCTGCGCTTCTACGACACGTCGGCGACGGACGCGCGGGTCGACGAACTCATCAGCAAACCGCTCACGAGTGCCTGAGACATCCGAACAGACGCAGAGGAGCGTTCCGTGATCATCGACGTCCACGGCCACATGTCCGCGCCGGACGCCTTCTACGCCTGGAAGGCCTCGCTGCTCTCGCACCGCGGCGCGCACGGCAGCAAACCACCGGCCATCAGCGACGACGCGCTCGTCGCCGCTTACCACCACCCGCATCCGAGCTTCGGCGACATCTCGCACCTCGCGCACCTCGACGGCGCCGGCATCGACCTGCAGATGATCTCGCCCCGGCCGTTCCAGATGATGCACAGCGAACGGCCTGCCAAGCTCGTGCAGTGGTTCACCGAGGAGACGAACAACCTCATCCACCGCGCGACCGAGCTGTTCCCCGGCCGGTTCAAGGGCGTCGCGGGACTCCCGCAAAGCCCGGACCTGACGCCACGCGAGTGGACCGCCGAGTTGCGCCGCGCGGTGACCGAACTCGGCTTCGTCGGCGCGATGCTCAACACCGATCCGCACGAGGGGACGGAAACCCCGTTGGCGCTGGGCGACCGGTACTGGTACCCGGTGTACGAGGTCCTGTGCGAACTCGACGTGCCGGTCCTGCTGCACGCGGCCGGGTGCAAGCCACCGGCCCGCGAGCCGTACAGCCTGCACTTCATCCAGGAAGAGACCGTAGCGGTGTGGAGCCTGGTCAACTCGAGCGTCCTCAAGGACTTCCCGGAGCTGAAGGTGATCGTCTCGCACGGCGGGGGAGCGATCCCGTACCAGGTGGGCCGCTTCCTCCCGTCGGTCGTGCGGACGGGGGTGTCCTACTTGGACAAACTCCGCCGGTTGCACTTCGACTCCTGCCTGTACACCCGGGGCAGCCTGGAGCTGCTCATGGAGGTCGTCGGCACCGACCGGGTGCTGTTCGGGTCGGAGAAACCGGGGACCGGTTCGCAGATCGACCCGGAGACCGGCCGCTGGTTCGACGACATCCACCTGCTCATCGACGACATCGACTGGCTCGACGACAAGCGTCGCGCCGACGTCCTCGAGAACAACGCACGCGCGCTCTTCCGGCTGTGAGCGGCGAGAAGGAGGAACGGTCATGACCGAGATCGTCGCCGGGTTCGGCACCTCGCACGGACCGCAGCTCAAAGCCCCGCCGCCGGAAGCCTGGGAGACGAGGGGGAAGGCCGACCGGCGCAGCGAGGGGTTGAAGTTCCGCGGCGGGACGTACACCTACGAGGAACTGCGCGAGCTGCGCGAGGATTTCTCGCACGAGATCACCCCCGAGGTGATGCGGCGGCGCTGGGACAGCTGCCAGCAGTCGATGGACCGGCTCGCGGACTTCGTCCACGCGCAGGACGTGGACGTCCTCGTCATCGTCTCCAGCGACCACAAGGAGACCTACGGGGACGAATGGCTGGCGCCGTTCTCGGTGTACTGGGGCGACGAGGTCGCGCACGTGCCGTTCACGCAGGAGCAGCTCGACGCGATGGCTCCCGGCCTCGCCGAGGCCGCGGCCGGCGACGTCCCGGACCGCACGATCATGCGGCCCACGCATCGCGAACTCGGCAAGCACATCATCCAGTCCACCCAGGCCGAGGACTTCGACACCGGGGCTACCGAGGTCATCCCGGCCGGCCGGTACGGGAACCACACGATCCCGCACGGGTTCGGCTTCATCTACCAGCGGTTCCTCGGCCAGGAGTCGACGGTGCCGATGGTGCCGATCTTCATCAACACCTTCTGGGAACCGAATCCGCCGGGGGCCAAGCGCTGCTACGACTTCGGCCGCGCCGTCGGCCGGGCGATCAGGTCGTTCCCCGGCGATCTGCGCGTCGGCGTGGTCGCTTCGGGCGGGCTCAGCCACTTCGTGATCGACGAGAAGCTGGACCAGGAGTTCATCCAGGCGCTGCGGGACCACGACGCCGGCTACCTGTCGGTGGTCCCGGCCGCCGAGATGCGGTCCGGCGCGTCGGAGCTGCGCAACTGGATCGCGGTGGCCGGGATCGCCGATGAGGCCGGCCTCGACGTGACGAGCGCCGATTACGTGCCGTGCTACCGCACGGAAGCGGGCACCGGCAACGCGATGTGCTTCCTCACCTGGGAACGGAAGTGATCATGTCTCCCGAAGAGATCGTCGCCGCGCTGCGCGGACTCGACAGCTGTGCGGTTTCCGACGCGCTGGACACCCTCGGACTGCCCGGCGCGGTCACCGCGCTGACCCCGATGTGGCCCGCGGGCGCGGTCCTGGCCGGCCGTGTGCGCACCGTCACCGCGGCTCCCAAAGCGACGGACGGACCCGCGACCCACATCGCGTCGCCGCTCGTGGCGACCACCGAGCCCGGCGACGTCGTGGTGATCGACAACCACGGCCGCACCGATGTGTCCTGCTGGGGCGGCCTGCTAGCCGAGGCTGCGGTGCGGCGCGGGGTGGCAGGCGTCATCGTCGACGGCGCCTGCCGCGACGTTCAGGAGAGCGAAGCGCTCGCGCTCCCGGTCTTCGCGCGGACGGCCGTTCCGGTCAGCGCGCGGGGCCGCATCGTGCAGGAAGCCATGGACGAGCGGATCCAGGTGGCCGGTGTCTCGGTAGCAGCGCACGACTACGTGATCGCCGACGTCAACGGTGTGGTCTTCATCGCCGCCGGTGACGCCGAACGCGTCAGCGGCCTCGCGCAGCGCATCGCGGAACGCGAAGCGCGGATGGCCGAGGCCGTCCGCTCGGGCCGCGACGTGCGAGAAGTCATGCACGATTCCCAATTCCCCACAGTCACCGCGGAGCAGCGCTGATGTCCGATCCCATCCTCGACAGGTGCGCGGTGCTCGGCACCGCGACGGTCTCCGACGCCCTCGACAAGCTCAAGCGCCCGGGCAGCCTGCTCGGGCTGGCTCCGCTGTCGGACGGCCAGCGCATGATCGGCCGCGCGTTCACCGTGCGGTACGTGAGCGCGCAGGTCCCCGCAGGCACCGTGGGCGACTTCATCGACCAGGTCGAGCGCGGGCAGGTGATCGTGCTCGACAACGACGGCCGACTCGATTGCACCGTGTGGGGCGACATCCTCACCGCGGTGGCGCACCAGCGCGGCATTTCGGGCACGGTGATCGAAGGCGTCTGCCGAGACACGCACCGGGCGCTGTCCATCGGTTACCCGATCTACAGCCGCGGCCGCTTCATGCGCACCGGCAAGGACCGGGTCGAGGTGGCCGAAGAACGCGGACCGGTGACCATCGGCGGTGTGACCGTCCGGCACGGCGACCTCCTGCTCGGCGACTCCGACGGCGTCGTGGCGATCCCGCGGGACTGCGAGGAACAGGTGCTCGAGACCGCCGAGATGATCCACGCGCGCGAAGAAGCGATCCTCGCCGCTGCCCTCGGCGGCGCGACGATCGCCGAAGCCCGCGCGAAGTACGGCTACCACGATCTGCAGCGGGCGGACTCATGACCACTCTGGACGAAGACGATCGCGAACTGCTAGCGCTGGGCACGGCCACCCTGTACGAGGCTTCCGGCCTCGACTGCTTCCTGGACGCCGCGTTCCGGCCGGCCTGGGACGGTGCGCAGGTGGTCGGCCGCGCGGTGCCGGTATCGGCGCAGGTCGGCGACAACCTCGCGCTGCACCACGGAATCGAGGCGGCTGGCCCCGGCGATGTGCTCGTCGTGGACGCTGGTGGCGCGCCGTTCGGGTACTGGGGCGAGGTGATGGCCGTCGCGGCGCAGGCGCGCGGCATCCGAGGCCTGGTCATCGACGGCGGCGTGCGGGACACCCAGCAGCTCGAGTTGCTGGGCTTCCCGGCGTTCAGCACGGCGATCTCGATCCGCGGGACGGTCAAGCAGTGGCCGGGCACGGTGGGGATCCCGATCACCCTGCGCGGCAGGGTCGTCCGCCGGGGCGACATCGTGGTGGCCGACCGCGATGGGATCGTCGTGCTCCCGGCGGGGGAGTACGACCGCGTCCTGGAGGCCTCTCGAGCTCGCGCGGGGAAAGAAGGGGCCATCATGAACCGCCTCCGTTCCGGTGAGACGACGTTGGACGTCTACGGCTTCCGCCACCTCGGCTCCCCGGTCCGCGAATCCGACCCGGCGAGGTGAACCCATGACTGCCGATGAGGAGCAGCGGCGAATCGACAGCTTCCGCCAGGCGGCCGGAAGGTTCGCCTCCGGCGTCACCGTCGTGACAACGGCACTGGACGGGCACCTCTACGGAATCACGGCGACATCGTTCGTCTCCCTGTCGTTGAACCCGCTTCTGGTGACCGTCTCGATCAACGTGCACAGCCCGATCCTCGACGAGATCCGGGCGAGCGGGGTCTTCGCGATCAACGTGCTCGGCCGCCACCAGCAGCAGGTGTCCGCCTGCTTTGCCCGCCGGGGACGCGGCCGGAGCAAGGAGCGGTTCGACGAGGTCGAGACGCGCACCGAGGCCACCGGAGCGCCGGTCGTCACCGGCGCGCTGAGCTGGTTCGACTGCACCGTGCACACGATGCTGGGCGGCGGCGACCACATCATCCTGGTCGGGGAAGTCGTCTCGGCGGGCGGTGGAACCGGGCAGCCGTTGCTGTACTGGTCGGGCGAATACCGCGAACTCAGCGTGGAGGAGGAAGATCGGGCTGTCGAGGCGGACATCGGCCGGATCTCGGACTCGCTTTCGGTCCAGCTGCACCTGCACGGCATGCGGACCGAGCAGCTCCTGGAAGCGCAGCACGCGGTCGAACCCGCCGCCGCCGCGCTCGCCGCTCGCGAGGCCACCGACGCCCAGGTGGCGCAGTTGCGAGCGCTGGTCGAGGAGTCGGAAAAGCACGTGCAGGACGCAGGCCGGTACAACCCGCTGTCGCTGGAATTCCACGCCCGGCTGGGGCTGCTCAGCGGGAACCCGGCGATCGCCGCGTCGGTGGGCGCGCTCAACCGCCCGCGGGAAAGCGCGTACGCCGTGCACACCAACGCCGAGCGAGCGACCAGGGCGGTGGGCGCGCATCGGCGCATCCTCGAAGCGATCGAGGGCCGCGACGAGACCGCCGCCCGCCGGCTGATGACCGAGCACCTCGGCGTCGTCGCGCAGGGGATGCACTGCTGAACGGAGTGACATGACGCAGACCACGGACGCGGACGTCCTCATCATCGGCGCCGGGCCGGTCGGCCTCGTCGCCGCGCTGGATCTGAGCAGCCGGGGTGTCTCGGCGATCGTCGTGGAGGAACGGGAATTCCTCGAACCGCCGAACGTCAAGTGCAACCACGTCGCCTCGCGCACCATGGAGAGCTTCCGCAGGCTCGGGATCGCCGCCGAGGTGCGCGCGGCCGGACTCCCGCACGACTACCCGCAGGACGTCGCGTTCCGGACCTCGTTGACCGGCCGGGAGCTGTCGCGCATCCCGATCCCGGCGAGCGGGGTGCGGTACACCTCCCGCATCGGCCCCGACACGAGCTGGGCGACGCCGGAGCCGCCGCACCGGATCAACCAGACCTTCCTGGAACCGATCCTCGCCCGACGTGCCGCGGCCGCGCCCGGCGTGACGCTGCTCAACCGGACTCGGTTCCTTTCGCATGAGCAGGATGCGTCATCGGTTTCGGCAATCGTGTCCGATGTGGACGGTTCGGGCGAACGCACGCTGCGCGCCCGGTACTTCATCGGGGCGGATGGCGGCCGCTCGGCGGTGCGCAAGCAGATCGGCGCGAAGCTCAGCGGTGATCCGGTGCTCCAGCACGTGCAGTCCACCTGCATCCGCGCGCCGAAGCTGTACTCGTTGATGTCGGCCTACGAGCCGCGCGCGTGGGGCTACTACACGTTCAACGCCCGGCGCGTCGGCCACGTGTATGCGATCGACGGCACCGAGACGTTCCTCGTGCACACCTACCTGTCACCCGAGGAAGCCGAGACCGAAGGCTCGGTCGACCGCGACGCGGCGATCCGCGCGATCCTCGGGGTGGACGAGGCGTTCGAGTACGACGTCGTCTCGAAGGAGGACTGGGTCGCGCGTCGCCTGCTGGCCGACCGCTTTCGGGACCGCCGGGTGTTCCTCGCGGGCGACGCCTCCCACCTGTGGGTTCCGTTCGCGGGTTTCGGGATGAACGCCGGTATCGCGGATGTGCTCGACCTGACCTGGCTGCTCGGCGCTCATCTGGGCGGCTGGGCCGAGGAAGGGATTCTGGACGCCTACGAAGCCGAGCGGCGGCCGATCACCGAGCAGGTGTCGCACTTCGCGATGGACCACCAGCGGAAGCTCGCGCGGCCGGGACTCCCCGGAGCGCTCGAAGACGACACCCCGGAAGGGGAGGCAGCGCGTCGATCCTTCGGTGCCGCGGTGCGCGAGCTCAACGAGCCGCAGTTCGCCGCTGCCGGGCTGAACTACGGGTACGCCTACCACGGCTCCCCGATCATCGCCTACGACGGCGAGGACGCTCCCGGCTACACGATGGGCACTTACGTTCCGTCCACTGTGCCGGGTTGTCGCGCACCGCACTTCACCTTGGCCGACGGATCTTCGCTCTACGACCACCTCTCGCCCGGATACACCGCTGTCGTCAGGCTCGGTGCAGACGTTGCCGTGCTGACCGAGGAGGCGGAACGCCGAGGAATCCCGTTCGGCGTCGTCGAGGTGGATGTGGCGCCGGGGGAGTACCGGCACCCGATCACCTTGGTTCGCCAGGACCAGACGGTGGTCTGGCGGGGTGGTGCACCGGATCGGGAGGAGGCCGCGCAGCTGTGGGAGCAGCTGCGCGGCGCGAACGCCGGGTGATCGGCAGCGGAAGGGCGGGGCCTCCTGGGGAGCGGCCCCGCCCTTCCTGCTGCTCAGCGGCGGATGATTTTGGTGGCAGCCATGGCTTTCAGCCCTTCGACGCCGAACTCCAGCCCGTAGCCCGAGGACTTCGTCCCGCCGAACGGAATCGCCGGATCGACCCCGCCGTGCTGGTTGATCCACACGGTGCCGGCCTCCAGCCGCTGCGCCACCACCTCCGCTTCGTCGGGATCGGGTCCCCACACCGAGGCGCCCAAGCCCTGGTCGGTGCTGTTGGCCCGGCGCACCGCGTCGTCCACCTCGGAGTACCGGATCACCGGCAGCACCGGGCCGAACTGCTCCTCGTCGACCACGGGGGCGCCGTCCTCGACGTCGGCGATGATCGTCGACCGGTAGAACAGCGGACCCAGTTCCGCCGCCGGCTCGCCTCCGGTGACGATGCGGGCGCCGCGTTTCCGGGCGTCCTCCACCAGCTGGGACACGATCTCGAACTGCGCGGGGTTCTGCACCGGTCCGAGCCGGTTCGCCTTGTCGCTACCCGGTCCCATGGGTGCTTTCTCGGCGCGTTCGGCCAACGCCGACACGACGTCGGCGTAGATCGATTCGTGCACGTACAGCCGCTTGAGCGCCGCGCACACCTGGCCGGTGTTCATGAAAGCCGCCCAGAAGAGCTTGTCCGCGACGGCGTCCACGTCGGTGCCGGGCAGCACGATCGCGGCGTCGTTCCCGCCGAGTTCCAGGGTGAGGCGGGCGAGGTTGCCCGCCGAGCTTTCGACGATCCGCCGCCCGGTCGCGGTCGACCCGGTGAACACGATCTTGGCGATCCGGGGGTGTGCGGCCAGCGCGGCACCGACCTCGCGATCCCCGGAAATCGCGGTGAGCACGTCCGCGGGGAGGTGCCGGCGGAAGATCTCGGCGAGGGCGAGCACGCTCAGCGGGGTGTTCTCGGAAGGCTTGAGCACCACCGCGTTCCCCATCCGCAGCGCCGGGGCGAGGTGCCACACGGCGATCATCACGGGGAAGTTCCACGGGCCGATGGACGCGACCACACCGAGCGGGACGTAGTGCAGCTCCGCGCGCGACGTGCCATCGTCCTCCAGCACCTGCGGTTCCAGCACCGCGTCCGCCGCGGCCCGCAGCCAGTGCGCAGCGGCGTGGGCTTCACCGGCACCACCGGCTTTGCCCTGCTCGTGGGTGATGATCTCGCCGAGTTCTTCGGCGTGCGCGTCGATGTCGTCGGCGATGACGTGCAGGAGCCGCGACCGTTCGGCGTGTCCCGAAGCGGCCCAGCCGGGTTGTGCGGCAGCGGCAGCGGAGATCGCGGCGTCCAGCTCGTCGACCGTGTGGACGGGTGCGTGGCCGATGACTTCGCGCGTCGCGGCGTCCAGGATCGGCCGCCCGCGGCCCTCCGGAACCGAGACGGTGGTCAGCAGTGAGTTCATGAGGGGCCCCTTCGGTAAAAGACTACATTGAATATAGTGAATTACGGGCGACGGGGCCACCACCGAATTCCGCGGCCGCGGTTCAGCGCAGGCGCGCGAGGGTTGCCACGCGCAGCCCGGTGTGGAGTTCCCGCCGCACCTTTCCGTCGGAGAGGTCGACATCGGCGACCGCGCGCACCCGGTCCAACCGGTAGTAGAGGGTGCTGCGGTGGATGTGGAGCGCTTGAGCCGTCCGTTGCGCGTCGCAGCCGCAGTCGAGGTACGTCTCCAGGGTGTGCGCGAGATCGGGCCCGGACTGCGCGTCGAGCAGCAGCCGAACGGCGTCGGGGAGATCCGCGGCGCCGAGGTCCTCGAGCGGGAGTTGCAGCAGCAGCCGGTCCAGTCCCAGGTTCGACCAGTGGGCCACGCGGTCGCACCCGGGATCGGTGATGCCGCCGCGCAGGGCGATCCGGGCTTCCCGCTGCGACCGGTACGCGCGGGACAGCGGCGCGTGCGCTCCGCCGACTCCGGCGTGCAGACCGGAAAAGGCGGGCTGCGCAAGGAGGGTCGACAACCGCTCGGTGTCGACCTCGTACGGCACGAGCAGTACCGCTTCGCCGCCGAGCACCGCGCCGACCGCCTTCAGGGTGGGGAAGCCGGGGATGGTCGACAGCGCCCGGTCCAGCACCAGCCGGAGTGTTGCCGAACTGGGTTCGGCTCGGGGCGGGGAGGCGATCGAGATGACCGTGTAGTGCGGGACCGGGGAGAGCAGGCCGCTCGCGAGCAGTTCGTCGGCCGCTCGGACGCGCTGGTCGCCGTTGCCCTCCAGGAGTCCGGTGAGCAGTCGCAGCGCGCGATCCTCGTCTTCGCGGTTGCCGAGCGCCATGGCAGCCAGCAGCAGTCCGATCTGGGCCCGGCGTTCGCGGAGCTCGTCGTCGTCCTCGTAGGCGGATTCGTCGTCCTCGGGGATCGTCGAGGAGAGGTAGCCGACGAGCCGTCCCTCGTGCCGGACCGGTGCGACCAGGCGGGACTGGCCGCCGTCGAGCGGCGGGATGCGGACCGGGCCCTGCGCTCGGCTCACCCGGTAGTCCCGGATGGACTCCCGGGCCCGCGAAGATCCTTTGTGGGACAAGATTATCGCCAGCCGCGCGTGATCGACGTCCTGGTCGTGCACGCTGAACGCGATCACCGTGAAATCGACGTCGAACACGATGATGGGCCGGCCGAGCCGGTCGGCGTAGGCCTGGACCTGTCCTTCGAGATTCATCGCCCGCCTTTCCGATGGCCGCGGTGCTCGCGCGGCCGAGCGCAGGTCGGCTCCGCGGTGATCCGCCGCCCGTTGCCAGTCCGCTCGAGCTTTGCTTATATTCATTATAGACATTTGACGAGAGGGATCCGCATGGCTCAGATGACAGGCGGTGACGCGCTCGCCAGGGCGCTCATCAGCGAGGGCGTCGACACGGTTTTCGGCATTCCCGGGGTCCAGCTGGACGGGCTCACCGACGGCGTGTACCGCGTGCGGGAGGAGCTGGAGCTGCTCGTGCCGCGGCACGAGCAGGCCACCAGCTACATGGCCGACGGCTACTACCGCGCGTCCGGGCGGCCTGGGGTTGCGATGGTCGTGCCCGGGCCGGGTGTCCTGAACGCCGGCGCGGGAATGGCGACGGCCTACGCGTGCTCGTCGCAGGTGATGCTGCTGGCCGGGACCATTCCGTCGCCGCTCGTCGGCTCGGGACTCGGTGCGCTGCACGAGATCCCGCGGCAGACCGACACCGTCGAGGGGCTGACGAAGTGGTCCGCGCGGCCGACGCGGGTCGAGGAAATCCCGGATCTGGTGCACGAGGGGTTCCGGCAGATGCGCACCGGGCGGCCGCGTCCGGTCGCGCTCGAACTGGGTCCTGATCTGCTGCACGCAGTGGCCGACCTCGATCCGGGCGAGCCGTTCGCGGTCCAGCAGCCGGAAGCCCCGGAGGGGGAAGTCGCCGAACTCGCGCGATTGCTGGCGGCGAGCAGCCGGCCGGTGATCCACGTCGGGGGCGGGATGCGGGACCCGCGTGCGTTCGAACTCCTGGCGCGGCTGGCCGAACTGCTCGACGCTCCCGTGGTCATGAGCGAGAACGGACGCGGTGCGATCGACGCGCGGGATCCGCACGCGCTGCCCGCGTTCGCGTTGTGGGAGCTGCGGGCCGCTGCGGATCTCGTGATCTCGTTCGGCAGCCGGTTCCTGACTCCGTTCGGGCAGCAGCTGAACATCGGCGACGCGCGGCTCGCGCTGGTCAACATCGACGCGGCCGACCTCCGCCCGCCGCGTCGCCCGGACCTCGCGGTCAACGCCGACGCGGTGACCGTGCTGGCGGCACTGGTCGAGCGGCTCGTGCCTCGCTCGACCTGGGGCGACGAGCTGCGCAGGCTCCGCGAGGACTGCGATGCCCGCATCCGGGAACAGGCCGCTCCGCAGATGGAATTCGTCGACGCGATCCGCGCGGCACTGCCCGAAGACGGGATCTACGTCAACGAGCTGACGCAGATCGGATACGTGTCGACGTACGGCTTTCCGGTGCAGGCGCCGAGGTCCTACGTGTGGCCCGGATACCAGGGCACGCTCGGCTACGCGATGCCGACCGCCCTCGGCGCTGCGGTGGGTGCGGGCGGCCGCCCGGTCGTGGCGGTGACCGGTGACGGCGGCATCGGCTGGTCGATGCAGGAGTTCGCGACGGCCAAGAAGTACGGCATCCCGCTGGTGACGGTGCTGTTCGAGGACTCCCGGTTCGGCAACGTGTGGCGCATCCAGCGCGACACCTACGGCGGCCGGTTCATCGGCTCAGACCTGACCAATCCCGATTTCGGCGTCCTCGCGCAGTCTTTCGGGCTGGACTTCGCGCTCGCCGAAGACGCCGAAGCCGTCGAGAAGCACGTGGCGGCAGCGATCGCGGCCCGCCGCCCGGCGATCGTGAAGGTGCCGGTCGACGTGTTCCCGTCCCCGTGGCCGCTGATCCACGAAAGGCACTGAGGCGGACCGGCTCGGTCAGGCGGCGGCGCCGACGTGGCTCAGCGCGAGCGACGCCAGCGACGCCGCCTGGTCACCGAGCACGCTGTCGTCGAACAGCGCACGCGGCGAGTGGTTCATCTCCGCCATGTCGGGGTCGATCCCGTCCGGGGTGGCGCCGAGGAAGACGAAGGCACCGGGAACTTCGTTCAGCACAGCGGAAAAGCTCTCCGACGCCATCACCGGATGCTCAAGAGCGAGCGCGCGATCTGCGCCGAACAGATCGCCGAGGACGTTCAAAGCGCGCGCGGCGGTCTTCGGATCGTTCTCCGTGACGGGATAGACCGACCGGATCTCGGATTCCGCACGGCAACCGAACGCCGAGGCGATCCCGTCCGCGAGCGATGGCAGCTCCCGGGAGAGGATCTCAACGCTGTCCCGGGAAAGCGCGCGAATCGTCGCCCCGAGCGTCGCTTCGTCGGGGATCGCGTTGATGATCTCGCTCGCCTGCATCTTGGTCACCGACAGCACGACCGGGTCGAACACCGGGAACCGCCGGGTGACGTAGGTGTGCAGTGCCGAGATGATCTGCGCCGCAGCGGGAACCGGATCCACCGCCTGGTGCGGACGCGACCCGTGGCCGCTTCGCCCGAGCACGCGCACGGTCAAGCTGCTGGCTCCGGCCATGACCGCTCCGGGGCGGGTCGAGAACACGCCTGCCCGGCCGGGCAGGACGTGGATGCCGTACGCCGCCTCGGCGCGTTCTCCTGCTGCCGAGAGCACGCCCTCCTCGATCATCCGCCGCGCGCCCCCGCCCGCTTCCTCGCCGGGCTCGAACATGAACACCACCGAGCCCTCGATTTCCGCACGGCGCGCGCTGAGCAGCTTCGCCGCGCCGACGAGCGCAGCCGTGTGCAGGTCGTGCCCGCAGGCGTGCATCAAGCCGCGCTCCTGCGAAGCGAACGGCAACCCGGTCTCCTCCGTGACGCGCAGCGCGTCCATGTCGGCTCGCAGCACGACGGACGGTCCGGGACGCACGCCGCGAAGCACTGCGACGATCGACGTGAAGTCGTGCGGGCCGGGCGTCACTTCGAGATCGAGCCCGTCCAGCGCGGTCAGGACGGCGCGCTGAGTGCGGGGGAGGGCGAACCCGGCTTCGGGATGGGCGTGCAGGGCTCGGCGGAAGGCGATCAGGTCGGGCAGCAGCGCGGCGGCGTCGGCGAGGATCGGGGCGGACACCGGCATCGGGGCTCCTTCGACACGGGTGCGCGCCGCGCTGGAGACACACCTGGCTAATGACTACAATCAATATAGATGATCCCGAGTGTGCGGGGCTCCGGTCCGCCTCTAATCTGTTACTACGCGTGACCCGCGTTGGCGACGTCACCGGAACGAGCACTTCGGAGGACTTCTTGCCGCAGATCACGAACACCGTCGCCGCCGTCCAGGTCGCCCGCGCGCTCGAGGACGAGATCATCTCGGAGGGCTGGAGCGCCGGGCACTTCATCGGGCGCCGCCAAGAGCTGATGGCACGCTTCGGGGTTGCGCCGGCGACGCTGAGCGAGGCGATCCAGCTGCTGCGCGCCCGCGGGATCGTCGACGCGAAACCCGGTCCGGGTGGCGGAATCTTCGTCGCGACGCGCTCGCCGTTCATGCACCTCAGCGATCAGCTGCTGCAACTGCGCGAGGGGAAGGCGACCGTGGAGAACTGCCTCCGCGTCCTCGACGCGCTCGACGGTTCGGTGCTGCACGACGCGGTCGAGAACGCGAACGACGAGGACATCGCCGAGATCGCCGCGTGCGCTGAGACGCTGCAGGCGGCGTGGAATTCCGCCGAGGCGCCGACCGCTATCTGGGCGCTGCACGCGCGGATCGCCCAGGTGTCGCCGAACGAGCTGTTGCGCAGCCTGTACACGAACCTGGTCGACTACATCATCGCGGCGGGGCTCGAAGGCGTCACCGCGCCGACCACCCAGGAGCGGCTGCGGACCCACCTCGATTTCGCCGAGGCGGTCGCCAGCCGGGACCACGAACTCGCGGACTCGGCGATCTCGCGGCATCGCCGCCTGGTGGTGGCCTCCCGGCCCTCCTGACTCCTCGAGCCGGAGAAATTCGTGGATGTACGCGCGCTCAAAATTGTGTATATTCATTACAGCTAATCTCCGGCTCGAGGAGGATGCATGCTGCTGGAGCTCCGCAGTGTGGTCGACCGCGTACTCGCCGCCCCCGATCGCTCGGCCCGCGGCGCACTTCCCCCGATACGCCTGTCGCAGAACGAAATGCCGTGGGCGCCCGCGGACGTGATCGTCGCCGCGATGACCGAGGCGGTCCGGAACGCCCACCGCTACCCCGATTACCACCGTTCCGCGGCGCGCGCCGCGGTCGCCGGGGCGATGGGGCTCGACCCCGGGCGGATCGCGATCGACAACGGCTCCGGCACCCTGCTGCACGCACTCGCCCGGCTCGTGTGCGAACCAGGAGTGCACGGCGTTCGCCCCGCACCGTCCTTCGAGGCATATGCGGCCGCGCTGTCGCTGGCCGGCGCGGAGTCCACAGAGGTCGGTCTCGACGGGAACGGCGCGATGGACCTCGACGCGATGCTCGCCGCGGTCGGCCCGGAAACCCGCATCGTCTACCTCTGCAATCCCAACAACCCGACGGGTGGGATGCGCGGCGTCGAGGACATCCGGGACTTCCTGCGGCGAGTCCCGCCGAGCGTCCTGGTCGTCGTCGACGAGGCGTACCGCGAGTTCGTGTCTTCCGAACCGGTCGACGCCACTGTCGGATTGCTCGACGAGTTCGAGAACCTCGTGCTGCTGCGGACGCTGTCCAAAGCGCACGGTTTGGCGGGGATCCGCGTCGGCTACGCCGCGGCCGCGCCGCGCATCGCGGAAGCGCTGCGCCGCACCTCGGTCGGGTTCGCGCTCAACAGCGTGGCCGAAGCCGCGGTCATCGCGGCACTGGGACCGGACGGATTGGCGGTGGCGAAGGAGAGAACCGCGGTCATCGTCTCGGAACGCGCCCGAGTCGAGGCCGCGCTCGAGGCCGGAAACGTCTCCTTCGTCCCCAGTCAAGCGAATTTCCTTTTCCTGCACGGTGATGCTGCGGACCTGCTGGCCCGGCTCGAAGCGCGCGGCGTTCTCGCCCGGCCGTTCCCGAAGGCGGGCGGGGCGCGGGTGACGATCGGGCTGCCCGAGGAGAACGACGCCGTGCTCGCCGCCCTTCTCTGATCCGACGCTGCGGTCCGGCGCGCTTTTCCGCTCGTGCGGCCGCGGGTTTCCTCCGACACCGTGTCGGAGGAAACCGGAAGGACTTCGGAGCGCCGCTCGAAGAGGCGCCACACCCGAGTTCTTACGCTCACAGGCAAGACAGACGGAGCGGTCTGTCCCCGCGGCGGGGCTCCGATCGCTCGCAGGGAGAGGTGTGGCAGTGACGGAGCGCCTATTCGTGCAGGACCGGCGGGCATCGCTGCGCCGCTCGGTCACCGGCGGTGTGCTCAAAGCAACCCTTCTCGCCGGGCTCACGCTGATCTTCGTCTACCCCGTGGCGATGATCGTGCTCGGGGCCTTCCGCGACGGGTTGCCGTCGGACGACATGCCGTTCACCGTCGGCGGCCTCCTCGCGGCGTTCGAAACGCCCGAGACCTGGCAGACCCTGTGGAACTCGGTCGTGCTGGTCGTCGTGTGCGGCACCATCTCGGTCGCCGGCGGCGGGCTGTTCGCCTGGATCGCCGCCAACACGAACGTTCCCGGGCGGCGGCTGCTCACCCCGATCATGGTGATCAACCTCTTCGTCCCGCCGCTGTTCCACACGCTGGGCTGGATCATGCTCGGCAACGCGCAGAACGGTTTGCTCAACCAGGTCGGCCGGGCGCTCGGCACGCACGGTCCGCTGATCGACGTCCAGGGCTGGGGCGGGCTGATCCTGCTGACCTCGCTGGGGTACATGCCGTTCGCCTACCTGCTGCTGCTCGGTGCGTTCAAGAACCGGGACCAGTCGCTCGACGAGGCCGCCGCGATCAGCGGGGCGGGCACCGTGCGCACGTTCTTCACCATCACCGTGCCGTCGGTCGGCCCGGCGATCACCGGCGCTGCCCTGCTCATCGCGGTGCTGGTGTTCCAGTCGTTCGACGGACCGCAGCTGATCGGCCGCCAGGCGGGCATCTACGTCTTCTCGACGCAGATCTACCGCTACGTCCGGGACGAAGCACCCGCCGAGTACACCAAGGCGTTCGCGCTCTCGCTCGTGCTGATCGTGCTGGTGCTGCTGCTGTTCCTCGCCCAGCGCTGGATGCTGCGGGGTCGCAGCTTCACCACGCTCACCGGGAAGACCTCGCGGCGCGATCCGCAGGAGCTGGGCCCGATCCGGTGGCTCCTGGCCGCGCTCATCGTCGTGGTCGTGCTGCTGAACTTCCTGCTCCCGCTGTTCGCGATGGTGCTCGGCAGCCTCCAGCCGATCTTCGGCGTCGCCAGCACCGGTTTCACCCTCGACAACTACGTCACGATGCTCACCGATCCGCAGTTCAGCTCGAGCCTGGCGCTCACCGCGTGGCTCGCGGTCATCGGTGGTTTCGGCTCGATCTCGATCGCACTGCTCACGACCTACGTCACCGCGCGGCGCAAGGGATTCCTGCGGGGCTACACCTCGTTCGCCGTGTGGATCCCCTGGGCGCTTCCCGGCGTCGTGCTCGGGCTGGCCTACATGTTCGCCGTGCTCTACATTCCCGCCTTCCGCGGGCTCTACGGCTCGGCGTTCCTGATGACGCTCGTGCTCATCGTCGCCACGATCCCGGTCTCCAGCCGCATCGCCGAGGGTGCGCTGGCCCAGCTGTCGCCCGAACTGGAGGAAGCGGGCCGCATGTCCGGCGCGAGCGCGGGACGCGTGCTCGTGACCATCGTGCTGCGCCTGGTCATCCCGAGCTTCCTCGCCGGGTGGTTCCTTTCCGCCCTCTTCATCTCCGGGAACCTCGCCGTGCCGATGCTGCTGGCCCCGCCCGGCCTCGAACCCGTGTCGCTGACCGCGTTCCAGCAGTTCCTCACCGGTGACATGTCCCGGGGCGCGGCGCTTTTCATGATCATCCTGATCGCCGCGTTCGCCGTCCTCGCGCTCGCCGCGCTCTCCGCCAAGATCGGCGGCCGGCTCCGCGGCCGCTCCGACCGGTCCGCGGGCCCGCTCTCCCGAATCACCGCCTGACCCGAGAGGAAGAACAATGAAGTTCTCCCGCACGAAGCTGCGCACGCAGGCGCTGGCGCTCACCGCCGGTCTGCTCGCCGCGCTCACCGCCTGCACGTCGGCGGGCGCGACCAAGTCGAGCACGCCGGTCGAGGTGCCCGGTGCGTCGGCCGAGGCCAACAAGTACATGAACGAGCTGTACGACAAGGCGTTCGCTGCCGGGCACACCCAGCTCGTGCTGTACGGGCCCGGGGTGACCGCGAACCAGGCCATGAACGACGTGTTCGTGAAACGCTTCCCCGGCATCAAGCTGCTCCCGCAGGACCAGGCCGACGCCCAGATCCTCACCAAGCTCGACACCGAGGCGCAGAGCGGCAACCGCATCGCGGACATCTACGTCGGCGGCGAATCGCCCCAGGCGGCGGAGAAGCCGAACATCTGCACGCCCGCGGACGTGCGCACCGCCGAACCCGGCTTCCAGGTCCCGACCGACAACGACGGCAGGCTCACCTACTTCGCGCTGCGCTACTTCGGGTTCGTGTACAACACCGACCAGGTGCAGAAGCAGGACGCGCCGAAGACCTGGCACGATCTGCTCGACCCGAAGTGGAAGGGCAAGATCGCGGTCGGCGACATGACCGTCCCCGGCGGCATCCGCTACATCCTGACCTCGCTGATGGTGCCCGAGAACGAGCAGAAGTGGGGTCGCTCCTACATCCAGGAACTGGCGGCCCAGGACCTGCAGATCTCGCAGTCGGAGCCGGTGGTGCCCACCGACGTCGCCAGCGGCCGGTTCCCGGTCGGCATCGCCGTGTACCAGGGCTACTACGAGCAGCAGAAGAAGAAGGGGGCGCCGATCGACATGGTGTTCCCCCTCCAGGACGGCGGGAACTTCATGGCCCGGTCGGCCCTGTGCCTCATCAAGGACGCGCCGAACGCCGAGGTCGCCCAGCTGTACGTCAACTGGCTCTACTCCCCGGAGGGCCAGCAGGCGCTGGCGGAGAAGGACAACTCCTACGGCCGGACGCCGACCGCGCCCGGCCCGGCCGGCCTGCCGCCGCTGGACAAGCTTCCGCGGCTGCCGTTCTCCAACCCCGACCCCGCGTTCAACAAGCCCTACTTCGACTTCATCAACCAGGCGTTCAAGAAGTGACGCAGGCGTCGTTCCCGTTGCGGCCGAGGAGAAAGCGCAGATCACGATGACCGAGGTCCAGGTATCCGGACTCACCAAGAAGTACGGCGCGAAGGCGGCGCTGCACGAACTGGATCTGACGATCGCGTCCGGGCAGTTCGTGACGTTGCTCGGCCCCTCGGGCTGCGGCAAGACGACCACGTTGCGCTGCTTGGCCGGGCTGGAGCGGCCGACCTCGGGACGGATCGCCATGGGCGACCGGATCGTGGTCGACACCGCGCGGCGCACGTTCGTACCCGCGGACAAGCGGCGGGTCGGCATGGTGTTCCAGAGCTACGCGCTCTGGCCGCACCTGAACGTCACGGACAACGTCGCCTACCCGCTCAAGGTCGCCCGGATTCCTGGCCGGGAGCGCGCGCAGCGCGTGCAGGAGATGCTCGACGCCGTCGGCCTTTCCGACCTCGGGAAGCGCCCGGTCACCGCCCTGTCGGGCGGCCAGCAGCAGCGCGTGGCGCTGGCCCGCGCGCTGGCCGCCCGGCCGGGCATCATCTTCTACGACGAACCCCTGTCCAATCTGGACAGCAAGCTGCGGTACCAGATGGGGCAGCAGGTGCGAGCCCTGCACAACCGGTTCGAGACGACCTCGGTCTACGTGACGCACGACCAGGAGGAAGCGATCACGCTGTCGGACCGGATCATCGTGATGAACGAGGGCGTCATCGTGCAGGACGGCACGCCCAGCACTCTGTACGACCGGCCGAATTCCGCGTACGTAGCGGATTTCATGGGCTTCCAGAACATCCTGCCGGGCACCGTTGTCGGGGTGCGCGGCAAGACCGCAGAAGTGCGCGTCGACGACACCTCGCACGTGTTCTCCGGGATCACGACCGGCGAAGCGTCGGTGGGGAACCGGGCCGACATCGCGTTCCGCGCGGCGCACGCCCGGCTGTGCCCCGCCGGAAGCACCGGAACCGGAAAGTTCCGCGGCACCGTGGAGCGGACGACCTACCTCGGCAGCGCGGTCAACCTCCTGGTCCGGTCGGACGGGCTCCCGATGCGCGTGCGCGCCGAGACGGCGGAGCTGTCCGCGGACGCGGTTCCGGCGGCCGGTGAGGAGCACACCTTCGCGGTGAACCCGGACCGGGCCGTCGTGATCGTGCGCGAGGGCGCGACGCCTGCCGCGGACGACTACCTGACCACGATGACCGATGCCGTCGTCGCGCCCCGCTGACGCCGGACGAAGGGATGAATCCGTGCCCGACTTTCCCACGCCCCGTTCCGACGGGCCGCGGATCCGGGAGCTCGCCGAGATCGGCGGGCGCACCGACACCCGCGACGTCCTCTCCCACGCGACCAAGCAGGCGGAGCGGGAGTACGACGACTACTTCATCGTCGACATCGACGCCCACGTCTCGGAGGACCACTTCTGGGGCGAGGTCCTCGAACTCATCGACAACGACGTGTGGCGCCACATCGGGATGGATCAGCTCGGCAAGTTCGCCGGCAACAACGCGCTGCTGAACATCCAGCCCGGGATGTCGCACCAGAGCGTCGGCGGGCGGATCGGGCACCAGGGCCGCAAGGAGCCGCTGGACGGCGAGTCCGGGCACCCGTTCGTCACCGCGGCGCGGCGCGGCATGGACGCGATGGGGCTCGACTACCAGGTCGTGTTCCCGAGCGCGATGCTGCTGCTGGGCATGCACCCGCAGGACGAGATCGAGGTCGTGCTGGGGCGGGCGTTCAACCGCTGGCTGACCGAAGTCGTGCTCCCGCAGGACGATCGGCTCAAAGGCATGCTGTACCTGCCGTACAACACGCCGGAGGTCTGCGAGGAACTCGTCGAGAAGTACGCCGGCGACGACGGGATCATCGGGTACACGGTGTGCTCGACCCGCAACAACCCGGTGCACTCGGACGTGTACACGAGGCTGTACGGGCTGATCGAAGCGAGCGGCAAACCGCTGGCGTTCCACTCCGGCTACCACTGGGGCGACCCGTCCTTCGCCCAGCTGAACCGGTTCCTGTCGATGCACGCGCTGTCCTTCACGCACTACAACCAGATCCACGTGACCAACTGGATCATCAACGCGATGCCCGAGCGGTTCCCGGACCTCAAGATGGTCTGGGTGGAGAGCGGATTGGCGTGGATCCCGTTCCTCATGCAGCGGCTCGACCACGAGGTGCTGATGCGCCCTAGTGAGGCCCCGGGCCTGACTCGCCTGCCGAGCGAGTACATGAAGGAGATGTGGTACACGAGCCAGCCGATGGAGCGCACCAGCATGGAGCTCCTGGAAGCGGGGATGAAGGCGTTCAACGCCGAAACGCAGCTGCTGTACTCGTCGGACTGGCCGCACTGGGACTGGGACGCTCCGTCGACGATCACGCGCCTGCCGTTCTTGTCGGAGCAGGCCAAGCGCAACATCCTCGGGCTCAACGCCGCCCGCGTGTTCAACCTCCCCACCGACCGCCGGAAGCCCGCCGCGAAGAGCGTGCTCCAGGAACGCCCCGGGATCTCGTGACATGACTTCGACTCCGGAACTGACCTCGTTGGTCGCGCGCCTGGGCGAGCTGACCCGTGATGTCACCGAGCACGACCGGGCCGCCGAGGTCGCCGATGAGGACATCGCCGACCTCCTCTACGCGGCAGCACGCCTGTTCTCGGCGAAAACCGACCGGGTGGGCAAGATCGCGTGGCCGGTCCACGAGGATGCCCTGACCGCGACCGAGACGGTCGTTCTGGTGACAGCGCTGCTGGACGCCGCCGACGTGAACCTGTTCGACATGGCAATCTGGTACCGGAGGGCGGAATGAGCACCGCGCACCGCGACGTCGTCGTCGCCGGACTGGCCGACCTCCGCGAACGCGAACGCATCGTGGTCGAAGTGGACGGTCTGGAACTTGGCGTCTACTTCCACGCGGGCGAGGTGCGGGCATGGCACAACGCGTGCCCGCACCAGGGCGGCCCGGTTTGCCAGGGAAATCTCATGCCGCGGACGATCCAGCCGCTGCGCGAGGACCGCAAGAACGCCGGACCCGCCTTCCACCCGGCCGACCGCAACATCGTGTGCCCTTGGCACGGCTTCGAATTCGACGTCCTCACGGGGCGGCATCCGGCGAATCCTGACGTCGGGCTGCGGCCGATCCCGGTACGCGTGGAGGACGACGAGGTCATCGTGACGATCTGACGACTGGTGGCACGTCCCCGGGACCTTGCTGCCCCGGCGACTTGGTCAGTCCGAGAGTTCCCACAGGAGCCGGTAGTACGTGATCCGTTCCTGGTCCGGGGCGATTCCGTAGGCCTCGAGCAGCGGGTCTTCCCAGCCCGGGCCGTAGTTCCACTGCGTGCTCCACGTGGCGATGGCGAGGTCGGCCCAGCGGTCGGCGACGCCGAGGGCACCGAGGTCGACGTGTCCGGTGCACGTGCCGTCGTCTCCGACCAGGGTGTTGGGGGCGCAGGCGTCGCCGTGGCAGACGACGAGCTCGTCGGCAGGCGGGATGTCGGTGAGCACGCCGAGCGCGCGCTCGACGGTGCCGATGTGCTGGAGGTCTTCATGCCAGTCCGCCGGATCGATGCGGTCTGCCGCTGCTCGTGATCGCACTGCTTCCAGGCGCTTTTCGGCGGACCAGTCGAAGGGGCAGTCCGCGACGGGCAGCGCGTCGTGGAGCGCGCGCAGCCCGGCTCCGATCGCGCGTACTGCTGTGCCGGGGTCGCGCTTCCAGCGGTCGTCCACCGCCGTGCGTCCGGGCAGGCCGTGCGTGACGATCCAGGCCCCTGCTTCGTCAGCGCCCTGGTCGAGCACGCGCGGCACCACGGTGAACTTCGCCGCCCAGCGCAGGCGTGCCACCTCGGCCGCGAGGTCGATGCCGCTGCCTGCCGGTGTCCACTTCACGAACTGCCGCTGGTCACCCAGGCCGACTTGGAACGTCAGCCCGCCGAGCTCGTTCTCCCAAACGGCCCGCGTCGGCCGCCCTGCCGCAAGCTCGGTGACGATGCGCGGGATGTCCACGGGGCCTTGAGGTGCTGCGGCGATCACCCGCTCATTCTTGCCGGACCCGCCCGTGGTCGGCCAGCCAATTTTGGGCGTCGCCCGTTGCCCACCCGCGGTGTGGTGGGCAACGGGCGCACCAGCAGCGCTGCTGCGGAGGAAGGGTTACGCGAAGCCCGCCGTGGTGTGCGGGGCGTAGGCCTCTTCCAGGTACTGCGCTTCCTCGTCGTCGAGCGTCACGTCCACGGCGGCGATCGCGTCCTGGAGGTGGGTCACCTTGGTCGCTCCCACGATCGGCGCGGAGACCACCGGCTTGCGCAGGAGCCACGCGAGAGCGAGCTGCGCCGCGGGGACCCCGCGCTTGCCCGAGATCTCCTGCAATCGCTCGACGATCGTCCGATCGCTGTCCAGGTACAGGGTCTTCCCGAATTCGTCGGTCTCGGAGCGGGCAGTCGAGACGTCCCAGGGGCGGGTCAGCCGACCCCGCGCCAGCGGGCTCCACGGGATCGAACCGACTCCCTGGTCCGCGCAGAACGGCAGCATCTCCCGCTCTTCCTCGCGGTAGAGCAGGTTGTAGTGGTTCTGCATGGTGACGAACCGCGTCCAGCCGTTGCGCTCGGCGGTGAACTGGGCCTTGGCGAACTGCCAGGTGTGCATGGAGGAGGCACCGATGTAGCGGGCCTTGCCCGCCTTCACCACGTCGTGCAGCGCCTCCATGGTCTCCTCGATGGGCGTGTCGTAGTCCCACCGGTGGATCTGGTAGAGGTCGACGTAGTCCGTCCCGAGCCGGCGCAGGCTGTTGTCGATCTCGGCGAGGATCGCCCGGCGCGACAGCCCGGCGCCGTTGGGCCCCGGGCGCATCCGGTTGCGCACCTTGGTGGCGATCACGACTTCCTCGCGCGGGACGAAGTCCTTCAGAGCACGTCCGACGATCTCCTCGCTGGAGCCGTTCGAGTAGACGTTGGCCGTGTCGAAGAAGTTGATTTCCGCGTCGAGCGCGGCGCGGATGATCTCGCGGCTGGGCTCCTCCGGAAGGGTCCAGGTGTGGCTGCCGCGATCCGGCTCCCCGAAGCTCATGCAGCCCACGCAGATCGACGAGACCTCCAGGCCGGTCGTTCCGAGTCGGGTGTAGCGCATGCTCGTCCTCCTACTGGTCCTGCTTGCTGCTCCAGTACCTACCGGTCGGAGGACCGCTGTTCAACTCAGCCCGCATCCTGCGCAGAACGCAGCCGACCCCAGGACGCGATTCCAGTCCGACGTGGGAACGGACTTCGCTTTCCGGAGCGGGCGGATTCCTGCCCGGCATTGTTGGCCCGAAGCATCCGTTGTGGACAGAGGTCCCGCGCTTTCTCATATATCGAGCAACGACTTTCGTTGGCTTGCAAGGGAAGTCTTGACCGGGTGTTGGAGCCGACTGTAGCGTCCCTCTCGCTAATTGAGCAGCGATGCTCATATATTGATAAACTCAGGGAGTCGGCGATGACCCACCCGAAGAGTGCGTCGCAGGTCGATCCACCGTTGTCCGGATTCCGGGTGCTGGAACTCGGGAACTTCATCGCAGCACCGTTCGCGAGCCGGATCTTCGCGGACTTCGGTGCCGAAGTCGTCAAGATCGAGCGCCCGGGTGCGGGTGACGAGCTGCGGGGCTGGCGGCGCAGCCGGGGCAGCACCTCGATGATGTTCCGGACGATCGCCCGGAACAAGAAGTCGATCACGCTGGACCTGCGGACCGACGAGGGGCGCGAGCTGGTCCTCGACCTGGCCCGCTCCTGCGACGTGGTGATCGAGAACTTCCGGCCGGGGACCCTCGAGCGGTGGGGCCTCGGTCCGGAGGAGCTCACCGCGGCGAACCCGGACGTGGTGCTGGTCCGGATCTCGGGGTACGGGCAGACCGGCCCCTACCGGGACCGAGCCGGGTTCGGCGGGGTCGCCGAGGCGTTCGCCGGGTTGCGGCAGGTCACGGGGCACCCGGATCGCCCACCGGTACGGCCCGCGGCTCCGATCGGCGACGCGCTGGCCGGGCTCTACGGTGCGATCAGCGCGCTGATGCTCCTGCTGGCCAGGGCGCACGGGCGGCCGCACGCCGGGCCGAGGGTGGCCGATGTGGCGCTCTACGAGTCCGTGTTCATGGCCATGGAGTCGCTGGTCCCGGACATGGACGCGTACGGCGAGATCCGCCGGCGCACGGCGGGGAACCTCCCGGGTGTCGTGCCGAGCGGCGTCTACCCGACCTCCGACGGGCAGTCGGTGATGATCGCGGGCAACTCCAGCGGCGTGTTCGGCCGGCTGATGGCCGCGGTCGGACGCCCGGACCTCGGCGAGGACCCGGCGCTGGCCGATGGCAGCGCCCGCGACGCGCGCGAGAGCGAGCTCGACGCTGCGATCAGCGACTGGACCCGTCGGCGCACGGCCCCGGAAGTCGTCGAGGTCCTCGGAACGGCCGGGGTTCCGGTCGGCCCGGTGTACGACGCCGCGGGTATCGCCGAGGACCCGCACTTCCAGGCTCGGGGCATGGTGCGCCCCCTCAAGGTCGTCGTCGAGGAGGCCCCGGAGGAGATCCGGTTCCCCGGTGTCGTCCCCCGATTGCCCGGTGCGCCCGGTGACGTTCGGTGGGCAGGCCCCGAACTCGGGGAGCACACCGGAGAAGTGCTGGGCGGCGTCCTGGGGCTCGATGCCGACCGGATCGCGGCGCTGCGCGCGAAAGGCGTCGTCTGATGACCGGGCCGGGCAGTGTCGACGGGGTCGAGATCACCGACGTCGTGCTGCGGGACGGCCTGCAGGACGAGCCGGTCGTGGTCGCCGTCGAGGACCGGGTCCGGATCGCGGAGGCGCTGGTCGCGGCGGGGGTCACCCGGATCGAGGCAGCGTCGTTCGTGAACCCGGTCCGGGTTC